>CAVCKO010000014.1:0-61048 GCA_963602825.1 Treponemataceae bacterium | reverse complement strand
CGGTACCTTTTCTTCGGTAAGCGGTTGTATTTCCGTCTCCGTTTTCGATGGTCGCTATATTACGCTAAAGTGCCCGCAGCACAAGCGACAAATTCAAATTTCTGAAAAGTTTTTTCATTACTTTGTGAAGCGTGGTGCAAATACGCTCCGTTCCTGCGACAATACGCTCAGTTACTGGTTGATGGTTATAACGTCTGAAACAATTTCGAAACGAAAGGCGCGCTTTTATGCAAACTTACGAATCGGACACCAATATCGGAAGCATTAAGATTCTCGCCGTCGACATGGACAAGACGCTACTCACCGACGAGCGCGTGTTGCCGCAGGGTCTTGATGAGCGCCTGGACAAGCTCGCCGACGCAGGCATTGTATTCTGCCCCGCCAGCGGACGCCCTGCCCCCAAACTCGAGGAAATGTTCGAGAGCATTAAGAACCGCCTTGCTTTTTGTCCCGACAACGGAGCCTGCGTCATCTATCGCGGCAGTTATATCTATAAGAGCAACATCGATGTGGCGCTGTATCAGCAGGTGCTCGCTCGTGCCTCGGAGGACCCGCGCGCCGTTCCCGTCCTGTGCTGCTACGACGAGTTCTATGTGCTCGCCCGCGACCATCAGTACCACGACGAGATCAGCGTGTACTACAACACAATCAACTACGTCGACAGCTTTGAGGGCCTTGATATCGAGTCCAATAAGATCTCAATCTTTTTCCCCGCCTACGATGCCGAGCCGGCGTTTCGCGAGGACTACAACCCGGCATTCTCGGACCGACTCTACGTCACCAATGCGGGCCGCGAGTGGATCGACTTTATGAATCTGGGCGTCGACAAGGGGTCGGGCGTGGCTCATCTCTGCGAGCGCCTGGACATCGATATCGCCGACGCCGCTGCCGTGGGCGATACGTACAACGACATCCCCATGCTGGAGCGCGTCGGGCATAGCTTTATCGTGGGCAATGCCGAGGAGCACATGAACGCGCATGCCAAGTGGCGTATTCCGAGCAACAACGACGGGGGCGTACTGACGCTCATCGACGCCATCTTGGCGGCTCGTTAGCCATCTCATCGGGCCTGGCCGGGCGGCAGGGGTTAACTTTTCGCTCGGTCAGGTCCTGCGCAAGACGAAAGCCACATTAAGTGGCTTTCTTTGCGTGCGGAATCTACGAAAAGTTAACCCCTGCCGCCCGGCCAGGCCCTAGGTTTACTTGTTTGCCGCCGAGATGGTGTCTTGGGTGCCTAGATACTTAGCTGAATATATTTGAATGAAGGGTGCCTCTTATTGTTGAGGGGCACCCTTCTATTTTGGTAACTGTGGGACAAATTAATCAGTAGTGTTTGTCCCAAATCTTAAGTATATGGGGGCTCGCGCTGTAGGCTAGTCTGCCTTATGGGCGTTTCCCTATTTCGCGTCGGCCCAGGTTATGCCCGTGCTGGCTTCGGCAATGAGGGGGACGCGGAGGTCTACTACGTGTTCCATGACGTCGCGGACCATGGCTGTCAGGCGCTCGACTTCGTCGACGGGGCACTCAAAGTCCAGTTCATCGTGTACCTGCAAGATCATGTGGGCGGCAAAGCCTTCTTCTTCCAGGCGACGGCTTACGCGGGCCATGGCGATCTTGATGATGTCGGCGGCGGTGCCCTGCATGGGGTGGTTCATGGCCGTGCGCTCGCCAAAGCCGCGGAGTTGCGGATTTTTAGCCTTGAGCTCCGGAATATGGCGACGGCGGCCGTACATGGTCTCGGCGTAGCCCGTCTGCTTGGCACGTGCCACCACGTTGTCGAGGAACGTGCGCACGCCCGGGTAGGCCTCGTAGTAGCGGTCGATCATGTCGCGCGCCTCGGCCATCGAGATGTGCAGCGACTGCGACAGACCATAGGCCTGCTGACCGTACACGATGCCAAAGTTCACGGCCTTGGCGCGGCTGCGCAGGTCGGGCGTTACCTCGGACACCGGCACGCCAAACACGCGCGCTGCCGTCTCGGCATGGAAGTCCTCGCCCTCGTTAAAGGCGCGCACCAGGTGCTCGTCACCCGAGAGATGCGCCAGCAGACGCAGCTCGATCTGCGAGTAGTCCACCGCCAAAAAGACGCTTCCCTCGCCTGCCGAAAACGCCGTCTTGACGGTACGACCCAGCTCCGAGCGCGTCGGGATGTTCTGCAGGTTCGGGTCGCTCGAGGACAGGCGACCCGTTGCCGTGATGGTCTGGTTGTACGTGGTGTGCACGCGGCCGTCGCCTCGACGCAGCGGACCCAGCGTGTCCAGATAGGTGGACTTGATCTTGGACTTCTCACGCCAGTCCAAGATCAGACGCACGATTTCGTGGTCACGGGCAAGGTCGCTCAGTACCTTGGCGTTGGTCGAATAATAGCCGCGTTTAGTCTTCTTGAGGCCCTTGGTCGGAAGCCCCATCACATCAAAGAGCACGTGCGACAGCTGCATGGGACTGCCAATATTAAAGGTCTCGTCACCCGCCAGGTCGCGAATACTGCGCTCGACCTCGGTAATCTGGGTCGCCAGACCCTCGGACAGACTGTGCAGACGGTCGGGGTCCACGAGCATGCCCGCGCGCTCCATCTTGGCAAGTACCGGAACGAGCGGCATCTCGATGCCATCGAACACGTTGGCGGCATTCTCACGGGCCATGCACTCGCGCAACGGCGCCACGAGCGCCAGCGTCAGAGCCGCAGTACGGGCGGCAGGCGCCGGAGCGTCCTCACCAGCGACCTCTGCGCCGCGCGCCGCAGGCAGCGCCATCTGCAGATACGTATCGGCAAGATATGCCTCATCGAACTCGGAGCGATCGGAATCCAGCAGGTAGGCAGCGACCACGGTATCGAAGATACGCGTGGAATCGGCAGCGAGCGGATCCATGAGCTCGGGCTCGGAAGAATCGATGGGCGAAAGCTCGTGCAGCAGCGCCTTCATATCCGGGCTCGCCACACGGCCCTCCATAAACAGGCGCGCAAGTACGCCGGCGATCACGCCGTGGACGAAGTTGAAGCCCTCGACAGCGGCAGGCGTGCCGTCATCGGCTTCCTCGAGCGCGAACAGGCCCTTGGACGTCGCCAACCACAGTGTGCGCGTCAGTCCAAAGAGCGCGCCCTCTTCCTTGTCGTCGTCCACCACGGCGGCGACCCACTCGCCCGCCTCGATCGCACGGGCAACCTCGGACGCCACGGCAGCAAGCGCCTCGGCATCGCCGGCAGCGGTGCGCTCAATCGTGGGCATCTCAAACGTTCTAGTAGCGGCAGCTGCCCCGCCCTCGCCGCCGATCAGCGCCAAGAAACGGTTCTGCATGGCGGTGATACCAAGCGTGCCCAGCGCCGCGGAAACCTCATAGGCGGAAAACGCCGGGAAGGACGTCGCCTCAAAATCGAGCTCAACGGGTGCATCGGTGCGGATGGTCGCCACCTTGCGGCTCAGCAGCGCATCGTCGATGTGCGCACGCAGGTTCTCGCCCATCTTGCCCTTGACCTCGTCAGCATGCGCGATGACCTCGTCAAGGCTGCCGTACTGCGCGATGAGCGCGCTCGCCTTTTTGGGGCCGATGCCCGGTACGCCGGGAATGTTGTCCGACGTATCGCCCTTCAGACCGTAAAAATCGGGCACGAGCGCCGGCGTGATGCCGTGATACAGGTCGTCCACGCTCTCGGGCGTCATGATCGCCACGTCGGACAGGCCCTTGCGAGTCGAGACCACGTTGACGTGCTCGGTCACGAGCTGATACATGTCGCGGTCGCCGGTCACCAGCAGCATGTCGCAGCCGGCCTCCTCGCCCAGGCGCGCCATGGTTCCCAGGATATCGTCGCCTTCCCAGCCCTCGGACTGCAAAATGGGCACGTTGAGCGCGGCGAGCAGCTCCTTGATCATGGGGAACTGCGCGTGCAGGTCGGGGTCCATGGGCGGGCGCTGCGCCTTGTACTGCGGCAGCATCTCCATACGCACGCGCGGCTTGCCCTTGTCAAACGCCACGACAACGCCGTCGGGATTAAAGGCATCGATCATCTTGAGGAACATGTTCAGAAAACCAAAGATCGCGTTGGTGGGGCGACCGTCCGGCGCGTTCATGGTCGGCGGCACGGCGTGGAAGGCGCGATGCATGAGCGAGTTGCCGTCGATGACGGCAAAGGTACGGCGCTTTTCAGACATATTGAATACCTCGCTTTGGGCTGGGCACGGTTTGCTCACACCAGTTTACACGCTCCCCGCCCCGCGGCCACCGCACATCAGGCTTCCCTGCCGCCGCGGGCCCGCGCGTGATACGATGGCTCACGGTACATCAACCAGCACGATCGATCCGAAAGGAGCCTGCGTCATGGAGCGTCCCAGCGCATGGAAAAAGTACACGCCACAGCAGATCGAGGAGCTCGAGGAGCTTTGCCGCGGCTATAAGCAGTTTTTGAGTGAGAACAAGACCGAGCGCCTGTGCGTCAAGGCCGGCATCAAGATGGCTGAGGAGGCGGGCTACGTCAATCTGGAGACCGTGATTGCCGAGGGGCGCGCGCTCAAGGCCGGCGACAAGGTCTACGCCGCCAACCACGGCAAGGACCTCATGCTCGTCAACCTGGGCACCGCACCGCTCGAGCAGGGCTTTAACATCCTGGGCGCCCACGTGGACTCGCCGCGCCTGGACCTTAAGCAGAATCCCGCCTTCGAGGCCGG
Organism: Treponemataceae bacterium; assembly: GCA_963602825.1. GTDB lineage: Bacteria > Actinomycetota > Coriobacteriia > Coriobacteriales > Coriobacteriaceae > Collinsella. Next base: position 56,387 of record CAVCKO010000014.1, on the reverse strand, counting down.
CGACATGGCATACCTCGATACGCACTACTATGGCGGCGTCAAGAGCTATCACTGGGTCGCCTCCCCGCTCGCGCTCGTGGGCGTCATCTGCAAAAAGGACGGCACCACCGTCGACATCAACATCGGCGACAAGGCCGACGACCCGGTCTTCACCATCTCCGACCTGCTGATTCATCTCTCGAGCGAGCAGATGGCCAAGCCCGCCAAGGACGCCGTCGACGCCGAGATCCTCGACGTGATCGTAGGCGGCCGCCCCGTCAAGTTTGACGAGGACGACAAGGACGCCCCCAAGGAGCCCGTCAAGCAGATGTTCCTGGACATCCTCAAGGAGCAGTACGACGTCGAGGAGGAGGACTTCCTCTCCGCCGAGATCGAGGTTGTGCCCGCAGGCCCCGCCCGCGATATGGGCCTCGACCGTTCCATGATCCTGGGCTATGGCCACGACGACCGCGTCTGCGCCTATCCGTCCATGCTCGCCCAGATCAATGTCGCCGATGTCGAGCGCACGAGTATCACGCTCATCGTCGACAAGGAGGAGATCGGCTCCGTGGGCGCCACCGGCATGACGAGCCGCTTCTTCGAGAACACCGTCGCCGAGATCATGGCGCTCGCCGGCGAGGATAGCCCGCTGGCACTGCGTCGCGCACTCGCCCGCAGCCGCATGCTCTCATCCGACGTATCCGCCGGCTTCGACCCGGGCTATGCCGGCAAGTTCGAGACCAAAAACGCAGCCTTTATGGGTCGCGGCCTGTGCTTTAACAAGTACACGGGCAGCCGCGGCAAGGGCGGCTCCAATGACGCCGACGCCGAGTACATGGCGCTTATCCGCGACATCATGGACGAGGCCGGCGTGGACTTCCAGACCTGCGAGCTCGGTCGCGTCAACGCGGGCGGCGGCGGCACCATCGCCTACATCATGGCCAAGTACGGCATGAACGTCATCGACTCCGGCGTTGCTGTCCTGTCCATGCACGCCCTGTGGGAGGTCGCCAACAAGGCCGACATCTACGAGGCCTACCGCGGCTACAAGGCCTTCCTCGAGCGCGCCTAATCCACCCCACCCATAACTTGCGGTGGAATACGGACTAAACTGGCCCATAAATGGCCAAAACAGACCGTATTCCACCGCAACTTCTTTATTGGCAGAGGAGAGTCCATGCTGCAGGTCATCATTTCGCCCGCCAAGCAAATGCGCGCGGCCCAAGATGCTTTTGAATCCTTGGGCATTCCGCCCTTTGCACACGAGACAGCTCGCCTCCACCGCACGCTACTAGATATCGAGCGAAATGATGGCAGCGACGGCCTACAGGAGCTGTGGAATGTAAGCGACAAGCTGCTGGGGCCTTGCCTCGATACTCTGCATGAGTTTGAGCCCATCCTGAAAAACGACGACCTCGACAATCCCGATATCGCCCGTCACCTCTCCCCTGCCGTCATGTCCTATCACGGCATCCAGTACCAGAGCATGGCGCCCGAGGTGATGGGTTCCGCGCAGCTCGCCTGGCTGCAAGACCATCTGTGGATCCTCTCGGGCCTTTACGGATGCGTACGCCCCTTTCATGCCGTCGAGCCGTATCGGCTGGAGATGGGCGCAAAGCTCGCCGTCGACGATGCCTGTGACCTCTATGCGTTTTGGGGCGATAAGCTCGCACGGACTATCGCTCCGGCAGGCTCCAACGCTACGATCGTCAACCTCGCCAGCGTGGAATACGCCAAAGCCGTTCTGCCCCACCTTGCCGCCGACGTCACGGTCGTCACATGTCTCTTTGGCGAAGGCGTCCGCAACGGTAAGCCCATCCAGCGCTCGACCGCCAGCAAAAAGGCGCGCGGCTCCATGGTGCGCTGGATGGCAGAAAACAAGCTCGAGGATGCAAGCGGGCTCACCACGTTCGATGTCGGCTATCGTCACGCTCCCGAGCTTTCAAACAAAAACATCTTGGTCTTCCTGAACGAGCAGACCTTGTAGGCCCACCGCAACTTTTTTGAAGGGGCTGTCCAGGCGGCGCATCTATCCTGCTAGGCCGTCGGCTTTGGCAATCTCGTTTGCCGAACCGTCCTGATAGATAACCCTAACGTGCTCCACCTCGGACGCCTTGACGCCCGACGGAGGCTCCAGGCGCCATTCCGTCAGCGCGATATCCATCGTCGTGGGCGCATCTCCTTGATCTTTGAGCTCGACCGTCAGCGTCTTGAGCGATGCATCAAACGTCACGCGCTCAATCTCCTCGCCCGGAATGGACCCGCCACTCAGCTGTAACTGCACAAACTCATCGCGCGGATACCAATAGTCGCCAGGAGCGGCAACCGTGTTGCCGCCAGAGACCTTCATCGTCATAATCGGCAGGCTATCGTCAGCCTCAAACTCCCAGGCAGCGCCGCCGCGACCGCCAAACGTCCAGATGCAAAAGGCAATCACCAGCACGGCAAGCACCGCAAAACCAATCGCGACCAGGCCATGGTGCGCACGGCTTTCCTCGGCCGATACAACCCATTGCGTCTCTCGATATAGATGCTTGTCTTCCATGTTCGCCCCCCACAGGTACGCTCGTTGGCCCAATCGTACCCATTCAGGCTATACTTGAGCCCATGACATAACGGGGAGCTTGCAGGACAAGACGGCAGGCTGAGATTGGGCGCGCCCGCCCTGACCCGCAAACCTGATATGGGTAATGCCAACGAAGGGAGCCGTGCCAATGAGCACACAAACCGAGCCCAAGCTCGTCACGCAAATCGACTTCGCCCGCGCCGGGCAGATCACACCGCAGATGAAGGAGGTTGCCGAGCGCGAGCATCGCGACCCCGAGTACATCCGCGAGCGCGTGGCCGACGGCCGCATCGCCATTCCCGCCAACATCGTGCATATCAAAAAGGGCATGCGCGCCTTTGGCGTCGGTGAGGGCCTGTCCACCAAGGTCAATGTGAACTTGGGCATCTCGGGCGACAAGGCCGATGCCGCCGAGGAATGGAAGAAGGTCAAGATTGCCGAGGACTTTGGCGCCGACGCCATCATGGACCTCTCCAACTCGGGCAAGACACGCCAGTTCCGCCAACAGCTCATCGACGAGACGCCGCTCATGGTAGGCACCGTCCCCATGTACGACGCCATCGGTTACATGGAAAAGCCGCTGGTCAAGCTTACCAAGGATGACCTGTTCGAGGTCGTGCGCGCGCACGCCGAGGACGGTGTGGACTTTATGACCATCCACTGCGGCATCAACAAGTCGGTCACCAAGACCTTTAAGGAGACCGGCCGCTTGATGAACATCGTGAGCCGCGGCGGCTCGCTGCTGTTTGGCTGGATGGAGGTCACCGGCAACGAAAACCCCTTCTACGAGTACTTTGACGAGCTGCTCGAGATCTGCCACGAGTACGACGTGACGATTTCGCTCGGCGACTCCTGCCGCCCGGGCTGCCTCTACGACTCCAACGACGCCACCGAGACCGCTGAGATGATCGAGCTGGGCAAGCTGTGCAAGCGCGCTTGGGCTGCCGGCGTCCAGGTCATGGTCGAGGGCCCGGGTCACATGGCGCTCGACGAGATCGCCGCCAACATGAAACTGCAGAAGCGCCTGTGCCACAACGCCCCGTTCTATGTGCTCGGGCCGCTGGTGACCGATATCGGCGTGGGCTACGACCACATCACCGCTGCCATCGGCGGCGCTATCTCCGCCAGCTCCGGTGCCGACTTCCTGTGCTACGTGACACCGGCCGAGCACCTGTGCCTGCCTAACGCCCAGGATGTGCTCGACGGCCTCATGGCCACCAAGATCGCCGCACACGCCGCCGATATCGCCAAAAAGGTGCCGCACGCCCGCGACATGGACGACAAGATGGGCCAGGCACGCCGCAAGCTCGACTGGGATGCCATGTGGGAGTGTGCTCTCGACCCGGTCACCGGTAAGAAGCGCTACGAGGAGTCCCCCGCCGCCACCGAGGGCACCTGCACCATGTGTGGCAAGATGTGCGCCGTCCGCACCGTTAACAAGGTGTTCGAAGGCACGACGATCGACCTCGGCATGGAGGACTAACTCGTCACCGGAGCCACAATCGGTAACATGGTGTTCGTCAATTGTTGACGTGTGAACATTTGCTTACATTTGCGTAAAGATTGCATCGCCCGCCCGGGTTCGACATTGAGTCGGCCCGGGCATCTTTATAATGCTGGCTTAAAGACCCATTTGATTCCGACCGAACAAGGGAGCAAACATGGATCGCAGTAAGGTACCTGCCGTTCTATCCATCGCAGGATCCGATTCCAGCGGTGGCGCCGGCATTCAGGCCGACATCAAGACCATCACGGCGCACCGCCTGTATGCCGAGACGTCCATCACCGCCATCACCGCACAAAACACGCTCGGTGTCGCCGCCGTGCAGAATATCTCCCCTGATATCGTCGCTGCGCAGATCGACGCCGTATTTGACGATATCCGCCCCAGCGCCGTCAAGATCGGCATGGTTTCCTCTGCCGAGATTATCGAGGTTATCGCCGACCGCCTGAGCGCCTGGAACGCGACAAACGTGGTCGTCGACCCCGTCATGGTAGCCACCTCGGGCGCACGGCTGATTGCCGAAGATGCCGCCGAGGCGCTCACCCGCCGCCTGTTCCCACTAGCAACCGTCATCACGCCCAATATTCCCGAGGCCATGGCCCTGCTTGACTACGAGGTCGACTCCGAGCGCACACAGCAAAATGCTGCCATGCTCCTCACCCGCCGCTTTGGTTGCGCATCCCTCGTTAAGGGTGGGCATCTTGTCAACGAGGCCAACGATGTATTGGCCGAACCCGCGCCACTCGATGACGAGGGCAACCATCTGGGCGATCCGCTCACCACGTGGTTCCGCCACAAGCGCATCGAGACCGACAACACACACGGCACCGGCTGCACGCTTTCGTCCGCCATCGCCTGTGCGCTGGCCCAGGGCATGGATCTTGCCGATGCCGTCAACGCCGGCAAGGCATACCTGACAGGCGCTCTGGCCGCCGGCCTGAACATGGGCAAAGGCTCCGGCCCTGTCAACCACATGTGGCAGTACTGAGACAGGTTGCCGCAGCTCGCTATTGATGCTGACCATCAGGCAAAACGTGCTGACCGTACCGCAACACGCTGACCGTACTTAGGGTTTTGCGCCCACTTGGGATATTCGAGGGATACGAAAAAGGGGCCGTGGCGACGAACCGCCACGGCCCCTTTTTGTTGCTATCGCCCGCGGTCGCTAACGCCCCAGATCAGGGCGAGCGCGACAACCGTGACGAAGCTGCCCAAAATCGCGCCGAGCGCCGCGCCCATGACGAAAACCATTACCACGGCACCCCGTCGGTGACGCAGACCTGCAGACGGTCGAGCGGCTCGCCGTAGATACCGGCGTAGTCGTCGCCGCTATAGGTAGAGCCGTCGTCGCACACGGTGTTCAGCCATCCGGCGCGCGCAGTGGTCTGGGAGCGGTACCACGCCTGCTTGTACTCCTCGCCGCTCGGCGTCACGTAGTACATGCGCACGCCGTCGATGGTATGACCGGCGATACCGGCGCAACCGGAAACGGTGTCGTTTCGGTCGCCCTTGGTCACGTAGTCAAGCCATCCGTCCTCGATGGTGTGCACCTGGTACTTGAGCGTGCCGCGATCGACTCGGGCGCAAAGAAGGTCATGGGCTTTGCACGGGTACCCTGCAAAGCCATTATCCCCAGCGCCGAAGTCGGTCACCTCGTCCAGCCAGCCGCCGCCCTTGAGGTGGAGGGAGTAGTGGACGGGGACACGGGCACCAGTCGAGGACGGGAAACCGCCCGGTGCCCCCTGAGAGGCCGAGGGCGCAGCGGGCGTAGTCGCGGGCTGCACGGTGGGCGCCGACGGCTGCGCGCCGCCGACCATCGCGTCGTACCACTCCATCGCGCGCTGCATGTAGTGGTCGCGCTGGGAGCCCGCCAGCTCGCCCGGGCAGGCGGTGGACGACCAGTGCTTGTGCGGGAACACGTTCACCATCCATGCCGGACGGCCCAGCCCGTAGTACAGGCACAGCGCGGCCACGAGGTGCGCGCCGCTCTCGATGGCGGCCTCGTGAACCGTCCACGGGCCGCGCGCGCTGTTGGCGTGTTCGATGCTGATGGTCGTGTCGTTGCCGCCGCCCGTGCCGATGCCGTCGCCGCAAGCGTAAGCTCGGTCGGTGTCGTTGACGTGCTGCACGATGTAGCCGTTGCGGTCGACCGAGTAGTGGGCAGAGCAGCCGTTGGCGGCCCAGATGCTGTTGCACTGGGCCGCATTGAGGTCACCCGCCATATGGTGGATCGTGACGCCCTTGATGCCGAAGGGTCGTCCCGCCGAGAAGTTGCAGCCGAGGAGCTTGTACTCGTCCGGTTGGACGTTCGCGAAATCTGCCATGTTAGTCCTCCTTAATGTCGCCGAGCGCGAGCAGCGCGTCGAGCCATTTGTCCGTGATGCCGACGGATTTGAAGGCGGCATAGGCCACCTGCACGCCGCCGACACACGCGAAGATGGACGTCACCCACGTCGAGGGGTCGGTGGGCACGCCTCCCGCCATGGCCGTGAGGGCGCCGCACCCCGCCGAGACGGCGATGGCCGTCCAGCGGGCGACGCTGCCCGTCATGGCCTTGGTCTTGATGGCCTGCACGATGTAGGGCACCACGAGCACCGTGGCGACGGTGAGGCCGGCCTGAATCTCAGTCATTTGATTGCTCCTATCTGTTTGTCTCCTTGTTGTACATGAGGTCGACGCGGTCGTAGATGTGGTCGACCTTCTCGGCCATCCCCTGGCTGCGCGCCTGGCTGTGGACCAGATCGGCGTGCAGGACGTCGTTTGACGCGACAACCGACTCCATGAGGGTCTTCATCCCCTCAATCAAGGTGTTGCTGCGCTCCATCTGCGCCGCGATGCGCCCCTCCATCTCCGAGCGCTCGCGGTCTCGCTGCGCGCGCTCGTCCACCTCGGCCTGCTTGCGCTCCTCGCGCTTGAGGTCGATGTTCGCCTTGCGCTCGTTCTGGACCTTGTATTCTGCAAGGAATTGCTTTCCGAAATAAAAAGCAATCAGCGCCAGCAGCACGCCGCCGAGCCACCCCGGCCCGTACGGCGCGAACAGCTTGAGCACCTCCATCCGGCCTCCCTCCCTTTCTGCAGTGTGGTGGGGCCCATCCCCCGCCACACCGCAGGGTCGGGCCCCCGTAACGCCGACCTATACCGCCGCCATCGTGCCGACGCACACGGCCAGCGGGCCCTGCGACAGGATCACGGCGCGGTCGGTGATGACGCACCCCGTGCAGGAGCGCACCATCGGGACCGTCACGACCGCACCGCGCAGCATCACATCGAGCGCCGCGCCGTGGACGCCGACGACCGTGCCGAACTCCATCGTCAGCCGCTTGCCGCCCGACGGCATCGCCGCCGCCAGCCGCGCCGCCGCGCCCTTGATCTCGACCGCCGAATCACTCATCGCTCGTACCTCCTCGCCGTGTGCTTTATGACGCAGCCCGCGTCGAGCGTCAGCGTCTGCTTCTGGATTGCCAGCTTGCCGACCACCCCGCCCGTCCTGTAGTTCATCGCCACCGCCATGCACGGCTCGACGGGCTTGTATACGCTCCTGAACTCGTCCGTGCGCGTCACGGCGCGCTCGGTGGCGAGCAGCTCCGCCGCCTTTGCGTCCGCAGCCGACTGCATGGCGTCCTGGGGCCAAGGCGTGGCGTTGCCTCCCTCCTCGACCTTGTCGGCGACGAAGATGGCCTCGCCGCCGTCGATGTAGCAGTAGCCCCAGCTGACCTTGCTGTGGTTCTCCGTGGCGTGGTAGGCGTAGCCGACCTTCTGCCACTCGCCAGTCATGGTGAACCCCTTGGTCACCGGGCCAAGCGCCCTCTCCTGATCCAAGAAGGACTGTATGATGCCCGTCGCGCCCTTGGTGCCCTTGACCCACACACTCTGCGTGTAGTCCGTATCCTTCTTGACGCTCGGTCCCTCGTCCTGGCAGAAGCCGACGCGCCCGCCACTCGAGACGACCTTGATGCCGAAAAGCACGCCCACCTGCGGCGAGTCGGGGACGTAGACGGTCTGGATGCTGCCGTGCGCCTCGCTCTGGCGGAAGCTCTTGTCCTGCCTGGTCCCGGTGCCGACGAGGGCGTTGGCGGCGCCATCGATAAGGTTGGCGTCCTCGGTGTCAACGCCCGGCAGGCTGTCGTAGCTGTAGCTCTTGACGATGCGGCGCCCGACCGAGACGGTCGAGAGGTCGGAGTCGGGCGAGTCGTCCACCGCCGTGCCGCGCACCGATGCGTCCTGCGTGCTGAAGTCCACGTGCACGACGTTGCAGACCTCGGCGCGGTTGGTCGATTCGGTCATGGCCGACATGAATCGAGCGTCCGCGCCCTCGGTGAACTCCGCCGAGATGGGCATGTCGGCAGGCTCGACGTAACGCCTGAAGAGCACGTTGCCCATTCGGTCGGTCGTCGCCGAGCGGAACCCGGCCGCCTCGAGGAGCAGGTTCACGGCATCCAGCTTTGTCTTGGCGTCGTTGTCCCTGCCCACGCCGAAAACCAAGGTGCTGCCCAGAAGGAGGCTGCTGGGGTCGGCGTAGACGGTGAGGCCGACCGACTCGGCTATCTTGACGGCCTCCTCCACCGCATTGGAGTCCTTGACGATCACGTAGGGGCCGTCGAAGTCGTCGTCCTTGAGCAGCTTCAGGAGGCCGTAGGCGTTGATCTGGCCCTCGCGGTAGGCTCCGTCGATGTCCACCGAGTCCACCTGCGGCATGAACGTGCCGAGGCACTCGCGCCTCTCGTTGCCGTCCGAGAAGGAGGCGTTGAGGTACACACGCAGGAAGTCGTTGCCAACGTCGAACCTGTCGGCGAAGTCCAGGGACGCAGTCTCGTAGAGCGCCGTGTTCGCGTTGCGCTCGATGGAGCCTCCGTTCTCGATGTCGCGCACGAATTCGAGCTCGAGCCCCGTCTCGCGCGAGACGCGCACGAAGTCGTAGGATGCGTCGAACGGCCTCGTCCAGCTATCAGCCATTGGCAGGCTCCTCCCATGTCTCCCACGTCGGGTCGCACGAGGCCGCCCACGCGCCATCCGAGCGCTTCACGCTGCAGCTCAGGCGGGCGCGGAACCGCTCGCCGTGGAGGTCGCGCACCCAGAAGCGCCCCGCGGTGTTCATGACCTCGAGGAACGCCTTGTAGTCCTCCTCGTCGAGCAGCAGGAAGTCCATGCTGTCCTTGACGTCCCTCTCGTTGATGCCGTATGAGACGGGCAGCCCCGCTCCGCCGTCGGCGAAGTGCAGCATCTTGAAGCCGTGCGTGACGCTTCGCCCGGAGCCCTTCTTGAGGTACCTGCCGAGCCACGACCTCTCCGCGCCGGCTCCCCAGTTGAACGCCACCGCGCGGCTCGCCACGGTCGTCTTGACCCTCGTCACCGCGCTCACGCCCGTCGCCGCGTAGGCGACCGCCACGTACTCGAACTCGCTGTTGAGCGGCGGCAGCGGGTCGCTCGCGCCCTCGCCCGCCGCAAGGTGCGAGCCGAGTTGCAGGGTCGAGCCGTCGGGCAGGACGCGCGACACGGTGAAGTGGGACGTCTCGGGCGTGTCGTCGCTGTCGGGCGCGCCCGCGAATACCGACAGCTGGCACCTCAGCCCGTCGTCGACGAAGATGTTTAGCGACGGTTTGGCTGGCGGTGCCCAGTCGGTCTGGAAAACTCTCGAGGCGGCGACCGACAGCGACGATCCGGCTGTGACCGTGAGCACGACCCTGTAGACCGTGTGGTTGACGAAGGCGTGCTGCGCATAGCCCAGGCGGAAGGAGCGCGCGTCCTTGTCCACAGTCCCGCTCCACAGGAGGTTGCCCCTGATGTCGCACAAAGACAGGTACTGTCGACTGACGCCCGTCTCGTCGGCCACCTTCCACGTGAAGGTATGCGGCACCGCGCGCAGGGTCGCCCCGTCCGCAGCCGGATCGGTGAAGAATGCCTGGGGCGCGTCCGCCACGGTATATGCCGCCGCGCTCGACCATGCGCCCCAGTCCTCGTCGAGGCCCTTGGTGCGCACGCGCACGGTGTAGAGGCCCTTGGTGCCAGTCGGCAGCTTCAGGCTCGTACCCGGGCCATCAACCGTCGTGGTGGTGGGACCCGTCGGCGTCGTGACCTGCACCTCGGCTGAGGTCTGCGCCGAGCCGTCCGGATGGTTGGGCATCCATTCGAGCGTCGCGGTCGAACCTGTGGCGTAAGCCGCCCTGACGCCCCTGATGGACGGTGCGAGTGGCGGGCAAATGGTCGTGACCTCGTTTGACTCCGTCCACGGGCCCTTGAGGCCGCTCTTGACCGCGCGGGCGCGGTAGCGCACCGTTCCCGCCGGCGCCTCCTCGTCCTCCCACGAGGCGTTCACGTCGGCATCGACCCACGTCCTGCCCCCGTCGGTCGTGAGCTGGAACTCCCAGCTGTCGACGAAGGCCGGCGCGTCGTGCCCCCTGAGCACGACCTTCGCCGCCTCCGCCTTGACGGCCTCGAGCATGCCGAGCGCCGTCGGCGTGGTGTAGATCGCCGGCGCGCTCACGCCGTAGTCAGACGTGCCGCCGGGGCCCGTCGCCTTGGCGGAGAAGATGTACATGCAGCCCGGCTCGAGGCCGTTGTAGGTGTGGCTCGTTGTATCCCAACTGACGGTGCCGACGTCGGTGAACTTCCCCGGGCCGTTCTTCACCACGCCGACGGTCACGGTCGACCAGGGGTAGTCGCCGTTCATGCCCGTGTAGTCGGCGTCCCAGCTGACCTTCGCGCTGGTGTCGCTCAGGCGCTCCGCCCTGATGTTCTTCGGCGGGTGCGGCGTGTGGTAGGCACGGCACGGGACCGTGACGGTGTTGGAGGCGTTCGACGTTCCGTTGCCGAAGCCGCCCGTGACGTTAATCTGGCCCGTGAAGGTGTGGTTGTAGGCGTCGCCGTTGCCGCGCGCGAGCTCGACGTCGCGCGACGTGCACTGCACCCATACCCAGCCGGAGTTGTTCGTCGAGTAGACCGAGCCGTTCCACGAGCCGCCCGCCGACGAGCTGCCGTTCGCGTAGCAGTCGATGGCGTAGCGCGTGCCGTAGCCGTGCGTGACGCGGTACGTCACGGTGGTGTCCGTGCGCCCGATCTCGGCAACGTCCACGTACGCGCACCAGCAGTACAGGCCGTAAGCGCCTCTGCCTTGAACCAAGTTTCCCTGCGCCATACTACGCGACCCCCATCGCCATGCTCTGCTCCACCGCCGCGACGAAGCTCCTGAAGGCGGAGGCCACGCGCCCGTCGACGCCCAGCAGGTCGCCGTCGAGGTAGAGGTTGTAAACGTTGCCGCCGCCCGCGGTACCAGCGGCTCCGCTGGCGGTCGCCCCGTATGCTCCGCCGCCGGTAACGCTCGCACCGAACACGGCGGCCTTCTCGACGTTGCGCACCGCCGACCTCATGGACTTCACGGGCTCGTCCGCCGTGTCGTCGATGCCGAGGGCCGCGCCCTGCATCACGTAGCCGAAAATCTTGCGGAACACGCGCGACGGCGAATGGATGCCGAGCAGGTTCTTGGCCGCCTCGATGGCGCCGCCGACCACGCCGGTTATCTTGCTCACCACCACGCCGGCCGCGCCGCTGATTCCGTTGGCGATTCCCTGCACGATGTTGCGGCCGATGGAGGCCACGCGGCCTGGGATGGAGGACAGGGCGCTCATGATGGAACTGCCGATACTCGAGGCCGCCGAGGTCACGAAGCCGACCGCGCCGCGGATGGCGGAACCCAGGCTGCTGATTCCGTTGCGGCCGATGCTCGCCAGGGTGGACGGCAGGTTCTGGATTGCACCGCGGATGGCGCTCACGATGCTGGTGCCGCACGAGCTGATGAAGCCTGCCATGTTGGCGATGCCGTTGCCGAGGAACGTGATGGCGTTCCTGCCGAGGCTCAGCCAGTCGAGCGCCGACCACGCCGAGACGAAGGCCGAGAAGATGGCCGGGATGTTGGCGATGAGCGTCGGTATGGCCTGCACGATGCCCATTGCGAGCGTCGCTATCGCCTGGAGGCCGGCACCGAGCAGCGTCGGCGCGTTGTCGTTGATCGCGCTGGCGAGGTTCTGCACGATGACCGGGGCCTGCTCGATGATCGTCGGCAGGCTGTCGGCGATACCCTGCGCCAAGCCGACGATGAGGTTCGCCGCGCCCTCTGCCAGAACGCCCGCGTTCTCGGCTATGGACTCGGAGAGGCCGGTGAGAATCTGCAGGCCGCTCTCCGTGATGGAGGGCAGGTTCTCGGACAGGTAGCCGCCGAGCGATGTCATGAGCGACGCCGCCGTCTCGGAGAGGAACGACAGCCCCATCTCGATTCCCTCGGCGAGCCTGGGAACGACCTCGCCGCCCACGTCGGCGAAGCCCTCGGCGATGCCGGGCAGCGATGAGGTGATGTTCTCCTGCAGCGTGGAAAGGTCGCCCTCGAGCAGCGTCAGGCCGTAAACCATGGCGAGGTGCAGAGACTCGAGCGGGTTGTCACCAGCCGACCAGATCTCGCCAAGGCCCTTGAAGCGCTCGCCGATCTCGCTCACACCGTCAGACACGGCGGAGAGGATGTCGCCCATGGGCCCGGGCACGGCTGCCGCCGCGCTGTCGAGCGCCTGCGTGAAAATGTCGACGAACGCCTGACCGAGCACGGGGCCTACGGACGCGACAAGGCTCGGTAGCTGCGACAACGCCGTGCCGACGATGGTCGCAACGCGCGGGACGATGTTGGAGACCGCCGTCTCGACCGACTCGACCAGCTCAGTCGTGAGCTTCTCCATGTCGGCGTCGTCCTTGCCGAGCTCGGTCACCCAGTTCTCCCAGGCGGCCTTGGCCATGTTGCAGGAGCCCTCGATGGTCGTCGCGGCCTCGCGCGAGGTCGTGCCGGCGATCTGCATCTGCTCCTGCATCGTGTGGATGGCGAGCACGATGTTGTCGAACGAGAGGCTCGACTCGTCCACGGCGGAGTTGACGGCGTGCGCGTCCTTGACGAGGCGCTGCATCTCCTCCTTGGTTCCGCCGTAGCCGAGCTTGAGGTTATCCAACATCGTATAGTTCTGCTTGGCGAAACCTTGATAGGCGTTCTGGAGGTCCTCCATCGCCGTGCCGAAGGTGTTCGCGTTGTCGCTCATGTCGACCATGGCGGTGTTGGCGAGGTCTGCCGCCTTGACCGTGTCGCCGCCCAGCGACGAGACGAGCGCGGCCGAGAAACCGGTCACCTGCTCCATGTACCGGTTGGCGCTCAGGCCCGCCGTCTTGTAGGCGGCGTCCGCGTTGGCGAGCACCGTCGTCTGCGCCTGCTCGAGCTGCTGCCACTTCCCGGAGCACTGCTCGACGCTCTGCCCGGTCATGGCCGCGTAGTCCTCGAGGGACTTGCCCATGTTGCCGAATATCTTCTGGATGCCGCCGACGTTCTGCTCGTATGCGGCGTATGCGTTCATGCTCATACCCGTGACGGCAGCGACGCCCGCCCCAACGGCGGCGACGCCTACGCCGATTGCCTTGGCGGCGGTCGCGCCGGCCTTGCCGAGCGTGCCTACGATCTTCGAGGCGACGCCCTCGGCCTTTCCGCTGGCCTCGTCCTTGAGGCCGACCTTGATCATCAGATCGAGAAGGTTCACCTAGACCACCTTCAATCCAATCCGCTCGATGATGTCTGCGGCGATCTCGTCGCCGCCGCGCGTGTCCTCCGCCTCGAACCCATCGCCCGCGCCGCCGTTCACGATGCTCAGGAACGGCTCCTTGAGCCACTTGCCCTGCGCCATGAGTCGAACCGATTCGCTCAGGTACACGCGGAACGCCTCGCGCTCGTCACGTTCGCGCCACCGCGCGACCATGTACCTACAGAAAGGGCGAGCACGCCGTGGCCCGACGTACTCGCCCAGACAGAGCCATATGTGGGATGGGTTCTCGGCGGCTATCCAAAAAAAGGAGCCAAAATGTCCTTGATGCCGTCGATGCCGTCGATGGCATCCTTGATGTCGTTCACCCACTTCTTCACGGTGAACGCGGCCTTGTACTCCTCGAGCGTCTGGCCGTCGAGCGCGGCGAGCAGCTTGTAGCTGATCTCGCCGCCCTGGCGCAGCACGTCGGGCAGAAGCCCCACCACCATGTCCACGGCGAGGCCGTTGACCTCGGCGGTTGCGGCTGCCTTCGCGGCCTCGGGGTCGCCCTTGGCCTTGGCGGTCGCCTTGGCCTTGGCCTTGGCGGAGTCGGCGCGGAACTTGGCGTAGGCCGCCTTGGCCTTCGCGCCGAGCTCGCCGTTCATGACGGCCTCAGCGACGTCCGCCAACATGCACATGGCGTTCTGGAACTCGTCGGCGGTAAGGTTCTCCAGCTTCATGGTTAGGCTCCAATCTCCTGCTTGATATACAGCTCGTAGGGCACGATCTCGGGGTTCTTGATTGAGTAGTGGCCCGTGAACTCGAACGCGAACTGGCCCTTGGCCTTGTTCTGCGTCGTGATCTGCAGACCGCCCGTGTTGAGCGCGTTGATGAGGCGGATGGCGATATAGCCGTTGCCGTTCTCGCCCGAGTAATCGCCGATGAGCCAGATGTCGGCGAAGTCCTCCTCCGAGAGCGCGGAGCGCGGGACGATCTTCCCCTCGGTCTCGTCGGCTGCGGCCGCGAGCTTCTTGCCGAGCGCGGTGTTCAGCGTCACGAACGTGCCGCTCAGCTTGGCCTCGATGCTGTCGATGCGCTTCAGCTCCATCGTGTTGGCGGGGCAGTTGTCGATGTCCTCGCCGTAGTCGATGAAGCTGGGCGTGGCGGCGAAGCTGGTTCCGCCGCTCGTCGCGCCCATCAGCTCGGACTCCGCGACCTCGGCGGTCTTGGGGTTGAAATTCGTGGCGAGCAGGCCCGCGTTGATGACGATCTCCTTGAACGTGTTCTCGGGGATGCGCGTGAACTTAGACATATGACCTCCTAGTAGCTGGTCATGTACTCAATGGTCAGGTTGATGATTCGGCGCTTCACGGCGTTGTCCTCGTCGGCCATGGCGTTGCAGAACGGATCGCCCTGCATCACCCACATGCCGCCGCCGTCGCACGGCAGCAGCACGCCCGACAGCCCCAGCGCCCGGGCGACCTCCTCGGCCTTGGCGTTGGGCGCGGCCTCGGACGAGGTCCGGTACCAGAGGTTCACCTCGGAGTTGCACTGCGTGCCGAACGACGCGGTCGGCAGGTCGTAGGTGATGTAGGGCATCTTCGCCTCGCCCGGCACCGCCGAGTCGCGGTACACGGGCAGCCCGAAGCCCTCGAGCCACGCCTGCAGCGCTGCCGCCTTAGTCGCCATCCGGCACCTCCCACTCCTCCGCGCTGCACTGGCCGAAGCTGAACGACGCGCAGCACGGCGCGGCGCCGTCGTCCGCGTTCGACGTGCAGCGGAATACCTGCCCGTCGAACGCACGCTGGAAGAGGTCGCCGTACCGCAGCGGCTCGTCGGTGGTCACGGTGTAGACGTTCCTCACGCCGTCGTGCTCCGCGATGCGCGAGGCCGTCGAGCTGTCGCGCACGATCGCCGCCGTGAAGCCGTCGCCGACGGCGAGGACGGTCTTGAAGCCGCCCTCGCCGTCAGGCTCGGTCTTTGCGACGAGCCTCGCGCACGCCACCGCCATGCGCTCGTACAGGCGGCTCACAGCTTTCTCCAAGGGTCGAGACGCGCCTTGAACTGCTGTCGCCACGTGATTGGCGAGCCGTCGCCGCCGACGCGCGTGTAGCTGTAGCCGCCAAAGCTCTCGCTCGCGTAGGGGCTGTCCAGCTCCTTGGCGTGCTCGGCCTGCCACGCCGCGATCTCGTCAGCGAGGTCGACCACGGCCTGCGGGATGGCGAGCGCCCAGACGGTGCCGACGAACTCCTCGTCCGTGAGCCCGTTGTAGGGCCACGCGTGCAGCCCGTCGTTGAAGGTCGAGCCCGTGATGCGGACGTACTGGCCCTCCTTGAGGCCGAGGGCCGCGGGCGGCACGAGGCGGCCGTCCTCGATACGGACGCGCCCCGTGCGCTTGTCGGCGACAAACCAGTTGCGCAGCGACAGAAGCACCTGCTCGAGCATCTCCGCGCCTATCGCTTATCGGTGATGACGGCGGCGAGCTCGGGGCTGAGGGTCTTGACGCCGCAGAGCATGTCGATGGAGACGGTGTCGGTCTTGGTCTTCTGGTCGTAGCCCTGCACGACGCGCAGGCCGAAGCCGTCGTAGGAGGTGGAGTACGCCTTGGGGGCGCCAAGCGGCATCTCGAGCTGGCGGGTCACGAGCGCGAAGGCGTTCTTGTGGAAAGCGATGGACGGCGTGTAGTTGGCCGTCTCGGCCGTGGTCTTCTGCACGTTCTGGTCGCAGTAGAAGTCGAGGCCGTACTTGCGGCCAAGCGATGCCTCCTTGAGGGCGGTGCCGTTGTCGCCGACGGCGGACGCGTTGGTGAACGCCTCGGTGTTGAGCAGGTCGGCCTCGGCCTGGGAGCCGTAGACGAAGCGGCGCTCCGAGGAGGGGGCCTTGGCGTCCACGAGGAACTTGCGGGCGGCGATGATGTCGGCCACGGCGATGGCGCCCTTGGTGTGGTCGACGCGGTTCGTGACGTCCTTCTCGAGCGCGAGCAGGTAGCCGTCGATCTTGTCGGCGAAGGCCTGCATCGCGGGGACGAGGAACTGCGCGGAGAAGTCGACGATGCCCATCGTCAGCTCCTTGGACGTGACGGCGAACGTCACGTCGAGCAGCTTGTCCATCTTGACGGGAACCTTGCCCTCCGTGGCGTCCTGCACCTCGACCTCGGTAGTAAACTCCTTGGCCTCGAAGGTGGCGGGCTTGCGGACGGTGATGGTGTCGCCCACGCCGGCGACGAACTCGGAGGAGTAGTCGCGGTGGACGAGGTTGGCCATGACGGCGTTGGTGCGCAGAACGTCCAGCGCCTCGTTGGCGATGATGTTGGGTGTAAGGATGGTGTTCGACATAGAAACCCCTTAGCCTCTCTGCTCCGCCTTGTACTTCATGTACTCGGCGGTGCTCATTTCGTTGATGTCCTTGCCGCCCTCGCCCTTGGGGGCGTGGGCCACGTCGGCGCCCTTGACGGTCGTGGTCGCGATGAAGTCGGCCCAGTCGGCCTTGATGCCCTCGGTCAGCTTGTCCGCGTCCTCGATAGCGCCGTCCTTGACGGTCACGCCCTCGAGGTCGGAGACCTTGAGAACGGTGTCGATGCGCTTGGGGTCGACGCCCGCCGACTCGAGCAGCTCTCGGTACAGGCCGCGTTTCTCGGCTGCGGCCTTCTCTCCTGCGATCTCGGCCTTGTAGTCCTCTAGGTTCTTGACGGCGGCCTTGTACTTTTCCTCGTACTCGCCCGCGCCTTCGCCCTTGGCCTTGAGCGCGTCCAGCTCCTTCTTGTAGCCGTCCGCCTTGCCCGCGGCCTCCTTGAGCTCGTCGCGCTGTGCCTTGAGCGCGTTCACGCTCTCGGCGTGCTCCTCGATGATCTGGTCGATCTTCTCGTCCTCGATGCCCATTGCCTTGAGCATCTTTCGCGTGAGTGCCAACAGAATCTCCCTTGCTTCGGAATGGGCGGGTCCCAGCCTGTTGCCTCGGCGGGGCCCGCGCCGCAATACCTCGCGGCAAGGGTGAGTATCCAAGCGGAGTAACGCGGCCCTATGCGCCGCCCCTCAGGTGCTTCTCGAGAATCGCCCGGTACGTGTCCCCGTGGCCCGTCGCCGCCTTGCGCAGGAAGTGCTTGCCCTTCATGTGGGAGGTCCCCTCCTCGACGTACGGCGCGTACTCGACGTTGGTGCCGATGAAGCAGTCGTAGCCTTTGAGGAGGTGCGTGACGGAGTTGCGCAACCTGCCCGTGTCGACCGGGCACGTCGCCTTGGCGTAGCCCTCCGCGACGAGGCCTATCTCCTCCAAGCCTGTTTTATAGGCTCGCAGGAGGGCCTTCTCGACCTGCTCGATGTTGTTCTGCCGTATCTCGATGCACTCGGCGGTATCCAGCTTCGCGGCGTTCACGATCTCCTCGGTGATGAGGGTCCCGTGCCGCCCGTGGTCGCCGACGCCGCCGACGAGCCCGTAGGCCATCAGTCGAGCACCTCGCACCCGTAGCCCACGCGGCCGTCGACGTCCGCCTCGATGGCCTCGATGGCCTGCACCGGCACGCCCTCGCACCCGAGCGTGCAGCCGTCGTCGGGCTCGACCTCGTCGCCGCGCTGCGTGCAGATGTAGGTATCCGGGAACGTGAAGCCGAAACCGAGCCTCACGGCGCAGTCGCCGCAGCTCGCACATGTGAAAAGCTCTTTCATGCCTGCCCCAATCTCTCTGCGGGCAGTGTCGCGGCACGGTCACGCGGCATGAAAAAAGCCCCGCCGGAGCGGGGCTGGCTGTGGTCTATCGGACTTTGATCTCGTTGGCCTTGTCCATCTCAAGCTCGATAGCAGACGGGCTCTCGCCTCTGAGGAAAAATGGAATCGGGAAGAAATCTATCCTCCCCGTCTCCTTGTCGATGGCATACGGAGTGTCGCCCGGGGCCATCTTTCCATCGAAACCGAACCCGACGAACCAATGGTATTTGCCCTCGTATGCGCACACCGGGCCGTATCCGTCTACGGCCTCCTCTTCCAGAATCGGCTTTATGGCCTCTTCCAATGTGAGCATGTCAACCTCTTGTCGTCAGGCACTCGTCGATAAGATCGCCAAACTCGGCGTCGTCAACTCGCGCGAACTCCGTCTCCTCGGCCTTGATTATACCAAAATACCAGCTCACGTTCTCATCGCCGCTCTGTGGGTCTATGAACTTGATGGCGTTTCCCGTCTTTTCCGCAACGAAAACGTGTCGTCCGCTCTTGCCGCAAAGCCCCTGGTCCCAGGTAACGGAGACCTCGGCCCTCGCGTCCCCGTTTATCGCGAGGAGGAATGACGTTATTTCTTTCTCCGGCTTATCGCCGCCACGTTTCCATGTGACCCCCGGAAACACCTTTTTGTACGACTCGGCGCGCGCGAAGGGGTCATATGCCGATATTTTCCCCCACTTGTTCATCTTAACCGGCTTCGCAACGACGTCGAGCCCGCGCCGTCTCGCCTCATACGCCGGAACGCACCTTTGGCAGTT
This sequence comes from Treponemataceae bacterium, assembly GCA_963602825.1. Taxonomy (GTDB): domain Bacteria; phylum Actinomycetota; class Coriobacteriia; order Coriobacteriales; family Coriobacteriaceae; genus Collinsella. Next base: position 37,332 of record CAVCKO010000014.1, on the reverse strand, counting down.
GTACGAGTACCTGCCGTCTTTGTCCTTCTTTGTCTTAAAGTTCGGGTTGGCCTTGGCAAGGTCGGAGCCTGCGGAATGCTCGCCCTTGATCTCCTTGAAAACGCGCCGGCCGTTGACAATGGGCGTCGAACCGGGCGCAAGCGCCGTGTCGAGCACCTTCTGCTGGTCGCCCGCGGACATCTTCCTGAACCCGCTCGACGGTATGCCGTAGTCCTCGAGCTGGCGCGAGAGCCGCTTGCGCGCCTCGGTCTTGGACACGCCCGCCGTATCCAGTTTGCGCTTGGTTCCGGGCATCTCCATGAACTCGGAGATGGTGCGGTTCGCGGGCTTGGTGCCGTTGACGGCGGGCTTGCCCGCCTTCCATTCCTCGTAGGTCATGCCCTCGGGCAGGCGGCTGAACCGCTCGCCGTCGAGCACGTCGAGCCCGTCGCAGCACGCCACCAGCGTGCATCGGCAGTTCGCGGTCTCGGCATACGGCGCCTCGGGGTCGCCCGGGTAGCGGCACCCGTTGCTGAACTTCTCGCCGACCTCGACCTTCTCGCGGTCGAGCTCCCTGTGGCTCGAACGCGTGCGCAGGTCGAGCGTCGCCACCCACTCCTGCTGCACATTGATGCCGAGCCCCTTGGCCCTCTTGTAGCTGTCGACGCGCCCGGCGTTCTCCGCCGCAGTCGTCGAGGTGCGCGCCAGACGCACCGCCGCCGCACGGTTCGCCCCCGTCACGTCCTGCATGCGCTTGGCTATCTTTGGTATCGACTCGCCGAGCAGCACGCCCTGCGTGATCTGGCTGGCGATGAGCCGGCGGTTCCACGCCACGTCCTTGGCGACGTTGACGGACGGCTTGGGCAGGTAGCTGCCATGGTCGGTGAGCAGCCTCTGCACGGTCGACGCGTCCTGCAGCGCGTAGGCCGTGTCAACGCCAACGGCGCTCTCGACCTGCCACGTGCCGTAGTTGTAGTTCTCGGCGTAGACCTCGGGCAGCCGGCCCTCGATGGCGGCTGCCGCGACGACGTTCGCGCGCGTCATGGCCTCGGCGCACTGCTTGAGCACGATTCGGTAGCGCCTGCCCGCCGCGATCTTCCCGCTTCGCCAAGACCTGTATTGCGCCTTGGTGATCTCGCCGGCCCCGAGACGCTCGCGCATCTTCTCGTCGTCGGCCTCGAACTGCGCCAGATAGCGCTTGAGGTTGGCGTAGGCCGTCTTGCTCGCCTCGCCGTACACTCCCGCCACCTCGCGCTCGAACGCCCGAATCTCGGCGTCTGAGAACTCGTGAGCGCTATCCTTCGCCATGCGCCGCCTCCAATCGTCGGCACGCATGGTCACCCGCGCATAACGGAAAAGGGCCCCGACCGAAGCCGGGGCCCTTCCCTACTCGCCGTCTGCCTCTAGCATCTGGCGCACCTCGTCGCGCCAGCGCTCGGGAACGCTCTCGAGTGTGCGCTTGCCGCTTTTCACGGCGCGGTAGTAGATCTTCGCCAAGCTACTCACCTCCAACGATGTCGCCGAGCTCGAGAAGGGCCGCCTGCGAGTCGGCGACCTGCTGCTGGAGCGATGCGATCTGCTCCTCCATGCTCATGCCGTCCGCCTCGTGTGCCGCCCAGACGGTGTCAAAGTCGGCCTTTGCGCCCTCGACCGTCAGCTCGCCAGTCGGGTCGGTGAAGTGCAGCTCCTCGTAGGTGAACACCTTCACCTTGACGGAACCGCCCTCGCCGCCCTGCTCCTCGCGCTCGCCCTCGGCGATGCCGCGGCGCAGCCAGACGTCGGTTCCCGCGATCTCGACCGTCTCGGGCCTCTCGCCCGTTCGCTCCGACTTCACAACCATATTTTTCCTCCTAACCCACGGCCCTCGCCATGTTGAATATGCACCGCCTACCGTTCATCTGGTGCTCCATAACGGCCGTTTTCAGCCAGCCCCAGTAAGAGCACACGCGCCTCGCCAAGCGCTCGGTGCGCCTGCGCATGTAGCGCGCGAACGCGCGTCGCAGTCGTTTCCAGAGCCTCTTTCGCAGATCGACCCGGCGCCCGCGAGCGCACCAGATGCGATAGCCCGCGAAGTCGATGGGCTCGGCGCCGCTGCGCCTCACCTTCCACGGTTTCAGCGACAATCCTAGCCGCCCCAAAACGCGCGCGGCGATGGCCGCGGCCTTCCTGAGCGAGCGCTTTGAGTTGCCGAGAAAATAGCCGTCGTCGGCGTACCACACCTGGCATCCCGCGAGCCTCACACGCTTGCCGCGCCGCTCCTTCGCCGCCTCCTCGACCGCGTGGTACGCGAACGAGATCACGAGCGCCGCCAACCGAAGCGACAGGTAGCTGCCGAGGATAAGGACGCCGTTCATCGTCGACAGCAGCGAATGGAGCAGGTAGAGGACTTGGCTGTTCTTGACGTAGCGCGCCACCAGACCCTCCACTATCTCCGTCCGCATCGAGCCGTAGCAGTTGCGGATGTCGACGTGTACGTGGTAGGCGAAGCGGTGAACCTCGCGCCTGAGCTTGCGCATCCCCAGCGCCGCGCCCTTGCCCTTGACGCCACTCGACACCTGCCAGAAGCCGACCTTGGCGGCAAGGAGCGGCTCGAGCGCCCCAACGCACAGGTAGTTGCACACCTGCCGCTTGATGCTCTCGACGCTTATCTCACGCAGCTTGCCGCTGTTCGGGTCGTGCTTCAGATAGGTTCGGATGGGCTCAAATGTCAGCGCCTCGGTCGAGAGCTCTAGCCAGATGCGGTCGACGAACGCCGTCTCGGTGCCGTATTCGTCGGCGACGCGCCAGCCGTTCTCCTTGCCGGAGTCGCTTTTCTTCCATCGGTGCAGGGCCTCGACGACGCTCTTGCGCGTGAACTCGAGGCCCTTGCAGTAGGTTTTCATAGATCAAAGCTCTTTCTGTCTGTCATACGAGCGTTCGCCTTGCGGCTACCAGCCCGTGAGCCTTGCGGACAAATTTCACTCAAAGGAGTCAGGCAGAGCCGCGTCCCGCCAGAAAGCGGCGGGCGCGGTAGACACGGTGCGAGTAGAGATTTATAGACAGATTGCCGGGAGACGAAGTTCCAAGTGGCCCTACCGGACCTGTTCCTCGAGTTCGCGTAACGAAGACCGGCGTTCGAGCCGTTCCTCAGGTTGCCGAGGAACTGAACCAGAAACCAGCGCCGCCCTCACCGTGAATCCCTGTTTGGAGTTAGGAGGGGGCCAGCCCCCTCTCAGGGCTACGCCCTGATTCACCCCCGGCTACGGCCCGTAGCAGAAAGCCGGGAGACGAAGCCCCAAGTGGCCCGACCGGACCGGTACCACGAGCTCGCGCAACGAAGACCGGCGCGCGAGCCGTACCCCAGGTCGCCGAGGAACAGAACCAGACGGATTGTGCCTTTGACTTTGCCGCCGGAGGTGTCGAAGTAGAAGTAGTCGCCGACACCGGTCGTCGCCGAGCCGCCGAGCCCCTTTCCCAAGATGAGGCCGTTGACGAACTGGATGTCGAGCATGTAGCCATCTGCCGTCGGCATGCACGCCGCCGTCGGGGTCACCCCGTCCGCCACGGCGTTCTTCTTCTCGTTGCGAGTGTCGGGGTTGACTGCGATGCCGAAGCCCGTGCCGTCGGAGACGAAGAGCGTATCGCCCATGAACTCCCACAGGCCCAGCCCCGTCTCGACGCCGCCGACCTTGAACGGGTGCTTGCCGTCCTTCGCCGCCTGGCCGTCGCCAACGAGGGCATCGGTGTTGCCCGTGCTCCACGGTGCGCTCTGGAGCCATGTGTTCACGGTCGTGTCGAACGCCTTGGCGACGTCCATGAGAAGCGCCACGTTGCCGTCTGCGAGCGTCTCCTTGCCGCCGACGACCGCGCCGTCGAACACGTCGTACGCCGCCGCGGCGCCTCGGTCTGGGCACGTGGTGCCCGTGTCGGTGCCGTACATCATCGACGCGCCCACGGGAATCTTCGCCGCCTGCTCGGCGGTGACGACCACGCGCGTGACGCCCGTCTCGGCGAGCGCGGGGTGGATCTGGATGTTGAAGTCCGTGCAGCCCGGGAAGTCCACCTGGGAGGACTTGCAGAGCGTCTTGGTCAACTGGTGGAAGTTGATATACCACTGGTCGTAGGCGCTCATGCCCGAGTAGCCCGTGGTCGCGGTCTTGCAAAGGTCGACGAGCGAGTCGTGCGACGTCGTGCGGTTGGCGACCTTCGCGCCCGAGACGGAGCGCGGGCGCCCGTCGGCGTCGATGCTCATGGGATACGTCGGCGTCAGCATGTACGGTCGCAGCGTGCCGTCCGGCAGCAACGCCTTGGGGTTCGGCTGCGAGCCGCTGAATCGGCTGTCAGACCACGAGACGAGCAGGCTGCCGTTCGTCAGCACCTCGACCGCCTGCCACACGACCGGCGCGATCTCGTAGACGTTGTTGCCGTGTCCGTTGTCCACGCGCGAGAAGCCGTAGTCGACGCCGTCGATGGCCTCGACCCACGGTACGCCGTCGGCGTCGGCACCGGCGTTGGCGGACACGTGGAACCACGGGCCGCCCTCGGTGTCGAACGGGTCGACAGCCGCGCTCGTCGCCGTCGCAGGCACGAACTCGGTGGAGGCCACGCGCTTCGCGGCGGCGCTCATCGGCTGGATGTCGGTCGGACTGCCCGCCGGGATGAGGAACGTGTACACCAGCCCCGTCTTGTGCTTGTCGACCATCGCGGCGACGCTCTCGTTGGAGTAGCGGCCCGTCGAGGCGTCGCGCTCGAGCGCCTTCTGGTCGCCCAGATTCTTCACCGCGCCGACAAGCGCCCACAGCGCCTCGTCCGATGCCAGCGGGTCAGCGTACTCGAACCCCTCGGTCGCCTGCTCGGTTGCCTGCGTATCGGCCATTTAGGCACCTACCTTTCGCATTTGGCAAATCTTGCCGTTTACCTTCTTGAGTCCCAGCGCCGTCACGGCAGCCGCCGAGTCGATAATCGACTGGTAGTTCAGGGCTGCCGTCTTGGCGTCCTTGAGCGCCGCCCGCGCGTCGGCGAGGGCCTTGGTCGAGTCCTCCTCGCGCTTTTGCTCGGCGGTCTTGCGCCCCGTCTCCGCCTCCTTGCGCTCCGTCTCGGAGGTCTTGCGCTCGGACTCGGTCCGCTTGCGCTCGGACTCGGAGTCGGCGCGGCCCTTCTCCGCCGTTTCGACAGAAGCCTTGAGCTGCTTGAACTCGTTGTTGACCTTGTTCACGCCAGCCGCCGCGTCCGTCGCGGGCTTCTTGAGCTCCGCGATCTGCTCGGCGGTGAGGTCACTGTATCTCAGCGCGTCGCCCTTCGGCACGCCGACGACCAGCACGTTGCCCTCCATCGTCGCCGTTGCCTCCGAGCCCGAGGCAAGAGTCGTGGCGCGTGCCCCCTTGACCTCGGCGGCGACGGCCCTTTCGCGTGCGGCCTCCGCCGCCTTCTGCGCGGCCTTGGCCTCGTCTCGCGCCGTCTCCGCGTCCTTGATGGTGCGCTGGTCGCTCGGCTCGTAGATGTACTCGGCGGGCTTGGCTCGCCTCTTTACGTCCCAGAGCGCCTCGATGCGTGTGCGCCCGCCGTATGCCTCGTCCGTGATGTAGGCCCATGCGTACACGCGACCGGCCGCCTGAAGCAGCTCGTCGGGAATCTTCGCCTTGCTGCCGGCGACCTCGACCGTGTAGCACGTCCCCGTGGTCGACTTGGCGAAATGCACCTGCTCGCAGCCGACAACCTCGACCTCGCGCCCGGTGTCCCACTGCCACAGCTCGCCGTCAAGCACCTGCAATGCCGCCATCACTCATCACCTTCCTCATCCTCGTCGTCCTCGTCGCCCTCCTGGGCACCCCTCGCGTTCGCCGCCAGGGCGGGCGGCAGCGCTGCCATGCGCTCCTCCTGCTCCCGCTGCTTGCGCTCCATAATCTTCGCCCTCTCGTCGGGCGTGATGTTCGGCAGCTTTCGCAGGATCGTCTCTTCGTCCAGCCACTCGGCCTCCAGGCACACGGTCTCGACCTGCTCCTTGGTGTTGCTGATGCGAGTGCGCGTGAACACGGGCGTGTCCTCGATGCCCTGCAACGCGAGGATGTCCATGATACCCTCGCGGATGTGGCGCTCGAACTCGGCGGCCTCCTCGTCCATCGGCTGGTATGCCGCGTCGATATGGTCGTTGGTCGCCCCCGCCGCAATGGTGTGGACGTCCAGCGCGCCGAAGTCCTCGTAGATGTCGGCCTTGATCTGCGCCAGCGTCTCCTTGCGGCCCTCGACGGGCACCTCCTGCGTGTACGGCGTCACGGACTGACCCTGCTCGGCGTCCACCTCGGCAACGTGCGTCAGCTTGAGCTTCGCCCGCCACAGGTCGAGGTCCCTGTCGTCCATGCCGCCGGCTCCGTTGATGAGCCAGTAGATCTGTGCGCAGTCGCGCGTGTCGTTCACCAGGCCGCTCTTGATCAGGTCGTAGGCGTCGATGCTCTCGCGCATGCCGACGAGCGTGCTCTGGTGCGCGTCGCTGCCCCAGACCGCCACGATGGGCAGGCTGGAGTAGTTCTCCGCATCGACAGCCAGCTTCATCCCGTCCGCCGGTATCTCCTGATACGTGACCTTGTAGGCGCGCTTGGCCTCGGCCACCTCGAAGTCGAAGCCGCTGCCGCCCGACACCATCTCCGTGTAGCCGTCCTGCTCGTAGAGGGTCGCATGCCACGGGTGGTCGGAGTCGAGCCGCCAGAACCTCACGCCGGCGTATAGCGCCCCCGAGTACTCGTCCCATACCGGGCAGAACTCGTCGGCGGTGAACACGTCGATGTGGTCGAGGTTCCAAAACGGGAATGACACACCGTGGATGAGCGCCTTGAGCCCCATCTCCATGACGTCGTCGTCGAAGCGGTCGCCAAGCCCCTCCTTGGTCGTGTCCTTGCCGCCCGCCGAGACGTCCACGAAGCTCACGCCCTTACCGAGCGAGTACGTGCAGCGCTGGACGTTTAGGCGCTTGAACAGGTTACTCGCCAGCCTCAGCTTCGAGGCCGTGAAGTCCTCGGCCTCGGCACCGGAGCACGAGTAGATCTTCTGCACGAAACGGTTGATCGTGACGTTGTGCTGGCGGTAGTACTCGTTCGCGGTGACGGCGTTGCGGTACATCTCGCTCGACATGTGCCGCTCGATGGCATCTGCCGCGAACGCCGTCGCCGACGCCGCCTCCTTGAGGTCGCCATCGGTCACCAAAGGCCCCTTAGACAAGCCGCTACCTCCCTTCAAAAAATGGGTTTACCTGCCGTTTCGCAGGCTTGTACATGCGCAGTGTTGCCACGCCGTAACGGAGCGCGTCGCAGCTGTGGTCATCGACCTTGACGGGCTTGTCGCCGTCCGCCTTGGCGTCCCAGCAGTAGCCGCCGAGCTCGCCTATCAGCCCCGTGCAGGCGTCGGAGATGCGCACCGTGCCGTTGCCCAGGCACACCCCCGTCTCTCGTATTCCGTCCGCGACGTCGTTGCGCCCCTTCTTGGTCTTGAACCCGGCCTGCCGCATCGCGGCGATGAAGCTCGTGGCGCTCGGGTCGATGATGAACGTGGGCGGCTTGCCCAGCCCGCGCACGAAATCGGCCATGTCGGCCACGTAGTCGGCGTCCGTCTTCTGGTGCCCCGTGTCGCGGCCGGAGTAGCGGTACTCGTCCACAACGTGCCACACCTTGCCGTCAAACGCCCACAGAAGCGCCGCGAAGGCGTTCTGCGTGCCGTAGTCGCAAGACACCGCGTACTTGACAGCGCCGCCCGTATATCGGCTCTCGAGGGCACCCTCCCACCCGGGGTAGACCAGGCCCTCGGCCAGCGTCCACTTGCCCAAGATGTAGCGGTCGTAGTACACGCCGCTGCCGTAGTCCTTGATGAGGGCCTCGATGACATCCGGTGCCAGCGCACCGTCCCAGATCGTATAGTCCTGCCTGTAGATGTCGCTGTCGCCGTCGAGGAACCGCTTGAACCAGTGGTTGGGGCTGTCGGGGTTGCAGGTGCCGTCGAAGCGGCTGTGCTCGCAGCGCAGGCGGCTCTTGAGCATCTGGAACACGTCTTCGCTCCACGTGGCGACCTCGTCGCCGTAGACCCACTCGAACGTGGCGCCCTGAATCTTGGATACGCTTGTCTTCTTATCCGCCCCGAGGCAGTAGACCTTGCGGCCGAAAATCTGGGCCGTGTTGTCCCGCCCGATCTGGCTGACGACGTCTTCGCTGTAGAGCGAGCGCATCGGCTCGAGGATGTTGCGCTCGAGCGTCGAGCGGGTGTTCCCGATCATCACCGCCAGCCCCTCGCCCCTCATGGCGAGAAGCCTCTGCGGTATGGTCACGGCTATGTCGACGTAGCTCTTGCCCGAGCCCGTCGCCCCGCACTTCACGTTGTAGCGGTGCGTGCAGTTGGCGAGGTACTCGCGCTGCATCCTCGTGAGCGGCATCGGCTACTCGTCCCCGCCGATTGAGGACGGCACGGACAGCACCAGCTCCTTGGCGGCCTTGAGCACCGCCGTGTCGGTGGTATCCATGATGCGCTGCGCCTTGGCGTACTCCTGCGGGTACTTGCGCTCCAAAAGCCACGCCGCCGCCTGCCAGCTGTCGCCGCTCGCATCCATGATGCGGCCCACGAGCGTCGCCTTGCGCTCCACCTCGGCCTTTTTTAGAACGTGACACAGTTGACGCTGATTGTCTGTTCTGGGGTGGTTGATCCAGCGGCTGTATGTCTCACGTGCGACCCCGAGATACGCGGCGATGTCCCTGTCGGTCATGCCGGCACGGCACAGGCGGACGGCATCCTCGATGCCCTCCTTGGTCAGTTTTTCACGCCCTTTTCCCGCCACAAAATCACGTTTCCGCTGGTAGATAGCCCCATGAGAACGTGAACGTTCCCACCTTTTTACGCACGCGGACAAGCGCGTGCGTTTGCCCGCGAGCGTAAAAAGGGGGTAACGTTTAAAGAAAAGGCCCCGGTTTCCCGGGGCCTTTCGGCTACTCGACCTTCTTCCTGTGCGCGGCCTGACGTATGCGGTTGCTCTCCGCCTCTTCCTCGAGCCGTCTCTTCCGCTCCGCCAGATAGCACCCCTTGCACAGTCTCCACTTCTTCGCCTGCGCCGACGTGTCGAACACGGGCCGCGCGTCGCACGCGATGCACAGACCGTCCGCTCCCGTCGAGAAGCGCCCGTACCGCTGCCGCGCGTGCCTCACGGCGCTCGGCGTCACCCTGAGGTCCGCCGCGATCTCCGCCGCCGTCCGCTCCGGGTGCGCCTGCATCCGCCTTATCATCTCGTCCGTCCACAGGACATAGGAGGAGCGCCCCTTCCGGAGCGCCCACTCGTCCCTCAACGGATGTGCTGACTTTGTGGATGGGCCAAAAGGCCCATCTCCCGCCGGCGTCCTGCCCGCCATTCGCATACCCCCTAAAGCTCGACCGTCACGACAGAACCTTATCAAGCGCCGGGGACCAACTCAGCGACGACGCCCGACTTTCTCGCTCGGGCAGTCGATCAGGTCCGCGAGATGCAGAATGTCTTTGTAGCGAGGAAACCCGCGAACTCCGCAGAACACGCAATAGAGCGCGGCGAACGGATCGTAATCGGGATCGTCTTGCAGGTCATACTTGCTCCTCTCGGCTGCGCTTCGTATATTCGCCGCCACATTGCGGCGCTCTTCGTCGCTAATCCTCATACAGCACCTCAAGCCCGTACGCGACGGCGGCATCATGCTCGATGCGGCATCCGCGTGCGTTCTCCCAGCCTTTGCAGAAATAGGCCGCATGGCACAGGCTCATGTTCTCAAGCGACTTCGCGAGGTAGCACAGCGGGACCTGCACCACGCCGCGTTTCTCCATGGCCTCGTCGCTGTACCACTCGTCGGTGAACAGGGTGTTTACGAACTCGTAGCCCATCTCACGCAGCTTAGCGTGCGCCCTGTCCCTCGCCTCCGCGATTTCCTCGTCTGTCTTACCGGCCATAGGCTGTGAAATCATCGCTCGCTTATTCAACATAGCTCACCCTTTCATTCCATAGGTCTGCGGCGAACTCCTCGGCGTACTCTAGGTCCGTCCGTGCGCCGCATCCCAAGCAGCTCACGTAGAAGGTGCGCAGACCTTGATACTTGCCCTGCTGCATCTCAGCATCGCCACCGCAGAACGGACAGGGCTTCAGCTCGATTTTGTCCATCAGTCCTCTCCATCCATCCATGCGTACTGCCTGAATAGGTCTTCAGGCGCGTCGATGGTCACTGTTTCAGCGTTTACGGTCACAACGTCGCCCGATTCGAGCAGCACGACCGCGACCGGGTACGCGATTTGCCCGGCGGGAAATCCACCGATTAAGGGCGATGCGTCATGCGTCCATGCTTTTTGGTAGAAGCCGATAAGCAGTGCCTTCGTCTTTTCCCCAGGCATTTCGGAAATGAAGCAGGGTGTCATGTTCATTCGTCCTCCTTCGTCAGTCTGCGACCGCAAAACGGGCAGAAGTTGATAGGGATGCTGTCAACCATCAACTCACCAGTCGCAATGAAATAACCGCCGCCAGCATTGTTCTCGATACGCATGGTGTAGTCGTTGTCCTGGTTAAAGTTCGCTTTGGGATTGCGGCAGTAAGTGCAATCGCACATCTTCACTCCCCAAGAATCTCGCGCTGCTGGGCAATAAGGTTCGTCTCGCACTCGACACACCGGTTGTGATCGCGGAACTCGTCGTCGTAGCGTTCGGGTACGGGAATCGCTCTCGTGATGGCATCGACCAACATGCCGGCGCAGTGCTCGCAGTAGTCGCCCTTGGCCCACCATTCGTAGTAAATGTCGCCGTTGAGACGAACGGTGATACTCGCTCTCGCCTTGTCGTCAATCTCTGCCCCGCAGCAATCACACGTGTAGGCCTCTACAGTCTTTTGGCGCTTCATCGGTCCTCACCCCTCAGCTTGCGGATGCGGTCGGCGATGTCGCGCATGACAACCCTTTCGCAGATTTCATCTTTGTCGGCGATGCACGATGAACAGTCGCACGTACTCTTGCCAAAATAGGCGCAGGCTTCGTAATTCGGCGCGCCCGCGCCTCTGTCCAAGTCCTCCTCCAGCTTCTCCCAGCTGTCGGGCGGTGTTAGCAACATCTTCTCCGGTTCGAGAACCGAAAGAAACTCAGTAATCCCATACCACTCGTGCGCCGTCTGGCTCCCCCCGTCGAACCCCGTGATGTACTCCCAGCGCACGATGTTGTAGGCTTTGCCGTTCACGCCGAAGATTAACGTCGTGTCCAGCGGAATCTCGCGTCCCTCGGAGTCTTTTGGCAATTCGATACTCATAGCCCAACCTCCTCGTAGTCGCGGCACTCGCCGCACTCGTCCTCGCAGTACAGCAGGTTCCCCGTGAGCCACGCCGCGGCCCACTTCGCCAGGCGCCAGAACCCTTCCTTGCGGTCAGGCGCCTCTGCGTCGTAGGCGCGCTCGAACTCGAGGTGGCAGTAGCCGTAGTCGACGTGGATGTCGCTGCCGCAGAAGTGCCTGCAGTTCCCGCACATCCTAGGCTCGCAGGCCCCGCCGAAGCTGCGCTCGATGGCGGCGTCGGTCACCCCCATCGGGTAGCCTCCGACCCTCGAGTCACTCATCGCAGTCCGCCCCACCTACGCTCTCGTCGAGCAGGTCGATGGCATCCCCGACGGTCGCCTCGATGCTCGTCAGCTGGCGGCGCAGGTTCTGCACGAGGTTCGCGCCGGTGACCTCCGCGCGCCCCGCCTCGTAGGCGCGCTCGATCATGTCGGTCACCGCGACCTGCATCGCCGTGTCGTTGTAGCCGCGCCTGACGCGGTACTTCCCCAGATAGGCGTGCGCCCTGTCCTGCGGCCTGCACTCGCGGTCGAAATGGAACACCTCGACCGCGTCGGCCTTGATCTGCTCCAAAGTCTCCATCACAGACGTCCTCTCTCCCAGTTTCTCGCATTGCAGCGCCCGATGGCGGCGTCCACGTCCTCCTGCGTGAACTCCTCGGCATCGAGCAGGTTGACGACCGCCTGGACCACGTCCATGCACTCGTCGATAAGGTTCTGGCGGTACGCCCTGCGCGCCGTCATGATCGGGCTGAGGCGCATGTCGTCGCACTGCTGCCACGCGCCGAACACCTCGGCTGCCTCCTCGAGCGGCTTGAGCGCCTGCGCCTTGGGCGCATCCGGCTTGTCGAACGCGCCGAACGCGAGCCTGTAACCGTCCCGCATCAGACGCACCTCCCTTCCGCCAGCGCAGCGCGCATGGCGTTGACCTCGCGGCCCGTCTCGCTCCTCGTTCCGAGGTACACGTCCACGGGCCGCTTGCTCTCGTTCCTGTGAGCCACGTTCTCACACCAGCCGCAGCAGTACCGCTGGCGGGCGCCCCTCGCGCGGAACCGCCTGCCGCACTGCCCGCACTCGAGCACGTTGCCCCCTCGCATGTCTAACGACTCATCCCTCATGGCGCGCCTCCCAGTAGTTGCACCTCGCGAGCCCCTGCGTGGCGTGCACGAAGTCGGGGCACCGCATGCACGTGTACCGCTTGCGGCCCTCGCCGGACGCCGTCATGACCGCCTCGCTCACGGCGCAGAACCCGCACGTCTCGCAGCGGGCGCTGCGCGGCCCGTCGTCGTAGATGCTCACAGACCCCTTCGGTCTGCCCATGTTCTCGCTCCTCTCGGCGTCCAAGCTCATGACGCCCTCCTCTCGCATGCGGCCCTCGCGTCCAGCAGACGCCGCGCGTCCTGGTACGCCTTGAGCGTCACCGGGTCGGCGGTCGTCCCCCTCGGGGCCTTCACCTTCGCCGGGTCGATACCCGGGTGTTCCTCGCGCCACCTGCGCTCGAGCTCCGCCCTCGTCTGCTCGGGCGTCCTCGTCGGCTTGAACGTGGCGGCCTCGACCTCCGAGGCGGTCGGCTTGCCCCTCGCCCGGTCGTCGGCGTCGATGCGCTTCTGGCGCCTGGACCAGTCGAGCGCGAGGGCGCCCCAGTTGCTCACCGGCTGTCCGTTGCTCTTGACCCAGCCCTGAGACTCGAAAAAAGCCCAGAAGGCGTCGGGGTCGCCGCTCAGGCAGTTGGCGCCGAAATACCCGCGGGCCTCCTCCAGCGACGGCGGCTCGAACTCGGGCGGCGCGGCGGGGGCATCGCCCCCATCACAGGCCAGTTCAGTACAGTCCAGTTCAGTACAGGACAGGCTAGGGTAGGTTAGGTTAGGGTTTTCACTTTCCGAAACCTGCGTTTCGGGTTTGTCGGAAACTGGTTTCCCGTTTGGAAAACCTAGGTTTTCACTTTCCGAAACCTGCGTTTCGGGTTTGTCTGAAACTGGTTTCTTGCGCGGGCGACCGCCCTTCCCGCCCCTGCCGCGCGCGTCCTTGGAGTTGTCGATGGCGTTCTTCATGGCCTTGAAGACGCGGCGGAGGTGCTTCGGGAGGTCGGCCTCGACGCCGTGCAGCCCGTACATCATGATCGCGTCGGCGAGCATCGCGCGGTCGCGCAGGTCCTCGGGGTCGCTCGCGTCGAAGTCGTCGTAGACCTCGGCGAAGCTGTCGAACACGGTGAAGGCCATCAGAACCACCCCCATAGAAGCGAAGAGAAGAACAGGAAACCCGCGGAGAAGGAGGCGGCGAACAGGGCCGCCTCCCAGTGGTCGCGGATGATGTCGGGTACGTGCCTCATCAGAACGGCACGTCCTCGTCGTAGAACTCGGACTGCGGGACCGCGGCGTAGGCCTGCTGGGCGCTCCACTGCGGCGCGGGCTGCGCCTGCGGCTGCACGGGCACCGTGTTCGCGAGGCTCTGCTGCGGCTGGGCCTGCGTCTGCCCCTCACGGCGCACCATGACCTCGATCTCGTCGACGATAACCTCGAGCTTGGAGCGCTTCTGGCCGTCGCGCTCCCAAGAGCTGTAGCGCAGCTTGCCCTCGATGGCGACCTTCATCCCCTTGGCGAGGAAACGGCCAACGGCCTCGGCGCGGTTGCCGAACATCGTGCAGTCGACGAAGTTGGGGTAGTCCTCCCACTCGCCGGTCTGCGCGTTGCGGCGGCGGTCGTTGACCGCGACGCCGAAGGACAGGACCTGCGTCCCGCCCGCCGTGGCGCGGAGCTCCGGGTCGCGGGTGAGGTTGCCGCTGATGTTCACTCGGTTGATGCTCACTGCCCGTCCTCCTTGGTCATGTAGCTCTTGATGGCCTCGACGAGTCGCGGCCCCTGCATGTAGCCGAGGCTGCTCACGTGGCGATCGTCGCGGATGTGGCACGCCTCGACGATCTTCTGCGCCGTGACCGGGCCGATGCCCGGGAACGAGCGGGCGAACTCATCGACCCTGAGCCTCTGCGCGATGGGCGCCTCGATGGCGACCTCGGGCGGGATGTTCCCCGCCTTGCACGCCGCCTTGAACGCGGCGCGCTCGCGGCGCGTGTGGACGGCCTTCGCCATCGCCTCCTTGCGCTGCTCCGGCGTCCGGAGCGGCGGCAGGTTCTTCTCCTCCATGTCCTACATCCTCTCTACGTGTCCGTGGATGCCGTTCTCGACCATGACGGCCCTCACGCGGCGCAGCTCGTCTGCCGTGGCGCACTCGATGACCACGCGGTAGCCCCTCTGCGGTGCTGGGGCCGCATCCTCGGCCACATCCGGCTCGGGGCGCGACGTCACCACCCGCACGCACCTCGGCACGCCCAAGGGCGGCTCAGGCTCGGGCTGCTCGTCGGGCAGAGGCTCGGGGTCGGGCGGCAGCGGCTCGGGCTCCGGCTCGGGCTGGGGCGCCGTCGCCCGCTCGTAGGTCGACACGAGCGAGGCGGCCTTGGCGACCTCCTCGCGGTGCGCGGCGACAGCCGCCGCCACCTCGCCCGAGTCCATCGGCAGCGTCCTCGTCCACCACGCCACGGCCCACGCCTTCTCGGACTCGTCCGCGTAGTCGAGCCCGTTGACGAACTTAAACTGGTGCAGCAGCTCGCCCACGCGGCGCTCGATGATGTTCTTGGCCTTGACCTCGCCGAAGCTCGCGTTGAGCCACTTGTCGTCGGCGATGCGCTCGTATGGCACCAAAGGCCCCATCTCGCCCGCGAGGTCGTAGTAGTGGCCCTTGAGCTCGGCGAGGCGGCGCTGTCTGCACTCGCCGTCGTATCGGTCGATCTCGGCCTTGTACTCATCGGAGAGCCTGTCGATGGGCGCCGTGATCTCGCCGATGGTCTTGTCGAACGTCTTGAGCAGGTCGCTGTACTTCTTCTTCGCGGCCTTTCGCTGCGCCTCGATGGGCTTCTTCACGTCGTTGACCGCCGTGCGGTACCTCTTCGCCGCCTTGAAGTCCTCGTCCTTCTCGATGCGCTTGACGTCCCGGTAGTCCGCCAGCTTCTCGTCGACGTTCTTCTTGAGCCGCGCCAGCTTGTCCTCGAGCGTGTCGTCGATGGCGAGCGACGCAACCAGCGTGTCGAAGTCCTCCTCGAGCGGCACGGCCTCGACTGCCAAAACCTCGTCTGCCATCAGAAGCCCCCCAGAAGGTCGTCGTCGGTCGCATACTCGGCGGGCGCGGGCTCATACGCGGGCGCGGGCTCCGGCTCGGGGGCGGCGGGCTCGGGCTGCGCCTTGCGGGCCGCGATCTCCTCCTCCATCCACGAGGCCGCGCGGCGCGCCTGCATGACCGTCATGTCGTGCATTGAGCCCGACGTGCAGCCCACGGCGGCGCAGATGGCGGCCATGGCCCCGGCGCCGTCGAGCCCAGTCGCCGCCATGAACGGCTTGAACAGCTCGCGCACGGGCTGCAGGTCGGCCACGGGCTCGACGCTCTCGGCCTCGACGGCCCGGGTGCCGGCGCGCATGTCGCGCTCGACCTTCTGGTCCATCTCCTCGCCCGTGTACATCCCGCCGAACTCGTCGGGGTAGGCCAGGCGCCACGCGGCGGCCTTGGCGCACTTCTCGATCATGACGCCCGGCATCTTCGCCCAGTTGCTCTTGCCGGTGCTGTAGTCGGTGAGCGCCAGCTCAACGTAGGCCGGCTCCTTGCCGTCCTTGAACTGCACCTCGGCCCAGCCGCCGAGCAGCTGCTCGCCCACCTGCTTGTAGACGGCGCTGCCGCGCTTCTTGACGATCTGCCCCTCGCGCATCACCACGACGCCGCTCTTGATGCCGCCGTAGCTCTC
The DNA here is from genome assembly GCA_963602825.1 of Treponemataceae bacterium. Taxonomy (GTDB): domain Bacteria; phylum Actinomycetota; class Coriobacteriia; order Coriobacteriales; family Coriobacteriaceae; genus Collinsella. The sequence goes on along the minus strand of CAVCKO010000014.1, from coordinate 21,294 downwards.
CTGTCGGTTGGCGCGGCGGTTGAACACCTGGTAGCTCGTGATGATGCTCGCCGGCGCGCTGCCGTACTTGACGAGGTAGACCTCCTTGGTGAAGGGGTTGAGGTGCTGGCGGTTGCAGAGCTCCACGCACAGCGCCAGTTCGCTTTCGGTCGCGTTCGGGCACAGGCGCTCGCGGATGTCCTGCGAGGTGAACTTGACGGGCATGCCCGCGTCGTCCTTGAACTCGATGATCTCGTTACTCATCGACGCTCACCTCGCATCCGTAGATCTTGGAGATGGTGCCGAGCGCGCCCTTCTCCGCGTAGACGTTCTCGCACTTCTTGGCGTACATGATGAGTATGCGCAGGAAGTCGCGGTTGAACTCGACCGGCTCCTCGTCCATCAGCGCCGGCGCGACCGCCATGCCGTAGGCGAGGCCGCGCAGGACGGCGGGCTCGATCTCCCCCTCTAGCAACTTGGCGTTGAGCTCCGTATTGACGAGGACGTTGCCCGAGGCCTGCTTCATCAGCTCCATGAATGCCTTGCGTTTCATTTCTATTCCTCCGTTTCGTCTTTGCGCCCGGACCACCCGGGCGCGATTGATATGTCCATGCGCTCGGCCTGCCCGCGCACCCTGGGGTGCTTTACCACGTGCAGGTCGACCACCTGCGCGTCGTCGGCCCAGACGAGCCCGTTGAGCGCGTCCATGACCAGCTTGCCCTCGTTGTCGGAGTCGGGCTTGTAGGTGTCCGGCTCCGAGCGCACGCGTTTGGGCCGGCTCTCCGGCAGCGGACGGTAGGCGTCGACGTTGAGAATCACCGGCTCGTGCGGGCCAAAGGCCAGGGACTTGATGCCCGCCTCGGCCATCGCCTCCGCACACGCCGCCGCGATGGCCCGCTCGTTCCTGATCGTGTCGTCGGGCGTGTACATCCGGGCGTGGCGCCGGTCGAGCCTGTGGCGCTGCTTGCCCGCCGCGAACGTGACGGTGAACGCGAATCGCCTTCCGGTCACAGTACCGACCCCATCCCGAGCGCCACGCGGAGGCCGTCCGCCATGAGCAGAATCGCCCGCAGGACGTACGGCATGATCGCGTACACCGCGAGCGTGAGCGCGACGTAGCCCGCGCACCTAAGCAGCCTCGATGCCATGCGTACCCTCCTCGATCCACTGCTCCACCCATTCCGGGCGCACCATGCGCCCCACCTTGCGCCCCTCGGGCAGCTGCGAGCGCAGGCGGCCCGCCTTGCACTCGCAGCGCAGCGTGTCGTATGGCACCCCCGTCACCCTCGACGCCTCGCGCAGCGTGTACATGAGCTTGTGCCTGATGCCAAGCTCGTCGGCCATCTGCTGGAACGTTTTGGCTCTGCTAGAATCCATGAGTGACCTCCTTTCAGGTCTGGAGCCGTCCCCGCCTTCCACACCGGGCGGCTCTTTTTTGTTGCTTGCTTTCGGGGCCTCGCCCCCGGCACGGCACCGGTAGGGAACGTCCCCGCGGATGGTTATGGAGAGCCGCGGGGCAACGGTGCCGCCCCGGGGATGGGGCCCGCGGGTTGCCTGAGCGGCAATACCCGTGTGTCCGCGTTATTCGCGCGGTAGGCTTCGAGCCATGATTCGTAGACAGCCGACATATCGCCCGAAGCACGTCCGCCCGGCGGGTCCCCTACTCGCGCGGCTCGTCGACTGGGTCGAGCGGCACCCTCGCATCAGCGCCGCGATCGTCCTCGCCGGGTTCATCAACGACGCCTGCGACCTGCTTGGGCGCGTCGTTGATCTCGCGATGTTTCTCATGAAGCTCGCGGGTGTGCTCTAGCACGAACGCGACCGCGAGAACGTCGAGGAATACCCGGACGGCCGCATGGATAATGTCCAACATCGCTACTCGCCGCCCTCGAGAGTCCTGAGGATGGAGATGCCGAGCGTTGTCAACGCCCCGGAAACCGTCCTCAAGAGGCACTCGACCAGCGCGAGCGCCGCGACGACCAGAACGAGCGGCGTGGCGACGACGATGGCGACCACGAGGCGAACCGCCTGACAGAACTTGCTCATCGCCCATCGCCGCCCTTGAGGTGGAAGCGCGTCCACTCGCCCACGGCGATGCCGACCATCACCGGCTCGATGCCGGGGTCGATGGCGTCGGCGGTGTTCATGCAGACAGTGCGCTGGACGTAGGCCATGACTGCCTCGCCGCGCAGTAGATCGTCCAGGCGCCCGCGGGCGTCGAGGAACGACTCGAAGGCCTCGTGGTGCCAGCCGTCCCCGCCGTCGCACCAGCAGACGATGGCATCGATGCCCGAGAAGCCGCGCGGGCACTCGATCTCGAAGGACTTCCCGCGGCCGTGCCTGATGTACTCCCTCTTGGTGCTCATGTCGCCCTCCCTAGAGCTCGAAGTCGGAAAAGTCGCGGGGCTGCTCGTCGGCGGCCTCGACGGTGATGGTCTCGGGCAGGTTCCAGCCGCCCAGCTCGATCTCGGTGAAGTTCTCGTTCATGGTTCTCTCCGTTTCGTTAGATGCAAACTTTAACTTTCCTCAGTTGCCAAAAAAATATCGTCGCGAGTGATGCCGAGGAACGTCAGGACCCTTTCGAGGTCCTTAGCTCGCATCTCTCCGGGGTAAAGCTCGTAACGGTCGTAGGTTGGTTGGCTAACCCCCAACATGCGCTGAACTGCGACTTTCTTAACCCCTTTGCTCTCGCGAACATCTCGCAGGGTATTCAAATGGCCTCCTCTCTCTTGCTGAACTAATAGTAAATCTTTCTTTGCATCGTGTAAACAAAAACTTTTCTAGAATGAAAAGTTTTCTTTTCTAAAATGATAAGTAAAGTTATACATAGGCAAGGAGAGGCCCATGGAAATCGGTAAGAACCTTCGTCGGCTCAGAAACAGAGCTGGGCTTACCCAGCAGGAAATAGCCGACAAGCTCGATGTATCACGAGTCGCCATCGGCCAGTGGGAATCTGAGAAGTCGATGCCGAGAAAAGCGAACCTTGAGCAGCTCGCCGAGCTTTTCGACACCACGGTGGCCGAACTCATGGGCGAGGACGCCACCGAGGCCGCGATCAGCGGCGCGTCGCGCATGGTGCCCCTGCTGGGCTTCGCGCACATGGGCGAGCCGTGCGACGAGGGGAGCCTGTCCGACGAGGTCGAGGTCCCCGCCTCCATCGCCGAGGCCCACCCGCGCGGGTTCATGGTCCACGCCCAGGGCGGCTGCATGGACAACCGGTTCCCCCACGACGCCCTGCTGCTGGTCGACCCCGACATGGAGCCGATGAACGGCCAGCCGGTGCTCGCCGAGACGGCCGACTACGGCGCCGTCGTGCGCAACTACACCCGGGGCCGCTCCACGGTGATGCTCACGGCGGACAGCCACAGCGGCGAGTACGACGACATCCTCGCCGGCCCGGACGACGCCCCGGTGGTCTGCCGCGGCCGCGTCGTCTGGTACATGGGCGAGCGGGACGAGAGGGGCTAGAGCGTGGAGCGCGCGACCTACAACGTCTACTGCGACGAGAGCTGCGTCACCTCCTCGGCCTCGGACGACTTCATGGCCATAGGCGGGATAATGTGCCCCCTTGACCGGAAGCGGGAGATCGTGAGGAAGGTGGACCTGCTCAGGGCCTACTACAACGTGCAGGGGGAGTTCGGGTGGAAGACGGTATGCCCGTCGAGGCTCCCCTTCTTCCAGGCACTGGTCGACCTCTTCTTCTCGGACCCCGGGCTCAGGTTCCGCGCGGTCGTCGTCAGCAGGCGCGAGACGAACTTCGAGGACACCGAGGAGATGTTCCAGAAGGTCTACTACCAGGTTTTCAACAACTGGCTCGACCGGAGGGACTCATACCGCCTGTTCATCGACCGCCGAATCGACGAGCGCGACAGGGTCGACACGCTGAGGAGGTGCCTGATAGACACCTTCCAGTTCGGCGATGCGGTCCGCTTCGTCGAGGAGGTCGAGTCTCACGAGAACGACCTCATCCAGCTGGCGGACCTGTTCATCGGGGCGCTTGCGGCTTCGAGAAACGGGCATCTGCAGGTCGAGGGGGCGAGCGTGGCGAAGCTTCAGGTATGCCGCGACATTTGCCGCAACCTGGGCACGAGCACCCTAGCGAGCTACGAGACATGGGCCTCGGAGCAGAAGTTCAACGTATTCCACTTCCGCGGACGAAGGAACATGTGATGCGGGCGGGGTACTCACTGGACCGCGACGGCCACCTCGACCTCGGGCCGTGCTATCGCGGCCTCGCGTGCGACATGATCCTCGCGTCCCGAATCTCGAGGGAGTACTACGACGGAGAGCTGCTGGACCTCGTCGCGTGGGACGGGAGGCCCGTGACGAACATGGGTTACGAGTCAACGTGGCTCCATCTCGTCTCGAAGCACGGGAGAAGCAGGGAGCAATTCAACCCGCTGACTAACCTCGACCTCAACAGGGTCGTGAGGCTTCCAGTGCTAAAGGCGACCGTCGAGGGCAGGATGCCGGCGGAAGTCTACCTCCAGAGGCAGAAGGGTCGCGAGGACAAGGTGCAGGTCGTCGTATCCGGAATCGACCGCGACTACGTCGTCGTCTTGGGGTCGGTGGCCAAAGGCTACGTGCTTAGGACCGCCTACCCGGGAGACGAGAAATATACCGGCAAAATCAGGGCGAGAGGTGAGTTGTTGGGGAGAATCGGGCCATGAAAAAGCCCCGGATTTCGGCTCCGAGGCTGGCCACGTCCTGAGCTGTAAGCAAAGGGCTCGGCCTTATTATGCCTCAGCTGCAGTAAAAGTAAACCGAACAAGTTATGGAGATTGGAAACAGCGAAGGGAAAAGCAGGAGGCGCTGTTTGGGCGCCTCCAGAGGACTCCTTCACACACAAGGTGGATGAGCTGTCCCGATTATCGCCCCATCGCGGCGAAATTCCAAGCGTCTACATCTAGGGAGGTGATGCCCATGAAAGCGAAAAATCTCGGGACCGCAGGCTGACGCCGCTGCCCCGAGACTAAGGAGACGGCCCCTGCACTTTGGAACGTGAGGCGGGGCCGGAGTCAGAACCGGGCGAAACGGAGAATAAGCCCGCGATCTGAACGGATCTGATTATATGACAAGAAAGCAGCGCCGCCGCGTCTGGGGCTCCGTGACCGAGATGAGGCGCGGCAAGAAGTACGTCCTGCGCTGGATGCAGAACACGCCGCAGGGCCGCAGGCGCAAGACCAAGACCGTGTACGGCACCTACCGCGAGGCGTGCGCGGAGCTCGACCGCATCCATGTCGAGCACGCCGACGACGCCCCCGTGCCCACCATAGCCAAGGCCTACGAGACGTGGCTCGTCCCCAAGATGGCCGCGCAGGTCGAGGCGGGGACGCTCGCCCCCAACACCCGCGACCTCGTGCTGCGCTCGTGGAGGAACTACGTCGGCCCCCGATGGGGACAGACGCCCGTCGACCAGCTCCGCGCCGTCGAGCTTCAGGGGTGGCTGCTGACGCTGCCCGCCGCCACCGCCGACACCGCCCTGCTCACCCTGCGCAAGGTCTACGCCTGCGTCTCGACCTTCATCCGCCTGCCGCTCGACCCGTTCGCCGCCAGCGTCAGGTACACCATGCCCACCAGAAAGACCCGCGAGCGCTCGAAGCGCGTCTACACCCTCGACGAGGCCCTGGGCGTCCTCGACGCGCTGCGCGGCAGCCCCCTGGAGCCCGCGTTCATCCTCGCGTGCTTCGGCTCCTGCCGCTCGGGCGAGTCGCTGGGCGTGCGCACCGACGAGGTCATGCGCTGGGAGCGTGGCGGCACTGTCCTCGCCTCCGCCGACATCTGCCGCCAGATGCAGCAGGGCGGTACCGAGCCGGTTGGCGCCCTCAAGACCGCCAAGTCCGCGCGGACCGTCGTGATCTTGCCGCATGCCGCCGACCGCCTCGTCGAGATAGCGGCCGACCGCGCCGCCGAGGGCCGCGAGTGGCTGTGCGACCGGGGCGACGGGCTGCCCATGAACCGGGGCATATGCAACGATCGCTGGCGGAAGTTCTGCGCCGCCCGCGGCGTCGAGCACATCCCGTGGTCGAACCTCCGCAACTCCTGGCGTACGATAGCGGAGGTCGAGCTTCGCCTGCCGTGGGACCTCATCGAGATGCTGATGGGCCACGCCCTTCCCGGCGTGTCGGGACGGCACTACATCCGTCCCACCGCCGAGCAGGTCGTACGCGCCGCCTTCGACGCGCTTGGGATAAGTTAGGATATTCCCCCGCAAAGCCGCAGGTAGATGGCACGCCGTTAGTTGTGGCAGTACTAAATAGCCAGTAACCTGCCAAAAAGAGACAGGCTACTTTGCACCAAAAACCGTCGCAACATTCGATGAAAATCGTGCAAACGCGAAAAATCATTAAATGTTGCGACGGTTTGATTTTAGATAGCGGTCGAGCAAAGGACCAGAGCGCCTATTCGTCGGCGAGTTGAATTCCCAACAAACCCGAGAGTGCCAGCGCCTGCTCGGCATTGACCGTCAGGCCACGCAGCTCATGGTAATCGCCCGAAACAACGGGCGCCGCGAATGTACAACGCGATACATCCACGCCGGAAAGCGACGTCTTAAACACATCCATACGCGTCAGGTCACAGCCATCCAGGCGTATCTGACCCAGCTTGGCACCCTGAAACGCGGCCTCGGTCAAACGCGTGTCATGCGCAGCCATGGGGCCAATGCGTCCCTCCGAAAGGTTCGCATAGCTCAAATCGCACGATGTAAACGACACTCTCGACAGACGCGCCCTGAGCAAGTTGAGCCCCGGCGCCGAGCAGTCAACGAAGTCGCAGCGGTTGAGCCAGCAGCCTTCCATGTTGCAGCGGATAAAGCGGCAACCGCGAAACACCACGTCGCGAAACGTCGAGCCGCTCCAGTCAACGCTATCGAACTCGCAAGATCGGAACACGACGCCAGCGAAGGTCGCGCCGTTCGCCACGTCGCAGGCAAGATCCAAATCCTCAAAAGCGGTATTGGAGACGAGCTCATCGCCCTCGACAAAGAGGTCGATGAGCTCGTCCATGCCCATATGGCAGCCAATCCGTTCGTTTACCCGGGCAAAACCACCGCAAAGGTGCCTGTCCCCTTTGCGGTGGCTTGGGGTCGCGCTACTCACCGAGCATCTCTTGGAGCTTGGCTGCCACGGCATGTCCCAAGCTCTCGTGGCTTTCGGGCATCATATGCAGATAGTCGATATCGCCCGGCTCGGCAAACTCGGCGGCATTCAAAAAGTCGCAGCCAAACTGCTCGGCCACGCGCGCATAGTACTCGCCAAAATGTTCAGATGCCTCGACGGAACGCTCGTCAAAATCGGTCATATATACATCGGCGATCTGCGGCTTGATCTTGATAGGAGCCATCAGCAGGATGCGCGGGCAAGGCGCAGCGTCGGTCCACGGAAACGCGCGGACGGCGCGAATCAGCGCCATGGCGCCACGGGCGATATCGGAAGCTGTCACGTTAAAGACCGTCTTACAGTCGTTGGTGCCCAGCATGATCACAATGGCGTCCAGCGGCTTATGAGCCTCGAGCAGCATCGGAAGCGCGCGAATGCCGTTGAGGTTAGTGTCCAGATGGCACATGTCGTCGCGTACCGTCGTGCGGCCGTTGAGGCCTTCTTCAATTACATGCCAGCCCTCGCCTAAGTCACGTTGGACCACGCCACACCAGCGCACATCCTGCGCATAGCGCACCGCGGTACCGTCGCGCATGCCCGCCGGATCGTAACCATAGGTGTTGCTGTCACCAAAGCACAGAACGTTTTTCATCGTAAGCTCCCCACTCAATAAAAAGCCGACGGGAGCAGCCCCCGTCGGCTCGGTATATCGCATCACGCGCACCGTTTACAGGTACTTGCGCCAGTCGTCGTCATCCTCGTCATCCTCGGCAGCGGCCTGAGCCTGCTCGGCGGCACGGGCGGCTGCGGTGCGGGCGGCAACCTGAGCATAGGACTCCTCGTTGCGCTCGGGGAAGTTTGCCAGCACGTGCTCGAACTTGGCGAAGTCCTCGTCCCAGCGCGTAGAGGGCACGGCAAAGAAGACCTGCTTGACCTTGAAGTCGCCCGACGCGAGCTCCTTGCGGAAGAGCTCGGCCACGGCCTCGGCATCAAAGCCGTTGTTGTCGCAGCCCCAAGCACCCAGCACGAGCTTCTCGCGACCAAGCTCATCGCAGATGGCGAGCACAAAGCGAATGCGGTCGCGCAGGGCATCCAGCAGAGCATCGTCGCTCACGCGATACTCCTGGCGGGCGCGCCTAACGTTGGGCGCGGCGGCCACGATCACGTCGGCGTATGCATGCACGTGGTTGCGGTCGAAGCGCACCGCAGGCACCACCAGGGCGCGGTTACGATAGAGCTCGCAGTTGATGTTGCGGCGACGGTTCTCGCCGTACCACTTACGCTGCTTATCGAGAACGTTGTACAGATACGAATCGGCGCACAGCGTGGCCTCCTGGCCCAGATAACCCTGAATATATCCACCGCCCGGATTGGTAAACGAGGCAAAGGCGAGCACGGCCATGTCGCAGAACTGCGCATAGCCGCGACCGTTATCGAGGATTGCCTGCGTGGCGGAGGCATCAAGCACAGTGACCTCGGGCAGGACCGGAGCGGGCTCCTCAGCAGGCGCGGACTCAGCTTCGGCGATTTCCTCGGCAGGCTCCTCGACGGGCTCGGGCGCCGCCTCGGTCTCGGGCGCCGCCTCGACCTCGGCAGTCTCCGCGTTCTCGACGTCCTCGGCGACCTGCTCTTCGGCGGCCACAGCACTCTGAACCTTGGCCTTCATCGCCGCGACAAAGCCGGCAGGCATACCGTCAAACTCGCGAACACCGGCAAGCGAACGCTCGATATCCTTGGCGCACGCTTCGGACACAGTTGCCACGTGACGCTCGGCGGCCTTGGCACGGGCCTCGCGCTTGGGATTGGGCTGACCCGCTCGGTTGGACCTGCGGTTACGGTTCCTGTTGTCGACGTCTGCCATACATGGCCACCTTTCCTGTCGCTGCCGCTATCGGCTTTTCTCATCCATGATACCCCGCCGCGCACAAAAAAGACGGCCCCGAAGGACCGCCTTTCGCATCGTTTTACCGTGTCCGGCAGGAAGCATCGCAATGCCGCGCTTTAATCGCGACGGCCGAGGATGTTCAGAATGCGCAGGAACACGTTGATGATGTCCACGAACAGGTTGGATGCCATGAGCACCGCATTGGGAAGCGTGGGCGGCACCGTCGTGGCAACATAGGTGTCGTAGCCAATAAAGCCGGCGAACACCACGATCACGATCAGGTCGGTGATGGACTGCGAAACGCCCATGAACATCAGCACGATCTCGACCAGAATCGTGGCAAGCAGGATGCCAAAACCAATGCCATACACACGCTGGAAAAACTTGGGGAAGGTCACGCCCAGCGCACCAAAGACAAAGGTGATGGCGGCCGTGGCGATAAAGGCGGTGTTAATGGTAGGCAGGTCGTAGTTGGCGAGACCAAACGACGCGGTCAGGCCAAAGGTACTCGCAAAGATTACGTAGCCCACAAGGGACAGGCCCACGGACTGCTTGCCCGCAGCAGCCGACATCATGACCATGCCGACGATGGTCAAAATAAACGAGCCAAAGACCAGCGGTAGGGCGGCACCGCTCATCATCATGCGCGCAAACGACATGGTGCTCGTAAAGTAGGCGCCGGCGCCCATGGCGCAAAAGCCCAAGAAGATCAGGGCAGACATGGCGAGATTGTACGCGCGCGGCGACATCTCCTTGGCGCGGCTTGCGCCGGTCTCGACGGGGCCGTTCTGATAGCCCTGGATATCGTTCATATACTTCGTCCTTTCAAAAAGCGCCACAAATAACGGCGCCGTAGGCGACAATATCCCTGCCATTGTACCCGAATGCCGTGCGCTCTTACCTGCGGCGCTCGCCCTCAAGCGTACGGTCAAACGCCCATACCCACCAACGCATCACGTGCGCCTGCGAGCCATCCGCCCGCTCGCGCGTCTGGTCCTCCAGATACAACTCGGTCGCATGTCCGCCAAAACGTACCTTATAGGTTGCCGTACGAACGCCGTGAACCGTCAGGCCAAACCCGGTGGTCGAGATAATTTCGTCGATCGTAAAACAACGGCCGTCGACCCAGCAGACGGTGACCGGCACGACTTGCCCGCCCGCAAGGATGCGGGCCACGACGTCCACATACTGCTTGTGCACGCGTCGAGTTTTGCCATCTGTCTGTCGATATTCCATGCCCCCTATTATCGAACGCATGTTTGTATGTTGTAAAGCGAACAGGCTGTGGTTTTGGCGTGTCGGACCGCAGGCGCACGTCCGCACGACGCGTTAGCAAAAAGAACACCCGCGGTCAACAGGGCTAATATTCAATGTTAGTGCCAAAAAATTCACTTCTCCCATCAGAACTCGGTAAAGAAACCAGCAGGAGGTGATACGATTTATCATGTTTTTGTAACGTGCCTGCAAACTTCGAGAAAGCCCATATATGGACGTAACGTTCTCAACCTTCCTCGGCCAACTTGTGTCGAACCCAGTCCTTGCCGTCACCGTGATCCTCGCGCTCGGCGCCATCTTCGTCAATGGATGGACCGACGCACCCAACGCCATCGCGACCTGCGTCACCACACGTTGCATGCCCGCCCGCGCCGCCATTCTCATGAGTGCCGCATTCAACTTCTTGGGCGTGCTCATCATGACGCACTTTAACGCGAGCGTCGCCAACACCATCTCACATATCGTCGACTTTGGCGGAAACAGCACCATGGCGCTCGCGTGCCTCTGCGCGGCGCTGTTCTCCATCGTCGTCTACGGCGCCACAGCGTCACGTTTTGGCATCCCCACCTCGCAAAGCCACAGCCTTATCGCCGGCCTGACCGGTGCCGCCATCGCCCTCGGCGGTGCGAGCAGCGTCAACGTCCACGAGTGGATGAAGGTCATCTACGGCCTGGCGCTCTCCATCGGCCTGGGCTTTGTCATGGGCTGGGTCCTGTGCAAGCTCGTCTCGATTCTGTTTGCCGCCGCCAACAGGCGACGCGCCAACGTCTTCTTTAAATACGCTCAGATCGCAAGTGCTGCGGCCATGAGCTTTATGCACGGCGCGCAGGATGGACAGAAGTTCATCGGCGTGCTCTTTTTAGGCGTCGCCTTCGCCAGCGGCCAGACGAGCGTCGGCGACGCCGGCATCCCCATCTGGATCATGCTGCTGTGCTCGGCCACCATGGGCATCGGCACCAGTGTGGGCGGCGAGCGCATCATCAAGTCCGTCGGCCAGAGCATGGTCAAGCTCGAGAAGTATCAGGGCTTCTCCGCCGACCTCGCAGGCGCCGCGAATCTGCTGCTTGCCACCCTTACCGGCATCCCTGTGTCCTCCACCCACATCAAGACCTGCGCCATCATGGGCGTCGGCGCCGTCAAGCGCCTTTCGGCCATCAACTTCGGCGTGGTCAAGGACATGATGTTCACCTGGTTCTTCACCTTCCCCGCCTGTGGACTCATCAGCTTTGTCATGGCCAAGCTGTTCATGATGTTCATCTAGTCAAACCGAGCGTCCATCCGGACCGTAATACCTCGCCCACCCGTCTTCGCCTCGAAAGGACCCACTCATGGCAAAGAAACCCGATTCGTTCTACTTTGACAACTACGTCGCCTGCGCCGACCTTGCCGTCAAGGCCGCCGAGCTGCTTACCAAGATTTTTGAGAACTTTGACCCCGCGCAGATCCACGATATGCTCGATAAGATGCATGCGATTGAGCATGCGGCAGACAAGAAGCACCATGAGCTCGAAGACGCCCTGCTCACGGCCTTTATCACCCCGCTTGAGCGCGAGGACCTGGACCTGATGAGCTGCTCGCTCGACACCGTGCTCGACCGTATCGAGGGTGTCGTGCAGCGCGTCTACTTCACCAACATCCAGAGCATCCATCCCGATGCCATCGTGATCGCCCACAAGGTGACCGACGCCTGCCGCGCCATGAAGGACCTGATGGTCGAGCTGCCCAACTACCGCAGGTCCAAGACCCTACGCGAACTCGTCATCCAGATCAACACGATCGAGTCCGAGGCCGACGAGCTCTACATCAACGCCATGCGCAACCTACATGTCAACGGCAAGGATCCGCTCGAGGTCATCGCCTGGCGTGACGTCTACGCCTTCCTGGAGTACTGCGCTGACTGCTGCGAGAATGTGGCTGATGTCGTGGATTCGATTGTCATGAAGAACAGTTAATTAGCGGTACGCATCCCACCGGCGAAGGCCCGGCACCTATTTGCTTTCTCACTCCGGCTGCACGGCAGAGTCGTTCGAAAGTAAATAGGTGTCGGGCCTTCGCCTTGCGTACCACCATTGGGAACCTTGGCTAATAGGCGGAATGCACGGTGGCTTTGGTTGAAAGCGCCTTTGGCATCAGTCATGACTTTGGGCAGCGCTGAGCGTTTGGCTGGATGTTGCTCTGGGTAACCTTTGGTTATCTTTTATTTCGTTATTAAATTGTTGGAGGGCTTGTATGTCTTATTTGGATCTGGCTCGGTCTCGGTATTCTTGTCGCGAGTTTGAGGACCGTTCTGTTGGGCGGTCGGTGGTGGATGCCATTGTTGAGGCGGGGCGTATTGCTCCTTCTGCTTGTAATAATCATCCAAGCCGCGTGATGGTGCTTGATACTCCGGAATTGTTGGAAAAGGCCGCTGCTTGTCAGCCTCGGTTTGCTCGTGATGGGTCTATCTTTGGGGCTCCGCTTATCTTCCTTATCTGCAGCGTTACTGACGATGCTTGGGTGCGCCCGTATGACCAGATGAACTCCAGTGCCATCGACACCTCGATTGTTTGCGATCAGATGATGATGGAGGCCGAGGAGCAGGGCCTGGGTACGTGCTGGGTGTGCCATTTTAAGCCCGAGGTGGCCTGTGAGCAGTTCAGCCTGCCCGAGGGCATCTATCCCTATCACATGCTCGTCTGCGGCTATCCTGCCGACCATATCGCCGACCCCGAGCAGCGCGAGGCCCGCACCATTCCCCTCCCCGACTTCCTCCTCAAGTAGATTTTTGGGACAGGCCTTAAAATCCACCTTTGACCACGCGCCCTTCGCCGAGTTCTGTGCCCTCAAACGCAGGACTCGGCGTTTTATTTTACAGACTGCATACAGCCACAAAAAAGGACCCACAAGCTGTGGGTCCTTTCTAGGCGCTAAATGATAGCTGGATATTAGTCCAGGTCGTCGGCGGCGAAGTTGTCGATCGGTGCGAAGGGATCGGCAACGGGGATAACCGGCTCGGCGACGGGCAGCGGCTCGGCAGCAGGAACGGTCACAGCCGGAGAAGCGGCGGAACCGACCGGCGTGGAAGCCATGAGATCGGACGGGAAGGAGTTCTGAGCATCGTCCATGAAGTGCTGGATGAGCTTGAGGTACTCGGCCTTAAACTCCTCACGGGAAGCCTTAAGACGGTCGATCTCCTCAAGCTCGGCCTGCTTCTCGGTCAGGGCCTGACGGATGACCTCGCGGGCCTTGGCGTCGGCCTCGTTGCGGATACGGTCAGCGTTCTCGTTGGCGTCGTTGACAATGCCCTCGGCGGTCTGCTGGGCAGCAATCAGGGCAGCGGAAATCTGACGCTCCTGAGCGGAGAAGTCGGGCGCGGGAGCGGCCACGGGGGCGGCAGGGACGGCCTGGGCGGCAGCATCCTGAGCCTGAGCAAGCTGGGCCTGCGTGTCGGCGAGCTGCTGCTCGGTGGCGGTCAGACGACCCTTAAGATCGACAATCTTGGCGAGCATGGCGTCGACCTCAGAGGACAGGGTCTCCAGGAAGACGTCGACCTCGGCGGGATCGTAGCCGCGCTTGGCCTCAGAGAAGGTCTGAGCCTGAATGTCAGCAGGGGTAATAGCCATAACAAGTTCTCCTTTATCTTCGCCTTGGCGCCGTGCGCCCGACGTGAGTTACTATGCCAGTTTTATATGAGTATACCTATAAGAAGTTGCAGAACCAGCTTCTGCACCAACTGCAACGCAATAATCGCAACGACCGGCGAAAAATCGACGCCGCCCATCGGCGGGATAAACCGGCGGAACAAATTGAGCCACGGGCCGCACACGCTATCGAGAACAGCGGCGATATCCTGTAGCAATCCACCCTGCTTCATGGGAATCCACGTCATAAGGCAGTAAACCACAATGAGCGTGGAGTAAAAGTTGAACAGCGTATTGACCAGCTGGACAATGGTGTAGATGTTGATGAGAATCTCCTCGTCTTGTTTTTACTTAAGGTAGCCGTCGGCACGGAGCTTTTTGAGGTCCGAATCTTTGACCTCGCAACCGGTGGGCAGCACCATAAACACGCGATCGCCCACCTCTTTGACTGTGGCACCCAGGCCGCAGGCAAAGCCGTAAGAGAAGTCCAGGACGCGCTTGGCGACCTCAGTACGAACGCCCACAAAAATCAGCGCGACAGGCTGCTTGGTGCGCACGCGGCGCACGACGGTCTCCACGTCGTCATAGCTCTCGGGGCGCAGGACATAGGCCGGCAGCTGCGGCGTAGAGTTGATGATGTTGCTCGCATACGCCGAGGCATCGCTCGGTGAGGGAGCAGGTGCGGGGGCAGCAGCGCGGGCACGCGTGCTCTCGGCGTAGCTCGACGGCGTGTCGTAGGCACCGGGACGATAACCGCCCGCAACCGTCTCCTGCGAGCGCGATGGCGGGTTGTAGGTCGTAGCGTGGCGAGAATCGTCGCCGACCAGCTGACCGGAGCGTGTGTACACGGCCACCGACTCGGCCTCGCCGCGGCGCGTCTGACCCAACAGGCCGTTGCTCGGCTCGTCCTGGGTGTAGAAGCCATCGCCCGAGGCGCCGCTGTAGCCATTGTTCTGGAAGCCGTCGTCATAGCCGTCATCGTAGCCGTAGTCGTCGTCCTGACCATAACCCTGGTCGTAACCCTGCTGGCCGCCCAGGTGCATCTTATTTTTAATCTCGTCAAGGAAGCCCATGGTTGTGTCCTCTCGCGGTTTAGTGCAGGCGCTCCGATAATCAGTGCGCACTTCAGAGCCTTATTTTACTGCAAACTCCGGGCTAAATACTACCCTGCCCAGGCGAACAAGCGTTGAGCCCTCCTCAAGGGCAGGCTCAAAGTCCTCGCTCATGCCGCAGGAAAGCTCGGGCAGGCTCAGATCGGAGTGCGTAGCCTCAAGCTCATCTCTCAGCTCACGCAGCCCGGCAAAGGTGCGGCGCGCCACATCTTTATTCCCCCGCGGCGCCATAGTCATAAGGCCCTGCACACAAATTCCCTCAAGCTCTGCAAGCTCACTTGCGGCAGCGCGAACCTCGTCGGGCGAAAAGCCGCCCTTGGACTCCTCGCCGCTCACATTAACCTCGAGCAGCACGCGCTGGGGGCCGGAGAGCTCGCCCGCCTCAATCTTGCGGACCGCACGGCTCGAGATGGCCTGAGCCAAATGCAGCGAGCTTACCGAATGAATCAGCTCGGCCGAGCCCAGAACCGCATTGATCTTGTTGGTCTGCAGGTTGCCGATCATATCGAAGCGCACCTCGGGTAGCTCCGGATGCTCTACGAGGCCCGCAAGCTTGCGAACGAGCTCCTGCGGGCGGTTCTCGGCAAAATGGCGATACCCCGCCTGAATAGCGGCAACGGTCTCATCAACGCCAACAGTCTTGGAGACGGCAATCAGGCGCGCGGCATCGTGGGGACGGCCCGCGCGATCGAGTGCTGCATAAAAACGTTCGAGAATCTGCTCGCGGCGAGCGCGTATCAAGTCCAAATAGTTATCCATTGCCAATCGCCTCCGCAGACAGCCAAACAAGTAGTCCCATGCTAACGCAAGAGCGCGGCCTCGCATGTGCAAGGCCGCGCTCACTTAGGTATTTACAATCTTTCGACGAACGGGGCCGCCCTACTCCTCGTCGTCCTCGGCGTCGTCCTCGTCCTCGAGGTGCTCGAGCAGGTAGCGGAGACCCTCGCTCACCTCGTTAGCGGGCACTTTGGCAACATAGTGTGCATCGACGGCAGGCCTCATGATGACACCCTCGCCCGAAGGCACGCGCATGCTCTCAAGCTCATCCTCGTCCGTACGGGCGATATCGCCGGCAGTCATACGCTGTCCGGTCAAAAGGAAGGTCAGACGGCAGGCGGCATCGATCGAAATCGAGGCGATACGATCGAGGTAGCGCGAGACCATGATGGCGCGGCGCAGGTCGTCATAGTTGCTGTCGTCGTCCATAAAATCGCCCGTGTCCATGCGGTTAAAGGTGCGGAAGAACTTCTCGTACGCCGCATGCACCGGCTCGTCCTCGCCGGCCAGGTTGCAGATGATGGACATGTCGTTGGTGACGAGCGCAGAAAGCGACGAACCCAGCACCTGATAGACGGCCTCGGCCTCGGCTTCAACCAAGGTCACAAGCTCCTGAGGCAGCGAGATGTCGGCCTTGACCATGTGACGCGTGGCGCGGCAGATCTGGCGAACCTTATCGGTCATGCGCTGCAGGTTAAAGTCGACGTAGATGATCGTCTGCAGCAAGCGGAAGTCGGAGGCGACCGGCGACTGCGTAGCGATCAGGTTGTAGCACACGGCCTCCAAGTTGGCGCAGCGCGCATCGAT
The DNA here is from genome assembly GCA_963602825.1 of Treponemataceae bacterium. Lineage (GTDB taxonomy): Bacteria > Actinomycetota > Coriobacteriia > Coriobacteriales > Coriobacteriaceae > Collinsella. The sequence continues at coordinate 4,739 of CAVCKO010000014.1, read as the reverse complement.
CGAGAGCGTGCGCTTCTTGGTCTTGGTGGCGAGCTTGCGATCGTCGGTCACATAGGCCTTCACGGCGTCGTGAAGCGCCAGGTCTACAGCCTCGTAGATGCTCAGCATCTCGTGACGGGCTTCGATGAGCTGACGGGAAAACAGTTTGCGCATGGTTCACTCCAATCAGTTGGGTGCGGTCATGCCGCCCGCACAGTGAATACGCACCGGACCAGGTCCGATCGGCTTGGGACTAGTCGCACCGATCAGCCAAAGCGGCCGGTGATATAGTCTTCCGTCCGTGAATCCACCGGGCTGGTGAAGATCGCGTCGGTTTGACCATACTCGATGAGCGTGGCGGGCTCGCCGGCAACTTCCTGCAAGAAAAATGCGGTGTAGTCGCTAATACGAGCGGCCTGCTGCATAGAATGCGTGACGATGATGATCGTCATCTCGGGCGCCAGCTCGGCCATCAGATCCTCGACCTTGGAGACGGACGTGGGGTCGATGGCGGAGCAGGGCTCGTCCATCAGAAGGACATCGGGCTGCACCGCAAGCACACGCGCAATGCACAGACGCTGCTGCTGACCGCCCGAGAGCGCCAAACCGTCCTTGTTGAGCTGATTGGATACCTCTTTCCAGAGGTTGGCGCGCTTGAGCGATTCTTCCACGATGTCATCGAGGTCGCTTTTGCTAGTCACGCCCTGCAGACGAGGGCCAAAAGCGACATTCTCGTAGATGGATTTGGGGAACGGGTTGGGCTGCTGAAAAATCATGCCCACGCGACGGCGAAGGTCGACCGGGTCGACGCCCTCGGCATAGATATCGTTGCCGTCGAGCGTCATAGTGCCCTCGACGCGGGTGCCCTCGATCAGGTCGTTCATACGGTTGATGCAGCGCAAAAACGTCGATTTGCCGCAGCCCGAAGGACCGATAAACGAGGTGATGGCGTTTTTGGCGATGTTGAGGTCGAGCCCCGTCAGCGCATGAAAGTCACCGTACCAAAAGTTGAAATCCTTGGCCGTGATGGCCGCTTGCTCCGGCGTGGGAGCGGACTGATAGACGGACATGGGACTCCTTAACTAGCGGCGTTTGCGCGACAGATAACGCGCAAACAGGTTGAAGGCCAGAATAATCGCCATCAGCAAAAGCGCAGTGCCGTAGGCTGCGTTCATGTTGATGCCGTCATTGGCAAGCAGATAAAGGTGAACGGTCATGGGACGACCGGAATCGAGCGGCGAAATAGGCAGGTTGATGGCCTGACCCATGGTGTAGAGCACCACGGCGGTCTCGCCGATGGCGCGGCCGATGGCAAGCACGATGCCGGTGGCGATGCGGCCAAAAGCCGAAGGAAGCACGATCTTGGAGACGACCTGCCACTTGGTGGCGCCCAGGCCATATGCACCCCAACGGATATAGCGCGGAACGGCGCGGATTGCCTCCTCGGTGGTACGCATGACAATAGGCAGCATCAGAAGCGCCAGCGCCAGGGCGGCCGAAACCATCGAAAGACCCAGGCCCATAGCCTCGACAAACAAGGCGTAGCCAAAGAGGCCCATAACAATGGAGGGCACCGAGGCCAGGGCATCGGCAGCATAGCGAATGATGCCGACGACTTTGCCCTGCTTGGCGTATTCGGCCAGATAGACCGCAGCCAAGACGGCAACCGGCGTGCAGATGAGCATGGCGAGCGCCGTCACGTAGATGGTCGAGACGATCGTGGGCCAAATGCCGCCTTCGGCGTTGACGCCCTGCGGCCAGCCGAAGATAAAGTCGAGCGAGATATGCGGCAGGCCGTTGATGACCACGTAGGCGATGATGGCGATCAGCACCAGCGTGGTGATATAGGCTGCGGCGCGAAACACGCCGAGCATGATCTTGTTGGAGAGGTCCTTGTTGATGCGGCCCTTCTTGCCATGGGAAAGGGCACGCTTGATGCGCTCACGCGACGAGGTCGTATCGACCGTCGTGTCAACGGAATCGGACATAGCCTACCCCCTCTTCTTCTTGGAAATCAGACGGACAATGCCCACCAGCGCGGCGGAGATAATAAACAGGACCACGCCCATGCCAAAGAGCGCCGAGCGGTGCAGGCCCGAGGAATAACTCATGTCGAGCGCAATCTGACTCGTGAGCGTCGAGATGGGGCTCGAGATGCTATCCGGAATGACCGGGGCGTTGCCCACGACCATCAGCACGGCCATGGTCTCACCGATGGCACGCCCCATACCCAAGACAATCGCATCGACAATGCCCAGCTTGGCTGCAGGAAGCACGACCTTGTAGATGGTCTGCCACTTGGTGGCACCCATGGCATAGGACGCCTCGCGAATGCCCATGGGAATGGAATTGAGGGCATCTATGGTGAGCGTGGTGATGGTAGGGACGATCATGATGGCGAGCACGAACCACGCCGTCAGTGCGCCAAATCCAAGGCCGCCGGTCAGCTGGGCGATAAACGGGCGGATGATGATCATGCCGAAGAAGCCGTAGATGATGGAGGGGATGCCCGCCAGCAGGTCGACAGCGGGGCTAATGAGCCTGCGCACGCGCTTGCTGGCGATCTCGACCAGATACACGGCTGTGCCCACACCCAACGGCACGCCCATGGCAAGGGCACCGACCGTCACCAGGCCAGAGCCCGCCAGCAGCGACATGATGCCGTAGTGACCCTCAGAGGGCGCCCACGTAAAGCTAAAGAAGTCCACCAGACCGATGTCGGTAAAGACCGGCAGCGCCGAGTACGTGGTAAAGACAAAGATCAGGATGACGGTGACGACCGCCAAGAACGCGCAGGCAAAGAAGATCCACTGCAGCGCCTTCTCCTTAAGATAGGTGCTGCGTGACACCAACGCCAACTCACGCTTTTTGGGCACCTGCGCCTCATGCTCAATCTGGGGGGTTTCCTGTGCTTCCACGCTACTCACTCCCCTTTCCGTCGTTGGTGACGGGAATAAAGCCCGCCTCGCGAATCTGCTTGTCCATCTTCTCGGATGTCACATAGTCAATGTAGTCCTGCGCCTGCTGCGAAGGCGTACCCTTCACAAAGAAGTAAAGGTCTCGCGAGATGGGATAGCCGCCACTTGCGACCGTCTTCTCGGATGCCTCGACATGGTTGACTGAAACGGCCTTAACCGAGGTCTTGGCGTTGAGGCTCTCGACAAAACCCAGCGAGATGTAGCCAATAGCGCCACGTGAGCGGGATACGACATCGCGTACCTGGCCCGTACCCGAAAGAACAGCCGAGCGGCGATCGAACGGCGCGCCGTCCATCACGATAGTGCGGAAGGCCTCGCGCGTACCGGACGCCTCGTCGCGGTTGATAACCTGAATCTTCAGGTCCTCTCCGCCGACTTCTTTCCAGTTGGTGATCTTGCCGGCGTAAATATCGCGGAGCTGCTCGGTCGAGAGATTGTCGACCGGGTTGTCGTCGTTCACGATGACTGCAATGCCGTCGTGTGCGATAACGATAGGCGTCAGGCCCAAATCCTGCTCGTCGGCATTGAGGCCACGAGACGAGCTGGCGATGTCGGCGGTGCCGGCGCTAACAGCTTCGATGCCAGCAGATGAGCCAAGGCCGGAGACGAGCACGTCGATGCCGGTCTCTTCCTTAAAGCCCTCGGCCGCAATCTCGGCAATGGGAAGGCAGGTGGTCGAGCCGGCCACGGTAATAGAAGACGTAGAAGATCCCGAGGAGCAGGCGCACAGCGTGAGCGCGAGCACTGCTGCACTCAGGACCGATGCGATCTTTCTCATAGCATCACGCCGATCGCAGCATGGCGCCCACAGGTCCCGCCCTCGTTGCGATAGGAATAAAAGCGGTCGTTTTGACGCACGGTGGAAAGTTTGGTGTCCACAATGCCATTCACATCGACACCGGCATCCACCAGCGCCTCGCGAATGGCGGCGGAAAGATCGAGCATACGGGAAGCGGTAACATCGATGCACGCGAACTCGGCGGCAAAGCGATCCATAAGTTCTTGGGACACCTCATACTCGTCGCCCAGGATATGGGGCCCAATATAAGCAGAGATGTCCTCCGGCGTGCAGCCAGCCGCCTCGCAGAGTGCTTGGCAGGCCTTGGCGGAAATGCGTGCAATCGTGCCCTTCCAGCCAGAATGCACCACGGCAAAGCCGCCGGGAGCCACCAGCACCACGGGAACACAATCGGCAAAGCAGAGCATCACGGGCACCTTATGCGCCGTGCAGACGAGGGCATCACAGCCCTCGGCAATCTGCTCACGAATGTTCTCGAGATCTTCGGCGCCGTTCGAGGTCACCGTCACGACATGGTCACCGTGTACTTGATTGGGGACAAGCAAGTTGTGCTCGCACTCGGCGGCACCCATGGCCTCGAGTACGCGGCGACGATTTTCTTGAACGGTAAAGGGGTCATCGCCAACATGCGAGCCCAGATTGAGCGAGGAGTACGCATCTTCGGAAACGCCACCGGTGCGCTCGGTAAAGGCAAAGCGGACATCGTGCGTCGCGCCCTCTACCAACGTAACTCCATCATGGTCGACACGCGAAACGTTGTCCGCACGTGCTGCCATACTAAAGCCTCCTAATAACACAAGTATCGCGGCGAAGCCGCAGCAGTCCGTGTCATACGGCTGCCATACTTCTTTAAAAGGATACCCGCAGCGGTAGGGACCAAACGTAAAGGGAACGTAAGGAGATTGGAGGCTTTCGTTTACAAACGAGAAAATCAGAACCACCCTTAAAAAGGGTGGTTTGCTCTTAGGGTATAACCCACGGGC
>CAVCKO010000013.1:0-66205 GCA_963602825.1 Treponemataceae bacterium | reverse complement strand
AGGGAGCGCTCCCGCAAACCGCCTCTTGACAACTTATAGGAGCGTCGGTTTTATTTTCGCAAATTCCGAGATGGTCGAGGATGCCCGGTTAAACGTAGTAGATAGCCGCCTTTTGTGGCGAACGCTCCGATTCGAGGCTCAAGCCAGCCAGCTTCGGATGGCCATTCTCGAAGTTGCGGTGGAATAGCTCCTGTTTGGCTGCTCAAGCCGCAAAAACAGGAACTATTCCACCGCAACTTATTGAGGGTTGGCTGGAAAGAGCTCTAGATGCGCGCGAGGTCGTAGGCTTGGGCGGCTGACTCGCCGGCGCAGATGAGGTTTGTTGTGGCTTCCTGCGGATCGAGCGCTTGGTCGAGGGGCATGGGCTTTCGGCAGATCGGTAGCACCAGGTCGACGCCCTGCCCATACACCGCATCCAGACTGTCGGCACGGCCGCCCACGACAGCAGCCACCGGCTTGCCATAGCGCTTGGCGCGACGCGCCACGCCCACCGGAGCCTTGCCGGCGGCGGACTGCTCATCCATATTGCCCTCGCCTGTTATGACCAGGTCGACATCGCGCACGCGCTCATCGAATCCCACAAGGTCGAGCACCGTCTCCACGCCCGAACGCAGCTCGGCACCAAGCGCCAGCAGCGCGGCACCCAGACCGCCAGCGGCACCGGCGCCGGGCACGCCGAGTACCGAGCCAAATGTCCGCGCACCCTCGGGCACACGCAGCAACCCTTGAGCCCGAGCCTCGGCAATCGCCGTATCGAGCAGACGACCGTAGCCGACCATCCAGCTGTCATACCTGCTCAGCGCCCGGGCATCATCCGTCGGCAGGCCCTTCTGCCCGCCGAACACCGCCAGTGCGCCGCGACGTCCCACAAGCGGATTCTCGACATCGGAAAGAACAATAATGCGCGCGCCGTCCAGCACTCGAAGCGCCGGCATCAGATCAACACCAGCCACTCGCTCAAGGCCCGCGAGCCCCGGCGCAATATCACAGCCACGATCATCAACAAGACGAGCGCCCAATGCCTGCAGTATGCCGGCACCGCCGTCGTTGGTGGCACTGCCGCCCAAACCAATATAGATAGTCTTTGCACCCGCGCGAACCGCGCGGAGCATGAGCTCGCCCACGCCATAGGTCGTAGCAGCCATTGCCGCCGACTCCGTGCAGGGCGAATACCCAATACCCGCAGCCTCGGCCATCTCAACGACAGCCGACTCGCGCTCGGTATCCACCAGCATCCGGGCAGACACGTGCTCGTGCAGAGGCCCTGCGACCTCGCAGGTCACGATCTCGCCGCCGCACGCGGCAACGGCATCGAGCGTGCCCTCGCCACCGTCCGCCAGCGGCAGCGCGCTTACCTTGGCATCCGGCCACACGCGGCGCACGCCCTCGGCAACCGCCGACTCCGCCTGTGCACTCGACACACTGCCCTTAAAGGAGTCGATCGCCAGCAGCACGCGACGCGGTCGGCGCTGCACAGGGCCAAAGTCGACCGCCGCACCAATATCCTCATTGGTATCAGCCAGCGCCGCGGCATGTGCGGCATGCGCCTCAAGATCGGACTCGCAGCCGCAACCTCCGCCGTCCGCACCACGCAACCCGGCAAAATAGTCACTCAGCACCTCGCGGCACTCGTCTACCAGCACGCCGGCGGTCACATTAAAGCGATGATTCAGGCGCGAATCGGCATTGAGGTCGTATAGCGAACCCAGCGCGCCCGCCTTGGCGTCGGTCGCGCCATACACGCATCGCCCCACGCGCGCGTTGACCATAAGGCCCGCGCACATGCAGCAGGGCTCGAGCGTCACGTAGACGGTGCAGTCGGAAAGGCGCCAACGGCCGAGCGCCTGAGCAGCGGCGCATAAGGCCGCAAACTCAGCATGCGCCGAAGGGTCTTGATCGAGCTCGCGACGATTGTGCGCCCGCGCGACGATCTCGCCCGCGCACACCACCACGGCGCCGATCGGCACCTCGCCCACCGACGCGGCCGCTCGCGCCTCCGCCAGCGCCTCGCGCATGAACTTCTCGTCGATTTCGGTACTCGCCATCGCTCGCCTTCCCTGTTGCAACTTCAAAACGATGCTATCATTACGACTCACGGAGAGATGGCAGAGCGGTTGAATGCGGCGGTCTTGAAAACCGTTGAGCGCGAGAGCGTTCCGGGGGTTCGAATCCCCCTCTCTCCGCCACTTTTAGTGATTCACCGGCGTCATGGTTCGTTCGAACAGTGCATCGACCACGTCGGCGATCTCGGACCGACGCTCAAGATCGTGACCCGATTCCCACCATTTTGTGAACAACCGAATAATGCCACCGGCGATAAACTCCGATGTCGTCTCGAGCGATACGGGCGCAAGCGCGCCCTCGTCAAGTGTGCTCATTACGCGCTCGCGAATGGAGTGGGCAATGCGGTCGCAAATCATGCTGGTCAGCATGCCCGACATGCTGCTCTCCAGGATGTTATCCATGAGCTGCTCATGCGCCAGAATCAGATCCATGGCATCGGCGAACACTTCGTGGCGAAGCGCTCGCACGTCCTCGGCGCCCTCCGCGCCATCCGCATCGGCCCGCTTTTGCGGCAGGCCCGACATGAGTTCATCGATATAGAAGGCAAAGTAATCGTTTTTGTCGCGGAAGTGCTTGTAGAACGTCGTCCGACGAATCATAGCGCGGTCGCACAGCATGGCAACCGTCACGTCCTCAAACCGATGCTCTTCGAGCAGCTCGGTAAAGGCCTCGAACAGGGCCCGATAGGTTTTCTTGATGCGAAGGTCCATACGTATCGCCCTCCTCCAGGAAAAGACAGCGCTCACTAATCTGTCGCATATCTTACACCTGTATCACCCGCCCCCTGGCGAAGGGCCTTACCTTGGTGGAAACATAACGCTTACCGGAAAGTTCGGTATCGCCAAAGGTTGCGGGTATACTAGTAGCGTTACACCAACGGCAGCCGGCGGAAGACGCCGCGGCCATTCGAAACGGAGACACCATGATTCCCGTCATCATCGGTATCGTTGTTGTCATTGTGATTGTCTGCGCCATCGCCGGCATCTACAACAACATGGTCACCAAGCGCAATCGCATTGATAACGCCTGGCAGAACATCGACACGCAGCTGCAGCGCCGCAACGACCTGATCCCTAACCTGGTCGAGACCGTCAAGGGCTACGCCAAACACGAGCAGGACACGCTTGCCGCCGTGGTCAACGCGCGCAACGCCGCCGTGAGCGCCACCACGCCCGAAGCCAAGATGGAAGCCGACAACGTGCTGACCGGCGCTCTGCGCCAGCTCTTCGCCGTGGCCGAGGCTTACCCCGATCTTAAGGCGAACACCAACTTTACGCAGCTCCAGGCCACGCTCGAAGACACCGAGAATAAGGTGAGCTACGCGCGCCAGAGCTACAACGACTGCGTGCTTAGCTACAACAACGCCATCCAGACCTTCCCGGCCGTCATCTTTGCCGGCATCTTCCAATTTAAGGAGCGCCAGGGCTTCGAGGCCGCCGAAGCCGCCCGCCAGGCACCGACCGTCAAGTTCTAACAGATCCGCAGCGTATCCTTAATCGAGTATATGCATAAACCGCCCCGTCGAATGCATACTTCGACGGAGCGGTTTCCTTTTTCGCGTAGGTCCCCCTCTAAGCGCCGTGCATTTTTGGGAGTATTCAACATAACCAAGAGCATCGGGCGCCGTGACAAAGGCTAAAGACCGCGAATATCCCTGCAAATCAAGTGCTGTCGGCCCATAACCCCGCCTATTATTCGCAAAAAGCATCGACGAGCACGGATTTTTGCCCGAACGTCGGTATGCAGGGGCCTTCGATTGCAGAATACTCGCAAAAATGCACGTCGCCACCGCCCCCACATGGCACGAAGCAAAACAAAAGCGCGGCCTAAAAGGCCGCGCGCCATCTTTTTTCAGATCTATTTTGCCCGTAACGGCAGCGCCGAGGTAACGCAGGCCCGAGGACGCGCCGGAAAGGAAGGTCGCCCTCGGCCCGGACAGCTAAGACAGCTTACGCGACGGTGTAAACCCAGTTGTGCTTATCCTCAACAGCACCAGACTGGATGCCCGTCAGGGTCTCGCGGAGCTTCTTCATCACGGGGCCGATCTCGGTGTAGCCAGCCGGGAAGGTCACGGTCTCGTCGGCGCCGTAGACCTTGTTGTCGATCTCGCCAACCGGGGAGATGACGGCAGCGGTGCCGCACAGGCCGCACTCAACGAAGGTACCGGCCTTGACCTCGGCCCACTCGACGGGACGCTGGTCGACGGTCATGCCCAGATCCTCGGCAACCTGAACGAGCGAACGGCGGGTGATGGAAGGCAGGATGGAGTCGGTGTGCGACTGCGGAACGACGAGGGTGCCGTCCTCCTTAACGAACAGGACGTTGGCGCCACCGGTCTCCTCGACATAGGTGCGGGACTCGGAGTCGAGATACAGGTTCTCGGCATAGCCCTCGCGGTGAGCCTCCATCGTGGGCTTGAGGGACATAGCGTAGTTGAGGCCGGCCTTGATGTTGCCGGTGCCGTGCGGTGCAGCACGGTCGTACTCGGAAACGCGCAGCTTGACGGGCTTAAGGCCACCCTTAAAGTACGGACCGACCGGGGTCACGAGAATGCGGAACGTGTACTCAGGAGCGGGAGCCACGCCAATCACGTCACCGGAGCCGATCATAAACGGACGCACATACAGGGTTGCGCTGGAGCCGAAGGGCGGAACCCATGCGGCGTTGGCAGAAACGACCTGCTTGACGGCCTCGACAAACTTGTCCTTGGGGAACGGGGGCATCTCCAGGCGCTCAGCGGAGTTGTACATACGCTCGGCGTTCATGTCGGGGCGGAAGCAGACGATGCTGCCGTCCTCGGCGGTGTAGGCCTTCAGGCCCTCAAAGACCTCTTGGCAGTAATGGAAGATGCCGCCGCACTCGGAGACGTGCATGGTGTGGTCGGTGGTCAGGCCACCCTCGTCCCACTCGCCGTCCTTCCAATGGGCCTCGTAGCTGTAATCGGTCTTCATGTAGCCAAAGCCGAGGCTACCCCAATCGATATCCTTCTTCTCGACAGTCATATGTCGCTCCTTACATACACGGTTGCATACTCGCGAACCCGCACGCAAGGACCGAAGCCGGCCGCGTCGCAACGTCACACGCCCGGAGCGTAGAGCCGGGCAGAACACGCGGGCAACATCAAAGCCGATGGCGCGTCGATTCGCATGCACGAGATTGTACTCCCCGCGCGCCGCGGATAAAACGCTTTTCTTTAACTAAGTAAAGTATTTTCATTTACCTTCAACATAAAAAGGCCCGCCACCGCAATTGGTGACGGGCCCCAAAAATCATCATTCGAAAGCAGACGCAGCCTACGCGTTCTTCTTCCCGAGCTTGGACTTGACCAGACCGACCACGGTCGGGATGATCGACACGGCGACGATGCCGATTATCAGCAGCTCAAAGTGCTCCTGCACAAACGGAATGCCACCAAAGAAGTAACCCAGCAGCGTAAAGACCGTTGACCAGGTAATTCCACCCAGCACGTTAAAGATGACAAAGTTGCGCCAGTGCATGCCGCCCATGCCGGCGATAAAAGGCACAAAGGTGCGGATGAACGGGAAGAAGCGACCGAGGAAGATGGCCAGATGGCCCCACTTGTCCAAGAAATCCTCGGACTTTTTGATGCGCTCGGGCGTCATGGCCTTTACCTTGCCCGAGGCGATGATCTTGCGGCCAAAGAAGTGGCCGATCATAAAGTTGCACTGATCGCCCAGGATGGCTGCGGCCCATGCGGTGGCCAGAAGCGCCACGATGTTAAAGCCGCCGTTATGGGCAAAGAAGCCCGAGGCAAACAGCAGCGAGTCGCCGGGAAGGAACGGGAAGAACACCACGCCCGTCTCGATAAAGATGATCAGGAACACGCAGCCGTAGGCCATAAGCGGGCCGGCGGCGATCCAGCTGGCGATCGCGGTGCGCGGGTCCTTAAGCAGCTCGGCGATAAAATTGATGAAACCCATGAAGTAAAACCTCTCAGTTGTGGGCGCGGACACGTCCAAGTTGACCAGTATACGGTTGCGGCGCGAGCACGGGCCAAACCCCTCAAAAGTCTTACTTCATTACCAGCAAGTTTGCATAACTGACACTTGTCGCCCAAAGCGAAGCAAGATCGTCCTTCCTAATCCCTAGCGAATCGCTATACTTTATTGAATCGCATTGTCACGGCGCTAAGGGAGGGCGGCCGGTGAGCTTTATCAATACCATTCGCGAGGACATCAAGACCGTCCAGGCGCAGGACCCTGCCGCGCAAAACGGCCTGGTCATCTTCCTTTCCTATCCTGGCCTGCACGCCAAGTGGAACCACGTGCCCGAGCACTGGCTGTGGGAGCACGGTCATCGCTCACTCGCCCGTGTGCTCTCGCAGTTAACCCGCCATATCACTGGTGTTGAGATTCATCCCGCCGCGCAGATCGGCAAGCACTTCTTTATCGACCACGCCATGGGCGTCGTTATTGGCGAGACTGCCATCGTGGGCGACAACTGTGTGCTCTACCAGGGCGTCACGCTCGGCGGCACCGGCAACGAGACCGGCAAGCGTCACCCCACCCTGGGCAACAATGTCACGGTGGGCACGGGCGCCAAGGTGCTTGGCAACATCCACATTGGCAACAACGTCAAAATCGGCGGCAACTCGGTCGTCGTCAAGGACGTGCCCGACAACTGCACCGTCGTGGGCGTGCCCGGGCGCATCATCAAGCGCAACGGCTGCCGCGTGTTCGAGGAGAGCTTCGACGCCAAGCAGCATCGCGAGTACATGCCCGACGATGCCGCCGAGCAGAGCGCCCTCAACCGTCAGGGCATCACCGAAAACGCCCGTCGCGTCAAAGAACTCGAGCAAGAGGTGGCCGAGCTCAAAGCCCTCGTCGCCAAGCTCGTGGACGAACGCTAGGGCCGCGGACAACCGCCACAGCATGAACGCCAACACAAAAGGCGCGCCGGGGAATCCGCCCCCGGCACGCCTTCTTTTCGATGTGACATGCGGGACTGCCCCCCATGTCACCTTATGCGAACTGGCTTAGGTAGAGGTCGGCATAGGCGCCCTCGGCAGCCAGCAGCTCCTTGTGCGTACCCTGCTCGATAATGTTGCCGTGGTCCATAACCAGGATCAGGTCGGCATCCACGATCGTCGACAAGCGATGCGCGATCACAAAGCTCGTGCGCCCGCGCATGAGCGCATCCATAGCACGGCCGATGGCGAGCTCGGTGCGCGTGTCCACGCTCGACGTCGCCTCGTCCAGGATGAGGATCGCCGGGTTGTTGAGCAGCACGCGCGCGATGGTCAGCAGCTGACGTTGGCCTTGGCTGATGCTCTCGGCATCGTTAGCCACACGCGTGTCGTAGCCCTGCGGCATAGTGCGCACAAAGAAGTCGACCTGAGCGGCACGTGCGGCCGCGACAATCTCCTCACGCGTTGCCTCGGGACAGCCGTAGGCGATGTTCTCGGCAATGGTGCCATCGAACAGCCAGGCGTCCTGCAACACCATGCCAAACTGCTGGCGCAGCTCGCCGCGATCCATGCGGCTCGTGTCCACACCGTCAAGGGTAATGCGACCACCGTCGATCTCGTAGAAGCGCATGAGCAGATTGATGAGCGTGGTCTTGCCCGCGCCCGTGGTTCCCACCACCGCGATCTTTTGGCCTGGCTCGGCGGCAAACGACACGTCGCGCATGAGCGGCTTGTCGGGCGCATAGCCAAAACGCACGTGTTCAAAGGCAACACGGCCCTCCACCTTGCCCGGCAGCTTGGCGGCGGCAGCCGGCAACGGATCGGCTTCCATCTCGGGCTCGTCGAGCAGGTCGAACACGCGCTCGGCGCTCGCCAGCGCGCTCTGCAGCGAGTTAAAGGTAAACGACAGCTGCGTCATGGGCTCGGATGCCTCGTAGATAAACTGGAAGAACGCCTGGAACACGCCGACGGTCATATGCCCGGCAACCAACATGCTGCAGCCCACAAGCGCAATCACGATTTGCGCCAAGCGGCCGATAAAGCGCACTGCGGGACCGACGGCGTTAATCATAAAGTCGGCCTTGGTGCTCACGCGCGCCAGCTCCTTCGAAGCCTCGTGCACCTCGGCAGAGCTCTGGCGCTCGCGGTTAAACGCACGGATTACCAGACGGCCCGAGTAGCCTTCCTCGACCGCGCTCGTAATCTTGGACACCCACTCCTGGCGCTCGCCCGTCACATCGTGCGTGCGGCGCGAAACGACCTTCGTCACCAGCAGCGAAAGCGCCGTAAAGAACAAAAATACAAGCGTGAGCGGCACACTAAACACGAACATCACGCTCACGGCGCCCACCACGGTACCGATCGATACCAGCAGCTGCAGCAGACCGCGCTGCATGCTCTCGGACATCTTGTCCAGGTCGTTGGTCGCACGGCTCACGACCTCGCCGGGACGATGCGCGTCAAAGTAGGCAAGCGGCAGACGGTTGAGCTTTTGCGCGATGCGGTTGCGTAGGCGCAGGTTGAGGCGCTCGGCAACGCTCGACATCAAAAAGCTCTGGAGTGCGTAGAACGAGGCAGCGGCGGTCCAGATCATAAAGTAGATGAAGATGGTCCTGCCGCAGTTCTCCCAGGTAATGCTGAAGGTGGCGTTGTTGGCAAACGCCAGCTTCATATGCCCCCACAGCTCATCGATCACGCGGGCGCTGTAAGCCGGCGCCGCGGTGTTAAAAATGACATAGAACACGATGCTCGCGAACACGATGTAGAAGCGCCAATGGTCGCCGGCGGCCTCGCTCCACAGGCGGCGCACCGTCGCCCAGGTGTCGCGGGGCGTTTCGTCCTCGTCCTCGTCGTCAACGTCGCGCATGCGCTCCGCCTCGGCGCGGGCGCGCTCGTCCTCGGCGCGCTCGTTTTCCTCGTAGAGTGCCTGGCGGCGAGCCTCGCGCTCCGCCGCCTTGGCGGCTTCGTCCAGGTCGGGCGCGACGCCCGTCCCCTCGACTGTCCCTGCAACCGCGGCACCATCGGCGATGCCCTGCTTTTTGAGCTCCTCGGTCATGCTACCCACCTCCCTTCATCTGCGATTCCGCGATTGCGCGGTACACCTCGCAGGTTTCCATGAGCTCGTCGTGCGTGCCTAGGCCCACGACCTCGCCATCCTTGAGCACCACGATCTGGTCGGCATGCAGAATGGTCGAGATACGCTGCGCGATGATGAGCACCGCGGCATCGCGCGTCTCGTCCTGCAGCGCATGGCGCAGGGCGGCATCGGTCTTAAAGTCCAGGGCCGAAAAACTGTCATCGAAGATATATAGATCGGCATGCTTCATGAGTGCGCGGGCGATCGCCAGGCGCTGACGCTGACCGCCCGAGAAGTTCGTACCGCCCTGGGATACCGGCGTATCGAGTCCCTGCGGCTGGTCGAGTACAAAGGTGCTCTGGGCAATCTCCAGCGCATGGAGCATGTCAGCCTCGGTCGCGTCTTCGTTGCCAAAGCGCAGGTTGCTCGCCACCGTACCCGAGAACAGCCATGCCTTCTGCGGCACGTAAGCGATATGCCCGCGAATCTCACTTTGCGAAAGGTCGCGCAGATCGACGCCGTTCAGGCGAATGGCGCCCTTCGTGGCATCGTGGAAACGCAACAAGAGCTTGGCCACCGTCGACTTGCCCGAACCCGTCGAGCCTACAATCGCCGTGGTCTGGCCACGGCGACAGGCAAAGCTCAGGTCGCACAGGGTGTCCTCATCGGCATCGTCAAAACGGAACGACATATGGTCGAACACGGCAACCGCGTCGGCCCCATCTGCGGACTCAGGCGCCCCGTCGCCCAGCGTAGCCTTGCCGTCCACAATGCTCGGCTCGATTTCGAGCACCTGCTGCGCACGGTTGAGGCACGCCGCGGCGCGCGGAAGCGTCAGAATCACCATCTGCGCCATCATCACAAAGAAAAGAATCAGGATCGCGTATTCCAACACGGCCGAAATGCTGCCGATTTGCATGGCATGGACGCCCACGCGGTTGCCGCCCACCCACAGCACCGCCACCTCGGCGATGTTCATCAAAAAGAAGCTGGAGCTGTCGAGGCCCACAAACAGGTGGTTGACCTTGATGGCGTTGGCCGCGTAATCGCTAAACACCTCGTCCAGGCGCTGCTCCTCGTGGCGTTCCTTGTTAAATGCGCGAATGATGCGCACGCCCACGATGTTCTCGCGCAGCACCACGTTCATGCGGTCGATAAAGCTCTGCAGGCGCATAAAGATCGGCGCTGCATTGGCCACGGTAAAGACCGCCGCCACCAGCACGATCGCAACGACCACGCCCAGCAGCGTGCCCATAGCCGGGTCGATAAACCAGGCAAAGATGATACCCGCCACAGCCAAAAACGGCACGGGCAGCACCAGCTGAATCGTCTGCAGAATCGCCTGCTGGATCACGTTGATGTCGTTGAGCGAGCGTGTGATCATCGATCCGGTGCCAAAGCGCTCAAAATCGCTGGCGGACAGCTCGAGCGACTTGTCGTAGACGGCATTGCGAATGTCGCAGGCAACATTGGCCGCCAGACGGGCCGAAAGATAGCAGCCCAGCACCGCGCCGCCGCTGGCCATGCCGGTCGCGATGAGCATATACAGGCCGTTGCGCAAGATGTAATCGACGTCGCCCGTCGTGATGCCCGTGTTGACCATGTTCGCCAACATCGTGGGCACCAGCAGCGTGCCGACGTTGTCTATCAGCAGCACCAGCAGCGTCACCGCGATCAGACCGCGGTACGGCCTCATAAACCTCATTAAGAGTCGCATGTCTCCCCCTCACCCTTATCGTCAGCCTCGTTCTCGGCGGCTAGTTGCCGCTTAAACGCCTCGCACTCCTCGTTAAGAACATGGGAGAACTTACCGACCAAGCGCATGATCTCGCGCTGCTCCCATGGCTCGAGCGCCTCGAATGCCTGTTGCTCGGCTTTTTGCGCCGGCAACGCGTAGCACTTAGCAAACTGCACGCCTTCTTTGGTCAGGCAAACGACCTTGTTCTTGCGACTGCCTTCGGCGAATTCCAGCGTCGCAAGCCCACGCGCCGTCAGGGTCTTAATTGCCGAGTTGATGGTCTGTTTGCTGTAGAACCATTCGCTCGTCAATCGACTCACGGCAACGCTTCCGCCCGCCGCGCTGGTGTCGACGAGCATCCAGTAGGCGCAGTCCGAAAGACCGCAGGTGCGCGCGAACTCCGAATAGATGCGGTCAAGCCCGTTGAGCATCCGGTCGAAATCAACCGGGCTAACTGCGTTGTTCATCTCTCCCACCATTCGATAGTCCGAGTTTTGACTAATTGAGGTTTCAGATTAGTCCGAGTTTTGACTATCGTCAAGGGCGGCCGTGCAAGACGCGAGACCTATACAACATATCGACAAAAAAGACCGCCGGCGCGGGGGCGGCGCCGGCGGTCACGAGAGAAAATCGACTGTTGGCTGCTAGGCGGCGACGGCCTCGTAGACCGTAGCACCCGAGAAACTATCGTGCAGGCTCTTGCCGCAGATCCAAGGCAGCTCGACAACCTCGCAGACCGTGTTGACCAGCTCGGAGCAGTCAGTAAAGTGGCCCTTATCGTTGAGGGCCTCGCAATCCTGAACACGCCAATAGCCATCGGTGTGCGTGATGTAGTACTCGTGATCGTCGATCGTCACAAAAGCGCGCGTCTTGGAACGCAGCAGCTTCAGAAATCCTTCGAAGTCGGTCTCGACGACATCTCCAGCCTGGAACATGATGTTACCTCCTGGCCCGGCGCCACCATGGCGCATTGATAAACGTTGATACTCCTTTAGTAAAACCTTTATCAGAGCTTATGCGCGCATCATTTAGGCAAGTGGTAAAAAACCGCAGGGTAGACGGGATAAAACGTTTAATCATCCCACCGGTTTGTCACATTCTGTCTGCTGTTTTATGCAAACCAACTATTCTATTGGTAACTATCACTTTTTGAATATCACGCGCGATTACAGTTTTGGCTCGACGGGTAAGAACGGGGCATCTAAAACCAACGTCAGGAGGACACATGGAGACCATCGAAGCGCTCATCCATCGCCGCAGCTGCCGCAAATACAGCAATCGTCCCGTCGAGGCCGAAAAGCTTGCACGCATTATCGAGGCCGGACAGTACGCACCCAGTGGCATGGGGCGCCAGCCGGTGACATTTGTCGCCGTTACCGATCCGGCGACCGTCGAGCGCCTCTCGCAGCTCAACGCCCAGGTCATGGGCAGCGACGGCGATCCCTTCTACGGCGCCAAGACCGTTGTCGTAGTGCTGGTCGACCGCAGCGTGCCCACACATGTGGAAGATGGCTCGCTCGCCATGGGCAACCTGCTTAACGCCGCCTGTGCATTGGGTGTCGATTCGTGCTGGATCCACCGCGCCCACGAGGTCTTTGACTCGCCCGAGGGCTTGGAGCTGCTGGCCAGCTGGGGCCTGCCCGCCGACGGCAGCCTGCGCGGCGTGGGCAACTGCATCTTGGGCTACGCCGAAGGCACGCTCCCCGAAGCAAAGCCGCGCCGCGACAACGTAGTGTATGTTCCGCCGTTCTAACGAACGGCGGAACTTCCTAATCGGCTGGATGATAGAAAGTATCGACGACCGTTTGCTTTACGTTGTCCTGGTCCAGGTAGAACTCGGCGAAGGTGTCGCCCTGCTGCATGGTACCCTGAAGCGTCACCACGTCAAACGAAGTTAGGCCGTGCTCAAGCATCGTGGTTGCCAGATAGCTAAACTCATCGAGGCCCAGATTGGTCCACGTGTAGTCGCCCATGGTCTGATACAAGTTAATGAGTATGGCAGGGTTGCTCTTGGCGCTGTTGAGCACCTTAGATGCGAACGCCTGCACGTAGCTCACCTGGCGCGCCGTACGATCCAGCGAAGATGTCAAATTCGTCGTATCGCGCCACTGCACGTACTTTTCCGCTGTTGTACCAAACAGCGTGGTCTCCTGGCCCTCGACAACCGACGTGCCCGGCACGGTCTGTGTAGGCACCAGCGTCACGCCGCCGATGGAGTCATTAATGGGAGCCACGCCCTCAATATTGAGCGTGTAGTAGTAATCTACCGGGATATTATCGAGCACACGCGAAGCAGCAGCGGCCGTCAGCGCCGATGAGTTGTCGCCATCGGTGCCATAGGCAAATTGCAAGCACAGCTGCTCGGTCACCTGACCGGAAAACGATCCGTTGGAATACGTATCCACGGGCACCATACTGTCGCGCGGAATGATAATGCCGCGGGCTTCGCCCGTATCGGTGTTGAGCGCTACGACCATAACGGTATCGGACTGGCCCTTTTGGGTTCCGTCATCGTTATTGCGGCCGTCAAAGCTGATAAACGCCACCGTGGCCATATGCTTGTTGAGCGCATACTTCTTGCCGTTATAGGTAATGGTATCGCCCTTGGCTTTAATGACCTTTTCGGTCTTTTCCTCAATCTTCTTTTTGCCCTGGTTCACGCTGTGGTTTACGAAACCCCAGCCAGCAGCGGCAATCGCACCAATCACAAGCAGCACGATTACCAGCGTGCGGATACGACGACGGCGCTTCATGCGCTTAATCGACTCCTTGGAACGTCGACGGCGCTGCGGGGCCGCCTCATCAAGCGAAGGCCACTCTGCCTCATCAACAGGCTGCGCCGCAGCTTCATCGGTCTTTGCCGATGCGTCGGACGGAGCCTCGGCCTTGCTCTGGGATTTTTCGTCAGGTTGAGGCGTCGGAGTGCCTTTGGTCTCCCATTGAGGCTCGACAGCCTCCGCCACATCCTGAGTAGGCTGCTCGGGATTGTTTACTTGATTTTCGTCGGGATCCACCGCATCGATAAAGTGCTTGCCACGGGGGTTCATGACTATTTTGTCTCCTGGTCGCTTGTTAACACACCGCTAACAATATAGCGCGAGTTGCCCTGCGAGCTATCGAGCATGCAGGTGCTCAACTGCACAATCTTACTATCTGCATCAAGTGTCACGCCGTCACGTACATTTTTGAGCAATGCGTCCGGATTACAGACCGAATTAAAGTAGTCCTGGCGAACCGTAGGATCGGCAAAGTTAAACGAGTTGAGAATGTGACGGTCGTCATATTGATAGGCCGAGACAATCTTGTACGTCAGAATATGGCCGGGCGTGTAGATATAGAACTCGGTGTTCTCGTTAAAGAAGTCCGCATCCTCAAAGTTATGCAAGTTATGGAACACGCCGCCGTTCACATGACCGTAAATCACCGTGACAGGATCGCTAAAGTCGCGCGCATTGACCATCTGGCTAAACGCGGTGCCGTAGGGGTCGTACTTGCCGTCCTTGTCGTGGTCCAGATAGAACAGGTCGTCCGTCGTGCTCTGCAGCAAGGGCGTGTTGATATCCGTACCCGGAATGTAGAGCCACGCATAAATGTCAGCGTTCTCTTGAATAAGCGGAGCGAAGTCGATGGGATTATCGGGCAGTTCTTTACCCTTCGATTCGACCTTGGTGGCGGGCTTACCCGTCGCGCTCATCTCCTCGGCACGTTGCTGCTCCAGATGGTTCATGTAGAGCACGTAGCCGCCGCAACCGACCGCGACCAGCAACAGCACGGCAATAACGCCCTTGAGTATCGTGGCGCGACGCTTTTTGCCCGAGTCGTCCACATGCTTAGCTTTCATATGCTTGCCCTGCGGCTGCTCTGCCATGGTATTTCCTCACCCTGTTAATCGGTCAAAAAAGGACCCGCACAAGTACGGGTCCTCAAATCTTACGGTTGAAACCGTATGCGTGCTAGTTGTTCTTGCGAAGAGCAACAAAAGCGCAGGCAGCGCAGGCAGCGGCAACAGCAGCCACAGCGGCAACAGCGGTGGTGTTCACGCCGGTAGCCGGGGACTTGGCACCGTTGTCGGTGGTAGCAGCGCCAGCGGCGGTCTTCTCAGCCACGATGGTGTAGGTGGAGAGCTTGGTGACCTTGAAGGTGACGTTGCCGTTGTTGTCGGCGGTCAGGTTCAGGGTCTCCTTGGAACCGTCGTTGTGCTGGACATAGACGGTAACCTTAGCGTTGGCGTAAGCCTTGCCAAGGGTGAAGGTGACGGTCAGCGGGTTGGACTCGGAAACGGTGCCGGCCACGGTCTCGGTGATCTCGAAGGAGGCGACCACGTTGGCGCCGGCGGGGGTGCCCTCGGCGTTCTTGGTGGTGGAAACAACCTTGACGTTAGCGTTATTAACGCTTGCGGTCACGTTGTTGGCGCCGGTGGCGGTGGTGTTGGCAGGGCTCGGGGCGGCGAAAGCAGCCACGGGCAGAGCCAGGGCAAGAGCGAGAACGCTCAGTGCTGCCATGAATCTCTTCTTCATGTTAGGTACTCCTCAACTTGCAGCTTGTGGACCTTTAAGTGCCTAGTTGTATAGCCCTTTTTTGTAAATTGTGACTCATGAGTTCTATATGAAACAACAGAGCTGCTTTTTTGCTCACTCATTGTCCCCAAACAGCGACTTAGTGTGATGGTTCTGTGACTTATTGGCCTTGTGTCGCTGTCGTGACCTGTGAGCTCACGCCATTCGTGGTTGTTTCGCTTGCTTCGTTGTCACCATTCTCGCCCTCATCCTTTTGGGCATCGGCGATCGTTGCGGCAGCGGCAACGATACCGCGCTGAGGCGCCACGCCCGTCTGGGCCTGAGCGCCCTTGACAAGCTCCGTACCGGGATGCGCGAGCTCGGCAGACTTGAGCATCGCGCTCAAATCGACCCCGCCGCCAGCGTAGCCGAGCGCCGCGAGCGCGATCACAATGATGGCGACGACAACCGCAATAGGTACATAGCGATGCCATCCCGCCGGATTGAGCCCGCTGCGGCGAGCCGCGCCGCGGCTGATATAGCCCAGCGTTCCGTCGTGCTTAAGCTTAGAGCCCACCACGCGCTTGCGCCTCCACAGCGACGACTCGGCCTGCATGGCCAGGCGGGCACTTGCCGAAGGGTAGCCGTATTTGGTGCGCTTGAACGATCCGTCGAATCCCGACGCGTGTTTGCCCCACGTCCGGGACGTCGTGCGGCGGTTGACCGGAGCCGTGCCCCGTCTGGTCCGGTTTGGTTTTGAAGTCTCCGCCATACGCCCCCGCACGCCGTAACACAATCGAAACATTACTGCTTTGGACTGTAGCACACACGTCGCATGCGGTCACGGGCACCTCGCCTAACGGTCACCGTCCTTCAGCAAGCGCCACAGGGTCGTGCGGCTTATGCCCAGCACCTCGGCAGCACGGGTCCGGTTGCCCTGAAGGTGGTCTACGACCAGTCGCGCAATGTCGCGCTCGGTATCGGCAAGCGGGCGCAAGATATACAAGTCGCTGTCGAGCGTTGGGGCTCCAAAGGTTGCGGTCTTGATGACGTCCTCCTGGGCGAGCACCTCTTCCGCCACCGTGCGTTCCGCCACACCCGACCCTACTAATATATAGAGTCGTTCCGAAACCTCGCGAAGCTGCAGATAGTTGCGAGGCCAGCGATAGGCATTGAACGTCGAGGCCGCCTCCTCGGACATGGTCGGGGCGGCAGTTTCAAAGATATCCGCCAGGTATGACAGATACCGCGTGACCTTTTTCGATGCGCCGCCCTGCTCGGCGATCGCCGGTGCCACGCTTACCGCGCAGGCCAGGCGCTCGGTCACAAAGGCGGCCTGGTCGCTTTCGCCGCCGCCCGGCATGTCGTTTGCCGTCAGCACCACACGGCAACGCGCAGCCAGCGCCGTATCGGTCATCGTAGAGACAAGCTCGCGCAGGCGCTGGGGCGGAAGGGCATGCCAGCCGCCGATGCATAGAGTCAGCCCCGTTTGAAACAGCGGCGATTCTGAACTCTTGAGTAGATGGCGCCAGCCGCGGTCCGTGAGCTCATCGAGCGCCACGGACACAAAGGGCTCGTCAGCGAACGGCCCATCCAGATAGAGGCGTTTTGCAATCTCGGACTGGCCGGCACCCAGCTCGCCCTCCAGCATAAGGGGCACGCCGTGGGCATAGCTTTCGCAGACGGGACCGGCGACCGCAGCGGCGCCCTCGACAATGCCGTACGTGCTTGCCTCGTAGCGCGCCTCGACCTCATCGGCGTTGAGCCACTCAATAGCCGCATGTGCCGCCGCGCCGTGGACCTCGCGGACCACGACCACCCAAAGCGCGCCGTATTCCTTGGCGACCGGACGCACCGTGAGACTCAGGCGCATTCCAGCATGCCCCATCACCAGGCGCACGCCATCGCCCACGCGCCCCAGGCGCTCGGCAACAAATGCCGCGACATCTTGCTCGAGTGCGGTATCGTCCATGGTCGATATCACGACGCATCCATGCCCATCAATCGCCAACGCCGAGGCCCCGGCAGCAGCCAGGGCCTCGACCAAGATTTGCAGTTTGGCGTCGCTGTCCATGTTGCGCTCCCGCCTTCCGCACCGCGCCGCCACCGGCGGGCGCACAGCCGAGTGTTTCAAAATTGAACGATATTGCTCACCAAACACTATAGGGCAGAAGGCGCCATCCTGCGAGTATATGAGTTGCCCCGCATCGCCATCCTGGCGGGGCGATAAGAGCTCTTCGGGACCTATAAACCTGCGGACAAGCCATACCCGCAAGAGCTCCTATCGCTCCACCGCAGGCAAGCGGTCGCAGCGCGCAGCACGCAAATCGGCTGCCTTGCCTACCAGATTCCCAGCACGTGCTGCATTCCCAAGCTCATGCACGCAATGCCAATCCAGCAGCAAAAGCCCAACGCAATGGGTTTGCCGCCCTTTTTGACCAGCTCGACGATATCGGTGTTAAAGCCAATGGCCGCCATGGCCGTCACGATAAAGAACTTCGACAGCTCCTTGATGGGCGCCGTAATGGACACGGGAAGCTGAAACACCGTGGTGACCACGCTCGCCAGCACAAAGAACAGGATAAACATCGGAAACGCCCGCTTAAACGAGAAGGTATTTTTGGCATCGCCGCCGGCCTTGCGCGCCAGACGCATCTTCCAGTAAGCAAGCGCCAGCGTGATGGGAATGATGGCCAGCGTCCTGGTGAGCTTAACAACCGTGGCGCTCTCAAGCACATTGGCGCCGGGATGCATGCTGTCCCAAGCGCTCGCCGCAGCCGTTACGGACGAGGTGTCGTTGATGGCGGTACCGGCAAACAGGCCAAAGCCCTCGTTGGTCAGGCCAAGCATGCCGCCGAGCGTCGGAAACACGAGCGCCGCGATAACGTTAAACAGGAAGATAACCGAGATGACCTGGGCGATTTCGCGATCGTCGGCATCGATGACGGGCGCGGTCGCGGCAATGGCGGAACCTCCGCAAATCGACGAACCCACGCCCACGAGCGTCGCAATCTTGCTCGGAACCTTCATGACGCGGCAGAGCACAAAAGCGATGACAAGCGAGGTCGAGATCGTCGCCACGATAATCGGCAGCGACTGGGCGCCCTTTGACAGAATCTGCGAGAGGTTCATGCCAAAGCCAAGCAGGATAACCGCATACTGCAGGATCTTTTTGGATGCATAGGTGACGCCGGCAGCGAGCGGTTCGCGACGATCCTTGGGAAAGGCAAGCGCCAGAACCATGCCGATGAGGATGGCAAATACCGGCCCGCCGACCACCTCAACCTGTTTGCCGAGCAGTGTTGCGGGGACGGCGATAACCAGGCAGAACAGGACGCCTTTCCAGCGCTCGCGAACGGTATTGGCAAGTTGCATGCGGGATTCCTTCTTTCGGTCTGTTTTTTGCGACGGTTCATGATACGGCAACGAGCGGGGCACAGCGCTGCAAAAGCTTCCATCGGGTAATTGAATTACCCACCACGGAGAGCTGATTCGCGGCATAATAAACAACTGACATATGAGTGTGATACAACGGCAGTGAGGCGCTATGGAAGATTCGATGCACATCGGCGAGCAGGAAACGAGCCTACAGGACCAGTCCTACCACACCATTCGACGCAAAATCGTCTACCTGGATTACAAGCCGGGCGAAAAACTCGGCGTCAAACAGCTTTGCGATGACCTGGATATGGGTCGCACGCCCGTGCGTGAGGCGCTGGTGCGCTTGGCGCAGGAAGGCCTGGTGCGCACCGTACCCCAGAGCGGCACCTATGTCTCACCCATCAACCTCACCCTTGCCGAAAGCGCCTGCTACATTCGCGAGCACCTGGAAAAACAGGTAATTGTGGAGTGCTGCGCCCGCGCCACGTCGGCCGGCATCGAGCAGCTCGACCGCGCCATCGCTCTGCAGGAAAAGGCCATGGCCGAGGATGACCGCATCGGCTTCTTTTTGAGTGACAACCTCATGCACCACATGATCTTTAGCATTGCATGCCGCAGCACCGTGTGGTCTTGGCTCGAGGCAACCAACGCCGACCTGGAGCGCTTCCGCTGGCTGCGCGCCGCCACGCAGGTTCTGGACAATCAGGACATCGTGAACGAGCACAAGAAGATCCGCCGCGCCATCGCCGGTCGCGACCCCATCGAGGCGAGCTTTTTGGTGAGCAAGCACCTGCACATGATGTTCCGCAACCAAACCGAGGTTCTCGACCAGTTCCCCGAGTACTTCGAAACCAGCAAGCTCCGCTAACCTGCCAAAACCACCACAAAGGGGACAGGCACCTTTGTGGTGGTTTCTCCGCACAAAAAGGCCCGGCTCCGTCTGATGCGGAGCCGGGGCTTAGTCGTTAGAACGGCGGAACAACAACTACTCGACAGTTACGCTCTTGGCAAGGTTGCGGGGCTGGTCGACGTCACAACCGCGCAGGATTGCCACCTCGCGGGCGAGCAGCTGCAGCGGGACGCTCGCCGTGATGGGGCTAAACACGTCGCGGACGGCCGGCACGCGGATGATGCAGTCGGCGATTTTGTTGATTTCCTCGTCGCCCTCGGTGGCAACGACGATGACCTTGGCGCCACGTGCCTTGCACTCCATAAGGTTCGACACGGTCTTGTCGTAGGTGGCGCTCTTGGTGGCCACGGCGATAACGGGGAAGCCCGGGTCGATCAGCGCGATGGGGCCGTGCTTCATCTCGCCGGCGGCATATGCCTCGGCGTGCAGGTAGCTGACCTCCTTGAGCTTGAGTGCACCCTCGTAGGAGATGGCGGCACCCATGCCGCGGCCCACGAACAGCGCCGACTGCGCGTCCTTGCACAGCAGGGCGGCCTCGTGCACGGCCTCGGTCTGCGTATCCAGAATCCACTGGATCTGCTCGGCCGTATCGGAAAGCTCGCGGAACATCATGCGCGTCTGCTTGGTGGTCAGACGGTACTTGACCTGCGCCAGCAGCAGAGCCAGCAGCGTCAGGCTTACGACCTGGCCGATGAAGCTTTTGGTCGAGGCGACCGCGATCTCCTTGTTGGCCTTGGTGTAGATGACGCCGTCGCTCTCGCGCGCCACGGGGCTGCCCACCACATTGGTGATGCCGAAGACCTTGGCGCCCTTGATGCGCGCGTCGCGGATGGCGGCGAGGGTGTCTGCCGTCTCGCCCGACTGAGACACGGCAACGACGAGCGTCGTCGGTGTGATGATGGGATTGCGATAGCGGAACTCGCTGGCCGCCTCGACCTCGGTCGGGATGCGAGCCCAGCCCTCAATAAGGTTCTTGGCAATAAGGCCGGCGTGGTAGCTGGTACCGCAGGCGATGACGTAGACACGGTCGATGTCGTTGAGCTCCTCGAGCGAAAGGCCCAGCTCATCGATGTCGAGCTCGCCGGCAGGCGTCATACGGCCGACCAGCGTGTCGCGCACGACGCGCGGCTGCTCGTGGATCTCCTTGAGCATGAAGTCAGGATAGCCGCCCTTTTCGGCCATATCCAGACCCCAGTCGATGTGAGTGACCTTAGGCTCGGTAACGTTGCCGGCCTCGTCGGTATACTCGACACCCGCGGGCGTGAGCTTGGCAAACTGACCGTCCTCGAGCACCACCACGTCGCGGGTGGCGTCGATGAGCGCGATGACGTCGGAGGCAACATAGGAACCGGTCTCGCCCACGCCGACAACGATCGGGGAATCCTTGCGGGCCACGGCGATCACACCGGGCTCGTCGGCGCACACGGCAGCCAGGCCATAGGCGCCCACCACGTGGGTGCAGGCCTCGCGCACGGAGGCCATCAGGTCGTGAGTCTCGGCATAGGCCTCTTCGATCAGATGCGCAAAGACCTCGGTATCGGTCTCGCTCTTAAAGTGATGGCCGCGGCCCTCCAGCTCCTCGCGCAGCTCGGCGAAGTTCTCGATGATGCCGTTGTGGACGATGGCGATACGGCCATCGCAGCTGGTGTGGGGGTGAGCGTTGACGACTGAAGGCTTGCCGTGGGTGGCCCAGCGGGTGTGGCCGATACCGCAGGTAGCGTCGCTATCGATATTGGAAAGCTCGCTCTCCAGACCTGCGACCTTGCCCACGCGGCGGATGACATCGAGGTGCGCCGCGGCGCCCTCGCCCACCTCGAGCGCGACGCCCGAGGAGTCATAACCGCGATACTCCATGCGCTTAAGACCCGTGACCAGGATGTTCTTTGCAATATCAGAGCCGGTGTAGCCGACGATTCCGCACATAGGATAGATCCCTTCGTTCGCGTGACTGCAAGACGTCCACGCACAGGGGGCGCTGAGACGTATAACGTTCGAGTATTGTACTCACGCGAGCGCAAGCTGATATACCAGAAGTGGTATCTCAACTTAGATACCACCCGATGTACACACGTCCAAACCACCACGAAGGGGACAGGCACCTTCGTGGTGGTTTGGGCAACGGCGTTTCCCCAGATAAAACCTGCCAAAATAAACCTGTCCCTAATTGGCAGGTTTTGACACCCCGGGGGCGGGCGATGCTACAATCAGGCTTGTACTTGAAACGCATCAAAGGGGCCGCTATGGCAAAGGTTAAAATCAGCGACGTCGCGCGCGAGGCCGGAGTTTCGTTGGGCACGGTTTCCAACGCGCTCAACCATCCCGAAAAGCTGCGCCCCGAGACCCTCAAACTCATCAACGAGACCATCAATCGTCTAGGCTACCTGCCCAACCAAAGCGCCCGTCAGCTGGCTGGCGGCACTACCAAGTCCTTTGGCCTGGTCCTCCCCCGCCTCGACCACGGCTTTTCGCTCCAGATTGCCAGCGGCGCCCACAACGAGGCCCGCAAGCACGGCTATGACCTGCTTATCGCCAACGCCGACAACGATGATATTCTCGAGGACCACTACCTGCGCTATTTTATGGGCACCCAGATGTCCGGCGTTATGGTTCAGCCCATGGCGTCCCCCGACTGGCATCCGGCCATGACTAAGATGCCCGTGCCCATCGTCCATTTGGACATCCATTGCTCCGAGCCTGGCTACTATGTGGCTGCCGACAACGAGGCCCAGGGGCGCATTATCGCCGAGCTCGCCATCGCCCGCGGCGCACACCATATCGTCGTTGTGGGTCGAGCGGCATTTATGCAGCTCACCCTGCGCGTTCTTGGCATTCACAAGGCGCTGGCAATGCGTCCCGACATTAAGATCGAAGTTATCGACGCCGGCGAATGGAACACCGCGGCGGACGGTTACGGCATCGGCACGCAGATTGCCGAGCGCCCGGCCGAGGAACGCCCCGATTTTGTCGTCGGCCTGACCGACGTGCTGGCCTCGGGCGTCATTTCGGCGTTGGTCGACAAGGGCATCTCTGTCCCCGGCCAGATTCTTGTCGCCGGATGCGACGGCAACCCGCTTGCCTGGAGCGGATCCGTCTCGCTCACCACGGTGGCTCCCCCGGGCTACGAGATTGGCCGCAAGGGCGTCCAGCTGCTCATGGAGCAAATCGAGCAAAAGACACCGCCCAAAACCAAACACATCCGCGTCGGCTCGGCCGCCCGCCCCGTCACAACGGTCACCGCCACCGAAGACATCAACCGTCAGGAAATCGTGCGCCCATTTTTGCTGGAACGTGCGAGCACCCAGGCAAGCATCCAAACCGACGCCACCGCCATCAACCTCGGCGCGTATTTGTAAGCGAACACCCCGCCGTATCTTTAGGTACGGCGGGGCGTTTCAGCTATGCCCACGCGAGCGTAACTTCCCATTTCGTGTAAACTAGCGCGTATTTAACTTCCCATATCGTGTAAATTACTCTGTATTTAACTTTCCATTTCGTGTATGATTCAGCTAAATTAACTCTCCATTTCGTGTTTACGCAGATAATTTAAGCTGTTTGGAGCATCATGTTCGAACGAAAGCTGTATCAGCGCCTTCTCGCCTGGAAGAACGAATGCAAAGGATCAAGAGCGCTGCTTATCGAGGGCGCCCGTCGTGTGGGCAAAAGCACGCTCGTGAGCGAATTCGCCCACAGAGAATATGAAGCATGCCTTATGCTCGACTTCTCAGAAGTCTCTGACGACATTAAAGAGCTTTTCCTTCAATATCGATCTGACATCGACTCCTTCTTCATGTACCTGACCGCTTATACAGGCAAAGCCCTTCCCAAACGACAATCCGTCATAGTCCTTGACGAGGTTCAGCGTTGTCCTGCCGCACGAGAATTTATCAAGCAACTCGTCGCCGACGGCCGTTATGACTACATAGAAACTGGCTCGCTCATCTCGATAAAAAAGAACATCGAGGGGATTGTCGTCCCTTCGGAAGAACGCGCAATGACGCTTCACCCTCTCGATTTTGAAGAGTTCCTCTGGGCGTGCGACGAACGGCCTCTGGCCCAAGCAATTCGATCCTCCTACGAGAGCCTGCAACCATTGCCTCCTCCCCTCCACAGAAAAGCCGAACGGCTCTTTAGGGAATACATGCTTGTAGGAGGCATGCCTCAGGCGGTCGACGAATATCTCACTAAGCACGATTTTGGTGCCGTCGATGTCGTGAAGCGCGACATTCTAAATCTCTATGACTTCGATATCGAGCGCTTTGGAGGCACGGACGCCACTAGGATCCGCCGCGTTTTTAGAACCCTGCCGGGACAGCTTGCAAAGCATGACAAAAAGTATCGCCTCGCCGCATTAGACAAAAATGCACGAAGCCGCGACTACGCCGACTCATTCTTTTGGCTTGCCGACTCTTGCATAGGGGCAACTTGCCTTAGCGTTACAGACCCCTCGGTCGGACTCTCGCTTAGCGCGGAAGATTCAACATTTAAATGTTACATGTCCGACACGGGTCTCTTGGTTTCGCAAACGTTCCGCGACAATCAGGTAACCCCGCATGAGGTTTACAGGGACATACTGCTCGATAAACTCGAACTCAATGAGGGCATGTTTACGGAAAACGTGATTGCTCAGCAACTCGCCGCCGCGGGACATGGGCTTTACTTCTACTCCGTTCGAGATGATTCAAACCCTAAAAACACCATGGAGATTGATTTTCTGATTGTCAAAGGATATGACGACGCGGCCGGCCGCATGAGAGTGTCCCCCATCGAAGTCAAATCTAAAAAGCGATACCGGACATCTTCGCTCAACAAGTTTTCAGCGAAATTTGGGAAGCGCGTAGGGACGAGCTATATCCTCCATCCCAAGCCGTTGGTTGTGGAAGATGACGTTATCAGGTTGCCGCTCTACATGTGTTTCTGTCTGTAAAGCCGAACCGAGCAACAGACCCCCGATGCCCCAGGCCGCCGCTCAAAACAAAAAGGGCCCGACAAGCAGGTACTTGTCGGGCCCTTTACTCTTTTGCATTCGTAACGTTCGCCAGAACGAAGAAAGGTTGCGCACGGGGCGCTAGCGCACGGCCTTGACCGCCGCCGTCAGATCGAACAGCGTGTCGAGCACGGCGTCGCAACCGTCCACCACGTCCTGCGGCAGCGGGACGATATCGGGCACGGCAAAGACATGGCAGCCCGCCGTGATACCCGAGACGCAGCCGTTGCGCGAATCCTCGACCACGGCGCACTCCTCGGGGGCAAAGCCCGCGCGCTTGCAGGCGAGCAGATACATCTCGGGATCGGGCTTGCCGTGCACAACATCCTCACCGCAGGTCACGGTCTCAAACTTGTCAAAGAGGCCGACCATCTTAAGGTTACGCTCGGCCGTAACATGGCGCGACGACGTCGCGAGACCCACGTGATAGCCCGCAGCCAAAAGCTCGTCCAGGCACTCGGTAGCGCCGGCCTTAAGCTCCAGCTCGGTCTTCACCATCTCGTCGCGAATTACTTTGTGACGAACATAGAGGGCATCGGCAGTTTCGTGGCTGCCGTAGTGTTTCTCGAGAATGCCCATAACATCGGGCAGCGTGCGACCGATGAACTGATGAATCAGCGCCTCATCGATCGCGAGTCCCAGCTCAACGGCACTCGCTTTCCACGCCTTAATACCCAAGCGCTCGGTGTCCACGAGCGTTCCGTCCATATCAAAAATGACAGCCTTGATCATTTCGTTCCCCCTCATCGGCTTGCATTGCCGCTACTCTACCGCACTTTACAAACTTGTATATAACGTATATACATATTGCACTTTCGTTACATAGATAGAAGTCTTATGGCGAGCGGCTCGGTAGGATTATAGTTTCGTCCGAGCTTTTAACTGTAAGGAACGTTTCATGCTTTCAGACACCACCGCGCCCGCAGAGGAGCTTCAGAACAAACTCGCAGCGCTCGAGCAGCTGCTTTTGGCATATGGACGCGTCGCCATCGGCTTTTCCGGCGGCGTCGACAGCAGCTTTTTGGCCGCCGTCTGCTCTCGCATCATGCCCGCCAATACCCTCCTCGTCCATCTCACCACACCGCTCATCGGCACGCCCGAGCAGGCTTCGTTTGAGCGATCCGTTGACGGACAGTCCAATGAGGGCCCGCATTTTAAACTTCCGGTGCTCAATCTTTCGGTCGACCAGCTCCAGCTTCCGCAGGTTGCCTGCAATGACGCCGACCGCTGCTACCACTGCAAGCGCGCAGGCTTCACCGCCATCGTCAACCACGCCAAGTCGCTGGGTTTCCCCACCGTCATCGACGGCAGCAACGCGAGCGACCGCGGCGACTACCGTCCCGGTATGCGTGCCGCCGAGGAACTCGGCGTGCGCTCGCCCCTTATGGAGGTCGGCTTTACCAAGGACGAGGAGCGCGAGCTGCTGCGTACATGGGGCTATCCCGTTTGGAATCTGCCCGCCGGCGCCTGCCTTGCCACGCGCATCCCCACGGGCGAGGAGCTCACGCGTGAGAAGGTCGATTTGATTCGCGCCTGCGAGGATTACCTGCACGACCTTGACCTGGCTCAGGTCCGTGCGCGCCTGGTCGGCGGCTGCATGCACATCGAGGCCGCCCCGTCCGACGTCACCAAGATCGCCGCCCTCGGCGGAACCCCGGTCGACGCCGAGGGCAAAACCCCGCTGCCCGCCGCCATCGAGTCCGCCCTACGCAACCTAGGCTGCGGTCACATCTCCCCCCAGGTAACCCCCTACATCCACGGCAACATGAACCAGTAAGCAACCACCCCTAACTTGCGGTGAAATAGTTCCAATGCGGCCCGAAGGGCCCTCGGGGACTATTTCACCGCAAGTTAGAATGAGCGTCTGTGTATCTAGAGGGCTGTGGATAGCAGCTCTGTCAGGCGGTCGTCCTCGATTTCGACGCGTAAGAATTCGCGGTAGAACGCCCGTGTCTCCTCGGCGATATCGATATCGGCGGCGTAGTCCGGATACAGCACTTTTACGAGCCAGAGGCATCCAAGCGCGCGCATGGCCGAGGGCGGGCGCCCAAACCACGAGAATGGCGCCTGGGGCACCCGATAGATCCGCCCTTCGGCCACCGCCGGCACGTTCGCCCAATGCGAATCGGCCACAATCTCCCCATAGATATCGGAGCTCTCGGCATTGCTCATACTGTACTCGGCCACCAGCACGGCATCGGGATTCCAGCTGATAATTTGCTCCAGGTTGACCGTCGGCATACCCATGCCTTTGCCAGTTGTCCCAGGCAGGTCGGCAACATTGCCAATATGCAGCATTTCGAGTGCATCGGTCACATGCATGCTGCCGACGGGGTCGGTCGTAAGGCCGTCTTTACCCTGAGCAAGAAAAATCGACTTGCGCTCCTCCTCGGGCACCGCCTCTGCAATGGCGACGGCGCGATCGAGATATCCCTGGCAAAACGACGCCAGCTCGCGCGTACGGTCTTTCTCGCCCACGAGCGTTCCCACAAACTGATACGCCTGCTCCAAATGGCGAATGTCGTAGTCGACGACGAGCACGGGCAGCCCGGTGTCCTCGGCAATCGAATCGGCCATCTTGGCGCCGGCTTTATCGGCCGTCCAAAAGCAAAGCAGCACATCGGGATCTTGCGCCGCAACCTCCTCGGCGTTGGGGGTCGAGCCCGAGCCCATCCACACGCCAAGCGCCGGAAGGTCGAGATACTTTTTGGGGATATAGCTGCGGCGATCGCCTGACGGCTTAAAGTTCCATCCGCAGAGCAGCGCGGGGTCGAGCCCATACAGGTCAACCGTGCCGATTGGGTTGGTGCAGAACACCCGCTCGACATGGTGCGGCACCGACACCTTGCGGCCCGCCATGTCCGTAACGGTACGCGCACCATCGGCGTCACCGGACGCCCCACAGCCAGAGAGCGCCCCAGCGCCCATGCCCGCAGCAACCATCGCCACGCCAGCAGCCACCCTGCGCACAAACGCCGCACGCGACATGCATTTCTTCGACATGTCCATGGTCTACCCCCTTCCCGCCATACACTCGGTCACCGGAGCGCTAGCCAACACGGGCGAGCACGAAGCCCCATAAATCTGTCCAACGGCAACCTCGACGCCATAAAGCTCACCCAGCAAATCGGGCGACAGCAGCTCGCGCGCAGTGCCGGTCGCCACCAGGCCATCGCGCCCCAAACAGGTCACGTCCGCATCGAGTGCAAACGCATGATTGGGGTCGTGCGAGGTCATAAGGACCGAAACCCCTTGCTGGCGCAGCTCGCCCAGACGCGTCAACAGGAGCGCTTGGTTTCCAAAATCAAGGTTCGCACACGGCTCATCCATCACGATCAGCCGAGGATTCGCTGCAAGCGCCCGCGCCACGAGCACCATCTGCTGCTCGCCGCCCGAAAGCTCCGTCACATCCCGGTCGGCAAGGCGCTCGAGCCGCAACCGCTCAATCACCTCGTCCGCCGCGCGTTCGTCCTCACGCGTCGGCGCTGCCGCCACACCCGCCATCAGGGGCGTTCGCCCCATCAGGACCATTTCGCGGACCGTATAGCCAAAGGTCGAATCGTGCACTTGGGGAACATAGGCAACCAGACGGGCGAGCTCACGTCGAGACAGCTGTCGCAGCTCACGCCCATCAATTTCAATCGCGCCCGAAAGCGCCGGCAAAAAGCCCAAGACGGTCTTAAAGAGCGTCGTCTTGCCCACGCCGTTGGGCCCCAGCAGCACATGAATACTGCCGGCATCCACAGAAAATGTGACGTTGGAAAGCACGGGGGCCGACCCGTATCCGCAGCTCAGATGCAATACATTCAAAAGCCCCATCAGAGCCTCCCCTGCTTGCCGCGACAGATCAGATACACAAAGAGCGGCGCGCCAACAAGTGCCGTCAAAATTGAAAGCGGAATCTCGGTCGTATATACGCTGCGGCAGATATCGTCGACGAACATGAGAAACGACCCGCCCAACAACATGCTTGCGGGCATGAGATAGCGATGGTCCGACCCCACGACAAAACGAGCGAGGTGCGGCACGATAAGGCCGACCCAGCCGACCATGCCCGAGACCGCCACCGACGCTGCCGTAAGCAGTGTCGCGAAGAGCACGACGAGTGCCCGCGTCCGCCGCACGTCGATGCCAAGCGAGGCCGCCTCCTCGTCACCGAGTGACATGACGTTCAGCCGCCACCGCAGCGCGAGCAGACCGACCGTACCCACCGCGCAGGCCACCGCAAGCCAGAGCAAGTCGCCCTCGTGCACCGACGCCAAACCGCCCATAAGCCAAAACGTGATTTCGGGGAGTTGAGAGTTGGGGTCGGCCAAAAACTTAACGGCCGAAACGCCAGCCTGGAACACGTTGCCCACCACGAGCCCCGACAGCACCAGCACGAGCACGCCGCGCATGCGCCGCCCGATAACGGCACTGAGCGTGTAGGAACACACGACCGCCAGGATACCGCAGACAAACGCCGCGACCTCGATAGCCGGGCCGCTGCCCGAGAGCAAAATGGCCAGCGCGGCGCCAAAGCAGGCTCCCGCCGATGCGCCCAGCAGATCGGGCGAGACCATTGGGTTCTTAAAAATGCCCTGGTAGGCACAGCCGGCAGCAGACAGCGACCAGCCCACCAACATGGCACAGGCAACGCGCGGAAAGCGAATGGTCAAAAACACGTTGAGCGCGGCCTCATTGGACCCGCCAAGCGCGGCGACCAAATCGCCAAGCCCCATACGATATCGACCCAAGGTGAGCGAGAAGGCAAGGCCGGCAACGAGAATCGCCGCGAGGACCAACAGCGCCAGTCGCTTGACGGCGCGCGATTGAGAAAAGCCGCCCACATCCGCACGCGCAGAACGCCGCTTGGTTGCGCCACCCATTACGACTCCTCCGCCGTGTACGTTCCACCCGTAACGCCAAAGCCCTCGACGAGCATCGGTTCGATTGTTTGCCCGTCCACGACCTCGTTTGAGCGAACGGTCACAGTATCGCCCATTGCGCGTGCCGTGTATGAGCCGCCCGTTGCATCGGCCGTCCCGTTCTCGGACGCCTTGTTAATCACGGCAGCCACATCCTGCGCATACGATGCGGCATCGTCGTCAGCAAATTGATGATTGTGCTTAAGGATCTTTGTCTTGCCGCCATCGAGCGAAACCCACGTGATGGCACGAGCGCGGGCGGGCGAGGCCACGCGAAACGTCGCCGTTGCCGGCGTACCCGCGGCGCTCGACCCGGTATCTGACGAGAGGACCTCAATCTGTGCCCCGCTGGGCAGCGTGCCGGTCACCGCGTCACGCAGCACAGCGGTATCGCCCGTCTTGGCATCGGTCAGATGCGGCAGCGCCCCGTCGCCCCGCGCGGCGTCAATCGAGAATTGCCCCTGGTACACGGCAAAATACGCACCGCCCGACCCGGGACCGTTGGCAGCCTTGCTGCCCGGCGACAACGTAAACGTCACATCGCGGCCCGACACGCCAACCGTCAGTTTAATGGCATCGGAATCCAGCTCTTTTCCGTTGAGCTTAAACGAGAAATCGGAGGCCAGGTCCTCAGCATCACCCGTCGCGGAAAGTTTACGCGGCGCCTTCAAAACAATCTTGATGGCCTGGGATGCCTCGGCATCCGCAGCATCGGAGGTGGCCGAAAGCTCGCCCGCAGACAATACCGGCGAGTCTTCCGCTACCTGCACCGATGTACCACCGCACGCAGAGAGCGATCCGGCAGTCACCGTCGCCAAAAGCACGGCCAACAGGCATGTCGCCGCCCCGCGCCCAGAGCGACGGCCGCCATGCGACACGAGCTTTCGAATGCCCCACCCCAGAGCGACTATGGCAGCCAGCACCACCAGAATGCCCCCGGCAAGCAACCCGTCGGCCGCCTGGGGTCCGGCAACCTGCACCGGCATCTCGACCGAAGCCGTCTGATAGTGCTTGAGCTTTGCCGTCATGGTCACCGTCGTCTTTCCCTCGCCGTGCGGAACAAGCCACACCTTACCAAACGCCTCCTCGACGGTCGCGACCTCGGGATGGGACGATGCGTAGGTCACCGAAGGCGCGATGGTCTTAAGGCCGTTGCAGGCACATGCCCCATACGCATCGGGCGTGCCGCACAGACACGGGTCGATACCGCACATGTCGGGCATGCCGCAGCTTACCCCCACCTCAATAGACGCGGGGGAAACGGCAGCGTCGAGCTCCTGCGGAGCAAATCGCGCCGATTCGATCTGCTTGGTCTGCCCATCGACAGACACCGTATGTGACGTTCCGGCAACCGAAATCGACGACACGTCAACCGGGCCGACAACTTGCGTCGACTCATTCGTTTGAGAGGCCATCGATGCTCCCTTCCAGCGACTCGGTCACGTTGGCGGCGGGCAGATACAGATACGTGTACCCGCCATCGGCACGCGTCGCGCGCACCAGATAGCCGCCGTCCATAAGGCAGCCGGCGCGCGATGCCCGAGCGATACGTGCCATAAGCTCGGAATCGTCGGTCTCGACGCACGATGACGCATGATCGGCCGCCGTAACGCCGTCATACCAAAACTCATCGGGATCATCGGCACGGTAGCCCATAAAATACCTGCTCAGAGGTGTTGTTAGATTTGCCGTATCGCGCTCAAGCGTAACAGAGGCCCAATCGGCGCCAACGCCATCGGCACCATCATCCTCATCATCAGCCACATAGCCATGACCCCGCAGCCATGCAAGCGCGTTGGAGTACGCGTCGGTTAGATAGGTGACCGAGGAATTAAACGAGTAGCCGCACGCCCCCATATCCTGTTCGATCGATGTCGAGACCAAAAGGGTTGCCCGAACTGGTGCCGCGGCATCGTAGCGGTCGTCAGCCGACATGGCGCGCATGTCCTCGGCCAGTGCAGACATGAGCTCGACACGGCCAGCGCCCGAAAGTGAAAGCTTATGAGCGCCCGAAAGATCGGCACCGGCAAGCGCGACGTCGCCTGTCTTGTAGACCTCAAAGAGTGGCGATGCCTCGACCGTCGCGCGGTCATCTCGCTGGAGCCCTGTGGTATCGGCCGCAATAACCGCCGCCTCGAGCTTGCGGGCATGGGTATCGTCCTGAAGCTCGATGAGCTTATCGAACGCCGCCCGCGAGACCTTCGCGTAATAGCGCGTTATGACCCGCCCGTCCTTGCGTGCATAGCGAATCGTCACGTCAAGCGGCAGACAATCGTCTCCCAGCTGTTCATGGGCGTCCGAAAGCAGCAGGCGCTCGGCGGCCTCAATAGTCTTTATAGACGAGGCCGAGCGATAGCTGCGCGACGCGGTCGTATAGTATGCACCGCCGTGCGTCACACCCTGATACTCACCGGTCATATATGCCGGCGACCCCACGCACGAAACCTCAACCGTCGAAACATCGGCCGCCGCAGGCTGCTGCTCGGTGAGGCCAAAGAAACCGGTCCCCACCAGGGCGCACACGGCAATAAGCGCCGCGGACTCAACAGCGACAACGCCCGCAACACGGCGCGAATGCGTCTTGCCGCGCAAGGGACCGAGCAACACCGCTGCCGCGATGCCCGCAAAACCAATAATCGCCACAGCCGTCGCCGTAAGAGCACCAGCGTGAGCGAGCAACGAGAGCGCACAGGCAAACGCTACCAGGCCGGCAACCGCGGAGACCGTATAGGTCGCGAACGGCGTCAGGCCAGCGATTTCGGCCTGCTCGCCGCGACGATGCTCCATAAGCCAGGCCCCCACGTGGGCCAGCGCCACCAGAACGGCGCCCCAGGCCACAAGCAGCAACATATTGCCGGGCACCGGGTAGTACACCGGATGCAGCGCCGCAAAGAACTGCTTTTCGGCGCCCATCTGGGCAAAGAACAATATGGGATTGAAGGACGCAAGAAGCGACAGCGGCGAAGGCTCGATCGGCGTTGTCTGGTTGTACGCCGCGACGCCCCAGGCACATCCGGGCAACAACTGCTGCAGCAGCACGCCTGCCGCCCAAAGCACAACGGTCACGCCGAGCACGCCTGTGGCGGCAAATGCCACGGCCTCGGCGCGCGACCCGACGAGCAGTAGCGCGGCGGACGAGATGGCAAACGACACGGCGGCCGTGAGCGCATAACCGCACACAACGTATGCAAACGCTCCCAGCTCGCCGGGATACAAGCCAAGCGCGGCTATGTTCAAAACGAGTGACGCGGCAAAGGGGACCCCGACGGCCAAAATACACGCGCCGATACCGGCGGCAAACCGCACGGCGAAAATCCGTGCGCGTGCCATTCCAACCGAAAAGTGCGCCGTCACGGCCTGACGCACCAGCACAAATCCAAAGAGGGCAAAGCCGAGCGCAGCACCAAGGACAACGCAGCAAGCCGATACCGCGGGGCCCAAGCCCTGCGCAAAGAGTTGGTACTTGAGCTGCTCATGGGTGTAATCGATATTAAAGATAGAAATGCTCGGCACCACGGTCGTCGAAACGGGCACCAAAACGACCAGCACAAGCATGGCGGCCAGGCACGGCAGGATGGCATCGCGCGCGGCAAACCCAAGCTCATGCAACGTCATCCTTGGACGGTGCGGACGGCGGCCACGCCCAAAAAAGCGCCTGCCGCCAAATGGGCCGTCATCCCGCTCGGCAAGAAGCTCGCGCCAGCGGGCGGGATGGTCGTGCTTAAGCTGGGCGACCACGCGCCGACGCTCGCCGCAGCGTCGCGCCATGCGGCGAAGGCAGCGCAGCAGGCAACCGCCGATCAGCCAAACAGCCAGCACCACCAGCACGACAAGCGCAAGCGCGGCGGCAATCAGCAGCGCATCGATAAAGCCGAACGGCTCAATCGTCAGCGCAAACCGATACTCAACCGTCTTGTAGTGGACCAGCGAAGCGCGCACGGTGATGACCGCGGTGCCGGTGCCATGTGGAACGATCCACGAGCGCCCCGCGAACTCCTCCGCGCTTGCCACGCCATCGTCGCTCGACTCGATAGAGAGTGTCGGCGCAACTTCCTCAAAGCCCGCGCAGGCACAATGCCCCCACGCATCGGGCTTTCCGCAGGTACAGGGATCGATGCCGCAAAGATCCTTCATGGAGCATTCTTTGCCCACGTTAATCGCTACCGGATCGGTCTCGATATCCAACAGACCGGGAAAGACGCGGCCCATGGTCTCGCGATCCATCTTGGAATCTTTGCCCGGGGCACTCGTGCCCACCAGACGGTCCAAGCCGACCGCGACGTGCATGGTACCCTTTGATTTCTTTTTCGAGGACACCTGGGGTGCCGCATCGCTCGATGCAGTGCCCGAGCTCGCCTTACCGCCCATGCTTTGCATGCTGCCCATGCCGTCGGCAAACGCCATCGGCGCACCAAAGCCCGCGGCCCCCGCCAAAGCGAGAGCCGTTGCGCACGCCGCCACTACGGCGAAGCGCCTCACCAGTTGTCGAAGGCGAGTTGGCACCGGCTATTCCTTTCGCTTGGGGCTATCTGCGCCCGATGCGCCCGTACCGTCAGCGCCCTTGCGGCGACGCAGCACGAGCGCCACGGCAACGCTTGCAACAGCAATCACGGCAACGGCGGCGGGAACGACAAGCGGCATGCCGCTATCGGTCGCATCCGCGTCGTCGGCATCAGACATATCCATGCTTCCCATATCCATCATGTCGGAGCAGCCCTCGGCCATATCCTTCTTGGCACTGTCCGAGTGCTTCACCGCCTGGGACGCATCGTTTTGCAGGTCACGCGTCGACACCACGTAGGTCCCGCCCTCGCTCACCGAAAACGCCACGTAGCCGCCAACCATCGCGATATCGGAGTCATCGACGCGCGAGAACGTCTGCGTATCGGCATCATAGGTAAAGAGCCCCAGCTCGTCGTTATCGCCAAACAAGTCGTCGGCGAGCACATAGGCCTTTCCCGTGGAACAAAACGCGCCCTGCTGGGCAAAGCGCAGCACCAAGAACTTGTCAAGCCCGGCAAGTGGCTGCGTCAGCTCGCCTGTCGCGGTACGCTCGACGGTAATGGTGGGGTTGG
The DNA here is from genome assembly GCA_963602825.1 of Treponemataceae bacterium. GTDB lineage: Bacteria > Actinomycetota > Coriobacteriia > Coriobacteriales > Coriobacteriaceae > Collinsella. Next base: position 31,646 of record CAVCKO010000013.1, on the reverse strand, counting down.
TCTCGGTCACCTCATCGGCACTAAAATGCTTACCGCCAAACGTCAGCGAATAGTCGGGGTGAAAGTAGGTGTCTCCCGCCCAAAAGGTCAGGTCGCCATCGGTGCCCGCCATCTCGCGCATGCGCGCCGTGGGGTCGGTGGCCCCATTAATACGCACCTGCCAAACCGCGCGCCCCATAATCGTCGCCTTATTGATATCGAGCTCGTCCTCGACGGGCTCACTCGACACCTCCGCTGCCGCGGGTATCTCGGTATACGCATCTGACGAACCGCCCGCCTCGGACGCGGTCCCGCTCACGTGCACCTTAATCTCGCAGGTGGCATCCGTATATTGGGGAAGCGACGCCTTAAGGGTGATGGTCGTCTCCCCCGCCGTCTTGGCGTAGACTGTCACGCCCTTGGCATCGGCCGTAGCGACAGCAACCCCAGGATTGCTCGACGTCGCCGTCACCTGCGCGTGATAGGTCTTGTATTTCTTACCGGCGCACGTACACTGCCCGTTCTTGTCAAAGCAGCTGTCCGAGCATCCCTGCGGGCATTTGGGCATACCGCAGCCCTCGGTCTGCTTATCCGAAGACGGCGTCACCTTAATGGTGAGGCTCCCCTTCTTTCCGGCCTGGAGCTCCATCGACGTCGACGCCGCCTCGACCTTGACCGCACCGCGGTTGAAATAGGCAAATGCCGGCGTCGCGACAACAAGGCCCGCAGCACTCGCCAGCGCGAGGCACAGTGCCATCGCGGCCATCGACTTCCATATGTTCTTGCGCGTCATCGCGCCACCTTCCCCGTGAATATCCCTATGCAAACAGCCCGGTCGTGTCGATATCGCCGCCCGTTCCCTCGGAAAGGAAGATCTCCTCCAGCGAGGCGTCGGGATACTGAGCATGGACCTCGGCCACACTACCGTTAAATGTCAGGCGGTTCTCCTTGATCATGCCCAGATGGTCCGCCGCGTCCTCGAGCTCGCGCAGGTTATGCGAGGACAGGATTACGCTGGCGCCCTTTTCCGCCGCATATTGCTTCAGCAGGCGCTTAAGCAGGTTTCGCTTGGCAAGGTCTAAGCCATCAAAGCTCTCGTCGAGCAACAGCGACTGGGCACCCGTCGCAAAGCCGAGCAAAATGCCCAGCTGACGCTGCATGCCTTTCGAAAAGCCGGCGACCTTCGCGCGCGCATCGAGCCGAAAGATGTCGAGCAGGCGTTCAAAAACCTCATCCGACCAAGCCGGATAATAGCCCTTATAAAACGAACGCATGGTGAGCGGTGTCGCCTGCGGCAGAAAATACGGCTCGTCGGCCACGATGAACAGGGCCTGATCGGACGTACGGTTCTGCCCGGCCGCAACGCCGTCGATCGTCACCGTACCGCTATCGGCACGATAGACCCCAGCGATAATCTTGAGCAGCGTCGTCTTGCCGGCACCGTTGTAGCCCACCAGGCCATACACCGATCCGTTCTCGACGGTAAACGAAATATCGTCCAGGGCCCGATACGACCTAAAGCTTTTAGAGATATGGGAGACTTCGATCATCACTCCGCCTTACAGGTCATCCGGCGCAAGCTCGGCCGGAAGATAGCAGTACACATACGCCTCGAGGCCGCGCAGCTTAAGCTGGACCAGGTACCCGCCGTCCATGCCATACCCCATGCGGAGGTTGGGCACGATCTTTGCGATATCCTCCTGGTCCGACACCGTCTTTTGCGCGCCAAAGTCCTGCGTGACCCAAAAACTGCCCGCATTCTCCTTGCGATAGCCCATAAAGTAACGGGCCTGCGGCGAGGTGACGGCGTTCACGGAAGCATAGGGGTCATCCGCCTCAAACGTCATACCCTCAATGACGCGAGGGTCGATCTCGCCATTGCCGATCTGTGCCAGCACGCCGTGGTCCTCGAGCCAAGCCATCGTGCTCGTCCAGCTATCCGTCACATACGAAAGGGCATTGTTAAACGAATAGCCAAACGAGGCGACATCGACCTCGGATGCCGTCGTGAACATAATCACCGCACGCGTCTGCGACTTGGGAGCATAGATGTCGCTTGCCGAAAGGCGGTCGAGGTCGTCGGCTATGGCCTTTTGGAGCGAAGCGCGATCGGCCGCGGTAAGGTCGACCGGCACAATCTGGTTGAGAATGCCGTCCGCAACATATAGCGCACCGCTTCGATACGCCGCATAGGAGGGCGACTCGCACAGGTCGGACACTTCGTCCTTGGTAAGCTCGGCGGTATCCCCCGTCACGACAGCCCGGCGCAGCACCTTGGCATGCGCATCGTTATCCAGGGCGCAAAGAGCCGAAAGCTCGCCGACTGTCGCCTGGCGGTAATAGCGCACGGCCGTGCCGCCGTCTTTAAGATGGTAGGTGATCGAGATGTCGTAGGGTACGACCGTCTGCTCAAAGCTCTCGGTATCGGTCTCCCATGCATCGCGGGCCGATGCAATGAGCTGCTGATGGATGGAGCGAATCGAGTCGACCGTCGACGCCTCGCCGTAGCTTCGCGTGGCCGTGAAGTAATAGGACGTACCGCCGGACACGCCGGAGAAATTGCTCGAGAGATAGCTCGGTGATCCGTCATACGAAATCTCGACGCTTTCCACGTCCTCGGTGGACGGAATATAGCTCGCGTACCCGAAGCCGCCCGCCGCAATCGCGCCGATCGCCGCGGCCATCACGACAAGCTCCGCGGCGACGGAGGCAACTACCACCCGACGCGACGCACGCCCGCGGAAGGGCCCAAAGAGCAGCGCCAGCGAAACCAGCACGAAAAGCGCCGCAGCGGCCACGAGGGCAACGGCAATATCGACAGAGCCGAGCGCCGTCACCGTCGCCGCGACCACGGCAAACCCGATGACGCAGACGGCGGCAAGCGACAGCACAGGAGATTTTCCCGCCATCTCGGCCTGCTCGCCCGAGCGACGCACAAGCGCCACGGCGCCAATCACGGACAGTATGAGGTATACGACAACCCAGCCCGCCACCAGCTGCCAGGAGCCGGGCTCGGGATAGTACACCGGATCGACCGCTTGGAAAAACTGTTTGCTCGCGCCCTCCGTCAGGAAAAACGCGACAGGGTTGGTCCACGACAGGGACTCCAAAAGCGACGGTGCCACCGTCACGTCCTGGTCGTACAGCGTGATGCCCATGGCATCGCCCACCAGCAAGAACTTGCTCACGGCGCCGATGCCCCACAAAACCACGGTCACGCCGCCCAAAAGGATGACGCTAAACGCCAGCGCCTCAAACAGCGTGCCTGCAAACATAGTCGCGATCGCCGTCACGGCAAACGACACCAGCGCCACGGCGATATAACCGGCCACCACATAGGCAAAGGCCGCAAGCTCCCCCTCGTAGATACCGAGTGCCATGCTGTTGAGCGCCAGCGATACCGCAAGCGGAACACCGATAACAACTACAATGCCGACAAGTCCAACCAGGGCGCGCGAGAAAAACAGGCCGCGGCGGTCGATGCCGAGCGAAAAATACGCTGTTGTCGAGCGCTTCTCGAGCACAAAGCGAAAGAGCGCAAGGGCGAGCGCCATGCCGAGCACAACGCACGCCGCATCTACCACAGGGCCAAGCGACTGTGCATAAAATTGGTACTTGAGCTGGTCGTGCGTAAAGTTGACGTTGAAGATCGAGAACGCGTTGACCATCGAGGTCGATACGGGCACCAGCACGCAAAACGTCACAAGCCCCGCAAGCAAAACCGGGAGGGCGCTGCGAAACGCCTCAAAGATGTCGTGGGCGAAAGGACCCGCAAGACGATTACTCGTCATTCGAACTGCCCTTCTCCGATTCTTCGTTCTCATCCGTTGCCTCATCCGCCGTATCCGATTGAACGGGAGCGTCCTTGGGGTCGGCCTTCGCAGCGGCGCTCTTCTTGCGGTGCAGCGCTACGGCCGCAACGGCAACGACAGCCGCTACGACCACGGCGGCAGCACCGTATACGAGCGTATTGCTGCTCGAAGCGGACTGTGCCGCCTTATCTTCGGCGGCCTTCTGCTTCTTAGCGGCCTGAGGCGTGTTCTCCTGGCGCACCTCATACGAAGCGAGGTCATCGGTCGAGACCGCAAACGTCGCGCCCTTATCGGTCTCAAAAGAGAAATAGCCGTTGGAGACCTTGCAGCCGTCGTCTTGAGCTTTCTTAAACACGCGGTCCTTGCCGTTGTAGCTAAAGAGCGAAAGCGTGGTCTCGTCCGGATACTTGGAGCCGGCCTTAACATAGATCGAAGCCTTTGCCGGCAGCTTGCCCTTGTAGGCAAAGTCGAGCACGCGCGAATCCTTGGCCTGCTTGGTCAGATTCGCAGCCGTGCCCTCGCCCTGCTCGGACACCTTAATGGTGGGGTCGAAGTCGAGGTTGGGGTCGTCGGCGTTTACATCCTCGCCACGGAACGTCCAGGAATAATCGGGCTGGTCGGACGATGCGCCCGCCCAAATCACCAGCTGGGTGTTTTCCTTGCCCGCAATCTTTTTGAGCTCCTCGGCCGTGTTGAGATGAGAGTTGTTCTCGACGATGACAACGGTACCGCCCTCGGACTCAACCGTCTGCTCGTTGAGCTCGTCGGACTTTGACTCCGTCGCCTTGGCCGCCTCGGGGATACCCGCGGAGTTGGCCTTGACCGTGCCTTCGTTTTTGGCGGAGCCGCTCTGTGCGCCGACGGACTGCTGATTGCCGCTCGACTGCTGGCCGCCGCTCGACTGCTGAGGTGCCGAGACGTTAACCGTCACGTATGCCGACCCCGTCGACCACTGACGCAGCGAGGCCGAAATGGAAATCGTCGCAGTGCCCGCAGATCTGCCAGTTACCACTAACGTGTTGCCGCTCATATAGGCGCTGGCAACACCGGCGTTGCTCGAGACGCAGCTCACGTTGGGCGTGTACGTCGTATATGCCGTACCCGCACACGTGCACTGGCCGTTGGCGTCAAAGCAGCTGTAACCAGCCTCGATGGCGCCGTCGCCGTTGCAGACCTGGGGACACTGTGCCATGCCGCATCCTTGCGTTTGCGCATGGCTCGAGGGAGAGACCGAGACGTTGGTCGACGCGGTACCGCCGGCGACGACGGAAAGCGAGCTTGCGCCCGGCGCAACCGAAACCGTGCCAAAGTTGAAATAGGCAAATGCCGGAACCGACGGCACCGTTGTGGCGACCAGCGCGCCGCCGGCGATTGCCGCCGCCAGAACGCGGCCGATTCGTCCCATACGTCTCATGATCTTCTCCTTGTCATATACGCCCAAAGGGAGGCATGCCACACGGCATACCTCCCCCAGGCTTTCCCGCAATCGGGGCACACTCAAATGCCCCGATTACATCGTCGTGCCCTTATCGGGCGTTCTTGCGGCGCAGGGCCACAGCGATACCGATCACAACCATACCGGCCAGAGCACACATACCGGCAATGGCGAAGGTGCGGTCGCCCGTATTGGCGAGGGTGCCCTTGTCGGCGGTCTTCTTTGCCGCCGCATCATCGGCCTTTTTGCCGTTATCGTCCTTCGTCTTATCGCCCTTCGGCGTATCGGGCGTCGTGGACTCGTTCTTGGTCCACTTGGCATAGATGTGAATATCGCCGTCCGCCTCGGTCACCGGGCTGTCGAAGTCAAACGGGATCGTGCAGTCCTTGTCGGCATACCAGCCACCAAACGTGTAGCCGTCCTTGGTGGGGTCGGCCGGCTTGGAGATCTTGTCGCCATAGGTCACATCGAAGCTGCCCACGCCATCGATAGTGACATTTGCCTTGTCGCTCGCGACGACCGCGATGGTCGAGAAGTCCTTAAGCGAGATCGTCACGATGCCGTTCTTGCGGTCGATGGACTGCGGCGTCACAAACGTCACCTTGCCATCGTGAACGTGAGCGATGCGCACGAACTTCTTAAGCAGGGCGGGATCGACCTTGATGGCGATGCTCACGTTTTGCGGAAGCTCGGAAAGCTCAACGTCCTCGGACTGCTGCTTAACGGCACCGTTCTTATCGAACACCGTCATCTTTACCGTGGGAGTTACGTCAAAGTATGCATAGTCGCTACCCTTGACGGCATTTTCGACCTTGGCAGCGTCGTCCTTAACATCCTGGGCCTTCTTGGAATCGACCTTAAGGGTCATTTCCATCTTGACCTTATCGCCGGCATCGCCGTCGGCGGCCGCAGCCACATCGGCGAGCTTCTTTGCATCGTCCTTGGACATGCCGCTCGGGGTATTGGCGTTCTTAACATCGTTGTAGATGTCGCCGGCGGCCTGCTTGGCCTGGTCCTTGGCAGCGTCGGAAATGTCGGCGGCGGCGTTGCCCTTAACCGCAACGTCGGTGTCGACGGAGGGCTCGGTGACCTCGGTGCCACCGAGGATATCGATGCCGAACACGCCGTAGGTGTTGGCAAACGTCGTGTTGTCGTCAACGGGGATGCCGTTCGCATCGGCCTTCAGGCCATAGAGGAAGCGCATGCCGAGCTGCTGGCTGTAGCCATCGTAGGAGCCCGTGGGGTTGGTGCCACCAAAGTAGGGCACACTCTCGTTCCAGCTCCAGGCGAGGATCGGGTTCACCTGCTGCTCGGTCTCGGCGAGCTTCTTGCGCAGGAACTGCGCCTGCTCGTCGTCGCCCTTCCAGGCGTTCTTGTTCTCGGAGAGTACCTCGTAGATGGTCTTGCCGCCCAGCTCGTCATACTTGGTCGTGTTGTCCCACATAGCCGGGTAATAGTAGCGGGCAGTACCCATGAGCTCGTCATAGGTCCAAGTGGACTGGCTCCAATAACCGTCCTCGGTCGTAGTGCCGTTGCCGTTGCTCTGGAGCTGGTCGTTCACGCGGACCTTGAGGGTCATACCGGAGTTAAAGTTCACACCGGCGGCCTTGAGCACGTCGGTCAGCAGGACGCCCTCACTGTAGTAGGTGCGCAGGCCGGCCATGCCGCAGTTAGCGGCCGTGGTGTAGCCGCTCTGGACCGGCAGGTTCTTAAGCTGGTCCATGGTGAGCGTGGTGGTCTTTTCGACCTTGGAGCCATCGGCGCTCAGGATGCGCACGACAACCTCGTTGGAGTTGAGGCTGCGGAAGGTCACGTCACCGGACACGGTGCTAAAGCCCTTGGACTCGATGACGATGTTCTTGGTGCTCTTCTCCTGCGACGTGTCAAACAGGGCGATGGGCAGCGTCAGCGTGGCGGACTTACCACCGGCGGTGAGCTCATAGTAATTAAGCTTGCCGGCGTCGTCGGTCGCGTTGGTGAGCTGGTCCTTCCACTCGTCAAAGGCCTTGCCCTCGAGCGTGGTGCCGTCGATGGTCACGGACGTGATGTTAGAGATCCAGTCGTTGAGCATGGACTTGGTGTCGGCGCCCTCGTGCGTCTCCTGATAGTCGGCCAGCGCATCGGCAGACGGCGTCAGCGAGAACGTGGTCTTGCCGCCATGGTAACGACCCATGGACGTGGAGACCTGGCTGGCCTTCTCGGGGAAGCTCATACCGAGATTGCAGGAGAGGGCATCGGTGGGCAGAGCGGCGTCCTCGACGTCTTCGCCCAGCTTGATGCCGGTCGCGTTAAAGAACGAATCGGTGTAGTTGGCGGCGCCCAGGATCTCGCCCTGCTTGGCAGCCTTGGCGGTGATGGTAAAGGTGCCGTCGCCGTTGTCGATCACGGTGTAGCCGGCTGCATCAAGGGACTCGGACGCATTGCTTACGATGCTCTTTGCAGAGTCCAGGTTGGTGAACTTAAACCACATGTGGTGATGTGCGGACGTGGACTGTGAGTAATCGGCGGTGTTAGCAAGGATGGAGCTGCCCTTGGTGCCCTTGCCGTTATTGGTGAGCCACACGATATGGTTCATGGAACGCACGTTAGCGCCATGGGTCACCTTGTAGGTGGTGCTGGCAGGCGTGTCCTTCGTTCCCTTGACCACGCTCACGGCCTCAAAGGCCAGGCCGGTATCGACCGAGGTCTTGATCTTGTCGAGCTTAACGGGCTTGCCATCGACGGTGACACCATCGAGGATGCCGTCATCGCCTGCAGCAGAAACGTTAAGCGAGCCCGCCATAAGCGCAAAGCCAAGCTGAACATCGAGCACCAGGTTATTGCCGTCGGCCGTAGCGGTCAGCGTGCTATTTTCGCCACCGCTGACGGAGAACTTGAGGCTGTTGATGAGAGCAGCCTGGTCGGTAACGGTAACCGGACCGTCAAAAGCGACCGTCACCTTGACATGCTGACCAGCGTTGCTAGAGTCGCCCGCGGGCGGCTCGCCGTACTGGGCCTCGCGATAGGCCTGGGCGGTCTCGCCGGTCTGCGAGACGGTCTCGCTATCGACATGCCACTTGGCATAGAGCTGAGTATCCTGATCGACGGTGCCGCTGTTGGCCGTAAAGTCGAACTTCTCGCCCCAGTCACCGGTCTCGGTACCGTCCTTGGTATACCAACCGGCAAAGGTGTAGCCCTCGCGCGTCGGATTCTCAGGAACCGTCAGCTTCTCGGGGTTGGCGTCCTCCGTGGTGCCCTTGCCCTTGTTCGGGAAGACGTAAAGCGCATAGACCCAATAGCTAGAAGACCACGTCGTGTTCTCGGTCGAAGTCATCAGGTTCGACTGAACCGTCTGGCTCGCGACGTCGCTGCCACCGTTCGCGTTAAACGTGACCGTGCAGTCATCCTTGGCGAGTTTGATACCGTAGATAAAGCGATAGCGGTTCTCGAGCGCCGTCGTGGTGCTGAGCTTCGTGTTCAGGGCGTCCGGCAGCGTCGCGGTCGCGACGTCATCGCCGCTCAGCACGGCCTCGTTGTAGTCGACCGCGATCATCGGCTTAACGGTGGACTTCTCCTCCACCGCCTTGGATGCGAGCAGCTTGCGCAGCTCAATCGTCGAGCCGGCCTCATCGTCAGACTTCACGAGCTTGGCGTAGGTGTCCTTGACGTCCTTATCGGTATAAATCGACTGCAGGAAGTAGCGGTCGACACCAAAGAGCGACTCGTAGGTCTGCTTGTTGCCATAGTGATCGGCGGTATCGATGAGGTAGGAATCCTTCTCCGACGGCTCCACGCCGGCGGCCTCCATCAGGTCCTCGACCGGAACACCGTGACCGGAGAATGTGCGGAACCCGGTCATGCCGCACTGGGAAGAACCATTGTAGAAACCGTAGCCGGACATAGCCTTGAGCTGGTCCTCGGTCCACTCACCCTTGACCGTCTGGTCGTCGGTTGTAGACGTGTCGCCGTCCTCGTCGACGATGATCTTAAAGGTCTTCGAGGTTCCGGAATAGAAGCTGACCGTTCCGGTCACATCGTTGTACCCCTCGGCGGAAATGACAACCTCATACTGCTTGGAGTTGGGGTAGGTCTTCGAACCGCGGCGAGAGGGAACGCTGATAGCGCCAGCGTTGAACTCGTCGTTGTCACCGATGATAAAGACCGGATTCGAATCATCGCGCGTAACCTTAATCGAGTTACTTGCAGCGGTGATGCGGTCGCCGGAGACCTCCGTGGTGTCGCCACGCTTGTCGCCCTTAACGGGCGTAACCTTAATCGACGTAACCGCAGCAGCCCACTCGTCGGTACCGCCCTCGATCGCTACAGCGACACTGCTCGTATCGCCGGACTGGCGCAGCTGAATCTTTTGGTCGGCCTTAATCACCGGATCTTTGACCGGAGCCTGCTCGTCGGGTTCCCAAGACAGAATCGGGTGACCGGACTGATAGCCCATCTTAAAGTCGGAACCAAGAGACTTGGCAAAATCCTCAGAGGCAAGCTCGTCGGCCGTCTTCTCGGCAACAGTCACGTCATCCTTCTTATTTGTGCCAACGCCCTTAAGGTCACCCTTAAGATAAGAGACGTTCTCGGCGGTAGTGGTACCCGCACCGCTCGCGCTGATGTAACCGAACACGGCACCGGCCTTGGCATTCTCGCCATCGGCAACCGTAATCTTGCCAGCGTTGAAGTTGTTGCTCACCTTGACGCTATTAGTGCTCGTCACCGACTGTCCAACGAGACCGCCAGTAGCAGCGCCAGTGTTGCTGCTCTTGATCTCGCCGGCATTGTAGCTATTCGAGACTACGACGCTACCCTTGCCGCCCTCGATCTTGGCAACAAGGCCGCCAGCCACACCAGTGCCACCAACGGTCACCGTGCCCTTGTTAGAGCAGCCCTTAACCGTAAGAGCGTTACCGCCGGTTTTGCCGACAATACCGCCCGCCGCAGTCTTAGCAGACTCAATAGCACCCGAGTTCTCGCAATTCGAAATCGCAAGAGAGGGGCCGTTGTTAGAGACCGCCGCAATGCCCGCAGCGACGCTCGAATTACCGGTTGTCTTAACGGCAGCATTGTTCTTGCAGGAGGTAATTTTAACCTCACCTGTCGACTTAAACACCTGACCGCCCAGGATGCCGGCGACGTCCTTGGTCGACGTCAGGGCAACAGCATTGGTGCAGCTCTCAATGGTGCCCGCATAAGCGTTGGCGACGAAAGCGCCAGTCATATATGTGACCTTGGCCGTGCCCTCGAGCGTCAGATTCTTGATGGTGCCGCCGTTAAGGTAGCCCACCAGAGCCGGGGCGCTCGTGGCGGAGAACGACGTGATACCCGAGATCTTGTGGCCCTGGCCGTCAATCGTGCCCGAGAACGCCGTGGCCTCGCTCTTGGCGGTGCAGATGGTCGGCAGTTTGCCGTCCTCGAGCGCAATGTCGGCGGTGAGCTTGGCGTTCAGGTTGTACTCGCCAGCATTAACCTTCTCAACGAACTTAGCGTAGTCAGATGCGTTCGAGATAACGTAGGTGCCGTTCTCGTCCTGGGAGAGTTCATCGCTCTCGACCTTGACCGTGTAGGTCTTGGTCGCGGGGTGCCAGTGCTCGAGCAGGGTCGAGGTGTTGCCGGATGCGTTATTGATGTCACCGTTCTCGTCGGTCTCGGCGGCGACCGTAACCCGCGCGGTGCCCACGGACTCGGCAGTCAGCGTGATGGTGCCGTTCTTGGTGACGTAGGCGTCGTCTTTCTTAAGATCGGTGTTGGTGTTGCTCCAGTCCTTATCGGCCACGACGTCGCCGGCCTTGACGACATCCTGATTGTCGATGGTCGTCGTAACCTTGGCCTGGCGATCGACCGGAGTATGGTCGCACTTGCAACCCATACCCTTTACAAAGCACTCAACACCGTGCTCTGCCTCGCAATTCTCAGGACAGCCGGTCTTGCCGCAGCCCTTGTACTGCTTGTGGATATACGGCGACACCCTGATCGTCGCCGTCTGGCCCTTCTTAAGGGTGATGACGCCATCCTTGGCGGTATCGGCGTCGATTTGGACGGTACCGTGACGATACTGATCCGCATCGCTTGTCGAGCCGGAAGCCGCCTGAGCCGCGACCGTATCTTGGCTCAACGTCTCTGCATAGGCAATCTCGCCAGCAAAAAGCGTCGGCGTCGTCATGGTGACCGTTAGCGCCGCAACCGTTGCAAGCCTGCCAAAGCAGCTCAACCTTCCCTTCCAATTCCATTTCACCAGGCCGTTACCGGCCCGCTCGGAGCATTTAGCCATGCTCTCACTTCCTTCCTCCAGCATCTCACCAATATGGCGATAGTCTGTGGAATTATATTTTGTTGAGAATAATTATTTGCGAGAATATAAGGCCGATTCCGTCAACGGCAGGACAAGCAAACTCAAACAAAAAGTCTGATACATCTATTTTCGCAGGTAGACGCATCAGACTTTCAAAACAGATTGTTTTGGTCGAATGAAATTATTTCCGCGAGCGGCAGCGGCGCATACAGGCGTCAGGTCATTGACGAACCCCCGACTGTTGCGCTAGGCGAACATCTTGACGCTCATGTCGACGGGCCTTGCCGTAAAGCACGACGTGGTCACGAGGCCGTCGACGCCGGTTGCCGCATACTCGGCAGCGTTGTCGGGGCGAATGCCACCCGCCGCCACCAGAGAGACATGGGGATCGATCCCGTGCAGCTCTTCCACAAGCGCCGCCAGTTCGGCAACCGGAACCTTGTCAAACTGGATGCCATCGACGCCGGCCTTCACCAGTCGGCGCGCATCGTCGGCGTTTGCCTCCACAAACAGTTTCTTCTCAATGCAACGACGACGGACCTGAGGCAACAGCTCGATAAATGCGTCGAGCCCCGTCGCCCCGGAGGGCGCCGTCATAAACTTGGTATGGTTGTCGAACACGAGCACGGTCTCGGACAGGCCCATGCGGTGCGGGAATGCCCCGCCCGCAACGATTGCCTTGGTCAGCAGGTCTTTGTTGCCCGGCGTGCTCTTGCGCGTGGTGAGCACCTCGCACAGGGGATTGGCGCCATGCGCCGCATCGACCATCTTGCGCGTCTTGGTCGCCACGGCCGAGTAGTGGTCGAACATATTCAGGCCGACCTTCCACAGCAGATGCAAATTGGCGGCTGTGCCGTTCACGCGCATAAAGGACTGCCCGGCTTTGACCTTGGTGCCCGAAGGCTCAAACCACTCAACCGTCAGGTTGAGCATGGCGGCCATGCGCGCAACCTCCTCCGTGCAGCAGAGCACGCAGTCCTCGCGCGTGTAATACTCCATGGCGCCGGGCGTGTCACCAATTCCCAGGATATGCGTCGTCAAATCGATATAGGGGACGTCCTCGGCAATAAGCTCCTCGAGCCGTGTATCGCTGATACGAATGATATCGGGCATGGGGCCTTCTTTCTCACATTGTTCTCGACAAAGAATAGAATACCGCCTCCCATCCAAACCGCCCAATAACTTGCGGTGAAATAGTTCCTGAAATGTAGCCAGAAGGGCCATCCAGGAACTATTCCACCGCAACTTCGAGGGCAAACCTGCCAAAAAGGAACAGGTTTATTTTGGTCGGTTTTATCTGGGGAAACGCAGGCGGGGCCCACCCCTTTTGGCAGCTTCATGGGACAAATTAACCAGAAACGTTTACCCCTTTTGGAGAGCCGTATAAAGGCAATGTCACTGCATCTATTTCTTCCGATAGCGGCGATTGCGACTCGTTGGTGAACCCATGACTTCGATAAGCCCCTTCTCGGCCATTTTTGGCAAATGGTAGCGGACGGATGCAACCTTGACCCCCGCTGCCACCGCTATTTCGCGCGCCGTCATGTCAACTCCGGCATTGAGGGCCTCCAGGATCCTATCCGCCGTGGAGGCAGACGATTCTCTGTTCATATCGACAATCTCAAACGTGTCTTTGCCGCACTTTGACAAGACACGCTTATCGACAAGGCCCCCGCAAATCAGACGAATATCATCCGAATCCCACTTCAAGGCCTCTCGTATTTTTTGAACATCGCACACGCACCCATGTTCCCTCATAAGCATGAGCAATGTCTCCTCGCGATCCGTCAGCTCGGCGCTCACATGACCCTGAATCCACGTGCGATTTTCAGCGAGCTCCGCTCCATGCCGAAAAAGCAGCACCGTAAACGAATCGGCCTTAACAATAAACTTCGGCCTGCCCAACGAACGAGACTCCATCTCGCGAATCATAGCCGGGATACCAGATCCCTGGCTTTCCGCAACAGCCCCCTCGGCATGCTCCAGCGGCGTCGCCCCCATCAGGCTCATGAGCTTTGGATTTCGACAGCGCGATTCCCCGTCCGCGAGATTGTCCACCGTCTTTCCGCCCCAAAGCCCGCCGGGGTTTTTAATCTCTATTCTATCTGGGTAGATATCGACACTCACGGCCTGCCCCACGAACATAGGCGAATATTCTCGATGGATGCAAGCGTTCGCCAAGGCCTCGCGCAAAACCTCCTGCGGAACTTCCCAATCCTCCCTTCTACCAGCGCCTTGCACTATCGCCGCTTTGCGCAGGTTACGCCCGATCGCGGCGAGAGCATCTTCGATACAAGCCGGAATAGGACCATCGCACAGCTGGCGGTCAATAAACCGGGGCTGCCCGGGTGCAGATTTTTCCACATCGGAATGAACGGCAACATCAATCATCAGCTTGGGATAGAACTGTTGGGGATAAATCCCTGCTGACAGAAGTCCCGCAAGCTTCACGGCACCATCTTTTGTAACGATATTAAGTCGGACCATCTGCTTTTCTAGCGTATCGGCCCCGCGCAAAACGCGCGGGGTCTGCAACCGACGATTCGCGATAATAGACCGCACGACATCTGGATCCAAATCCTCAATCGTTGCCTCTGGGACCACCGTGCCGTCCGCATCGCTCGGATGCAATGCGCTCTGCAGCTCATATAGCTCAGCAGGCGACATCTTGATATCTTTGTCATCCACGCGCTTATAGCTACCATTCTGCACGCCGCGTGCCTCGATATAGCAGGGCTTCGCTTTGAGCTCAAGTTCAAAGATGCGTACCAACAGCACTTGTAGCCCGTCGACCTCGCCCCGATCAAGCTCATACCGTGGCGCATGGGCCACCACTGCCGCTGAGCCCCCGTCTCCGATACCCGAAACAAACTGATCGCGCACCCTGTCAATAGCAAAGCTAGCTGAGGGAACAAATCCTTCGGCCTCGTTCAGGCCTAAGATAATGAGCCCGCCCGCAGTGTTCGCAAAAGCGCTCACCGTCTCCCATACATCTGCGCTCAGTTTATTCGTGCAGGCTTTAACTTCTACCGAAGCATCGTCGGTCCCCCGTCTGCGAAGACGCTCGACGATAAGGCCAAGGGGTTCATCCAGCAGCATTGGCATTCCGTCTCTCTAAAAGAATAGACTTATCTCTCTAAAGTTTAGTACATCTCTCTAACTTTAGAGAGATGTATGCATTATTTTAGAGAGACATTTTGAGATGTACATCAAATCCGCTGGCAGAATGCCTGGAAGAGTCTCTCTAAACGACTTTCGCTTTGGAGAGACGCTTAGAGAGACGAGCGCAATCTCTCTAACCTTTGACCCCGCTCTTTAGAGCTCACACATCCCAACCGCAAGTTTGTGTGGGACAAATCCATCAGTGTTTGTCCCAAATCTTAAGTGTTTGTTCGATCGAACGGCTCGCGGCGGCACCTGCTAGACTGGTAGATTCCCAACCGTCTAGCCAGGAGCCTCCATGTCGCGCAAGTCCGCCTATAAGCAAATACTTTCCATCGGCACCGCCGTGGTGCTGGGGTTTGCGCTGTTTGTCGGATCGGTCGACGGCGCACCCAAGCTGCTGTCGCCGCAAAGCGATGAGCAAGCGGCAACTCTGGCCGAGAAACAAGACGAGGGCCCTAGCCGCACCGACGACGAGGCCGATCTGGTCGCCCGACTCGAATCGGGAACGGCGAGCTCCGCGGACTCCGATGGCGGCGAGGACACCGGCGATGGCTCCGAGGCCACCTCGACCGGCACCAGCGACGCCGCCTCAGATAGCTCCGTCACCCCCATCGACGAGGTCGAAAACCCCGACCTCGACCGCGCACGCGGCGTATATCTCAGCAGCATTCCCGACTATGCGGGCAACCCCTATGTCGCCCTGCGCGCCGATAGCACGCACCCACTGGGTACGCCGTCGTTCACGCTCGACGAGTACGAACGAGCCGCCGAAGAAGGTTGCTTTAAGAAATTCTCCAAGCTCGACAGTCTGGGCCGCACCCGCAAAGCGCTTGCCTGCGTGGGCCCCGAATCGCTCGGTCAAGGCAAGCGCGGGGATATCTCGCGTATCCACCCCGCCGGATGGCACCAGCAGCGCTACGACTTTATTCCGGGTCAAAGCCTCTACAACCGTTGCCACCTCATCGCCTGGTCGCTCTGCGGCGAAAACGCCAATCGCAAGAATCTCCTCACCGGCACGCGCTATCTCAACGAAACGGGCATGCTGCCGTTTGAAGAGCAGATCCTCGACTATATCCACGACACAGGCAACCATGTGCTCTACCGCGTCACGCCCATGTACAACGAAGAGGAACTCGTCTGTCGTGGCGTTCGTCTGGAAGCACAATCGATCGAGGACCACGGCAAGACCCTGTGCTTCCACGTGTACTGCTACAACCTGCAGCCGCACGTGCAGATCGACTACGCCACCGGCCGCAACCAGGCCTCGGGGGACTAGCCCCCAACCGCGACATGAATCGATTTGCAGCCCCAGGGATCAAATAAGGCCGCCCGGTTACCCAGGGCGGCCTTTTCGTCAGCACCTACATTGCAGGCAAAACCACACGTTACTTGGCGCGGCCCTCCTCATAGCGCTCGACCAGCTTGGCCTGCACGTCATAGGGCACCTGCTCATAGCCTGCGGGCTTCATAGTAAAGTCGCCCGTGCCGCGCGTGATAGAGCGCAGGCGCGTCGAATAATCCGTCAGCTCGGCCAGCGGCGCCTGGGAAATGACCACGGTATCGCCGCGCTCATCGGTCTCCATGCCCGTCACGCGACCGCGCGAGGCCGAGATGTCGCCCATCACGGCGCCGGCGTAGCTCTCGGGGATAGTCACCGTGATTTCCTCGATGGGCTCCAGTACCACCGGATCGGCATCGGCGCATGCCTTGCGCAGGCCGATACGAGCCGCCGCGCGGAACGCCATCTCGTTGGAGTCGACGCTGTGATACGAGCCGTCGTACACCGCGACGCGAATGCCCGTGAGCGGATAGCCGGCAATAATACCGTCCTTCATGGTCTCCTGGACGCCCTTGTCCACGGCGGGGATGAGCGAGCGCGGAATGCGGCCACCCACGACCTCGTCAACAAACTCATAGCCGTCGCTCGTGCCGTCGGGACCAATGAGCGGCTCAACACGCAGCCAGCAGTCGCCGTACTGACCGGCACCGCCAGTCTGCTTCTTGTGGCGACCCTGGGCGCTTGCCGTGCGGCGGATGGTCTCGCGATACGGAATGCGAATCGGCACGCTCTTTGCCACAACCTTGGTACGGTCCTCCAAACGGTTGAGCAGCACCGAAACCTGCGCCTCACCAACGGCGGAGATAATGGTTTGGCCAGTCTCCTCGTCGCGGTCGATGCTCATGGTCGGATCGGCCTTGCAGGCCTTCTCGATAAACGTGTAGAGTTTCTCTTCATCGCCGCGGTTCTCGGCCTCGATGGCAATGCGGTACTGCGAGTTGGGGAACTTAAACGCCGCCGCCTCGACCTTACCGGTAATGGAGAGCGTGTCACCCGTCTCTGCCGCCAACTTGGGCGCCACGATAATGTCGCCGGCATAGGCGTGACCGACCTCGGTCATGTCGCGGCCGCACATCACATACAGGTGAGCCAGACGATCACTCTTGCGGGTACGCGCGTTGACCAGCTCAAGGCCCGGCTCAAGCGTGCCCGTCAGCACCTTGATAAAGCTGATGCGGCCCTGCTGCGGGTCAGCCAGGGTCTTAAACACAAACGCCACCGGGCGGTCATCGTCGCTCGAGATCTTAAGCGAGTCGCCGTCGATGAGCGGCATCTCGCCGTAGTCAGTCGGCGCCGGGAAGTACGTGGCGATGTCGTCCATCAGCGAGTTGACGCCCTGCTCCTTAATGCAATCGCCCGCAAAGACCGGCACAAAGATGCGCTCGGCGATCGCCTTGGACAACAAACCCTCAAGCTCCTCCTGCGTCAGCGTCTCCTCGCCTTCCAGGTACTTCATCATCAGCTCATCGTCGGCCTCGGCCACCAACTCGCACAGATGGTCGTGGGCCTCCTCGGCCTGGGCACGATACTCCTCGGGAATCTCCGACTCAACGGCTTCGGTGCCGTTGCAGTGGCGCGCCTTCATGCGCACCAGGTCGATGATGCCGTCAAAATCCTCGCCCTCGCCCCAGGGAAGAGTCACGGCGCCCAGTCGCGTACCAAAGCGCTCCTGCAGCAGTTCCATGGTGGTCGCAAAGCTGGCCTCGGGACGCGACAGGCGGTTCACAAACACCGCGCGCGCCAGGCGCAGGTCCTCGGCCGCATACCAGAGCTTAACCGTCGTAGGCTGCGGGCCGGCCTCGGCGTCGACCACAAACAGCGCCGTCTCGCAGACGCTCATCGCGGCAAAGGCGTCGCCGATAAAATCGGGGTAGCACGGGGCATCGAGCACGTTGATGCGGGCGCCCTTCCAGTCAATCGGCGCGATGGTCGTCGAGATGGAAAACGCACGCTTGACCTCTTCGGGGTCATAGTCGAGCGTGGGCTTGGTGCCGTCGTGGCCGCCCAGGCGGGCGGTCTTACCGGAAAGGTGGAGCATGGCCTCGGCGAGTGAAGTCTTGCCCACCCCGCCTTGGCCTACGAGCACCACGTTCCTTACATTGCCGGTCTTGGGAGCACCCATGATGACCTCCTTGCAGGGTCGCGCGCGATGCGCGACGCCAACGGGGAGAGTTCGCGGTCGGTGCCGTCCCGGGAGCAGCATGGTCGGCAGCCGAGCCGACTCACCCTCCAAATGTCCTATGCCACCACCCTACCCTTGCAGTCGCCTGTCCATGCAGACCTTTCGGCACGCGTATGGATACGGGCGGCGAGAGGAGAGAGCGAGCTTGCGAGGCGATTATTGAACCCCGCGGATGCAAAAAACCGCCACAGATCATAAGACCTGCGGCGGTTTCACCTCAATAAATAGTTGAGCAAATAGCTGAGCCTATCCCTCGATACGGCTCAAGAACTCGCGTGTACGCTGCTCGCGCGGATGATCGATAACCTGCTCGGCAGGACCCTCCTCGACAATACGACCGCCATCCATAAAGACCACGCGGTCGGCAACGTCGCGGGCAAACTGCATCGCGTGCGTCACGATCACCATCGTCATATTCTGCGCGGCCAAATCCTTGATGACGCGCAGCACCTCAGCCGTCAGCTCTGGATCGAGCGCCGAGGTCGGCTCATCAAAGAACAAGATTTCCGGGTCGAGCGCCAGGGCGCGGGCAATACTCACGCGCTGCTGCTGACCGCCCGAAAGCTCGCAGGGTACCTTGTTCTCGTTACCCGTAAGCCCCATCTGTGCAATAAGCTCGTGTGCGCGGGCCTCCGCCTGCTCGCGCGGACGCCTAAGCACGCGGATCGGTGCATCGGTGATGTTTTTCATCACGGTATAGTGCGGGAACAGATTGTAGTTCTGAAACACCAGACCGAACCGCGAGCGCGCCTGTTTAGGTACATCGCCCTTTGCGTACATCGCGCCCGAACCCGCATCCGTCGCGACGGCAAGGTCGCCAAACGAGAGCGAGCCGCCGTCGAGCGTCTCGAGCAGCGTGGCACAGCGCAGCAGCGTGGACTTACCGCCGCCCGAAGGCCCGATAATCGCCACGACCTCGCCGCGCTTCACCTCGAGCGAGATGTCCTTGAGCACCTCATTGCCACCAAACGCCTTGCGCGCGCTTTCGATTTTCATCACCGAGTTAGTCATGATAATAGTCCAGCTTCTTTTCGGCGGCGCCCAGCAGCATCTCGACCACAAAGTTAAAGACCCAGTAAATCAGCGCCGCGATTGCAAACGGCACCATGCTCACCTGCGAGGCGACCAGTGCCTTGGCCGTCGAGAACATCTCCCCCACGCCAATGGCAAACGCCAGCGACGTGTCTTTGACCAGTGTGATGATCTCGTTGCCCATCGCCGGCAAAATGCGCTTGGCGACCTGCGGCATCACGATATACAGAAACGTCTGCATGCGCGAGTAGCCCAGCACCTCGGCAGCCTCGTATTGACCGCGCGGAATGGACTGCAAGCCCGAGCGATAGATCTCGGCAAAGTAACCGGCGTAGTTGATGATGAACGCCACGACGCACGCCGTCCACTTGGAATCGGGCGTGAGCGAAATGCCAAACACGTAGTACGGGGCAAAGTAGATGGCAAACATCTGCAACATGAGCGGCGTACCGCGCATGACCGAAATGTAGATGCGCGCAATCCAGCGGAGCGGCGCAATTTTGCTCATGCGCATAAACGCCACGGGGATTCCCAGCGGAATCGACCCCAGCAGCGTCAGCACAAACAGCTGCAAGCTGACCAAGAACCCCTGGCCAAGCATCTGCATCATGACCTGAATAGACATTACTTGAGCACCCAATTATCGAAAGACAGACCGTAATCTGCATATTTATCACAGAGGTCCTTGACCGTGCCATCCTCGTAGAGTGCCTTGAGCGACTCGGTCACGGCATCGGCGGACTTGGTGTCGCCCTTCTTGAAGCCAACGGCGTAGTGCTCGCTGGACAGCGGCTTGTCGAGCTGCGTATAGGCATCGGGCTTGGCGGCAAGCTGATACTGAGCGATCGAGAGGTCACAGGCAACGGCATCGACTGCACCACTCTCGAGCTGCATAAACGCCGTGTTGTACTCACCGATGGTATCGAGCGTGGCAAACGTCGCGGCCAAATCCTTCTGGTCGCCCTCGAGCACATCCTGTGCGGCGGAATCAGTCTGGGTAATCACGGTCTTGCCGGCAAGATCGTCCCAGCTCTTGATACCCGCGTCCTTCTTGACCACGAGCACCTGCTCGTTAAGCATGTACGGCTCGGAGAACGTGTAGTCGTCCTCGCGGCCCTCCATGGTAAAGCCGTTCCAGATGCAGTTGATGGCACCCGAGTTGAGCAGCGTGTCCTTGGCATCCCAGTCGATGGCCTCGTACTCAACGTCCCAGCCCTGCTTGTCAGCAACGGCCTTGGCAAGGTCAAGGTCAAAACCGGTGTACTCACCGTCATCGCCCACAAAACCGTACGGAGGATAGGACTTGTCAAAGCCCACCACGAGCTTCTTGGACTCCGCGGCGCCCTTCACGTCCTTGGCTGCGGCGGAACCAGCAGTGGAGCCCTTGTCAGCACCGCCGCCGCAGCCGACCAGGCCAAGGCCGAGCACCGTGGCGAGCGAGCCGGCTAGACCAACAAACTGACGACGAGACATATCGGTATTCATGGTATCCCCCTTGATAGCACTTTAGTTAGGTAAAGTGAGTCATGTAACGTTCAGAATCATACACTTTAGCGTGATGGAGCACAAGGTTGGCGCGCCCGGAATGCCGGCGGCCGTCACGGTATTTAATTTGCTGCTCTACAGTCCTGCTCACGACGGAGAGCACATTAAGTGCTCTCCTGTTCGTGCGGAACTCGCGACAAATTAAATACCGTGACGGCCGCCGGCATTCCGGGAGACAACGTGCTCGGGGCCTTAAATAGCCTCCTCTCCAAACGGGCACGTTGAATGCACGGTACAATTGCTTCGGACTTTTCTTTTATTTAATAGTGGGGTTAATTCATGGCAGAATCTCGTGCTGAGCGTAAGGCTCGGCGTGCTTTGATCCAGGCGGCTGAGGGGTCGGAGGAGACGAAGTCTTCTAAGAAATCTAAGTCGTCTAAGGATGCGAAGGGTAAGTCTAACAAGGGCAAGGCAAAGGGTAAGCGTTCTGGTGCTCGTCAGGCTGGAACCAAAGATTCCGAAGCTCGCTCTAAGCGTTCTTATAAAGACTCGGCCAAGCCTGCTCGTAAGGCTGTGGATTCCAAGTCGCCTTGTTCCATCATGAAGGCTTGTGGTGGGTGCACGGCGCTTAATCGTCCTTATAAGAAGCAGCTCGCTGCTAAGCAGGCTGCTATGGAGGAGCTTTTTGCCTCGCTTTGCGAGCGTGAAGGCATCGCCGTTGATCCCATTCGCGGCATGGGCGTTACCTTGGGAGACCCCGGCAAATATCCGAGCCCCCGTACCTTCCGCCATAAGGCTGCCACTCCTTTTGCTCCCGGCAAGGAAGGCGCCGTTCGCTGCGGTTTCTTTGAGCGAGGCACGCATAGAATCGTCGCTGTGCCCGAGTGTCCCGTCGAGGCGCCGGGTACTCGTCAGATTCTCAACGGCATCGCTCGCGAAGCAGAGCGCCTGCACATTCCTGCCTTTAATGAGGACAAACATCTAGGCCTGCTTCGCTATGCCGTCGTTCGTTGTGGCTGGCGTACCGACCAGATCATGGTTACCCTTGTGACCGCACAGCGCGATCTTCCGCATGCGCAGGAGTTCTTTGAGGCCGTCGCGGCGCTCGATCCGCATATCGTCACCGTTGCCCAAAATATCAATGGCCGTCCCGGTAACGCCATCTTGGGTGAGGAGACTCGTATCGTCTATGGCGCCGAGTGCATGCGCGACCAGCTGCTCGGTTGCGAATTCGATATCTCCCCTACCGCGTTCTATCAGACCAATCCGCAGCAGACCGAGCTACTCTATCAGCTCGCGATTGACGGCATGGACCTGCAGCAGGGTGACATTCTTATGGACGCTTACTGCGGCAGCGGCACCATCGGTCTGTGCGCCGCGAAGGATGCCCAGGACAGAGGTGTCGGCATTATGCTGCTCGGCGTGGAGCGCAACCCGGCGGGCATTGCCGACGCACGTCGCAATGCCGAGCTCAACGGCCTCACCCGCAGCGCTTGGTTTATGGCCGACGATGCCACCGACTACATCCTAGATGCCGCCGATAACAACGAGCGCGTCGACGTCCTCTCCATCGACCCGCCGCGCGCCGGCTCAACGCCCGAGTTTCTTGAGGCCGCCTGCGCACTTAAGCCGCGCCACATCACCTATATCAGCTGCAATCCCGCCACCCAAGAGCGCGACCTGCACCAGCTCCTCGACGGTGGCTATCGCCTGCTCAAGATCACGCCGGTCGACATGTTCCCTCATACCGACCACACCGAGACCGTCGCGGTCCTCGAGCGCCGCTAATCCACCCCGGTAGATTTTTGGGACAGGAAAGGGGGCGGCCCGTCTGGACCGCCCCCTTTCGTTGGACATATGAGTCTCGTTACATCCCCTTGCGCAGGTCGCATACGCCGGCTGCCGCCATCTCGCGCAGCAGCGTCTCGCGGTCGCGCGTCACGATCAGGTCCAGCGGGAAGTGAATCTCGTCGAGCAACTTGCGGGCGTGCTCGAGCTTGCCAATGGCCATACCAATGTGGGCATCGGTCGACACACCAATACCCACGCCCAGCTCGGCGCAGCGCTCGGCAATCTTGCGGCATACGGCCCAATGCTCAGTGTCGGCACCATGCTCAAGACTATGGTTGTTAATCTCGATAATCTTGTGCTTGGCCTTGGCCGCCAGTAGCACCTCATCGATATCGAACGGCACGCCCGAACGACCCGTATGCCCAAGCATGAACACCTTGGGATGCTCCAGGGCATTGATATACATCTGGGTCGTTTGGGCGAGCGTCGCGCCTTCGGCAAACTGCGGATTATGCACGCTTGCCACCAAATAATCCAAATTACGCGTCACCAAATCGAACAGCGAATGCTGGTGACTGTACGAATCGCCGGCAATATCGAGCGACACGGGAATGTCCTCGCCAAACAAGCTTCCGTCCAGCGAAACGATATCGGCCTCGGCGCCGCGAAGCACCAGCACGCCGCTCCAAATGCGCGGCCAGATATCCTGGTTAATAAAGAACTGGAAACTGCGCAGGTCGTTGGGGCAAGCCGTAACCATCGAGCTCAGATGGTCGGCAGATCCGAGCACCTGCAGGCCACGTTCCGCCGCCCAGTACACATTCTCCTCAATGGTTGAGTACGCATGCGCGGAGAACAACGTATGAGTATGAATATCACAAGAAAGAAGGTAGGGCATCAGGTCTCCTTGTCCAGTATGGCCGTCGCGTATATTCATTGTACGCATAGCATTCGATGGTCGTAAAACCGCTCCATCCCAACGACACAACGTCCATGACAACGGGGTCTGACTTAAAACCAAACCCCGTTTCACGTAAAACATTGTAAGCAGAGCGCTTTACTTTTGACGATACTCGTCGGCCAGCTGCTTCCAGGCGGGCAGTGAGTTAACGATAGTCTCGTAGCTCACACAGTAGCCCAAGCGGAACCAGCCCGGCATGCCAAAACTGTCCGAGGGCACCGCGAGCAGCTCATACTTCTTCGCGCGCTCGCAGAAAGCGTTCGCATCGGGCTCCAGCGCCTTCACCCACAGGTAGAATGCACCATCCGGCTCAACATAGGTGTAGCCGTACTCCGCTAGTGCATCGGTAAGCGCGGTGCGGTTGCGTGCATAGGCCTCAACGTCACTCGGCTCATCGATGCAGTCGATAATTACGCGCTGGAAGAGCGCCGGCGCGCACACGAAGCCCAGCGTACGGGCGGCACCGGCAACGGCGGGCATTAGACGAGCTGCCTGAGGGTTCGTATTGGGAACCAGGATCCACCCCACGCGCTCGCCCGGCAGCGACAGCGACTTGGAATACGAATAGCACACGATAGTATGCTCGTAGATCGAAGGCACCCAAGGCACCTCGGCGCCATAGACAATCTCGCGATACGGCTCATCCGAGATAAGCATGATCGGGTTCTCGGGATCGCGCTTGGCGTTGACCTCGCGTAAAACACTGGCCAGTCGCGTCAGGGTATCGCACGTATACACGGCGCCGGTCGGGTTGTTGGGTGAGTCGATAATGACGGCAGCCGTCTTATCGGTAATCGCCTTGAGCACGTTATCCACGCTCAGCTGGAACGTATCTTCATCGGCGAGCACCTCGACACACGTACAGCCGGCCTTCTCGATCCACACGCGATACTCCGGAAAGTACGGGGCGATAACAATGACCTCGTCACCCGGGTTCGTAACGGCATTGAGCGTGCAGGTGAGCGAAGCCGCCGCGCCCACGGTCATAAAGACATCCTTGCCCTCATAGCTCGTACCAAAGCGGCGGTTGAGCGACTCAGCCACGGCGGTACGGCACTGCGGCAGGCCCGGAGCAGGCGTATAAGCGTGCAGCTGGTCACTCGGCAGCTCCAAGGCCTTCTTAATGGACTCCGCAACGGCAGCGGGCGCCGGAACGCTCGGGTTGCCCAGCGAGAAATCGAATACGTTTTCCGCACCAATCTGCGCCTTGCGCTCAAGGCCATAGCTAAAGATCTCGCGGATGATGGAGCTTTCCGCACCGCGAGCATACATGGTTTCGTTAATCATCTGTTCCCCTTTCGCATAGGCGGTATTGTACGCTTTAGTCGGGCAAAGCGCCGCAGCAATGTTAATTGGGGACAGACTTAAATGCGTGAAAACGCTCATTTAAGTCTGTCCCCAATCAACAGATGGCCCCATATCGCTCAAAAGAAATAGCCTCCGCAGGTTTCCCCGCGGAGGCTTTCACCACAAAGACTATTTGTCGGCGTCGGTGTCGGCACCGGCATTGGCGGCACACTCATCGCCGGCATCATCGGATGCGGCTTCGGCATCCTCCTGCATGGCCGCCTGCGCAAAGGCTGCGGCATCAGCCGCCAGCTCCTCCTCGCTCATACGAGGCGCGCGCTTCTTGGTCGGCATACCGGCCGCCTTGGCATTGCGCTCCTCCTTGGCCGCCAGGATATCGCCCTCGCGCTCAAGGTAGGCGTCCCACTCGTTGTCGAGCAGGGCGTTCACGGCGTCGTCTTCGACGGTCTCGCGCTCAAGCAGTACCTTGGCCATCAAATCGAGCTGGTCGCGACGGGCATCCAAAATCTCGACCGCACGACGATGGGCCTCGCGCATGATGCGCTGAACCTCGATATCGATGCGGCGCGCCGTCTCCTCGGAGTAATCCTGGTGATCGGCGTAATCGCGGCCCAGGAATACCTGATGCTGTGCCTCACCAAACACCTGCGTTCCAAGTTCCTCGCTCATGCCCAGGCGCGTGACCATCTCGCGCGCCATCTTGGTCGCACGCTCCAGGTCGTTGCTCGCGCCCGACGTGATGTCGTCGCACATGAGTTCCTCGGCAACGCGACCGCCCAAGAACACGGCGAGCTCGTCGAGCATCTCGTTCTTGGTCTTGAGGAAGTGATCCTCCTGCGGAAGCTGCAGTGTGTAGCCCAGAGCCTGGCCGCGGCTGACGATCGAAATCTTATGAACCGGATCGGAGTGCTCCAAGATGTGACCCACCAGGGCATGGCCGCTCTCGTGGTAGGCAATCGTGGTGCGCTCGGCTTCGGTCATCACACGACCCTTGCGTTGCGGTCCGGCAATCACGCGCTCCATCGATTCCTCGACCTCGTCCATCGAGATCACGGAACGATGGCGGCGGGCAGCCAGCAGCGCAGACTCGTTGAGCAGGTTTGCCAGATCGGCGCCGGTAAAGCCAACGGTCATCTGGGCGAGCTTCTCAAACTTCACGTCCTCGTCCATCGGCTTGTTCTCGGCATGCACGCGCAAGATCTGCTCGCGGCCCTTCACATCCGGACGGTCGACCGTAACCTGACGGTCAAAACGACCGGGACGCAGCAATGCCGGATCCAGGATGTCAGGGCGGTTGGTCGCAGCGATCAGGATGACCGACTCGCTCTCCTCAAAACCGTCCATCTCGACCAGCAGCTGGTTGAGCGTCTGCTCGCGCTCGTCGTGACCGCCGCCCAAACCAGCTCCGCGCTGACGTCCCACGGCATCGATCTCATCGATGAAGATGATCGACGGAGCCTGGGACTTGGCCTCCTTAAAGAGGTCACGTACACGGCTGGCGCCGACACCCACGAACATCTCGACAAAGTCGGAACCAGAGATGCTAAAGAACGGAACGCCCGCCTCGCCGGCAACGGCCTTGGCCAGCAGCGTTTTACCGGTGCCCGGAGGGCCCACCAGCAACACGCCACGCGGGATCTTGGCGCCCAGTTTGCGATAGCGATCCGGATCGCTCAAAAAGTCACGGATCTCCTCGAGCTCCTCGGCTGCCTCGTCCACGCCGGCAACGTCTTCAAACTTGACCTTGGGGCGCGTGGCCTCGTTGGTCTTGGCGTTGGTCTTGCCAAACTGCATGTTCCTGTTGTTGGCGCCCATCATCTGGCGCATAAAGTAGAACATGATAGCGATCAGGGCGATTGTCGGAAGCACGCTCATCGCCAGGTCGCCCCAAAAATCGGGATCGTTGGTGTTGACGATGTACTTGGTATCGGGGTGCTCCGCCATAAGCTCGGCAAGCGAATCGGAGCCGACATAGGTCGAGGAGAAGCTCTTGAGCTCGCTCGCATCGCCCTTGTCCTTCTTCGTCTTCCAGTAATGACCCGTCACGCTTCCGTCTTGAACCGTATAGGTCAGATCTTCGACGCGATCCTGCTTGATGGCACTCACCATCTCGCTCGTCGCGAGCTTAACGGTATTGCTGGAATTGGCAAAGCCGGAGCCCATGTTAAAGAAGGCGTAGCCCAGGAGCGCGCAAGCCAAAATAAAATACAGCCAGCCCGTACGCGTGGGCTTCTTGCCTCCGGGCACCCCCGGGATCTTAGGCTCCCGGGGAGTCTGGGAATTGTTATCGTTACGGTCGTCGGGCATCTTACGAATAAACCTCCGGTTTCAAAATGCCCAGATACGGAAGGTTACGATAGCGCTCGGCATAGTCGAGGCCGTAGCCCACCACAAAGGCATCGGGGCAATGGGTTCCAACATACTTGGGCGTGATGGCCGAGGTACGGTCCTCAACGTCCTTCCACAGGAAGGCGGCAACCTCCAGCGAGGCGGGCTTGCGGCTCTCGAGGTTCTTCATCAGATACTTGAGCGTCAGGCCCGAGTCCAGAATGTCCTCGACGATCAGCACGTCGCGACCGCGGATGTCGATATCCAGGTCCTTAATGATACGCACGATGCCCGAGGACTTCACACCGTCGCCATAGCTCGAAACAGCCATGAAATCGATGTTGGTCGGCAGCTCGATCTTGCGCATCAGGTCGCCCATAAAGACCACGGCGCCGCGCAGGACCGCAATCAGCACCAGATCCTTACCCGCGTAGTCGCGAGTAATCTGCTCGCCTAGGCGAGAGACGATACCGTCGATATCCTCCTGCGTAAACAGAACCTTCTCGATATCCGGATGTTGAGAAGCCATGACAACCCTTTCTTGTGCTTATCGCCCACGCACCGCCGCATGGACGCGAACTACACATTCTAGCAGCGCACGGGGTATATTTACCAGCACGTGCGCCATCAGCGCGGGAATACCGTCAACGTCGCACAGAATAGCTGGCGCGAAGCGCTATTCCGCATCGACCACACGAAGCAGATATGCCACGCGCGTTGCGGCCGTGCATTTAAAACGCTCGTCCGCGCGAACGCCCGCGACCCATACTACGGCACCTCCCGGAGCCGTTCTTACCACGGGTACGCCAGAGCGGTCTGAAACAGGAATGCGCGCCTCGTTCAACAGGTCTGACACTTTCTTGCTTCGGCCGTTCATCCCCAACGGGCACATCACGTCTCCCGGCACAGGGCTATCCACCCACAGGCGCGCCGATCGTGCCTCGGTGGGAATCTCCCCGCGCGAGCCGGCTAACATCCGCTCGCTATCGCGGTCGGCAAACCCCAGGGCCGCCGCATCCACCAAGGCCGCAACCTCTCCGGCAGCAGCAAGCTCGCGGGCACGGTGCACGATATCGCGCCCCGGCTCCACAGCCATCGGCTCTGCTGTCAGCATACGCCCCGCCCCCAGCGGCAGACGACCGGGAACGGAGATCCAGTCGGCCACTAAGCCCTCGCGCGCCGCCGGGGCCTTGAACGCCAGCATGCCAAACTCCACACGGGCATCAATTCCCGCAGGAAGCGTTACCGAGCCCGAGCCCGCAGCGACGCAGGCGAGCACGCGCTCCACGTGCCGCATCTCCGGTCGCGCGTCGGGATCGATGCGCTTTATCGCCAACCGCACGATACGCCGTGCAATCACAACCTCAGCGGCGGCAAGACGGCGCGCATCGAGCACCAGTGCGCCCGCCGCTTCCTTGCGCAGACAGCTTCGAAACGCCTGTGCCGAAAGCTGGGAAAGAAAGGCGTCTTCGTCGCCCAGAATTTCGCAAGCGGCGCCAATCGTCTTACAGACGCTCGCGTTGCGCTGCGCCACCACCGGCATCACTCGATGGCGCACGTAGTTACGCAAGTACGACACGTCCTCGTTGCTTTCATCTTCCCGCCATGGCTGACCGTGCACCTGCAGATAGCTCACGAGCTCATCGTGCGTGAGGTCGAGCAAGGGGCGAACCACAATGTTCCGACGGCGCGGAATGCTCGATAAACCCGCGGGACCCGACCCTTTAATGGCATTCATCAAAAATGTTTCCGCGCGGTCCGACGAAGTATGCGCGGTACAGATACGAGCCGCCGTCCGCGGTGCGCCCGATTCGGCACAAAGTTCGCGAACATATCTCCGTGCCGCGGCATAGCGCACCTCGCGAGCCGCAGCCTCGATATTGCCCGATTCGTCATCAAAATAGGCATGCTCAACACACAGCGGCAAGCCGTATTGCGCGCACAGGTCACGTACAAAGGCCTCGTCGCCATCGGATGCCTCCCCGCGCAGATGATGGTTTACATGCAGCACGTGCAATCGCTCGCGCGCAATGGGAGCGACGCCGCGCCCGTCCTGGATATCCAGCTTTGATGTGCAAGCCATAAGGAGCAGCGCCGTCGAGTCCGCACCGCCTGATACCATGAGCACTACGGGGGCAGCGGCCTGCCGCGTTGCCAGGGCGCTCTTATCCGTCCTCGGCGCGGCATGATGTCCATAGTGCTGAGATACCGTTGGCATTCGCTTCCTCCTCTATTCGTCCGCACCCATTGTATCCTTTGGAATCTTATGTCTCGCCTGCACCTTCATATCCTCGGCAGCGGCTCAAAAGGCAACTGCGCACTCGTCGAGGGGCCTCAGGGGCTCATCATGATCGACAACGGCCTGTCCCGCCGCGAGACACTTAAACGCATGGCGGAGCTTGGCCTCTCGGCAGACGACGTCGCCGCTCTTGTAATCACCCATGAGCATGGTGACCATATCAAGGGGCTCGATGTATGGTGCAAGCACTGGCATGGTCCCCTCTTTGCCAGCAGGGACACCCTTTCATGCAAAGAAAACCTCGCGCGCCTGCCCGTAGAGGAATTTGACCCCGGCGACACGCTCCCCATTGCCGGCATCCACGTGCAAACCTACTCAACATCGCACGATGTCATCAATCCTGTCGGCTATCGATTTAATGCTCTCGATGATTCCATCGGCTTTGCCACCGACACCGGAGAGTTATCGAGCAAGGCCATAGGCATCCTCAAAGACTGTCGAGTTCTCGCGCTCGAAAGCAACCACGATGTAGCTATGCTGCGCGAAGGAGCGTACCCCCGCTTTCTTCAGGAGCGCATCCTGTCCACAAAGGGGCACCTCTCCAACAACCAGGCCGCCGAAGCCGCGCGCGAACTTGTTACCGATCGCACCGAACAGCTCATCGCCATGCATATCAGCCAAGACAATAATCGTCCAAGCCTTACCGTCAAAAGCTATGCCAAAACTCTAGCCGCAACCCTGGATGACGAGGTCGGCAGCTCCGCCACCCTTCTCCAAGGATCGCGAAATCTCTCGATACGCCCCGCAAGCCAGAATCGGCCAGCAACCATTCAATAGACTGTCCTAGACAGCAAAAGGGGCCGGGAATCGCTTCCCAGCCCCTTTTGTTATCTTTTAATAGCGCAGAACACCAACGAAGTTAGTCGATGGAGATCTTCGTAACGTTCTTCTTCTCGACGATCTTGGGAACCGTAACGGTAAGGATGCCGTCGGCGTACTTAGCCGAGAGACCCTCGCTCGAAGCATCCTTGAGATACACACCACGCGTCGCGCTGTACGAGCTGAACTCCTTCTGCAGGAAGTTCTTGCCCTCGTTCTCCTCGTCTTCCTCGACATTCA
Organism: Treponemataceae bacterium; assembly: GCA_963602825.1. GTDB lineage: Bacteria > Actinomycetota > Coriobacteriia > Coriobacteriales > Coriobacteriaceae > Collinsella. The sequence continues at coordinate 1,197 of CAVCKO010000013.1, read as the reverse complement.
CGCTAATGGAGAGACGGCCCTCGTTAAGCTCGACATCGATATCGTCCTTGGCGACGCCGGTAAGATAAGCCTTAACCTCATAGCCATCGCCCTTATCCTCAACGTCAACGGGGAACGCCTTAGAGGCAATCGAGCCGTTCGCTAGGTCACTCATATCATCAAACAGATCGAACAGCGAGCTTGCAGAGGGACGAACGCCAAAAACCGAACGATAAGGAACCATGCTTGCCATGTTTACCACTCCTTTATAGGACTGCCGAGTCATCTTCCAGGTGACTGGGACTTCTTTTGACGCTCTTATATATGCCCACCCGATGCTCATATATACATCGACTATAAAGTTTTTTGAGTCCAGTACTATAAGCATATCTAAGTGTGTAGCACTAAGGTTTTAGGAAGGTTAAGGTTCTTTGAACCAGAGCTTAAATAACGAGTATGTCCACAGCTACAAATAACAAGGGGCTTACAATGAGCGCGTACACGTTGTTGGTAACGAGCTAAAGGGCATCATGGACGACCAAAACCAGAACAATATGTTTATGCCGACGCAGGGGGAAGATATTTCCACGCAGCCGCCACGGTTCCATCGCCCCCACATCTCGCAAGAGCCCATTAATGATGCAGAGCCCGAATATGTGACGAGAAATCGATATCAAACGCTCGAGGATGCCCAAACGGGACGTAAGCATATGGGCGTCGCATCGGGCGATCCCGTATATCTAAAAGATGCACCGTTATCAAAAAACAGCGCAATCAATGACGACCCGACGAAAACGCCCATAACTTGGCAGCAAAGAGGTCCCCGACCTAAGCAAACCTTAACGCATTCGGCTCGTTATCTCGAAACGCCAAAACAGGGAAAATCAATCTTCGTTTCGTCAAATAAACGACGCAAGCAGCATCGACTGACAATCCTGCTTTTGATCATTGTGGTCATAGCAGTTGCACTTGTGATTCGATTTATTGTCTTTAAATAAAAGCTCATTACCCATAAGCCCAACCGGGTTACAGGTGAACTGCAACGACATTGTGATGTGTTAACGCAAAAAAGGGGGAGGCCGCGAGGCCTCCCCTTTCTCAGTTCAAGCGCACGGCTCGGTGCCGTCCACCGGTCAGCGGCGCCCTGGCCTCCCACGGGCTGACCCCGCAGTACTCTCGGCGCGATGGGGCTTAGCTTCCGGGTTCGGAACGGGACCG
>CAVCKO010000012.1:64859-68818 GCA_963602825.1 Treponemataceae bacterium | reverse complement strand
CCTCGTAACCGGGCTCGCGCAGGTGGACGTGCATGTCCACCAGGCCGGGGACGAGGTACTTACCGGAAAGGTCGCGGACCTCGGCTCCCTCGGCGGCGAGGTTCTCGCCGACCTCGGCGATCTTGTCGCCGTCGATCAGGACGTCAACGACACCGTCAAGCTCGACGGACGGGTCGACGACGTGGGCATTCTTAAGAAGCAAGGCCATTATCGGCACCTCCAAGCAGCAGATACAGGATAGCCATACGCACGCAGATACCGGCGTAGACCTGCTCCAGGATGACGGAGCGTTGCGGGTGGTCGGCCATATAGGAGTCGAACTCGACGCCGCGGTTGATGGGGCCCGGGTGGCAAATGATCGCGTCGGGCTTCATGAGCTTCTCACGGTCCTTGGTCAGGCCGAAGAGCTTGTGGTACTCGCGAATGGTCGGGAACGGGGCACCCTCGAGTCGCTCCTGCTGCACGCGCAGCATGTAGACGACGTCCAGTTCGGGCAGGACGGAATCGAGATCGCTCGTCACGTGGTCGCAGCCCAGAACCTCGGGCGCCGGCGGCAGCAGCGTGCCGGGGGCGACGGCGTAGGTCTCGCAGCCCATGATCTTCAACGCGGGGATCAGCGAGCCGCAAACGCGGGAGTGGGCGATGTCGCCGACGACGGCGACCTTCAGACCGTGGAAGTCACCCTTGTGCTCCCAGATGGTGTACAGGTCGAGCAGGGCCTGCGTGGGGTGGTTGTGCTTACCGTCACCGGCGCAGATAACACTCGCGGGCGAATTCTGCGTGACGATGTAGGGAGCACCGGCATGCTTGTCGCGCACGACGATGCAATCGATCTTGTAGGCGTTGAGGGTCTCGACGGTATCGACGAGGCTCTCGCCCTTGACCGTGGAGGTCGAGGAGCCGCCGAAGTTGAGGCTGTCGGCCGAAAGACGCTTCTCGGCGAGCTCGAAGGAGCTGCGGGTACGCGTCGAGGGCTCATTGAACATGTTGACGATTGTCTTGCCCTTGAGCGTGGGGACCTTCTTGATGGCACGCTCGTTGACCTCGGAGAACGCCTTGGCGGTCTCGAGGATGAGCTTGATGTCCTCTTCGGAGTACTCGGTAATGTCGATCAGGTGCTTATGGTTGAACGCCACGGTACTACTCACCTCCCAGCGGCGCGGAGCCCACGTGGGAACCCGGCGCGACGTCGTTGATTTCGACAGCGGTACGGCCGTCGACTTCCTTCATATATAGGTGCACGTTCTCCTCGTGCGACGAGGGGACGTTCTTGCCGACAAAGTCCGGCGAGATAGGGAGCTCGCGGTGACCGCGGTCAACGAGAACTGCCAGCTCGACTCGGCTCGGACGGCCCAGGTCCATAACGGCGTCCAGAGCGGCGCGGATGGTGCGACCCGTGTACAGGATGTCGTCCACCAGCACGACGCGCTTGCCGTCGACGCTGAAGGGAATGTTGGTAGCGTGGATCGCGGGAGCGAAATTGGTCGCATAGTCATCGCGATAGAAGCTGATGTCCAGGCTGCCGAGCGGAACGTCGACACCCTCGATCTCCTTGATCGCCTCGGCGAGCTTCTTTGCCAGAAGGTCGCCGCGCGTGACGATGCCGACCAGAGCGAGGTCTTCACAGCCCTCGTTGCGCTCGAGAATCTCGTGCGCGATGCGGGTCATCGCTCGGTTGACGGCGGTCTCGTCCATGATGACCGCCTTGGGGGAAGTCGTGCCCATCGATCTCCTTCCTCACATGTCTTGACTGCTGACACAGTCAAAAAAATAGATGCCCGACCGCTCAAAGCGGAACCAGACACCCACAGGAAGTACTGCTCATTGACAGCTATGTAATTCCATGTGGGTATCTCGTACCCCTTTAATGGTCAAGGCATAGTGTAGCCAACATCGGGCTCAATTGCGAGCATAAATACTAGCCAATCCGTAAACGGAGCCAATCGCTCCATAAACCTATATATATTTGTGGTACGCGCTTGAAAACCTTGTTGCGAGCTGGCATAATCCCCTCTGCTGCACGCAAATCGGATCTACGTCCAGGGCCGTAGCGTGGGCACTATCGCCAAAAGAGAAATATCTCTGTGTAGATTGCGCACAGAGACATGCTTCTGTGCTATAGTTCAGGCTTGTTTGTTAACGCGACATGTTCGTTTGTCGCCCAAGGAGGGTCAGTTATGTCCAAAGTTTGCGAAGTTTGCGGTAAGCACCCCGTTGCCGGTCGCTCCATCAGCCACTCTCACCGCGTCACCAACCGTAAGTTCCGCCCCAACATCCAGCGCGTCTACGTCGTCGTCGATGGTCACCGTCGCAAGATGAACGTTTGCTCCACCTGCCTCAAGTCCGGCAAGGTTGCGCGCTCCTAAATAAGGTCTTACCAACAAGTACCTCGGACTCTCCGGGTCAAAGACCTCGCGTTCACATAGAACTTACCAAAGGCGTCCTCCACTACGGAGGGCGCCTTTTTGCACCCATTGGGCACTCATTGGGGACAGACATACATGAGTGCTTTCACGCATTAGGGACAGACATGACGCGTGCCGGCAGCGATTCGGCCCCTGCCTCACGCTGCCTTATTCCAGCCTATGGTGGCCTTAGTCACGCTTGTAGCGCCGATACCGGTGATACGGGCAATTTGCTTGACCGTGAGATGCGCCCGCCTGAGCCTCAGAAGACAGGCATCGCGTTCGGGGCGTGGCAGAGCCTTGAGCAGCGCGGGATCCATGCTCTGCAGGACTTCGCGCGCAACGGAAAAGGCCTCCTCATCGGGAATCCGCCGGCGTGGAAGGACCTCCACCGACCAGATGCGCGCGGCAACTTCCTTGAGATGCTCGCAATAGCGACGGGAGCCTCCGACAATATCGAGCATAGGGGCCGCATCGCAGATGTCAAAGGGATCATAGCCCAGCTGATATGCCTTGTAGCTTGACCAACGGTACGCTTCGAGTGATTCAAGCGCGCCTTTTACGGGATTGAGATGGATATAATCGAGCAGCTGCACTGCCTGCGTGTCCGACTCAACCGCGACCCGCGAATAGCGATTGTCAAACAGATGCCCCGTTCTCCCCGTTTTCCCATTGAAATATTTAGCATATGCCGTCAGTGCGCACTGCATTGCCTTTGAAAGGTTGTCACATGGGTCATCAACCATCAAATGGAAGTGATTGTCCATAAGGCACCAAGCCAACACCGCCACTTCATGGCGCACGAACCTGTCCGAGATATCCGATAAGAAGCGATAGCGGTCGGAGTCATCTTCAAAAATAATCTGTTTGGAGTTACCGCGGTCAAAGACATGGTAATAGCCGGTGATCGAAACGGCGCGGGCGCATCGGGGCATAATCTCTCCTTCCAAAACTGTACAGGCAACGCCTAAAAGGAGAGAAGCAACGCGAAATGCTGAGCCTGTGACCTATTTATATCCGATGAGCGGTAATAACAAGCCTAGAGCGGCAAAATGGCAAAACAATGTCTGTCCCAAATGAGTGAAAGCACTCATGTAAGTCTGTCCCCAATGAGTGGGGCCAGTAGGTGACTAGTTCTAGTTGAAACGATTCATTTAGTTGAAGCGTTTTAGTGTGCCTTTTACGGGAATCTTACCGTTCGCCGAATAATTTCTTGCTATCATGCAAGGCGTAGGGTAAATCTCCGATCGCAAGGAGACACAAATGGTGAAAAAGTCACCGGAAAACACTACTCCCGCAATTGTGGACAACGTAGAGGCGCTTGAGGCCAAGCTCGCTCAGATGCGAGAGGCCCAGGCGCTTTTTGCTACGTACACGCAGGAGCAGGTCGACAAGATCTTCTACGAGGCCGCCATGGCCGCCAACAAGGCTCGTATCCCGTTGGCGAAGATGGCCATCGAGGAGACCGGCCGCGGCGTTCTTGAGGACAAGGTCATCAAGAACCACTACGCCGCAGAGTACATCTACAACGCTTACAAGAACACCAAGACCTGT
>CAVCKO010000012.1:56630-64849 GCA_963602825.1 Treponemataceae bacterium | reverse complement strand
GTTCTGGAGCGCGACGAGGCTTACGGCATCACTAAGATCGCCGAGCCCATCGGCATCGTGGGCGCCGTCATCCCGACGACCAACCCCACCTCCACCGCGATCTTCAAGACGCTGATCAGCCTGAAGACCCGCAACGGCATCATCATCTCCCCGCACCCGGCAGCCGCCAAGTGCACCATCGCCGCCGCCAAGCTCGTGCTTGACGCCGCCGTCAAGGCCGGCGCCCCCGAGGGCATCATCGGCTGGGTCGATGTCCCCTCCATCGAGCTGACCAACATGGTCATGCGCGACGTCGACATCATCCTCGCCACCGGTGGCCCGGGCATGGTCAAGGCCGCTTACTCCTCGGGCAAGCCCGCCCTGGGCGTTGGCGCCGGTAACACCCCGGTCATCATCGACGACACCGCCGACGTGCTGCTCGCCGTCAACTCCATCATCCACTCCAAGACCTTCGACAACGGCATGATCTGCGCTTCCGAGCAGTCCGTGACCGTCATCGACAGCATCTACGACCAGGTCAAGGCCGAGTTCCAGAAGCGCGGCTGCTACTTCGTCAAGCAGGGTGCCGAGATGGAGGCCCTGCGTGCCGCCATGTTCAAGAACGGCGCCCTCGATCACCGCATCCCCGGCATGGCTGCCGCCAAGATCGCCGAGCTCGCCGGCATCGAGGTTCCCGCCAAGACCAAGATCCTGATCGCCGAGGTCACCTCCACCGACCCCGCCAAGGAGGAGTTCTCCCACGAGAAGCTCTCCCCGGTCCTGGCCATGTACCACGCCAAGGACTTCCAGGAGGCCGTCGACAAGGCCGAGCACCTGGTGCTCGCCGGTGGCCCGGGCCACACCGCCTCTCTGTACGTGCACCCAGCCCAGGCCGAGAAGATCAGCCTGTTCGAGCACGTCATGAAGGCCTGCCGTATCGTCATCAACACCCCGTCCTCGCACGGCGGCATCGGTGACCTGTACAACTTTGGCATGAAGCCGTCTCTGACCCTGGGCTGCGGCTCCTGGGGCGGCAACTCCGTCTCCGAGAACGTTGGGGTGAAGCACTTGATCAACGTTAAGACTGTGGCCGAGCGCCGTGAGAACATGCTGTGGTTCCGCGCTCCCGAGAAGGTCTACTTCAAGAAGGGTTCCACGCCCGTCGCCCTCGACGAGCTGGGCAACGTCATGGGCAAGAAGCGCGCCTTCATCGTCACCGACCAGTTCCTCTTCAAGAATGGCAACACCCGCGCCATCGAGGCCAAGCTCGACGAGATGGGCATCGCCCACGACTGCTTCTACGACGTCGAGCCCGATCCGTCGCTGCAGTGCGCACGTCGCGGCGCCAAGCAGATGGCTCTCTTTGAGCCGGACGTCATCATCGCCGTCGGCGGTGGCTCCGCTATGGACGCCGGCAAGATCATGTGGATGATGTACGAGCACCCCGAGTGCAAGTTTGAGGACATGGCCATGGACTTCATGGACATCCGCAAGCGTATCTTCACCTTCCCCGAGATGGGCAAGAAGGCCTACTTCGTCGCCGTCCCGACCTCCTCGGGTACCGGCTCCGAGTGCACGCCGTTCGCCATCATCACCGACAAGGAGACCGGCATCAAGTGGCCGCTCGCCGACTACGCGCTGCTCCCCAACATGGCTATCGTCGACGCCGACAACTGCATGACCGCCCCGCGCGGCCTGACCGCTGCCTCCGGCATCGACGTCATGACCCACGCCATCGAGTCCTACGTCTCCATCATGGCTTCCGACTACACCAAGGGCCTTTCCGAGCGCGCTGCTAAGCTCGTCTTTGAGAACCTGCCCTCCAGCTTCACGAACGGCGCCAAGGACCCGCATGCCCGCGAGGAGATGCACAACGCCTCCTGCATGGCCGGTATGGCCTTCGCCAACGCCTTCCTGGGCCTCAACCACTCCATGGCCCACAAGCTCGGCGCATTCCATCACCTGCCCCACGGCCTCGCAAACGCCGTCATCCTGACCCGCGTCATGCGCTACAACGCCGCCGAGGCCCCCGTCAAGATGGGTACCTTCTCCCAGTATCCTTACCCCAACGCGCTGCACAACTACGCCGAGATGGCCAAGTACTGCGGTATCGAGGGCAAGGACGACAAGGAAGTCTTCGAGAACTTCATCACGAAGCTCGAGGAGCTCAAGGACTTCATCGGCGTCAAGAAGACCATCGCCGACTACGGTGTCGACGAGCAGTACTTCCTCGACACGCTCGACGAGATGACCGAGCAGGCATTCAACGACCAGTGCACCGGCGCTAACCCGCGCTACCCGCTCATGAGCGAGATCAAGGAGCTCTACCTGGACGCCTACTACGGCCGCGAGCCCCAGGATTACGCCGTCTGCTAGTTTTAGCACGGTTTTTAACGGCGGGGGTGCACGGGTGTTTCACACACCCCCGCCGTCGCTTCTATCGCATCGTTGAAAGGATGCAACCATGCTGCTACCCGATTCCAAGACCGAGCTCGTCCGTCGTGGCAACAAGGTCGTTTACGACCTGGGCGACAAGATCGTCAAGGTCTTTAACGAGACCAAGCCTGTCTCCGACGTGTTCAACGAGGCTTTGAATCTTGCCCGCATCAATGAGTGCGGCATCCGCAGCCCCAAGGCTCTCGAGGTTTCCCAGCTCGAGAACGCCAACGGCTGGGCGCTTGTGACCGAGAAGGTCCCGGGCACCACCCTTGCCGAGAAGATGACTGCCGAGCCCCAGCGCTTTGGTGAGTACCTCGAGATGTTCGTCGACCTCCAGATCGAGATCCACGGCTACACCTCCCCGCTGCTCAACCGTCAGCGCGACAAGTTCGCCCGCATGATCGACAGCCTGGATCAGCTCAATGCCACCACGCGCTACAACCTTCAGGAGCGTCTGGACGGCATGACCAAGGAGTTCAAGGTCTGCCACGGCGACTTCAACCCCTCCAACGTCATTGTTGGCGACGACGGCCAGCTCTACGTGTGCGACTGGGCACACGCCACCCAGGGCTCCCCTGCCGCCGACGTCGCAACCACCTACCTGCTCTTTGCCCTCAACAGCAAGGATCAGGCCGAGGCCTACCTGGAGCTCTACTGCGACCGCGCCGACATGCCCATGCAGGTCGTGCGTCAGTGGACGAGCATCGTCGCCGCTTCCGAGCTCGCTCGTAAGCGCAACGTGAACGATGAGTTCCTGAAGAACTGGATCGACGTCGTCGATTATCAGTAATATCTGAGCGATTCATTTCGCATCGGAGGCACAAAGGAAACCCTGCAGCTCGTATGGGCTGTGGGGTTTCCTTTTAGCGATTGAGAACGCAGGCAAGATAAAAGGACGGCCCCGCATCTCCCCTATCTGGAGAAATGCGGGGCCGTCCCGTATATCGAACTACAAGCGAAATCGCAGATTAACGACGGGCCGCCTTCACCAGCTCGGCAACCTTGGCGACGACCCCGTCGATCGCCACGTCCTCGCGCTCGCCCGTGGCACGGTCCTTGAGCTCGACGGTGCCATTCTTAAGGCCGCGCTTACCCAGAACAACCTGATACGGGAAGCCCATAAGGTCGTTGTCGGCAAACTTAAAGCCGGGACGCTCGTCACGGTCGTCTACAACGACCTCGATACCCTCAGCGCACAGGCCATCAACGATCTGCTCGCAGACGGTAGCGCACTCCTCCTTCTTGGGGTCGAGCGGAATCACCGCAACCTCGTACGGGGCAACGGAGACCGGCCAGACGATACCGTGCTCGTCGTTGTGCTGCTCCACGACGGCAGCGAGCGAACGGGAAACGCCCACGCCGTAGCAACCCATGATAAGCGGCTTCTCCTTGCCGTCCTCGTCCATAAAGGTGGCACCCATGGCCTCGGAGTACTTGGTGCCCAGCTGGAAGACCTGGGAAACCTCGATGCCGCGAGCAGCAGAGAGCGGCTTGCCGCAGTGCGGGCAGGGATCGCCGGCAACGACGGTGACCAGGTCGGCCCACTCGTCGACGGTAAAGTCGCGCTCGGGGCAGACACCGGTAAAGTGATAATCGACCTCGTTGGCACCGCAGGCCCACTGCTTGGACTCGCGAAGGCTCTCGTCGCACACCAGACGGATGCCCTCGGGCAGGTTGACCGGTCCGATAAAGCCCTTGTGCAGACCGTTCGCCTGAAGCTCCTCGTCGGTCATCATACGATAGCCCTTACCAAAGACATGCTCGGCCTTGCAGTCATTGAGCTCGTGGTCGCCCGGGACAATGGCCACGACCGGCTTGCCCTCGGAGTCGATCAATGCCAGCGACTTGCGCGTGCCGTTCTCGGGGAAGCCGAAGAACTTGGCGACGGCCTCGATGGTGCCCATACCCGGAGTCTCGACCTTGGTGAGTGTACCGTCGCCGGGGCCCTCGGTCACAACGACCTTGGTGCTTGCAGCCTCGTCATCGGCAGCAAAACCGCAATCGTCGCAGTAGACGAGCGAGGCCTCGCCGGCGTCGGCCAGCGCCATGTACTCGACGGAGGTGTCGCCGCCGATCTCGCCGGAGTCGGCGACAACGGGCAGAGCCTTGATGTAGCAGCGCTCGCAGATGTTGGCGTAAGCCTGCTTCATCTTGTCGTACTCCTCCTGCAGACTCTCCTGCGTGGCAGAGAAGCTGTAGGCGTCCTTCATGATGAACTCACGGCCACGCATCAGGCCAAAGCGGGGACGGAACTCATCGCGGAACTTATCCTGAATGTGGTACAGGTTGACGGGCAGCTGCTTATAGGAGCGCAGCTCGTTGCGCACCAGGGCCGTGACGGTCTCCTCATGCGTGGGGCCCAGCACAAACTCGCGACCATGACGGTCGTCAAAGCGCACGAGCTCCTTGCCATAGGCATCGATACGGCCGGACTCACGCCACAGCTCAGCATCGACCATAATGGGCATCATGAGCTCCTGGGCGCCGGCGGCGTCCATCTCGTCGCGCACGATGTTCTCGATCTTGCGAATCGAGCGCCAAGCGAGCGGCAGATAGGAATACAGGCCGGCGGCCTCCTTGCGAATCATACCGGCACGGAGCAGCAGGCGATGGCTCGCAAGCTCGGCGTCGGCCGGATCCTCTTTGAGCGTCGGCGCGTAGAGCTTGGACATATACATTGCTCGGGTCATTTATTTCTCCTCAATAAGCTTGTCGACCTCGGCCATAAGCGCGTCGACAATTTGATCCTCAGCTACTTTACCAATGATCTGGCCATGCGAAAAGAGCAGGGCCTGACCACGTCCGCAAGCAACGCCCAGGTCGGCATCAGAAGCCTCACCGGGGCCATTAACGGCACATCCCATGACGGCAATCGAAAGCGGCGCGGCATAGTTCTTAAGCCGCTCGGTTACTTCCTCGGCGATAGGAATCAGGTTAACCTGGCAGCGGGCGCACGTGGGGCACGAGACGATCTCGGGACCACGACGACGCAGGCCCAGCGACTGCAAAATTCCCCAGGCGACCGGCGGCTCCTCGACCGGATCGGCCGTGAGCGAGACGCGCATGGTGTCACCGATACCCTCAGACAGCAGGATACCAAGGCCCACCGAGCTCTTAATGGTGCCCTGCAGCTTGGTACCCGCCTCGGTTACGCCCAGGTGAAGCGGAACGTGGGGAATCTCACGCGACAGGGCTCGATAAGTATCGAGCGTCGTTTGCACGCTATGGGCCTTGGCCGAAAGCACAATGTTCGTAAAGCCGCGGTCTTCAAAATGCTTGACGAAACGCTCGCTCGACATCACGAGCTTTTCGGGCTGCGTGAGGTCGTCGCGCTCGGCGATATCCTGCTCAAGCGAACCGGCATTGACGCCGATACGAATCGCACAGCCAGCAGCACCCGCAGCATCGATCACCGCGTCAACCTTGGCCCAATCGCCGATATTGCCGGGATTGATGCGCAGCTTGGCAGCACCAGTCTCAACGGCACCAATGGCGAGCTTATGGTTAAAGTGGATATCGGCGACAATCGGCACCGGAGACTCGGCACAGATGGTGCGGAAACCCTCAAGCGCGGCCTCGGTGGGCACACTCACGCGCACGATATCGCAGCCAGCCTGCGCCAAAGCACGCACTTGCGCAAGCGTTGCCTGGGCATCAGCGGTATCGGTGCAGGTCATGGATTGGACCACCACCGGAGCGCCGCCACCGATCTGCACGCCGCCCACATGCACGGGACGCGTCAGCTCGCGAGGCAAAGGATGGGATAAAGACAATCCAACCACTCCCCTACAGAATAAATCGAAGGATGTCGGAACGAAGCATATAGACAAACAGCAGCGCAAAGAGCGCGATGCCCACATAGCTCACAATCGTCTGGACCTTGAGCGGAAGCTCGCGGCCCGCAATCTTTTGAATGATCTCGATGACCAGCTTGCCGCCATCGAGCGGCGGGATGGGCAGCAGGTTCATAAAGCCAAGCGAGAACGAAATGAGGGCGGCAAACGAAAGGAACGTGGCAGGGCCGGCAGCAGCAGCCTGTGAGGACATAACGCTAATACCCACAATCGAAGAGGACTGGTCGAGAATCTCCATCGTATGCTGCGGCTGGAGAAGGCGCATCACGCCCTCCGCGGTCTGCACGACATAGGAGAACGACAGGCGAGCCGACGTGATCGGGTCTAAACGGACCACCTGCGTAGAGGCATACACACCGAGGCGCTCATCCTCTTTGAGCGCAACCGTGGTCGAATGCTGCTTGCCGTCACGCTCGTACTCGATGGCGATATCGTCCTTACCGGCAGCCTTGCCGATGGCATCGTAAACGTCCATCCAGGTAGAGCACGATACTCCGTCGACCGAAAGGATCGCGTCGCCGCCCTCGATTCCCGCCGAGGCGGCAATCGAGCCTTCGTCAACCTGGCCAATCACATTGGTATCCACCGGCACCGTGACGCCCGCGATGGAATAGATGCTCATAAGGAGCAAAAAGCCCGTCAGGATATTGACGATAATGCCCGCAAGCAGCATAAAGGCACGCTTGACAAAGCCCTGGCCCAAATAGGTGTGCGAGCGCTCGCGTGCAAGGAATTCGGACTCGCCGCACGGCAGCTCCCATACATCGCCCTCGGCAGTCGCGTGCTCACGATCGAACCGACGGCCGTCAAAGGTGGTATAACCCGCCGCGTCACGCGGCAGGGTCTGGTACTTGGTGGGATAGTAATTGGGCGAAGGCTTTTCCCCTTCTTCATACCAGGGAGCGATGGAGCCCCAGCTCAACAGCAAAGCACAGGCCTCGAGCACATCCTCCTCGGGCAGCTCGAGCTCGACGGCAAGATCGGCCACCGTCACCCGGCCGTGACGATAGATGGCAGCAAGCACGCAGTCGGCACACGAGACGTCGGTCGGATCCATGCCACAAATGGCTGCATAGCCACCCAGCAGCAGCGGCGTCACGCCAAACTTGGTGCCGATACGACGCGACGTGTGGTGGATATCAAAGCGACACGGCAGGCCCAAAAAGAACTCAGTCACCCGGACTCCACAGGCACGCGCAGCCAAAAAGTGGCCGCCCTCGTGCAAAAACACGAGGACGGAAAGCATCAGCAGGCCCCAAAAGACCGAAGAGAGAACGCTCAGAACAGTATCCATAAAACGAAAAAGCAATCCTTATGGGTTAAGAACGGGTTGCGGCGAGCACCTGCGCAGCCTTTTCACGCGCCCACGCATCGATTTCGCGAAGCTGATCAAACGAATCGACCGTCTGCGCATCGTGAGCATCCATGCAGGATTCCACAATGCGGTCGATATCGGTAAAACTGCAGCCATCATGCAGGAAGGCATCGACGGCGACCTCGTTGGCGGCATTGAGCACGCACGGCATGGTGCCGCCCGTCTTGCCGGCACGTTCGGCCAGCGCAAGGCAGCGGAAGGTATCCATATCGGCCGCGTCAAAAGTAAGCTGCCCCAACTCGCGGAAATCAATACGCGGAGCCGGAGTATTCCAACGCTCGGGATACGAGAAGGCAAACTGGATGGGAATGCGCATGTCGGAGGCACCGAGATGCGCCATCACAGAGCCGTCGGCAAACTCGACCATGGAGTGAATCTTGGACTGGCGCTGCACGACCACGTTAATGAAATCGAGATCACAGCCAAACAGATGCATGGCCTCGATACGCTCCAGACCTTTGTTCATGAGGGTGGCGGAGTCAATCGTGATCTTGGCACCCATAGCCCACGTAGGATGCGCCAGGGCATCGGCACGCGTCACGCGATCGAGCTCGTCACGCGTGCGGCCAAAG
>CAVCKO010000012.1:0-56620 GCA_963602825.1 Treponemataceae bacterium | reverse complement strand
GGTAGATGGCAGAATGCTCGGAGTCGACAGGGATAAGCTGGCCCGGCTGCGCCAACGGCATAAGCAGATCGCCACCGACGACGAGCGACTCCTTGTTGGCCAGGGCAAGACGCTTGTTCGAGGTCAGGGCAGCATGGCTCGCCTCGAGACCGGCAGCGCCCACGATGGCCACGAGCACGCAGTCGACATCATCGCGGCATGCGAGCTCGCACACGGCCTGCGCGCCAACGCCGAGCTCCGTGCCCTCGGGCAGTTCCTGCAGGACGGCGTCGGCGCCATGGGAGACGTCCGCCACGGCAACCGCCGGAACCGAGAACTCACGGGCAGCGGCAACGAGCTCGGGGGTGCTGGAGTTTACGGACAGCGCCGTCACCTGCAGGCGATCGGCATGCTGACGGCACACATCAAGCGCCTGGGTGCCGATCGAGCCCGTACAACCCAGAATGGCAACACGAAGGCGCCCGTCAGGGCCATAGGTCGTCTGATGAGCCATTACAGCACTCCTCCGATCATCAGCAACAACTGCGCGGTAATGCAGCCAAAGATGAGCGAATCGCTGCGATCGAGCATGCCGCCGTGACCCGGGATGAGATTGCCGGAATCCTTGACGCCCACGCCACGCTTGATGCGCGACTCGATAAGGTCGCCGATAACGCCCAGGATGGAGACGACCACGCCGCACAGCAACGCATAGGGCAGGCTCAATTTATAGAAGTGCGTCGCCCACAGGATGAGCCAGATCAAGACAGAGCCCAAAATGCCGCCGACAAAGCCCTCCCAGCTCTTTTTGGGAGAGATCTTGGGGACCATCTTATGCTTGCCGATACGGCTGCCGACGATATAGGCAAACGAGTCGGAAACCCAGAGGGACGCGCAAACGCCCACCGAAAGCAGGGCGCCGGCAAAGCCGGGCACGGCGTCGCGCAGCAGCACGATAGCAGACAGCATAAAGCCGGTGTAGATAGGGCCCATGAGCGTCACGGCAACATCCGAGATGCGGGTGCGCGGCGACCAGACATACCAGATACCCACCGCGAGCATCAGGGCAAAAAGCAGGGCATTTAGCAACATCGAATCGCCTAGAGCCGACAGCGGAAAGAGCACCGCGGCCGCTATACCCATGCGCTCATTTGCCATCTTGCCATCGAGCCTCGTCATGCGGAAAAACTCGTAACAGCAAAGGCCGCTCATGACGGACACGAAGATAGCCGTGGGTACAATGCCCAAAACCAGGCACAGGATAAAGACGACGGCGTAGACGATGCCGGCGGCAGCACGGGTGATAAAGCCCGCCAGCCAGGAGCCGGTGCCGCCCTTCGCAGCAGGCGCCTTGGGAGCGGCAGCCCCGCGCGCAGGCCTCGCGGAAGTAGGCGCCTGGGGAGCGGATGCCTTGGGACGTTCGGACACGATTAAGCCTCCTCGGTCTTACTCAGTCCACCAAACCTGCGGTCGCGACCCTGGTAGGCCAAAATGGCGTCGACAAGGCCCCAACGATCAAAGTCGGGCCAATAGGTATCGGTGACATAGAACTCGGAATAGGCAACCTGCCACAGCAGGTAGTTCGAAAGACGCAACTCGCCAGAAGTGCGAATCACGAGCTCCGGATCGGGAAGACCGGCGGTGTACAGGTGCGAAGCAACCATATCATCGTCGATAGCGGCGGGATCGATCTTACCAGCGGCGGCATCAAGTGCAATCTGGCGGACAGCACGGGTGATCTCGGCACGGGCACCGTAGTTAACGGCCAGCGCCAGCGTCATACCGGTATGGTCGGCGCACTCGGCAAGGCCGCGCTCAAAGACGTCGCGGGTCTTCTTGGGCAGCGCGGAAATATCACCCAAAAAGACAACGCGAACGTTCTCGCGCTTAAGCAGCGGTAGCTCATCGATAAACGTCTTGGCAAACAAGTGCATCAAAACGTTGACTTCATGCTGCGGGCGATTCCAGTTTTCGGTCGAAAACGCATAGGCCGAAAGCACGTCGACGCCCAGGCGCACGCAGGCGGTAATGACCTCGCGCAGCGAGACGATGCCGGCCTTGTGGCCTTCGGTGCGGGCAAGACCGCACGCCGTGGCCCAACGGCCGTTGCCGTCCATGATGCACGAAATATGGTGCGGAATGTTATTGAGGTCAAGGTCGGAAAAACCGACGCCCGCAGGGGCGTCGGCAAAGTACTCGACCAGTTTATGCTCGTCGTATTGCACCTTAGATCTCCATGACCTCGGCTTCTTTTTCCTTCAGAAGCTCCTCGACCTTGGCGACATACTCATCGGTATGCTTCTGGACCTTGGCCTGCTCGCGACGGACATCGTCCTCGGTGAGCTCCTCATCGCGCTCGAGCTTGTTGTTAAAGTCGCGGCGGATGTTGCGGATGGAGACCTTGGCCTGCTCGGCGTACTCGCGGCACTCCTTAACGAGCTCGCGACGACGCTCCTCGGTGGGAGCCGGGAACGGCAGACGTACGACGGTACCATCGGAGTTGGGGGTAATGCCCAGGTCGGAGGCACTGATGGCCTTGACGATGGCATTAATGAGCGCCTTATCCCATGGCTCGATAAGCAGCATGTGGGCCTCGGGGGTCTTAACGGCGGCAACCTGCGTGACGGGCGTGGGAACACCGTAGTAGTCGACGGTGATGTCAGACAGGATGTTGGCGCTAGCGCGACCAGTACGGACCTTGGAGAAGTTGTGCTTGAGGGACTCGAGCGACTTGTCCATGTGGGCGGTGATGTTCTCTGCCATGCTTAATCCTCCTGATAGACGAGCGTGCCGACGGGCTCACCCGCGAGCGCGCGCTTGACGGTGTCCTCGCCATCGATGTTGAGGACCAAAATGGGCATACGGTTGTCCTGGCAAAGAGCCGTAGCCGTGGAATCCATAACCTGCAGGCCGCGAACGAGCACCTCGTGATAGGTGATCTTGTCAAAGCGGACGGCGTCGGCACACTTGACGGGATCCTTGTCGTAGATGCCATCAACCTTGGTGGCTTTAATCAGAATCTCGGCACCGATCTCGCAGGCACGAAGGGCCGCGGCGGTGTCAGTCGTAAAGTACGGATTACCCGATCCGGCGGCAAAGATAACGACGTTGCCCTTGGACAGGTGGTTGATGGCACGACGGCGAATATAGGGCTCGCAGATCTCGTTCATCTGGATAGCGCTCATCACGCGGCAGGGAACATCGTTGTGCTCAAAGGCATCCTGCAGGGCAAGCGCGTTCATAACGGTAGCGAGCATGCCCATGTAATCGGCCTGGGCGCGCTCCATACCACCGGCGGCGCCGGCCATGCCGCGGAAAATGTTGCCGCCGCCGACAACGACGCCAACCTCATGGCCAACGGCGAGCAGCTCCTTGACCTGCTTGGCAAGATGATCGGTAACCTTGGGGTCGATGCCGTAGTTGCCATCGCCCATCAGCGCTTCGCCGGAGAGCTTCAGAAGCACGCGTTTATATCGGATGTCGGACAAAGCGATCCTCCTTTAATTAGACTCACAACATAATATCAAAGGCTCAACGGGGAGCCATGAAAAAGCAGGCTGTGAGTAAAACCCACAGCCTGCTCATTACCAGCTACAAGAGCTTATTTACTCGCCACGGACCAGACGGTCAAAGGCAACGACGGTAATGGTGTCGCCGAGCTCCTTGGAGACCTGCTCAGCGTACTTCTTGATGGTGAGGGAGCTGTCCTTGATGAACTCCTGCTCGGTGAGCACGGACTGCTTGTAGAACTTCTCCAGACGGCCAACAGCCATCTTCTCCTGGATGGCCTCGGGCTTGCCGGACTCGGCAGCCTGAGCCATGTAGATCTGCTTCTCGTGCTCGACGGTCTCGGCCGGAACCTGATCGCGGGTAGCGCAGATCGGAGCGACGGCGGCAACCTGAAGGGCAACGTCGTGAGCAAAGGTCTTGAAGGACTCAGCCTGAGCGGTCTCGGCCTTCTCGAAAGCGAACTCGACGAGGACGCCGATCTTACCACCCATGTGGATGTAAGAAGCGAGAGCGCCGTTCTCGGCCTTGCGGGCGGCGAAACGGGAGATCTTCATGTTCTCGCCCATGATGTGAATCATCTCGGTGAGCTCGGAGGAAACGGTCTCCTCGCCCATCGGCTTCTCGAGCAGAGCGTCGACGTCAGCAGGCTCGGTGGTAGCGACAACCTCAGCGACCTTGGAAGCAAAGCCGGTGAACTTGGCGTTGGAGCCGACGAAGTCGGTCTCGCAGGAGAGCTCGAGAAGAGCGCCGGTCTTGCCGTCCTCAGAGACGAACGCGGCGACAGCGCCCTCGTTGGTCTCACGGCCAGCCTTCTTGGCAGCCTTGGCGAGGCCGTTCTTGCGCAGAACGTCGACAGCGGCGTCCATGTCGCCGTCAGCCTCGACGAGAGCCTTCTTGCACTCCATCATCGGGGAGTCGGTCATCTCGCGGAGCTGCTTGACCATAGCGGCGGTAATCTGGGCCATTGTGGTTCCTTTCAAAGAGATGAAAAAGAATTAACTAAGACTGATTTACTCGGCCTTGGGCTCAGCGGCCATCTCGGCCTCGGAGACCTGCTCCTTGCCGGAGCCAGCGAGGCAGGCGTCAGCCATGAGCTCGCACATAAGGGTGACAGCGGAGATGGCGTCATCGTTGCAGGGGATGCCGTACTCGACCTCGTCGGGATCGGAGTTGGTGTCGATCAGAGCGACGACGGGGATGTTCAGGCGCTGGGCCTCCTTGATGGCGTTCTCCTCGCGCTTGGTGTCGATAACGAAGAGGGCCTGGGGCAGACCCTTCATGTCGCGGGCGCCACCGAGGTTGGTCTGGAGCTTGGTGAGCTCCTTACCGAGCACAGCCTGCTCCTTCTTGGGGAGCACTGCCATGCGGCCGTCCTCGACCATAGCCTCGAGCTCCTCCATGCGGTTGATGCGGGAGCGGATGGTAACGAAGTTGGTCAGCATGCCGCCGAGCCAACGCTGGTTGATATAAGGCATGTTGGCGCGCTCAGCGGCGTTCTTGACGGCCTCCTGAGCCTGCTTCTTGGTGCCGACGAACAGCACGTTGCCGCCCTTGGCGACGTTCTTGACGAAGGTGTAGGCCTGGTCGGCGTCGAGGATGGTCTGCTTGAGGTCGAGGATGTAGATGCCGTTGCGCTCACCGAAGATGAACGGCTTCATCTTGGGGTTCCAGCGACGGGTCTGGTGACCGAAGTGGCAGCCGGCCTCGAGCAGGGTGCGGATATTAATCTTGGTAGCCATGTTAAACCTCCTGTGGTTTGCCTCCGCGCGGGGTCATCCTCCAAAACCAACCCGGACATGTGCTACCAAAGCCCGGGCACCACGGTATGAAGTAGCCGCGCGTGCGTGATAAAAACCTGTTGCCGTGAAGCAACCCGATGAATGATAGCAGGATTACCTCTTCCTGCCAACCCGCAATCAAAACCACACACCTAAGCGCAACGCGAGCCGCCCAGCTTACTCGCCCCGGGGATGGGCTTGGGTCACGGCGCGCTTAAGCCGGTCGGGCGTGAGATGCGTGTAGATCTGCGTCGTGGACAGGCTCGCATGTCCCAGCAGCTCTTGAACCGAACGCAGGTCAGCGCCGCCCTCAAGCAGATCGGTTGCAAACGTATGACGCATCGCATGCGGCGCGATGTCGGCCGGAATGCCGGCACGCGTCGCCAGCATATGGAACCGTCGCCTGAGCATGGCAGCACTCATGCGGTTGCCGCGCACAGATATCAACAGCGGATGGGGACCGTTTGCAGCATCGCGACGCTTTGCCTGCGCGAGTAGCGCCGGTCTCCCCTCCTCGACATAGGCGCGCGTCGCCTCGAGTGCGCGACGATACAGAGGAACGATACGCTCCTTGCTCCCCTTACCCCATAGCCGCAGCGTGCGCTCAGACCATGAGATGGATTCCGCATTGAGCGCCGCAAGCTCTGAGATGCGCGCGCCGGATGCATAAAGAAGCTCAAGCATCGCCGCATCGCGCAGTCCCGCGGGTGTTGAGGTGTCGGGGGCTTTGAGGAGCGCCTCGACCTGCTGGGTCGTCAGCACCCCGGGCAGGACGCGCGGCAGCTTGGGCGAGGAAATCGCCGAGACCGCATCACCCTCCACGATTCCCTCGGCAGCCATCCATCGATAGAGAGATCGTATAGCCGACAGATGCGCCGCAAGGGTGCGAGGCGCCACCTGCTCGCGCGAAAGCTCGGCCAAATACGCGCGGACGGTACGCACGTCGGCCATACGCGCATCGATACCCGTACGCTCGCACCAGGCAGCAAAGCGCTCCAACCGCGATCCATAGGCAGTCACCGTATTGGGAGAGAGCCCCTCGACGCGTGCGATGTAGGCGATAAACGAGTCGACGGTATCGTACAGGTCAAAGGCTATGACCGGTCGCCTCCAAACAAGTCGGAACGCGTGGCCAAGTAGGCATCGAGGGCCTCGAGGGCGCGATCCGCATAAGCCTGGTAGCGGTCTCGCTTACTGCGGCGTTTGCCGTCCTCGAGCGGCGGCACCAGGCCAAAATTGACATGCATGGGCTGGTAGCCCAAGGTTGCCGGATCGGTCGCATAGCCCACGAGCGCACCCAGGGCGCCCACGCGAGGAAGCTCCACAGAAGCCGCACCGATAGCCTCGGCATAGGTGTTAAGCGCAGCAAGCAGACCGGTTGCCACCGCTTCCATGTAACCCTCGGTGCCGGTGATCTGACCGGCGAGGCGCACGCGCGTGCCAGGCACGGCAAAAGTGCCGTCAAGAACATGCGGCGCATCGACAAAGGTATTGCGGTGCATGACGCCATAGCGGAAGAACTCGGCATTCTCCAAACCGGGAACCATATGGAAGACACGCTTTTGCTCGCCAAAGGTCAGGTTGGTCTGGAAGCCAACCAGGTTATAGGCGGTCTTTTCCTTGTTCTCGGCACGCAGCTGAATCGCCGCCCAGGGACGACGACCGGTTCGCGGGTCGGTGAGGCCGACGGGCTTCATGGCGCCAAAGCGGATAGCGTCCTTGCCGGTACGGGCGACCTCCTCGGCGGGCTGACAGGCCTGGAAGAGGTCGCCGCCCTCAAAGTCCTTGAGCACCACGCGGTCGGCGGTGGTGAGTGCCTCGATAAAGGCCTCGTACTCCTCCTTGTTGAGCGGAGCGTTGAGATAGTCGCCGCTCCCCTGCTCCTCGTAGCGCGACTGCGAGAACAGCACGTCCATATCGAGCGTGGAGGCATCGACGATTGGCGCGGCAGCGTCAAAGAACGCCAAGGCGTCGCCACCGACGAGCTTCATGACCTCTTCGCTCAATGCCGGCGAACACAGCGGGCCCGCGGCAATGACCACGTGGCCCTCGGGAATCTGCGTGACCTCGCCGTGCACGACCTCAATACTGGGTCGAGCGGCAACCTCGGCCTCAACAAGCTCGGAAAACGTAACGCGGTCGACCGCCAGGGCACCGCCAGCGGGAACGGCCGCACGATGGGCGCAATCGAGCAGCACCGAACCCATGCGCTCGAGCTCGGCCTTTAGCAGGCCGGCAGCAGAATCCGGACGGGTTGACTTAAACGAATTTGAGCAGACGAGCTCGGCCAAGTGATCGGTATGGTGGGCCGGAGAGCTCACCTGGGGGCGCATCTCGCACAGCTTTACGGCAAACCCGCGATCTGCCAGCTGGATCGCACATTCCGAACCCGCCAGACCGCCACCGATAACCGTCACCTGATCGAACTGCATCTGCAAACACCTTTCTAATTGACACGCTTTCCATTGTGACCGAAGGGCGTCTGGGCGTGAAGCGCAAACTTTGAGGGCGCATACCTTCCATCCATCATGCGTTCGATAAGACCCTCGAGCTCGAGCGAGCCCAAGAGCTTGAGCACGCCGACAGCATCAAGCGAGACGAGCGCGGCAATGTCATCGACCTTGAGCGGCGAGGCGATAAGCGCGTGCATCACGGCCTGCTGCGTGGGGTCGAGATCGGCAATACCGGGTGAATCGGGACGCGAGTAGCGCAGCGTGCCGTAGATGCGCGAAATGGCCATCTCGATTGATTCCTCGTCGATGATGCAGCAGGCGCCGTTAGCGATGAGGTAGTTGGTCCCGCGCGACTCGGGCGAAAGGATGGAGCCCGGCACTGCAAGGAGCTCTCGACCCAAGTCCATAGCAGCCTCCGCCGTGGAGAACGTACCCGAGGGCATGCCAGCCTCGGAAACAAAGAGTGCTTGCGACAAAGCGGCGATAACGCGATTGCGCCGCGGAAAGGCGAACTTACGCGGTCCCATACCCCACGGCGAAATCGAAACGACCGCGCCGCCCGTATCGAGTGTGCGCGTAATAAGCCCCGCGCTCGAACGCGGGTAGACCACGTCGGCGCCCGTCCCCAGCACCACGACGTGTTTGCCCCCGGCGTTGACCGCAGCCCAACCCGAGGCCTGGTCACAACCGACCGCGCCGCCCGAGACCACCGTCACTCCCGCCTCAACCGCTACCTTGGCCGCAAGCTCCGCCACAGCGAGACCATACGGCGATGCCTTACGTGCACCGATGATGGATAGCGCAGGCGTCGAAAGCACCTCGGCGTTGCCGCGCACATAGAGCGTCTGGGGTACATCAGAAAGCTCCAAAACGGTCTCGGGATACAACGCATCACCTGGATGCAGCTCGAAGGTCCCCTCGGCCATCATTGGTCCCTCCTTCCCTGGTACATCGCCGCCTCGAGCACGTGATCTTGCGACACCCGTTCGCTTTCGGCAACATCGGCGATCGTGCGCGCGATGCGTACCAGGCGCACGATGCCGCGACCCGTGAGATGTGTGCGCTTCGACAAGCCAAGCACGCATTTCTCGGCGGCCTCATCAAGCCCAAAGGTCGAAACGACGCCGTCAATGGACCGCGACTCATCTTCCTCGGCCTCGGAGTCCGCATCGTCCATACGGGATTCACGCCAGGCGCGAAAGGCGCGCCCACGCACGACGTAATCGCGCAGATCGGCCGATGACATACCCTCCGCGCCCTCAATGATCACCTGAGGATCGGGGCGGGTCACATCGATCATCATGTCGATACGATCAGCCAAAGGACCGCGCAACTTGCCCCGATAGCGCTCGACCATCGAAGCGGAACAGCGACACGGCACTTCGCGATCGCCCAAAAACCCGCAGGGGCAGGGATTACTCGCGGCTAGCAGCTGAAAGCGCGACGGGAACGTAAAGGCCCCGTCAACACGCACGATCCTCACGTACCCACGCTCGATGGGCTGGCGCAGCGTCTGCAGCACGCCGGTGGGAAACTCGGCAAGCTCGTCCAAAAAGAGTACGCCGCCATGAGCAAGGCTAATTTCGCCCGGATGCACCGGACGCCCGCCGCCGATGAGTCCCGCGGTCGAAATGCTGTGATGCGGGCTGCGGAAGGGCCGATGCCCCGCAAGCAGTCCATCGATGTTCTCGCCCAAGACCGAATGGATGCAAAGCGCCTCTTGCTGGTCCTCGAGAGATAGCTCGGGCAAAATGCCCGTCATGCGCCGCGCAAGCATGGTCTTGCCCGAACCGGGCGAGCCGATCATGAGCAGGCCGAGCTCTCCGGCGGCCGCAAGCGCCATGCCACGTTTGGCGACCTCCTGACCCAGCACGTCGGCATAATCGAGCTCGGGATCAAAGGTCGCCTCGAGCACTTCAGAATCCAAATAATGCCGTGCAGCATCCCCCATGCCGTGGGCAAGCTGAGATAGATGGTCGATAAACCCGCAGTCAACGCCCGCAAGCGGGACATGCTGATCGGACCTGCCGGCGATAAAGGAAAGCCCCATATCGCGCGCCAACAGCTGAAACGCCACCTCGCCTTTGACGGGCAGCACGGTGCCATCCAGACCAAGCTCACCTGCGATAAGGCAGCGATCGAGGTTGTCACGGGGAATCTGCCCATCGGCCGCCAGAACCGCGACAGCAATCGGCAGGTCAAAACCGCTGCCAGTTTTACGGATATCGCCGGGTGCCAGGTTGACGGTAATGCCAGAGCGCGGGATCTCGAAGCCTGCCGAGCGCATAGCGCACCGGATACGCCCGCGCGACTCCATCACCTCCATACTCGGAATGCCGAGCATCTGGATGCCAGGAACGCCACCGGCAAGCGATACCTCGACGGTGACGGGAATTGCCTCGACGCCGCGGATACAGGCCGCGTGTACGGCAAACGTCTCAAACGCCATCACGACACCTGCCAATCGAACGCATTGTACTGGTGCTCAATCTCGGCGATATGCCCGCCGCGGATGGTGACGCCCACGGCATCGAAGCGAATCGACCTGAGCGGATAGTGCTCCATGAGATAGCAACTTGCGATACGGCGATACCGACGCTGCTTTTGGGCGTCCACGGCCTCCTCGGGAAAGACCCGCGTGGTGCAATCCAGGGCGACGCGTCTCGTCTTGACCTCGGCCATCACCACGACATCATCGAGCTCATCGAGCAGCACCAGATCGGCTTCGCCCTCAATGCAACGATAGCCCTGCTCCAACAAGGTGTATCCACGCTCGTTAAAGTAATCGATGGTGATCAGCTCGCCCAGCATGCCGAGCTCGCGGGGACTGAGCCCCTTGATAAACTCGGGCGTAATCGCCCCGCAGTCGAGCTCGCCGTCTTCCCAGCGCTCCTTGAGTTGCTGCGTCTTGCTCTTTTTGCTTGCGGCACACATGGGGTCTCCTTTCCCGCACACTGCATTGCCCCGATGATGAGGGCGCCTTTCATGCGGGTAAGTACCGGAAACAAACCAAAAGCTGACCAAATACCGACAAAAAACGGGCCGTACGCAACTATCACGTTGCACACGGCCCGCTACCAGCAGGTTTATAAAACGCCAGAGGTCCCTGTCTCCACAATTGGCCTAGAAAAGGCGCTCAGTCTGCAGAAAGTTTCCGCAAAAGCTCACACGATGCAGCGGACAAAGTCCATGTTTGCGAATCGCCTCGATGTGCTCGGGACTTGCGTAGCCCTTCGACTCGGCCAAATGATACTCGGGGTACTCGGCGTCGTACTCGACCATCATCTCGTCACGCGTGACCTTGGCCATGATGGACGCCGCGGCGATACAGGCGATTTTGGCATCGCCCTTCACCACGTCGCGCTCGTTGGGAACGGCGCCCAAGGGGTTACCGTCCATAAGCACGCAATCGGGCTCGAGCCCCGTATCGGCCACGGCGCCCGCGACGGCAGCGCGGATGGCGCGGGCCATGCCCATATCGTCGATATCGGCAGGCGCGATATGGCAAAAACCAATCGCCGTCGCGACCTCGGCAATCTTCACCGAGAGCAGCTCGCGGCGCGCCGGCGTGAGCTTTTTGGAATCGTTGATGCCCCAGACGCGCGGCTCCATGGGAAGGCACACGGCGCACACCGTCAAAGGACCGGCCACCGAGCCGCGACCCACCTCGTCGACACCCACGACCACGCCATCCCCACCGAGCTCGTGCATCAGCTCGTACATACCGTTGACGCGCTCGCGCTCGGCAAGTTCCTTGGCATGGCGCTTAAGGGCGCGCTCGCAAGCCTTGATCACTTGCTGGCGCGGATCCTCGCGATAATGCTCCACGAGGGCGGGGATCTCCTCAAACGTGGCGCTCGCCAGCTCGCCGGCAACCTGCGATGCCGAAACCGAGCTCGTCATGTTGGCCATATCGGGGCCTCCTTGCATGCAAATCAGATAAAAAGAAGGGCCACCCGAAGGTGACCCTTTTGTCCAAACGAGTGGACAGACGCTGCGATCTTCTTAGCGCTTCTCGGGGATGCGAGCAGCCTTGCCCACCTTGTCGCGGAGGTAGTACAGCTTGGCGCGACGGACGCGACCATGACGGACGACCTCGAGCTTGGCGATCTTGGGGCTGTGAAGCGGGAAGGTACGCTCAACACCGACACCGAAGGAAATCTTGCGGACGGTGAAGGTCTCACGGGCACCGGCGCCGGCCATGCGGATGACGTCACCCTGGAAAACCTGGATGCGCTCGCGGTCGCCTTCCTTAATGCGGTAGTGAACCTTGACGTTGTCGGCAACGCGGACCTGCGGGATGTCCTCGCGGATCTGCTGACGCTCGATTGCGCGGATGTAATCCATGTGCAATTCCTTACTCTTCTAGAGGTGCCGTACCACCTTGGCCGGCACGTAGTTGAACAAACGTATTCGAGTATACACGCCACGACCTTGGCTGCAAGAACTATTTTGCCCGTACGCAAAAAGACAAAAACACGCACTCTTTCTGCACTTATGCGCCGTCCGCAGCATCAGTCGTCGGCGTCGCCACGGTCGTTCCGGGCGCGATATAGCCGTATTCGAGCAGCACCGAAAGCGCATGCTGCTTCCAGGTGGCAAGCTCGTCGTCATTATAGTTGTCACGGACCCATTCGCTCATCGCGTCCTCGGCGTCTTGGGGCACCAGGTCCTGGCTGTCCGCCATCAGGTACAGGATGCCCAAGATGTCGAAGTCCTGCTTGGTCATCTCTTCCCTATTTGATGTGCTGATGAGGCCGTGATCGATGCCGTAGCGGCAGATATCGGTCAAAACGGTAACGAGGCCCGTAGGAATCGGCGAGGCATCCTTCGCGGCAGCGGGCGCGGTGTCATCAGCCAATGCAGTGGCATCGTCGCTCGCCGGAGCAGACTCGGCCGCGTTCGCTTCGGAAGCGGCCTGCTCTCCCTGGGCAGGAGCCGTGCTATCCGTCGTTGCCGAAGAATCCCCCGAAGATACGGACGTAACGCTCACCGGTGTCTCGACCACGGTCGTCATTGGGTCGACCGGTGCGGGTGCGGCGATGACCTCGGCCCAATCGGAATACACGCCGTCAATAAAGGCGCGAACATGGAAGGTGCCCGGTTGCGAGATGGTCATCGCGCCGTCTGTCGCGACCGAAATGCCCTTGCTCTCGAGCTCCTGGGCCTCCCAGCTGCAGACTCTATCGACTTCCTTGCCCGTCGTGTCATAGACCGTAGCCGTCAGGCCTTCGATGCCGTTGAGATTTTCCTCGACGCCGACGACGGTCTGTGCCGAGCCCTCGAGTTTGATGCTGCCGTTAAACGGCTCGGGTGCCACGTCACTTACCTTATATTTATAGGCCGCGGCGTCGATCTCGTCATTGGTCGAGACATGCCCGTTCACGTCCACATAGGTATCCTCGGGGATAAAGTACTTTACGTAGGCGGTGCCGGCCTTTTTACCCACCACGACTTGCTCGTGGGTGACAGGGTCGGTCTGGATCTCGATGACGTCGGACTTGCATTCCTTGCCCTTTTTATCGACCACGCGCCAGTCGCCCGAAGACTTCACAAAGCCGTAGTAGTCAACATCGTCCTCGTCCCTTGCACGCACGCGATAGGAAGAGATGGGGTCTTCGTCTCCAACCGTAAGCCTTCGGGTCTTATCGGTCTGCAGCGAAACGAGAATCTTGGAGATGGGCTTAATAGGCTGCGGCGTACCCAACTGCGTATCGACCGTCACCGACTCAAACGACAGATTGGAACCCGTAATGGACATGGGGTAGGTCGCGGCCATGTCATCGAGCACGTTACACGTGCGCGGGGCGCCGCCGTTGCGCGAAGGCACCTCGCGATCGGCCAGGACCGAATTCCAATCGATGGCGCGCACCATGTGGTTGTTGGTGCGATACGACCAGCTCGTGACGTTACCGGCGGTGGTATCGTAGCCGTCGTCGCCACGATGGGCGATAGAGCGCAGGAACAGGTTCTGCACGGCGTCGGTCGACTGATCGCCAAAGGTGGTGTAGAACGAGCGCTGGTCATAACCGGCGGTATGGAACTCCTGCACGGCGGCGTTGTCGTCGTAGCACTCGCCGTTCATGTTAAAGATAATCACGTCGAATGTCACGCCCACCGGCTGGTCATAGTCCTCGGAAAGCGTTGTGGTAGAACTCGTCTGCTTGCTATTGACCTGCGTGTGCGCCGGGATCGTCATATTGACGGTGACCGACTGATTGTCCGTTGTGGTGATCGACTTTTCCTCGGTCTTGCTCGCCTCCCACAACTGGGACATCGTGGTTTCGGCCGAAAACGAGGTCTCGATCTCCTCGCTCGCAGTTGCGGGCACGCCCAGCGACTCCTTGAGGCTCACCGATGCGCCCCACGAGCCACCTTTGGAATACGATGCGGATTCAGAAGTGCTCGTGCCGACCGTCTCCTCGGTACCGCGGGCGAGCGTGATGCTCTGCGAGGCGTCCTCATAGCCGACGTTAAGTGCCGAGGTTACGAGCTCCTGCTCGGTCTTAGAATCAACAAAGGAATAGCCCGGCGCGTCCTCGGGCGCACAGTTAAGCTTGTTCACGCTGTTGAGCTGCTGAACTCTAAAGGTATAGAACGCGATGCCAAAGCCATTGAAATCGTACTGATAGGTGCCGCCGAGCTTGTCCACGCACGCGATGGTGGCATAGATCACGTCTTGTTCGCTCGTGTCTTGCGACAGGCCGTCAAGTGGCACATATTTACGAAAATCCTCGCCGGTCAGCTTGTGGCCGATGCAGTCGGCGATATCTTCGGTCAGGCGCTCATAGACCGCGTTCAGACCTTTCGCCGACGTCAGGCCACTTTGAATGGACTTGTCGGCGCCGTCGGAATGCTCACCGTTGCCGCCCGAAAGCGCATCATACAGATAGATGTAGTGACCCTTACCGAAGTCCTTCTCAAAGCCCTTGCCGGCGTGGTCCCAGTACAAAAAGTCTTTGGAGTCGTCGCCTCCACCATAGCCAAGGATGTTATAGGCAAGCGATGCCCAGTTGGGCAGCACCTTTTTGACGGCGGCCGTGTAAAACGAGACGTTGTCGTACATCGAGGTACGGCCCTCGAGCTTGCCGTCATCGATATCTACAAACGTGCAGTCGCGATCGTTGACCGTAATGGTAAGCGGGTTGACCACGTCACCATAGAGCTCGTCACGCGATTCATCTTGAAGGGCAAAACCGGCTGTCGGCATCCCGCAAAGCGCCGTGACCGCAACGACCACCCAGCACAGGGTCATCTGCGCTCCCCAACGCGCTCGTTGCAAATACCTGGTCAGGTTTTTCATCGCAGTCCTCCCGTCAGTTGCCAATGTATTGAACCAACGTAAAACGCCGCCGCGTCCGCAGGGGGCGCGACGGCGCGAAGGGGGGCATAAAAGGCGCAAATGGAACGCGAGTCAGTTAAGCGGAACGCTTGGCCTCGAGCTTGGCCTGAGCGGCAGCCAGGCGCGCCAGGGGCACGCGGTAAGGCGAGCAGGACACATAGTCCACATCGGCAACGTTGAACAGGCCCTTGATGGACTTAGGGTCGCCGCCGTGCTCACCGCACACGCCAAAGTGCATGCCGGGGTTGGTAGCGCGGCCCTTCTCGACGGCCATGCGCACGAGCTCCAGCACCGCCGAGTCGATGGTCTCGAAGGGGTTGTCCTTCAAGATCTTCTTATGCATGTACAGCGGGATGAACTTGGCCTCGGCGTCGTCACGCGAGAAACCAAAAGTCGTCTGCGTAAGGTCGTTGGTGCCAAAGCAGAAGAAGTCGGCATGCTGCGCGATCTCGTCGGCGACCATGCAAGCGCGCGGCAGCTCGAGCATCGTGCCCACGGGAATGTTGAGCTCGACACCTTCCTCGGAGGAAACCTCGGCAATCACGCGCTCGATGACCTCGCGAGTCTGAACGTGCTCGGCCGTAATGGAAACGAGCGGGACCATAATCTCGGGACGCGAGTCGACGCCTTCCTTGATAAGGCGGGCGGCAGCCGTTGCCACGGCACGAACCTGCATGAGCGGCAGGTCACCGAAGACGACGGACAGGCGTACGCCGCGCAGGCCGAGCATCGGGTTGGACTCGACCATGCCGTCGATACGACGCAGGCGGGCACGCAGGGCGGCGAGCTCTTCCTCGCTGGCGCCGGCGGCCTCCTTCTTGGTGATGGCGACCTCAAGCTCGCGAGGATCATCCAGGAACTCATGAAGCGGCGGATCGAGCAGGCGAACGACCACATCGCGACCGGACATGGTCTTGAACATCGCCAAGAAGTCCTCGGTCTGAACCTTGAGCAGATCGGCCAGGGCCTGCTGCTTCACGGCCTCATCGTCAGAAAGGATAAAGCTCTGGATGATGTTCTTGCGATCGCCCAGGAACATGTGCTCGGTGCGGCACAGGCCGATGGCCTCGGCGCCAAACTCGTGCGCGAGCTCGGCATCCTCGGGGTTGTCGGCGTTGACGCGCACGTGGTTGGCGTGGCCGTCAGTCTCGTCCAGGCGGATCTCGTCGGCCCAAGACAGGATGGTGTCCAGGTCGCCGGTGAGCTCAGCGGAAACCAAATCGACAGCGCCATCAACGACAATGCCTTGGGTTCCGTCGATGGAGATGATGTCGCCCTCGTGCAGCACGCGATCGCTGCCCTCGATACGCACGACCTTCTCGGCCGCGTCGATATGGAAACGCTCGACACCGCAGACGCAGGGGGTACCCATGCCACGGGCGATAACGGCGGCATGGCTCGTCTTACCACCGTGGCTCGTCAAGATACCCTCGGCGGCGACCATACCCTTCAGGTCATCGGGGTTGGTCTCCCAGCGGACCAGAATGACCTTGTGACCCTCGGAGGAACGTGCGACGGCGTCGTCACTCGAGAACACGACCTCGCCCACAGCGGCACCGGGACTGGCGTTAAGGCCACATGCGAGCGCCTCGTACTTCTTGGAGGAGTCGAACTGCGGGTGCAGGAGCTGGTCGAGCTGCGCGGGGTCGATGCGGCTCACGGCCTCCTCACGGGTGATGAGGCCTTCTCCGACCATCTCGATAGCGATGCGCAGGGCGGCGGTTGCGGTACGCTTGCCCACGCGGGTCTGGAGCATCCAGAGCTTACCCTGTTCGATGGTGAACTCGATATCGCACATGTCGCGGTAGTGATCCTCGAGCGTCAGGAAGACACGCTCAAGCTCCTCACCCGCGGACTCGAGGCCCGGGGTGGTCTTTAGGTCGGCGATGGGCTCGGTGTTACGGATGCCGGCGACGACGTCCTCGCCCTGAGCGTTGACCAGAAAGTCACCGTAGAACTCCTTGGTGCCGTCGGCCGGATTGCGCGTAAAGGCGACGCCGGTCGCCGAGGTCTCGCCCTTATTGCCAAAGGCCATAGCCTGGACGTTGACAGCGGTGCCAAGGTCGTCGGAAATGCCGTGCTGCTTGCGGTAGATGCAGGCACGCTCGTTCATCCAGCTGCCAAAGACGGCCTGAATGGCAAGGCGCAGCTGGAGCTCCGGATCATGTGGGAAGACGGGCTTGCCGTCGGCGACTTCGAGCTCGGGGTACAGGGCGGCCTCGACGTTCTCAGAGAAAATGCTCTTAAAGGTCTCGACGAGCTCCTGCAGGTCCTCGGCCGATAGCTCGGAGTCGACGCGAACGCCGGCGACCAGGCGGGCCTGGGTCAGGGCGTTTTCGAACAAGTCGGCATCGACACCCATGACGACGTTGGAGAACATCTGGATAAAGCGACGATAGCTATCCCAGGCAAAGCGCGGGTTCTGCGTCTGGGCGATAAGGCCCTGGACGGAATCGTCGTTGAGGCCCAGGTTGAGAACCGTATCCATCATGCCGGGCATGGAAAACGGAGCGCCCGAGCGAACCGACACGAGCAGCGGATCGGAGGCATCGCCGAGCTTCTTGCCGCAGCGGGCCTCGAGGTCGACCTCGGCGGCAACGATTTCGTCGAGCGCGCCCTCCGGCCACACGTTGCCGGCACCAGAGTACTCAACGCAGGTCTGGCAGGTAATGGTAAAGCCACCGGGAACCGGCAGGCCGATACGGCTCATCTCGGCAAGGTTCGCGCCTTTGCCGCCAAGCACGAAGTTCATGGACTTGTCGCCCTCGGTGACACAAGTGCCCTGGGCATCGGTTCCAAAACGGTAAACCCTCTTGCAATCGCTCACGATACTTCCCCTTCCATGCGCTCTCGCGCACGACCGTGGTAACGAATCGACCCGCCGGATGCGGGCCGCGAGGGAACTATACGGCGGGATTTGAACGGGCTTGAGCAGAGGATGCGCGGTTTGGTAAACGTGCTAAAACCTGCGGTAAACGGTAGGTAAAGGTGGTTACCTTATGAAGATACCAACAAAGGAACTCGCAGGTCAGATGTAAGAAATACTGCTAAATCGGTTTATCATAAGTAGCTAATTTGGGATGGGGCTTTTTTAGCTGCCCCCGCAGGCAATCGGCCAAAGAGCTCGTAACCTCAGCCAGGGTAGCTAAAAAAGCCCCGTCCCAAATTAGCTACTTTTTTTGAGCGCGGAGGGCGGCACGGTGGGCTCTTGCCTCTTGAATCTCTTCGAGGTGAGCGATGATCTCGGAGGCGCTTTCCTCGATCGCCTTGCTGTCGGTGCGAACCACAAAGCAACCCAGACGTTTCATGAGGGCGCGAGCCTCCTCGAGCTCACTGCGTACACTCTCAGGCTCGGCATAGGAGCCCGCAACGGCACGGGCATAGTCGTCGCCCAGGCGGCTATCGCGAATCTCGGAAATCACATCGACGGTCGAAATCAGACCGAAAAGACGCATCGGATCGACCTCGTAAATCGACTTGGGCGGCTCCATACCGTGCGCCAGCGGAACATTGGCGACCTTATAGCCCTGATAGGCCAAATACATCGACAGCGGCGTCTTGGATGTGCGTGACACGCCCAGCAGCACAATATCGGCACCCGACAGATCATCGCAGCCACGTCCGTCATCGTGCTCGACAAAGTACTCCATGGCCTCGATACGGTGGAAATAGCGATCGTCGGTCTTGTGAATCACGCCCGCAACGCCCTTGGGCGGCATACCGATGAGGGACGACAGCACCGCGAGCGACGGCCCGATCAGGTCAACCGAGCGAATATGCAGCATGCCCAAGTAGTCGAGCACGCGAGCACGAAGCCCCGGGTCGACGATGGTATGGAACACGGCGATATCGCGATGGTCGGCATCGACTCGCGGGCCCACAAACGACTTGACCTGCTCCACCGAGGTCACCTTAGGCAGACGTAAAACACGAAAAGCCCCTTCATCAAATTGCCCGGACGCCGCAAGCACCACCTCACAAGCGGTATCACCGAGCGAGTCGGAGATAACGATAACGGTGGGACGAGCGGTGACCGGGCAATCCATGCGGGGCTCCTTTTACGCTTATGCGCAGGCTAGCTTACTTTTTGCGGGCAAGCTCACCAATGTTGGCGATGCCGGAGAAAACGGCCTCGAAGCGGTTGAGCAGCTTAAGGCGATTATCGCGAAGCTGTTCGTCCTTGTCCATGACCATAACCTCGTCAAAGAAACGGTCGATGGGGGCACGCAGGGCGGCCAGAGCGGCAAACGCGGCAGGGTAATCCTCGGCAGCAAGGGCGGCATCGACAGCGGTCTGAGCGGCCTCGGAGGCGTCGGCAAGTGCAAGCTCGACCTCGCCCATCAGGCTGCGGTCGTACTCCACACCCAGCTCGGGCTTGGAGATATGCGCGGCTCGGGCGTAGGCAGTCGCCAGGTTGTCGAAGGTCTCGGCGTCGTTCTTGCGGGCCTCGTCGAGGGCGGCGCAGCGGGCGAAGAAGACCGACGGGGCAATGATGTGCACCGCGGATACGGCGGCGACGGTATCGGCCGGGATCTTCTCGTCACGGGCCATGCTCACCAGACGGCCGTGGAAGAAGTCGCGAACCTGCTGGGAGACCGCGGCGGCGTCAAACTCAATGCCCTGCTCGCTGTAGAGCTCGAGTGCAAAGTCGATGAGCGACGTGGGGTCGATCGGCAGACGATCGCGCAGGATGTTGATGATGCCGATAGCGGCGCGACGCAGCGCGTACGGGTCGGAAGAGCCGGTCGGGGGCTCGCCGATGGAAAAAATACCGGCAATGGTATCGAGTTTGTCGGCGCAGGCCACGATGCAGCCAGCGGTGCCCTCGGGCAGCTCGTCGCCGGCAAAGCGGGGACGATAGTGATCGCGAATGGCGTGGGCGACCTCGTCGTTCTCCCCCATCGCGGAGGCATAATAACCGCCCATCACGCCCTGCTGGCTCGTGAACTCGACGACGGCGTTGGACACCAGGTCGGCCTTGCACAGATGTGCGGCGCGGCCGGCATCAGCGGCCAGATGGGCACCCAGGTGAGCCTCGCGGGCAATAGCGAGCGCGAGCTGCTCAATACGCTCGGACTTGGCAAGCACGCTGCCGAGCTTCTCCTGGAAGGCGACCTTGGCCAGGCGCTCACGGAACTCGTCGAGGGAGATCTTCAGATCCTCCTCGTAGAAGAACTTGGCGTCGTCCAGACGGGCGCGCACGACGCGCTCGTTGCCGTCAATCACGCGCTCGGCATTCTCGGGCTTGCTGTTGGAGACGACCACGAACTCACGCGTCAGCTTGCCCTCGCCGTCATAAATCGGGAAGTAGCGCTGGTTGGTGAGCATAGACTCGCAGATGATCTCGTGCGGGACCTTGAGGAACTCCTCATCGAAGGTACCGACGAGCACCGTCGGCCACTCGCAGAGGTTGATGACCTCCTCGAAGACCTTCTTGGGCGTATCGACGTGGCAGCCAGGACGGGCGGCCTCGACCTCGGCGATACCGGCAAGGATGGCCTCACGACGGCGCTCGGCAGAAAGCACGCCGGCGTCCTCGAGCACCTGCTCGTAAACAGCGGGGCTGGCGACCACATGGTCACCGGGGCCCAGGACGCGATGGCCGCGCGTGGTGTTGCCACTCGTCACGTCGGCAAACGACACGGGCACGACGTCCTCGCCCAAAAGGCAGCAGATCCAGCGGACCGGACGCACGAACGTGGCGTGCTCGTGGCCCCAGCGCTGAGAACGGTAGTTGGGCCACTGCAGGCCGGCGATGGTCTTCTCGCACAGGGCCGTCAGGATCGGGGTGGCCGGAGCGGAAGGAATGTTCTTCTCGGCAAAGACGTACTCTCGGCCGTCGGTGTCCTCGCGACGAACCAGATTCTCGGCAGCCACACCGCACTTGCGGGCGAAGCCCTGGGCGGCCTTGGTGGCGTTACCGTCAGCGTCGAAGGCGATGTTGGCCGCGGGGCCGCGCTTGACCTCGTGAACCTCATCAGTCGCGGTGGCGACGTCGGCAACGAGCGCAGCCAGGCGACGCGGGCTCGAGATCACACGGACCTCGCCGTGGGCCAGACCGGCCTCGTCGAGACCCTTGGCGATCATGGTGCCAAGCTGCTTGACGGCATTGTTCAACGGTGCGGAGGGCATTTCCTCCGTACCAATTTCAAACAGGAAATCCTTAGCGTCTGCCATGGCTTACGCCACCTCGCCTTCCTGGTCGGCATTCTCGTTGACTCCGGCGACCTCGGCCATATAGGCCTCGCAGCACGCCTTGGCGACGGCGCGGACGCGCAGGATGTAGTTGGCGCGCTCGACTGCGGACAGCGCACCGCGGGCATCAAGCAGGTTGAAGGCATGGCTGCACTTCATGACGCAGTCGTACGCCGGCAGCGGTAGCTTGCGCTCCAGGCAGGAGTGGCACTCGGCCTCATAGTCGTCGAACTTCTGACGCATCATCTCGACGTTGGCGACCTCAAAGTTGTAGGCACTGAACTCGCGCTCGTTCTCCAGGAACACGTCGCCGTAGGTCATGGGCGTGCCGTCGGGCAGGTAGCTCCACACCAAGTCGTAAACCGAGTTGACGCCCTGGGCGTACATGGCGATACGCTCCAGGCCATAGGTGATCTCGACGGGCACGGGGTCGACCTCGATGCCGCCCACCTGCTGGAAGTACGTAAACTGCGTGACCTCCATGCCGTTGAGCCAGACCTCCCAGCCAAGGCCCCAGGCACCGAGCGTCGGGCTCTCCCAGTCGTCCTCGACAAAGCGGACGTCATGGTCGTTGGGGTCCAGGCCAATGGCGGCCAGCGAACCCAGGTAGAGCTCCTGGGCGTTGACCGGCGAGGGCTTGATGAGCACCTGGAACTGATAGTAGTGCTGCATGCGGTTGGGGTTCTCGCCGTAGCGGCCGTCGGCGGGACGGCGGCAGGGCTGCGCATAGCAGGTGCGCCACTCGGCGGGACCGAGCGAGCGCAGCGTGGTCGCGGTATGGAAGGTACCGGCACCGACCTCGGAGTCATAGGGCTGCATAATGACGCAGCCCTGCTCGCCCCAGTACTGCTGGAGGCGCAGGATGATGTCTTGGAAGGAAAGCGATGAAGCGTTCATGCCTCTAATATCCCCTCGTCGAAACGATTACACGGTTAGGTACTGTACTATAGCGGTTTTTAGCCGATAGCGCCGATACGGTTGAGCGGCCAGTAGCGTACAAGCGCCACGGCGATCAAGTCGGAGCGGTCGACCGGGCCAAAGTAGCGGGAGTCAGCAGAGTTCTCGCGGTTGTCGCCCATCACCCACACACAGTCGTCAGGGACGGTGTAGGGATAGCTCACCTGGGCAGCGGGCGCCTGGACCGAAAGCGGCCAGCTCATGCCGGTCGTATAGTCCTCATCGAGCGCCTGGCCGTCGACGACGACCTTGCCGTCCTGCAGGTCAACCGTCTGGCCGGCCGTGGCGATGACGCGCTTGACAAGAACATCGTGCTCAGAGGTGCCATCGGGGTTGTGGAACACCACGATATCACCCTGTTTGACGGGCTGTCCGAGTTCGAGCGTCACCTTCTGCGCCAGGATCTGGTCGCCAATCTCGATCGTGGACTCCATGGAGCCGGTGGGCACCACAAAGGGTTCGACCACAAACGAGCGAATCACGAAGGTGGCGACCAGCGCGATCGCGACGACCACGATCCACTCAAACGCACCCTTTAGCACGGAATGCTGCGATGGAACCATTCTCACTCCTCGCTCTGCGAATACGAAGCGTCCAGGATCTCCTGCGCGTACGCGCGCTCCTCTACCGTAAGGCGTGCCGTCTCGATAAGATCGGGACGCCAGCGACAGGTACGCTCGATGGCGTTTTTGCGCCGCCAGGCATCGACCTTGGCGTGGTCGCCGCTTACGAGCACTGGAGGCACGCCCTCGCCATTGAACTCGGCGGGGCGGGTGTACTGCGCGTACTCGAGCAGGCCACCGTCCTCGGCGGTCGAGAAGGACTCGTCCACGTTGCTCATCTCGTCGCCCAAGGCTCCGGGAATGAGACGTACGACGGCATCGGCCACGACCATAGCGGGCAGCTCGCCGCCTGTGAGCACGTAGTCGCCGATCGACAGACGCTCATCGGCATACGCATATGCGCGCTCGTCGACGCCCTCGTAACGGCTGCACACAAACAGCAGGCGCTCGCTTTTGAGCAGGCGCTCGGCCACATGCTGCGTAAAGGGCTCCCCGCAGGGGGTGAAGAACACCACGGTGGGCTTGGGACCCTCGGAGCTGATAGCCTCGATTGCCTCGGCAATGGGCTCGACCTTCATGAGCATGCCCTGCCCGCCGCCATACGGCTCGTCATCGACAGTGCGATGGCGATCGTGCGTCCAGTCACGCAGGTTATACGCCTTAAAATCAAAAAGGCCGGCCTTGCGGGCGCGGCCCAAAATCGACGTGGACATGACGGGCTCAAACATCTCGGGAAAGACCGAAAGGGTCTCTATCAGCATGCTGTCCTCCCTACTTGTCCATATCGATCAAGCCGTCCATAACGTGGACGGAAATTGTTCCTGTGTCGGGAAAATCGAGCACAACCTGCTCGATCACGGGAATCAGCACCTCGCCGTACCGATCGCCCTCGACAACCCAAACATCGTTGGCGGGCGTCGACATGATCTCGACAATCGTACCGAGCGAGCCAAAGCGCTCATCGACCACCTCGCGACCCATAAGGTCGGTATAGGCGGCGTCGAGCGAATCGAGCTCGAAGTCGTCACGATTGGCCAGCACATAGCATCCGGTGATGCCCTCAGCGGCCGTCAAGTCATCTATGCCCTCAAACGAGACCAGATCGCCATCGCCCGTATCGGTGACGGATACGACCGTGCAAAAACGGTCGCGCTTGAGCGCCGGCGGCGTCAAGGCGACAAGCATACCCGGCTCCAATACAGAAGGAAGCCCCCGCAGCGGCTGCGCGAGGACCTCCCCCTTCCTTCCGTGCGGCTTGACCACACGGGCGATGTTTTTGTACTGGGACCTCAAGGTCCTAGCCCAGAACCTCTACCTCGACAGCTGTGTCGAGGCGAGCGGCCAGTGCACGGGCGAGCGTGCGAATGGCCTTGATGGTACGGCCACGACGGCCGATGACCTTAGCGACGTCATCCTCGGCAACCGAAACCTCAATCGTAGAGGCGTCGTCACCATCGATGACCTCGAGGCTCACGGAATCCGGGTCGTCGACGATCTGAACAACGAGATATTCGACGAGATCGGCGATGCGATCTGAGAGCATTGCCTCACCCTCGAGCTGTGCAGCGTCAACCTCAGGCACGATTTACTCCTCGGCGCCCTCAGCGGCCTCAGCGGCAGCCTTAGCGGCCTCGGCCTCTTTGGCGAGCTGTTTCTTGGACTTCTTGACGACGGTCTCGGTCTTCTCGCCCTCGTTAGCGGCCTTGACCAGAGCGGCGACGGCGTCGGTGAGCTGAGCGCCCTTGGACTGCCAGTCAGCAATCTTCTCGAGGTCGAGGTTGATGGTCTTGGGGGCGGTCATCGGGTTGTAGCGGCCAACCTCCTCGATGATACGACCGTCACGCGGGGCGCGGGAATCGGCGACGACGACACGGTAGTACGGACGCTTCTTAGCGCCGTGACGAGCAAGGCGAATCTTGACTGCCAAAGGAAACTCCTCCAACCAAGCAGCTTTAGGCTGCAACTACAAACAAACAGTTGAACATAATACGCCATCGACGCGGGCAGGTGAAGTCCGTGAGACCAACTTCTTCGGTGTAGTCGAGGGCAAATCCATATCTTAGACAAGAATTCGCGATTTGCAAGCACATACACGCACCCCACATGAGCTGCGCGGTATACTCATGACATGGAAAGACGCGAACATACATACGGTTATGAGGATGCTGCGGGCGTCACGCCGCCGCCCTGGACGGGTCCGGCGGTGGGCCTGATGGACCTCGATGCATTTTTTGCGAGCGTGGAGATGCTCGATCATCCCGAATGGCGCGGCAAACCGCTCATCGTGGGCGGAGACGCCGAATCACGCGGCGTCGTGTCCACGTGCTCGTACGAGGCACGTCGCTTTGGTGTGCATTCTGCCATGGCCTCGGCCGAGGCGCGGCGTCTGTGCCCACAGGCCATTTGGACGCATGGGCATTTCGATCGCTACCACGAGGTCAGCGCGCAGGTCATGGCGATTCTCGCCGACGAGACCCCGCGCGTTGAGCGCGTATCCATCGACGAGGCCTTTATCGATATCACGCCGGGCCGCTTTGCGCCCGAAGACCCGCTACTGGTTGCGCGGCGTATAAGCGGCCGCGTGGCGGCGCTGGGAGTGACCTGCTCCATTGGCGTGGGCTGCAACAAGACGGTCGCAAAGATCGCAAGCGAACGGGACAAGCCGTTTGGGCTGACCATCGTGCGCCCCGGAACCGAGCAGCGCTTTTTGGCCACGCTGCCGGTATCTGCCATGAGCGGAATCGGGCGTTCAGCCGAGGAGCGACTGCGTCGAATGCGCGTCTATACGCTCGGCGAGCTTTCACGCGCGCCAGAGTCCACCCTGGCTGCAATCTTTGGCGTGAATGGCGAGCGCATGCGTCAACGTGCTTTGGGGCTCGAAGTATCCGAGGTCACCAGCCTGGAAGAGGAACGTGAAGTTAAATCGGTGAGCAATGAGCGCACCTTTGCGAAGGATTTGACTGAGCGTGGGGATATCGAGGCGGCGATCGCGCTGCTCGGCGAGTCGGTTGGGCGCCGCCTGCGCCGTCAGGGGCTGACAGGCGGAACCGTAACGCTCAAGCTCAAATACTCTTACGGCAGCGGACGCACGGCACAGCGCCGCTTGCCCCACCCCACCGACGACGAGAATATCTTTGTTGCCGTAGCGCTCGAGCTGCTCGACAATATCTGGCAAGAAGGCATGCACGTGCGTCTAGCGGGTATCGGCATGAGCGACTTCAACCACCAAGGCGGTATCCAAACCGACCTGTTCTGCGAGATCGATGACCGCGGAGCCCAATCCAGCGACCGCCGCGACCTCTCCGTCGCCATCGACGCCGTTCGAGACAAATTCGGCGACACCGCCCTATCCTTCGGCCGCCAATCCCGTTTCTCCTCCCAATGATTTGCGTTTTGGGCAAAAAGAAAGCCGGGCAGCTGCAGGTAGTGCAACTGCCCGGCGAACGGTAGAGGGTGGCTCTAGAGAAGCCCTGCCCAAATAAGGTCCTAAAGGAGATTGAGGGGGAGCTGGGGAGCGTCACCCCAGAGCTTCTCGAGGCGGTAGAAGTCGCGGGCCTCAGGGGTGAAGACGTGGACGACAACCGAGCCGTAATCCATGAGCATCCAGGTCTTCTGCTCGCGGCCCTCGATGGAGAACGGGTGCTCACCGCAGGCCTCGGCAACCTTCTCCTCGATCTCGTCGACGATAGAATCGACCTGACGGTTGTTGGTACCGGTGGCGATCACAAAGTAATCGCACACGTCGGAGAGCTCGGTCAGATCGAGCACCTGCACGTCCTCGCCCTTCTTGTCGTAGGCGGCCTGCGCGGCGGCGCGGGCGACATCCTCGGCGGCGACACCGCTCGCGGACAGCGAGGCAGCGGTGCGGTCGGACGTGGCAACGAAGCTCTTGTGCTCCACACCTTCAAGAATCTGCTCGTCGGTCATGGTCTCATCGGCCATGGAATACCTCTTTCTAGACACACCCGAGCTAGCGCAGCTGGGCGTAATGGTTGTAAATCGTAATAGCCGTGGGATAAAGATAGCGCCCGGACTGGATCACGTAGACCAGACCCTGCGCAAAACAGGAGAAGAACAACTCGTCAAGCGTCGACTCCCCCACCATCTTGCGCAGCGCGTGGGCATAATCACCATGGCGGTTAGGCTCGATGGCATCG
This sequence comes from Treponemataceae bacterium, assembly GCA_963602825.1. Taxonomy (GTDB): domain Bacteria; phylum Actinomycetota; class Coriobacteriia; order Coriobacteriales; family Coriobacteriaceae; genus Collinsella. The sequence goes on along the minus strand of CAVCKO010000012.1, from coordinate 29,686 downwards.
GCCACAAAGACCACCATATCGAGCGGCGTCATGTCGCAGGCGCCCACCGTGTGACGGTCGACAGCCTGGAAAACGGCTGGCGATAGCTCGGGAAATAGCTGCGGAAGCTCATAGGCGGCAACCGGGCCATGCAGCAGCGGCGTCGCGGCCGAAGGAGAGCCGGCAACCTTAATGCCGTAGTGCAACGCGCGGGCCACGAGCTCGTCATCGGAGAGTACCTTATCCCAGTCATGAATCAGGCCAGCGGCAGCGGCATCAAAGCGGTCAACGCGGTAGACCTCGGCCAGATGAAGCGCGGTCTCAGCAACACCCAGCGAATGCATGTAGCGCTTGCGCTTATCCTTCATACGCACATCGAGTAGCTCTTGAATGCGCTTGAGCAGCGCGCGCTCATCGCCCTCAAACTGATCCTCTACCGACAACGTAGACCCCCATCACTCAAAATCTTCTTGACCCAGATCGGTATACAACCCGCGTTTGCGAATATAGCCGAGCACGGACTCGCTCGTAAGATAGCGCACGCTCATGCCACGGGCAACCCGCTTGCGAATGTTGGTCGAGCTAATCGCCAGCGCCGGAATCTGGATATACCGCACGTCAAACGGCAGGCCTGACTCTTTGATTCGCGCGCGAGCAGTATCGATATCAAAGCCCGGTCGCGTCGCCGCAATAAACGTGGCAAGCTCGGCGATTCGGTCGGCATCATGCCAGGTCACAATATCGATAATCGCGTCGGCGCCCGTAATAAAGTAGAGCTTTACCTGAGGCGGGTAAAAGTCGCGAAGGGCATGAAGCGTATCGGCCGTATAGGTCACGCCCGGACGGTCGATCTCGAATCGGCTCGCCAAAAAAGCCGGATTCGCAGCGGTGGCGAGGACCGTCATGGCATAACGGTCCTCAGCAGGCGTCACCGGTTTGTCGAGCTTAAAGGCGGGAGAGCCGGCCGGCATAAAGAGCACGGCGTCCAAGTCGAGCGACTCGCGCGCCTGCTCGGCGGTAACCAAGTGCCCGTAATGAATCGGGTCGAAGGTGCCACCCATAATGCCAAGCCGAAACTCCTGCCCATCCTTGATAGGCATCTCAGGCAGACCAATTCCACCGCGCAGCGACATGACTTACTCGCCCTCCGGGGTCTCGACATCATCCGCGACGTCCGCCGCATCGACAACCTCGACGCCCTCGTCCGCAGCATCGGCTACGTCAAAGACCTCAACGCCTTCGTCCCCAAGCTCCTCCTCGTACTCCGAGAAGTCCTCGGCGCCCTCAAAGTCAAAGGCGCGTTGGCAAATGCGGACCTCGTCGCCCGCACGGCAGCCGGCCTTCTCGAGCGCGTCGTCAACACCCATGCGCGCAAACTTATGCTGCAGGTAGATGACGGCCTCCTCGTTTTCCCAGTCGGTCTGGATGACCATGCGCTCGATGGCGCGACCGACCACGCGGAAGGCGTGGGGCTCTTCTTGAACAATGCGGAAACGCTTCTCACGCTGCAGGCGGCGGCGCTCCCACTCATCGTCGCGTAGGTCGACCGGCTCATCGGAGACAGCCAACTCGGCACGCAGCTTAGCCACCTGCTCGCCCACGGCAAGCATCAGCGTGTTGAGGCCAGCGCCCGTCACGGCGGACACAGCAAAGAACATATGCCCATCGTCGAGCGCAGCGCGTTTGAGGTCGGCAATCTTGTCAGCCGTGCCCGGCGCATCGCACTTGTTGGCGACGACGATCTGCGGGCGCTCCGAAAGCTCGGCGCCATACTGCTCAAGCTCGCGGTTGATGATGCGATAGTCCTCGACCGGATCGCGATCCTCAAAACCGCCCGTCATATCGACGACATGCATGATAAGTGCCGTGCGCTCGATGTGGCGCAGGAACTGATGGCCCAGACCCTTGCCCTCGCTCGCACCCTCAATGAGACCGGGGACGTCGGCAACGACATAGGAGTACTCGCCGGCACGCACCATACCCAGGTTGGGCACGAGCGTGGTAAACGGATAGTCGGCAATCTTGGGTCGAGCGGCACTCATGCGCGCGATGAGTGAGGACTTACCCACCGAGGGGAAGCCAACGAGCGCGGCATCGGCCATGAGCTTCATCTCGAGCTCAATCCAGTGCTCCTCGGCCGGCTCACCCAGCTGGGCGAACGCGGGCGCGCGGCGCACCGACGTCACAAAGTGCGTATTGCCCAGACCGCCGGCGCCGCCGGGTGCTACGACGACGCGCTCACCGTCGTGAACCAAGTCGGCAATCTCGAACATCGGGGTCTGCGTCTCGGGGTCGAGCTCGCGCACCACGGTACCCATGGGAACCTTCAAGATAAGGTCCTCGCCGCTCTTTCCGTTGCGGCGGGCGCCCTGACCATGCGTACCGCGCTCGGCACGAAAGTGATGCTTAAAGCGGTAATCGATCAGTGAAGACAGCTGAGCATCGGCCTGGATGACGACATTGCCGCCACGGCCGCCGTCGCCGCCATCGGGGCCGCCCTTGGGGACAAAGGCCTCGCGCCTAAACGACATGCATCCGGCTCCGCCGTCGCCGCCGCACACGTTGATGCGGCTGATATCGGTGAACTGTGACAACAGAATCGCCTCCTACAAAAAGAGGGAGACCCTTGAATCCTAAAACTCAAGTGCCTCCCACATATGTGCTCTATGAAGGGTGAATTACGCGTTCGCGAGCGGGCGTACGCTGACCCTGTGCTTGATACCCTTGTGGAACTCAACGGTACCGTCGACCAGCGCGAACAGCGTGTCGTCCTTGCCACGGCCAACGTTCTCACCCGGGTGGATGTGAGTGCCGTGCTGACGGACGAGAATCGTGCCCGTGGTTACCGTCTGGCCGGCATAGCGCTTCGTGCCAAGGCGCTGACCGCGGGAGTCACGGCCATTACGGGAGGAACCGAGTCCTTTTTTGTGTGCCATTGTGTATACCTACTCTTTCGTTACGAGTGTAATCTACTCGGCGACGGGAGCCTCGGCAACAGCCTCGGCCTCTGCCTTGACAGCCTTCTTGGCGCGGGACGTAGCCTGGACCTTCACGATCTTCAGCTTGGTGAGCTGCTGACGGTGACCCTTCAGACGACGATAGCGCTTACGCTTGTGGAACTTGAAGACCAGCTGCTTCTCGCCCTTGAACTGCTCAACGATCTGAGCGGTAACCTTGGCCTTGGCCAGCTTGTCGGGATCGGTGACGATCTTCTTACCATCGTTGAGGAAGATGACCGGCAGGGTGACCTTGTCGCCCTCATTGCCCTCGATCTTCTCGACGGTGATGACATCGTCGGTGGCGACCTTGTACTGCTTGCCGCCCGTGTTAACGATTGCGTACATGTTTACTTGCCCTTCATGCATCAGTTAGTGCAACAGCCGAATATAGTAGCAGGCGATAATACCCCCGTCAACGAGTATGTGGAGCAAATCCACAAGTTCGCACAGGTATGGGGCTGACGAGTCGGCCCTCGTCGTCCTCGCATGCTTGATTCTGACGCTCGACATCGTAGGAGCAGATGGTCACGAGGTCTTGCATACCGGTGGAAACAATAGGTGCATCCACGCCCGGGGTCAAGCCCTGCAACAAAACATCAGCAGCAGAAAGCAAAATTTCCGGACGCATGGAGCCCTCGTTGTCGGCATGGGTATCGAGCATGAGTACCAAATGGTTCGGGCGCTCCCCCGCCGTGAGCTCATAGCCAACGAGCGTGTGATCCAAATCCAAGCGCTTGCTCTTTTTTCCGCGCGCGTAGTCGATGCCATGGTCCGCGCGCAACGTGTCGATCGCACGACGCACCTCGTCGGCGCTTACGGGCGCCTCGGGATCCAAGTGCAGGTCGATGCGGTACGACAGACGCGTAAGCTGAGCCGTCAGCGCCGGCGTGCGCACGTCGATGTAGGCGGCCTCGATAGGCGACAGATCGGCAGGCGATGCAGCGGCCAGGCGCTCAAAGGCCTCATCGAGAGCGACGAACTCGGTCAAAAACAGGTCATACCACTCGCAGGTCGACGACGTGCCCACGGGCAGCGCCGACGAAAAGCCCACGCGCATATGCGGCGAGAAACCCTGCGTCACGGCATAGGGCAGGCCCGCACGGCGCACGATGCGCTCAATGGTATGGATTAGTTCCAGATGGCCCAGGTACTTAAGGCGACCACGCTTGCCGTAGCGAACGCGCAACCTAAAGAGCGTGGGATTGTCGGTCAAGCGCTCACTCATGCGCGATCACCCATCAATACGTTCTTGGCGTGGAGCGTGGGACAGATTCCGCAGCCGGTGCACGACGTGCGGGTGCAATCGGGCGTCGTGACACCCTCGAGCGAGCGACGGTACTCGCGCTCGAGGAAGCCGCGCGTGCAGCCGGGGCTCACGTGCTCCCAGGGCAGGCGCCAGTCCAGCTCGTAGGGCAGGTGCACCAGCTCGTTGAGGTCGATGCCGTTTTTGACAGCGGCCTCCTTCCAGTTGTCGAGCGAGAAGTGCTCCACCCAGGCGTCGAAGCGCGAGCCCGCACGCCAGGCATCGATGATGGCCGGCGTCATATCGCGACCGGCACGGGAAAGCGCAGCCTCGATAAGCGAGGTCTCGGCATCGTGGTAATGCACGCGTACGGCGCGGTTGCGCACGCTCGTGATGAGCAGCTTCTGGCGGCGCTTGACGTCATCGTAATCAAGCTGCGGGCACCACTGGAAGGGCGTTGCCGCCTTGGGGATGAACACCGAAACAGAGATAGACACCGAGATAGACCCGCGGCGCGCCTTGGGCACCACGGAGCGGCCAAGCTCCAGCACGTGATCGGCCAGGTTGGCGATAGCCACGATGTCCTCGTCGCGCTCGCCAGGAAGGCCCATCATAAAGTACAGCTTCATGCGGTTCCAGCCGGCCTCGAAGGCCGCCTTGGCCGCGCGGTCCAAGTCCTCCTCGGTCACGTTCTTGTTGATGATGTCGCGCATACGCTGGCTGCCCGCCTCGGGCGCGAACGTCAGGCCGCCCTTCTTTTCGCCGGCGACTGACTCGGCCATATCAACACCAAACGAATCCAGGCGCTGCGACGGAATGGACACGCGAATGCCCGTGTCCTCCAGACGACGGTTGAGCCTACCGAGCACGTCGCGGATACAGGAGTGGTCGGTCGTCGAAAGCGAGGTAAGCGACACCTCGTCATAGCCAGTCTTTTCCAAGCCCTGGATCACCGAGGACACGATCTGGTCGGCCGAACGCTCGCGTACCGGACGGTACGTCATGCCTGCCTGGCAAAAACGGCAGCCGCGGGCGCAGCCACGCAGGATCTCGATAGACAGGCGATCGTGGACGAGCTGCGCATACGGCACGCACGACTGAGAAAGCGGATTGGTGGCACCAAAGTCCTCGACGACGCGCTTGTAGACTACCGGCGGGACGTCCTTGCCCTCGCGCGGCACGGTGTAGCCATGCGGCGAGCAGGGCTCGTCGTAGCGCACCTCATACAGAGACGGCACATAGGTACCGGCGACCGTCGCGAGCTGCTCGACAATCTGCGCGCGCGAGGCGCCCTCGTCGCGCAAGCGGCGATGCAGCTGGCAGATCTCGAGCAGCGACTCCTCACCCTCGCCGATGAGAATGGCATCGAAGAATGCCGCGTACGGCTCGGGGTTATACACCGAGGGGCCACCGGCGACGATGATGGGATCGTCCTCGGTGCGGTCGGCAGCCAACAGCGGAATGCCGGCGAGATCGAGCGCTTCGAGGAAGTTCGTCACAGCCATCTCGTGCGGCACGTGCATGCCGACGATGTCGAACGAGGCCACGGGCGCTGCACCCTCGAGCGACAGCAGCGGAATCCCCGCCTCGCGCATGGCATCGCCCATATCGGGCCACGGCACGTAGCCGCGCTCGCAGGAAATGCCCTCGGCCTGATTAAGGATGTTGTAGAGAATGGCGATGCCCTGGTTGGGCAGACCGACCTCATACACGTCAGGATAGATCATGCAGCAGCGATAGTCGGCATCGGCCTTTGAGAGCGTGCCCCACTCGTGGTCGATATAGCGACTCGGCTTTTCGACCTTGGCGAGCAGCGGCTCAATCAGATGAAAACAGTCTTGGTATGGAACGCGCAAAAGAAACCCCTAAGCAGCGAGATCGGATGCATCCTCGAAAGGACTCATGGGACGGGTGGCACCGGCGACCGTGGTCACCAGGTCGCGAACGCGCGAGAACGTGGCAGCAGCGACCTCGTTGGCGCGACTGTAGTCCACGTCGCGCTCATAGAGCGACACGAGCGCGCGGCCCATGCCATAGGTACCCGCGGCGGCGGTAAGCGCCTTAACGGCAAAGCCGATGTGCGGCGTCTGCTTCACCAATGCGCGGGTGACGGCGCGAATCACCAGACCGCCGGCGAGCACGCCTGCGACCTCGTAGCCGCGCTCGGGCTTAATGCCGCGCCCAAAGATGGCCGCGAGCTCAAAGAGCATGCCCACCTGCGCCAGCGCCATCACGGGATAGTCGGCACCCGGCAAAAACACCAGGGCGCCCGTCGCCATGTTGGTGAGCGCGCACGAGGTAATGATGCGATTTGCCGCCGCGATGCGCATAAAGGCAAAGTTTGCGGCAAAAGCCGTCTCCTTATCCGTACGATCGAGGATCCAGCGGGCAAGCGTCTCGAGCAGATAGGTCTTATCGGTCGCCGCCACCACGCCGAGCATGGGCGTAGATTCCTCAACGAACGGCGCCTCGACGGCGGACTCGGCAAGCACGCACACGGGCGCGCCGGCAATCACGAGCTCCTGCACAGCACTCTCCAGGCGGTCGGATCCACACGAGAGGACCAGCACCACGTCGGTATCGGCCTTGGGAACGATACGGTCCTCCCCCAGGCGATCAACACGCACAATACCCGAAGTCGTCTGCGGCACAAAAGCATCGCGCACCGTCTCGACCAAAAAGCGAGACGCAGTCGAATCAAGGTAAACCGAGACACGCACCGGTGTATCGGAATCCTTCTTAACAGACGCGCCCATCTTAAAAGCGCTGGTCAACTTATCTACGGGAATCTTCATGGCAAACCCCTCCAGCGGTTACGCGGCGCCCGAACGATGCCGCCATATGGATTGTACGATACCCACCGTCAGCAACTGAATCATCATCGACGACGAACCAAAACTAATAAACGGCAGCGGAATACCGGTAATCGGCATCATGCCAATGCACATGCCGATGTTCTCGAAGGTCTGGAACGCCCACATGCCGACGATACCCACGCACGATAGGCGCAAGAACAATGACTCGCACTTAAAGGCAACGCGGATTGTCGAAAAGATCAGCAGAACGTAGAGGCACAGAAGCAAAAAGGAACCGCAGAAGCCGAACGTCTCGGACAGGAAGGCGAAGACGAAGTCGGTGTGGAACTCGGGTAGAAAGCCACCGGCCGACTGCGTCGCGTGGCCCAGCCCCTTACCAAAGAAGCCACCCGAGCCGACGGCAATGAGCGACTGCTGCAGGTTGTAGGCATCATCCGAATCGGCTTTGTCGGGGTCGATGAAGACTGTCAGACGGTTCATCTGATACTGCTTGATTAGCACGTCGTGGCCAAGGAGCGAATCAAAGACCGAGTCGAGCGCCAAGATGAGCGCAATCAAACCAACCAGCAGGGCCAAGGTCGACAGCACCCATTCGCGGCGTGCACCGCTCATGCAGATGACGATGGCGCCCGAGACCAGCACGACCAGGCCCGAGCCAAGGTCGCCCATGGCGACGACGGCCAAAAACGGGATGGACAGCATGCCGCAGAGCTTGACGTAGTCGCGAACGGTATCGATGCGGCCGTTGTATTGCGAGCCAAGCGTGGCCATAAAGAAAATGGTGATGAGCTTGGCAAGCTCAACGGGCTGGAAGGTCAGGCCGATACCGGGAATCTTGATCCAACCCGTCATTCCCAAGCCGCCCGTGTAGGACAGGCCCGGAATCTTAGGCGAGAAGATCACGATGAGATCGATGACGAGCAGGGCCGTCGAAAAGTTGGAAATGCCGCGCAGGTCGGTGCGCCAGACGAGTACCGCCAGAACCGCGCCAATACCGATACCCAGCAGGTGTCGCGAGAACGAGGCATCGGCCTTAAACTGCGACGCCGACCAAATGATAATGGCGCCATAGGCAACGAGCGCGACGGTAGCCAGCAGCACACCGATGTGTACCTTCTGGCGGAACGTGCCGCGCGAGGCCGAGAGCTGCTTGTTAACGCGGTCCAGGCTGCTGCGGGAGCCGGTTTTGGTTGAGCGGAACAGGTCCGCCGGCGAAAAGTCCATCGCAACCTCCTATCGAACCGAGGAATCGCCCGTGGCCGTCGACGTGTCGGGCTCGTCATAAATCGCACCGAGGACATCGCGCACGACGTGCAACGCGGTATCGGAGCCGCCACCGCCCTGCTCCAAGATAGTGGCAATCACGTACTTGGGTTCATCGGCCGGCGCGTAGGCGCAAAACCACGCGTAATCGTCCTCGCCGCTCTTCTCGCCCGTGCCGGACTTGCCGTAGACCGTAGGGGTCAGGGAGTTAAAGTGCGCGGCGGTCGAAGTCGACGCGGAGTAAATCACATCGTGCATGCCGTTGCGAACAAGAGCCAAATCCGAATCGCTGTTGATCTTAGCCTCCAGGCGCTTCTTCTTGCCCTTGCCGTTGTATTTATAGGCATCGCCGTCGCCATCGCGCGACACGGCTGACAAAAACACGTGAGGCACGTACTGTTTGCCGCCGTTGGCAATGCCCATATAGGCGCAGGCCATCTGCAGCGGTGTCACCAAAATGTCGCCCTGGCCGATGGCAATGTTGGTCATATCGCCGGCATTCCACTTGCGGTCCTCGGCAGATGCGTCGGTAAAGTAAGACTCTTTCCACTCGGCATCGGGAATACGGCCCGTGCCCTCACTCGGCAGGTCGATGCCGCAGGTCTTGCCCAGGCCCCAGCGACGAAAGACCTCCTGCAGGCCCTCGGGATGCTGGTCGTTGTAGAAAAACGCCTTGCCCATATCGTAGAACACGGGGTCGCAGGAGTTGGCGATACCGGACTGCAGCGTCATCGTGCCGTGGCCGGAGTGCAGCCAGCAGTATTTTCCCCAAGATTTGCCCAAGCCGGTCCAATATCCCGTGCAGTTGGTCGTCTGACTCGACGTGTACGTTCCAAACTCAAGACCAGCCAGCGCCGAGAGAGGCTTAATGGTCGAAGCCGACATGTACTGGCCGCTAATGGCGCGGTTGAGCAGCGGATGCGAACCCTCGTCATCGTTGAGCTCGGTCCAAACATCGTTGGAGACGCCGCCGATAAACACCGAAGGATCGAACTTGGGCTCGCTGGCCATGCCCAGAATCTCGCCGTTATTGGGGTCGAGGCACACCACGGCACCGTTGCCGGCGTCGCTGTGGCCTGTGGTCTTAGCGAGCTCAATGGCACTTGCAAGCGCCGTCTCGCAGGCTTGCTGAATCTTGAGGTCAAGCGTGAGCTTAATGTCGGAGCCGGCCTTGGCGGGCACGGCGCCGGCCTGTCCGGTCACATTGCCCGAGGCATCGACCTTAACCGTCTGCTCGCCGCGAATACCCTGCAGCAAGTTTTCGTAGTAGCTCTCGACGCCCGCCTGGCCCACGATATCACCCGACTGGTACGTAATCTGACCGGCGGCGCTATCGTTATCGCCCGAAGCCTTCTTGTTCTGTGCCTCGAGCTGCTCGGAGGTAATGGTGCCGGTATAGCCCAAAATGTGACAAGCCGTCTCGCCGTACGGGTACTGGCGCTCGGTACGCTCGGCAATCTTCACGCCCGGGAACTCGCCGGCATGCTCCTTGATATAGGCAACCGTGGAGCGGCGCACGTCCGTCGCGATGGTATGTAGGCTCTGGGCGCCCTCAGAATTGTCCTGAATGTTGCGCAGAACCGCGACGTAGGGCATTCCGAGCACATTCGCGAGGTGATGCACCAGCACCGTGTCATCAGCCAGATCGCGATAGGCGACGACGGCAAGTGAGGGACGGTTTTGCACAAGTGCCACGCCATTGCGATCAAGGATTCGTCCGCGCACAGCCGGCGTAGTGACAGTACGGGTCTGGTTGCTCTTGGCCTGCTTGTCGTAGTAGTCCGACGAGACCATCTGCATGCCCCACAGCTTGACGGCGAGCGCGGCAAACATCGCGCCCACCCCGGCGGTGAGGATGGAGAAGCGACCCTTGAAGGCGGTCGCGGCGGTATTGCCCTCGCCCTCGGTGGCGCGCGGGCCCGTTCCATGCTGCGTGTCGTAGGTAAAACGGGAATCGCCGCGGCGCATGATGACCAGCGCGACCACAATGGCCACGACCAACACGATACCGGCGATGATAACCGTCATCTGGGAAGACATCTATGAGCCTCCCCTATTTGAGTTTGCGGGTCTTGGGCTTGAAGCGCATACCCGTCTGATGACCACCGCGTGCGGAGAATCCATAACCGGACTGCGGCACGACACCGGACATCAAAAACGGAATGGCAACCAGACCCGTCAGGATCGAAGACGGCAGGGCGTGTCCAAAAACAGCCACCACAAAGCTCGACTCCAAACCCATAAACAGCAAGATGATGCTGTAGACCACGTTGATGGCAAGCGCGAAGGCGCCCACGGTAATACCGCGCGCGCTCGGGGAGCCGCTCGTCTGACCGGCAGCGCTGTGCACCAGGGCAAAACTGCCCACCGTCAGCAGCAGCGACATAACGCCCACCGGAACGGCGGCGGAAAGATCATAGAACAGGCCGCTGCAAAAACCGCAGACGACAGCCCGCGTGGGATCGCCCGAGAACACGCTCAGGCATACCAGGATAATCATAAAGTTGACGCGACCGCCCGCAATGGAAATCTGCGGCGCCAGGCCCGCCTGCAGCAGCACGCACACAATGGCGGCGATTACAAACGTGCGGGAGCTCGCCCCCTGCTCGTGTAGATCCATGGACATGCCCCCTATTCGCTCGAGCCGGAATCGGTCGTCTCGGACGTGTCGGAACTGTCATCCGAACTCTCGTCCTTCGTCTTGGTCGCAGCATCGCGCGACGTTCCCTGCGGCGTGCTGTTGGCCGTGCTCACGTCCTCGTCCGAGGCCGACTGCTCGTCGGTCAGCGAGGTAATGACCAGCACTTCCTCGTTGTTCTCGGCCGTGGTCTGAGCGCGCACCACGATGGTGTAGTACACATCGTTGGCCGACTTCTCCACCGAGGAAACAGTGCCGAGCGGCAGGCCCTTGGGGAACACGCCGCCAATGCCAGAGGTCACGATGATGTCGCCGACTTTGACGTCGGAGTCAACACTCACGTACTCAAGGCGCAGGGTGCCATCGGGCTGGCCCTGCAGCATACCCTGGGCGCGCGTGTCCTGCACCATAGCCGACACGCCCGAGTTCTCGTCACCAATCAGGCGCACGGTAGAGGTCTTGGCCGATACCTCAATAATCTGGCCGATAACACCGGCAGAACTCGTCACGGGCATGTTGATGGTCAGGCCGTCGGCAGATCCCTTGTCGATGGTAACGGTCGAGGTCCAAGCATCGCCCGACGCACCGACGATACGAGCAGCGGTCGACTTAAGGTTGTAGGTCGATTGCAGTCCGACCAGACCCTCCAGGCGCTCGGCAGTCTTTTGAGCCTCGGAAAGCTCGGCGACCTTAGAGGTCAGCACCTCGTTTTGCTTCTTGAGGTCATCGAGCGACTCCTGCGAAGCCGTGAGGTTGGAGAACACGTTGCCGATCGCGTTGAAGGGAGCCGCCACGGCCGACCCCAAAAAACGCACCGGCGAGGTAATCGTCGTCACACCCGAGCGCACGGCATGAATCGGCCCGGCCTCGCCCTCACGGATATAAAACGTGAGCAGCAGCACCGAAATCAGGCTGAAAACAATCAACGGGCGCATACCCGTTGATTGTCGCTTGGTATTCAGATTTGTGGAGAAACCCGAAGATCGTGCCAAATGGAATCCACCTTTTGGAAATTAAGCATTGGTTTGGACGAAGCCACCGTCAAAGGCGTTGGCCTCGAGCACGCGGGCGCAGCCGTTTACGACGTTATCGAGCGCCGTGGGGCTGACGTTGACCGAAACGCCGGTCTCGTCGCGCAGGCGCACGTCGAGACCACGCAGCAGCGCACCGCCGCCGGTCAGCAGAATGCCGTAGTACATAAGGTCCGAAGCAAGATCGGGCGGCGTGGCGTCCAGAGCGTCCTTAACGGCCTTGGCCATCTCGTCGAGCGGCTTGTTAAGCGCGCGACGAATCTCCTCGCTCTCGATGCGCACGGTCTTGGGCAGGCCCGTGATAACGTCGCGTCCGTTGACCTCGACGTCGAGCTCATCCTTGAGCGGCACGGCGGAGCCGACCTTGATCTTGATGTCCTCGGCCGTGCGCTCGCCGATAGCCAGGTTGTAGGCATCGCGAACATGGGTGAGGATAGCCTGGTCGAACTCGTCGCCGGCAATGCGGATGGACTGAGATACGACGATACCGCCCATGGCGATAACAGCGACCTCGGTGGTGCCGCCGCCGATATCGATGACCATAGAGCCCGTGGGCTCCTCGACGGGCAGGTCGGCGCCGATAGCAGCCGCCATGGGCTCCTCAATCAGATAGGCCTGGCGAGCGCCGGCCTGAATCGTAGCCTCAAAGACGGCGCGCTTCTCGACCGACGTGACGCCGGAGGGAACGCAGACGACAACGCGCGGACGCGGAGTCCACGGATAACGCTTCTCGGAAGCCTTATCGATAAAGTAGCGAAGCATGGCCTCGGTGACATCGAAGTCGGCGATGACGCCGTCCTTAAGGGGACGAACGGCCACGATGTTGCCGGGCGTACGGCCGAGCATGCGCTTGGCCTCGATGCCGACTGCCAGGATGCGCTCGTCGTTCTTGTCGATAGCGACAACGGAGGGCTCGCGGATGACGATGCCCTTGCCGCGCACGGAGACGAGCGTATTGGCGGTGCCGAGGTCGATGGCGAGATCGCCCGCATAGCTACCGAAGAACATATCCATCAAAGAAAACAACGCAACTCCTGATGTGTTGGATGATTGCTGGAAAACTACTAGCCCATCATACTAGCGCAAGCCCGGCACCTCACTTGCGGTGAAGCGCCGGGCAGAGCCAAATCTCATAAGGTCACTACTGGTTGTCAGCAGCCGAGAAATCGATATCGAAGGAGGAAACGGCCCAACCGATATGGTTGTCGGAGCGCACGAACTTAACGGTGTACTCCTGCTCGCCGCCCTTGGACAGCGAAGCCTTCACCTTGGCGGTGGTCTCGGTCATGGACTGATCCATACCCTCGATGGAGACGGTGGCGCCCTGCGGGATCGAGGAGATGATCATCGCCTTGGCGTCCTCGGACAGGCTCGAGGCCAGGCAGGACTCGGCCTTGGCGGTATCGCCGTCACCGGCAGCCTGGAACAGGTCGGTGATGACGGACTCCTGCGAGGGGTAGCCCATGCCGCGCGTATAAGCATAGCCAAGACCGCCGGCAGCGATCACGATGAGCAGAAGCAGCACCAGGAAGATTTTAAGACCCGTGTGGCGGTGGCGACGACGAACCTTGGCCTGCTTGCGGTCCTGCTGGACCATCTCGGACTCGGACAGCGTAAAGAAGCCGGTGTCAGAGGGGTCGGGCATAAACTGACCGGTCGCGCCCGTGGGATCGAGCGGGTCGACAGCGGGAGCGTCCATCGCGGGAGCCGGGGCCGTGGACATGGCCGTCTGGGCCGAAAGCGCGGCGAGCGAGTCGTGCACGCGGGCAAGCTCGTCGGCCTGCTCGGGCGTGAGCTGGTAGATGCCGTCGGCGGTAGCGGCGTTAAAGGCATCGAGCGCATCGGAGGGACGGCCGGCGGCGGAAAGCGCCTGGCCCATGCCGGCGTTGAGGGCGCGCGTATCGTCGCGCGGACCGGCAAAGTCGATAGCCGTGCGGTAGGTCTCAACGGCGTCCGCGGGGCGGCCGAGCTTGATGAAGCAGCGACCCAGATCGCCGAGGGCGGCGGCAGGAGCCGGGTTGGCGCCGTCGATGGCAGCCTGACGAAAGGCGGTACCGGCGTTGGCATAGTCGCCCGACTGGAACAGCGCGTTGCCCAGACCCAGGTAAGCCTTAAAAGGCGTGGCGTAGGAAGCGTCCTGGGTAGCTGCAGAGAACGCCTGGGCAGCCGTGGTGCAGTCGCCAACCGCGGCGAGTGCCTTGCCGCGGTTGGTGAGCAGGGCGCCGCGCTTGCCATAGGCGCCGTCATTGAGGGCGGCGGCGTAGGCCTCGGCGGCCTCGGCGTACATGCCCAGATGCATCAGGGCGTTGCCGCGCAGGTGGTCGGCTTCACCCATGATCTCGTTGGGAGTCTTTGCCGCGCCAAGCATCTGGGCGGCAGCGGAAAAATCACCCGCGCGATAAGCGGCGCGGCCCTGTTGGATCAGCTGGCTATTCAAGGAAGTCCCCTTTACTCGTGAACGATCTCGACATGAACGATCTCGTCGCCGGCGCGCAGCTGCGAGATGACGTCGAGGCCCTCGACCGTGGTGCCAAAGACGGTATAGCCGGAGTCGAGGTTGTGCTGGGCACCCAGGCAGAAGTAGAACTGCGAGCCTGCAGAATCGGGATCCATGGAGCGAGCCATGGCAAGCGCGCCGTCAACATGGCTGTTGCGCGGATTGGTGGCAAACTCGCCCTTGATGCAGTAGCCGGGGCCGCCGGTACCGGGCATGCCGTCGGGACCCTCAAGGCCGGCAGCGACGTCGGCGCCGGACATATCGCGGGTATTGGGGTCGCCGCCCTGAATCACAAAGCCGGGCACATAGCGATGGAACTTAAGGCCGTCATAGAAGCCCATCGTGGAAAGCTCGCAGAAGTTCGCCACATGGATGGGGGCGCCCTCACCGTCAAACTTGACCTTGATGGTGCCCTTCGACGTCTCGATCACCGCACACTCGTCACCGACGAGCTGGTACTCGGGCGTATAGAGCTTTTTCTTAAAACCAAACATGTGGTTCCTTCCTCGTGCGTTTAAAGCATATTTGTACGAATTGTAGCAATAAGCACGGGCTTCCATCAATTGCGCACGCAGGTTATGCCGCCGGAGGGCAACAAATTACGAACGCTGCTGCGGCCTCCAGGCGCTCACGTTGGCGTCGTACTGGTTAAGCGCGCTGTTGCCGCCCTGTGCGATGGGCGCCAGGATCTCGCTCTGACGGGCGCTCAGCGACTCGCCGTCGGGAATGGACAGCGAGATATCCCAGCTCTGGCAGATCACGTCAACACGCTCGTACATCCACTGGGCAAGCTGCTTTAGATGATCGATGTCCTCCGCATAGACCGTGTCGTCCTGAACCTTGAGGTTGTTGAGCTCATCCTGGGTCTTTTTAATCTGGTCGCGCAGGGCATAGGCGCTCTGCGACAGCTCCTGGCGGGTGGAGAGCGGTGTACGCAGATAGCCGTTATTAAACGAATCGATGACCTCGCCGATCTGATCATCGTCGCTGTACGACACGATGGTCTGGTACAGGCCGTCGAGCCTGGTGTAGAGCTGGTCGTCGGTTAAGACGGTCTCCTCCTGAACGACCTCGGACGCATCCTCTTGCTTGGACTCTTTCTCGGTGGCCTCGCCCTTTTGGCGCGACGGGAAGGTGGTCTTGGCGGCCTGGCCAAACTGGTCGTAGAAGCCGGGCATGACGCCCATGGGATCGGCAGTCACAAACCAATACGCACCACCGCACAAGGCGGCGAGCACCGCGATGACGATGAGCGGTTTGGGGATATGGCGCTTGTGCTTGTGATAGGCGTCCTCGTCGGGGTGGACCTTGCGCTTGGGCTTTTGCTTTTTGGGCTGGGCATCATCGCGCAGGGACACCGGCGTGGGGATATCGACCTTGGGGATGCCAAAGTCCTTATCGAAGGCAGGCAGCACGCAGGTCTCGTTGGGGTCGGCTGCGTCGGAGAGCACCGCGGCGGCAGATGCCGGCGCATGGGGCACCTCGGTATCGATCTGTTCCTGCGTCAGGCGCGGAAAGCCGGCCGTACGCCCTGCGGCCAGGTCGGATGCGGCCGCGTCCTCGGAAAGGATGCCAGGCGCGGGGCGACCGCACTTGGGACAGGTACGGTCATGCGGGGACAGACGGGCGCCGCAGCCGTCGCAGAACACGAACTCGGTATGCTCGGGGCCATCGCCCGGACCAACGTATGCGTTGCAATAGGGGCAGAACGAGGCGCCGTCCTCGATGGTCTTTAGGCAATGCGGGCAGATCACGGCATCCTCTTTCCGAAGCAATTCAAACAATTGAGGTTAGAGCATAACATCGACACGGCCCCACAAGCGCAAGGCACCAATTCAACATCGCAGGGTAATCTGGCTGAGTAGTCTTTTTGGGACGGGGCTTTTTTAGCTACTCCGGCCGTCAATCAACAAAAACGTTACGCTATCAGCCGGGGTAGCTAAAAAAGCCCCGTCCCAAAAAGACTACTCGGTGGGATATGGCTACTACTTCTTCTTTTTCTTGGGCATCGAGACTTTGATGCCTTGGGCCGATTTGGTCACGCGGGAGCGTTTGGCGCCCGCGCTCTTCTTTTTCTTGGGCTGGGTCTGGGCCACGCCCTCGAGTGCGTGTGCCTCGGCCTCGCGAGCAGTGCGGCTCTCACGGCGCTGCGCCATATCGGCGGCAACGCGCTTGGCAAAACGCTCGGCGGTCGATCCCGTCGAGCTCACCTTGCCGCCGCCACGACCCAAGCGAACGCGCACGCCACGGCCAAAGCCGGTGGCCGCATGACGGCGACGGGGCTTAAGCGAGTCCATCATCGTGGCAAGCTTAAAGAACACCGCGCAGGTAAAGACGACGATAACCGCCAAAATGACCATCTGGCCCATCGACAGGTTGGCAATCGACAGCAGCCCCGGGAACCCGATAACGCCCGTCAGGATGCCGGCGACGACAAAGACGAAAAGCACCACGCGCAAGGGCGTGAGCGGCTGCGAGATGCGCCAGATCAGGCTGACACTCGCCGCGCACGACGTGAGCAGGCACATGGTCGAAAGCGTAAGCTGGCTAAAGCCAAATACGCGCGCCACAAAGATATCGAGCGCCGCGGCCAAAATGACCGCAATCGACGCCGGCAGCGCACGCTTAAGCACGTTGGTCAAGAACGACCCCTTCACGCGGGCGTTGTTGGGCTCCAGGCCCAGCACAAAGCCGGGCGCGCCGATGCAGAAGAAGTTGATGAGTGTCATCTGAATGGGCTCAAAGGGATACGGCGGCAGCGCGATGCACAGCGCCGCCAGGCCCATCGAGAACAGCGTCTTGGTGAGGAACAGCGCAGCGGAGCGCTGCAGGTTGTTAATGGAGCGACGGCCCTCGGCCACCACGGCGGGCATCGAGGCAAAGTCGTTGTCGACGAGCACAATCTCGGCCACGTTGCGCGCGGCGTCGGAGCCGGCGGCCATGGCCACGGAGCAATCGGCCTCCTTGAGCGCCAGCACGTCGTTGACGCCATCGCCCGTCATGGCCACGGTGTGCCCGCGGCGCTTGAGCGCCTGCACGAGCTCGCGCTTCTGCTGCGGCGTCACGCGACCAAAGACATGGTAGCGGTCCACCGCAGCATCGAGCTTGGACGGCGTATCGAGCGTCGTGGCGTCCACGTAGGCATCGGCCCCCGGCACGCCCACCACGCGCGCAATCGACGATACCGTACGCGGGTCGTCGCCGCTGATCACGTTGAGGGTCACGCCCTGCTCGTTAAAGTAGCCGATAGTCTCGGCCGCCGAGGTGCGAATCTCATCGCGAATGGTCACAAAGCCCACGGGCTCGGCCTCGCCCACCATATCGCCGTCGGGCGTAAAGCCGTCCACGCGGGCTACCACAAGCACGCGGCAAGTGTCGGCAAGCTCGGCCACACGATTCTCGACCTGCGCAAATGCGCGATCAGAGAGCACAAACTGCGCGGCACCCATCACATAGGAGCCCTGCGCAAACGACGCGCCGCTCCACTTTTTGGACGACGAGAACGGAATGACCGACAGCGGCTCGGACACCTCGACCGGACGATCGGCGTAGTAGTTGAGCAGCGCCTGACAGGTCTCGTTGGCATCCGCCGAGGTCGCACGTGCCACGTTGGCAAGCGCAAAGTCGAGCACCGTGGTCTCGACAGGGACAGCTGCCTCGTCCGAGTCCGCGCCAAAGCCAACACCCTCAACAGGCAGCGGGTAGGTGCCCTCGACCTCCATACGGCCCGAGGTAATGGTGCCCGTCTTGTCCAGGCACAGCACGTCGACGCGCGCGAGCGTCTCGATGCAGTAAAGCTGCTGTGCCAGCACCTTGCGACGCGCCAGGCGCACCGTGGCAATCGCGAGCACCGACGAGGTCAGCAGCACCAGGCCCTGCGGAATCATGCCCAGCAGGGCACCCACCGTGGACAGCAGCGCCGAAGAAGGCACACGACCGGCCAGCAGCTCGGAGAAGCACCAGGAAAGTGCGCTATCGCCCGGGGTTCCTGCGGCATCCCACAGCTCGCTCACACTCGAGGAAAAGAGCGCCAGACCAAGCGGAATCATGATAATGCTCGCGAACCGTACGATGGCATTGAGCGCGTTCATGATCTCGGAATTGACCTTTTTGACGTACTTGGCCTCGTTGTTGATCTTTGCCACGTAGTTATCGGCGCCGACATGGATCACGCGGGCGCGCAGCAGGCCCGAGTCGATAAAGCTGCCACTCATGAGCTCGGAGCCCGGCTGTTTCTTAATGAGGTCGCTCTCGCCCGTCAGCAGGCTCTCGTTAACGAGTGCCTCGCCCGACACCACCACGGCATCGGCGGGAATCTGGTCACCGCGCCCCAGGCGAATGATATCGTCGAGCACGATCTGGTCCAGGTCGAGCTCCACCTCGGCGCCGTCGCGCACCGCGATGGCCTTCTTAGAGGTGAGCAGCGTAAGCTTGTCGACCATCCGCTTGGAACGCATGGACTGAATGACGCCAATTGCCGTGTTCAAGAACACCACGAACAGGAACGTCAGGTTTTTAAACGAACCGGTCAGCAACACCAAAATCGCCAAGACCACGTTGATTAAGTTAAACAGCGTGCAGAGGTTCTCGATAATGAGCTCGCGGACCGACTTGGTCTTGAGCTCCATGTTGCGGTTGATCTTACCAGCGGCGATGCGCTCCTCGACCTCGGCGGTCGAGAGTCCGCGCTCGATATCCGTTGCTGCCATACCACGTCCCATCACGTCGCGTCGGTATAAGAAAACCGCCCGGACCATGCGAGGTTCGGACGGTCTTACGTTCGATGGTGCCCCATGTTGGATTCGAACCAACGGCCTTCTGCTCCGGAGGCAGACGCTCTAATCCCCTGAGCTAATAGGGCGAACGGTTGGCATTATACCCAAGTGCGCCATGGGCTATCAAAATAAAAGAAAAAGCTTTGCAATTCCGAGGAAGACGCGCCGCGACGGCGCGCTTTAGGCGGCAAAAGTGAGTCAGATAGTATAAACTCTCATGCACCATATAATACGGCTCGCGATGCGAGCCGTTTTTGCAAGGACTATCCATCGAGGTGAGAGGCACACCATGATTGCAATTTTAAAGCAGAGCGCCAGCGACGAGGCCGTCAGCCACATCGTCAGCTGGATCGAGAAAAAGGGACTCAAGACCGACGTCTCGCGCGGCGAGAACGAGACCATCATCGGCCTGGTGGGCGACACGACCAAGATCGACCCGTTCCTGCTCGAGTCCATGGACGTCGTCGAGCGCGTGCAGCGCGTCTCCGAGCCGTTCAAGCGCGCCAACCGCAAGTTCCACCCCGAGGACTCCGTCATCGACTGCGGCCACGGCGTCAAGATCGGCGGCGACCAGTTCCAGGTCATCGCCGGCCCGTGCTCCGTCGAGGGCGAGAACCTCATCCGCATCGCCCGCCGCGTGAAGGCTGCCGGCGCCACGATGCTGCGCGGCGGCGCCTACAAGCCCCGCACCTCCCCGTACGCCTACCAGGGCATGGGCCCCGTCGGCCTGGACCTGCTGTGCGAGGCATCCGCCGAGCTCGACATGCCGATCGTCACCGAGATCATGGATCCGCGCGACGTGCAGGTCTTCCTCGACAAGAAGATTGACGTCATGCAGATTGGCGCTCGCAACGCCCAGAACTTCCCCCTGCTCAAGGAGGTCGGCAAGACGCAGACCCCGATCCTGCTCAAGCGCGGCATGTCCGGCACCGTCGACGAGCTGCTTATGGCAGCCGAGTACATCATGAGCGAGGGCAACGACAACGTCATCCTGTGCGAGCGCGGCATCCGCACCTTTGAGACCCGCACCCGCAACACCTTCGACCTCAACGCCGTGCCGGTGCTGCACCACCTGTCGCACCTGCCCGTCGTCGCCGACCCCAGCCACGCCACCGGTTACACCCGCTATGTCGAGCCCATGGCGCTCGCCGCGACTGCCTGCGGCGCCAACGGCCTGGAGATCGAGGTCCACGACGACCCGAGCCACGCTTGGTCCGACGGAGCTCAGGCCCTCACCCCCGACCAGTTCGACGACACCATGCGCCGCATCCGCGCCATCCGCGAGGTCGTCTGCCAAGAGACCGTTCAGGAGTAGCCCATGGGTACGGTGAGAAACGCACGCGTGAACCAGGGTGGCCCCAAGTGCGCCGGCATCGTGGGCCTGGGCCTCATCGGCGGCAGCTTTGCCCGCGGCTATGCGCAGGCGGGCGTCCGCGTGCTGGCCTGGGACCCCGATGACGACGTCATGACGGCCGCCAGCATGGGCACCGTTGCCGGCGAGCTCAACGACGAGACGCTCGGCAAATGCGACATCATCGTCCTGGCATGCTACCCCGAGGCCTGCATCGAGTGGCTCGAGGCGCACGCCCAGGCACTCGCCGACGCCACCGACACCGAGGCCATCATGGGCCCCGTGGTGATCGACACCGTTGGCGTCAAGGGTATCGTGTGCGAGCGCGCCTTTGAGCTTGCCCGCGAACATGGCTTTTACTTTGTGGGCGCACACCCCATGGCGGGCACCCAGTTCTCGGGCTACGCGCATTCCCGCGCCGACCTGTTCCAGGACGCACCGCTCGTGCTTGTACCGCCCGCAGTGGACGACGCACTTAAGCTGGAGCTTTTGGGCCAGGTGCGCGAGATGGTACGTCCCCTGGGCTTTGGCAAGTTCAGCGTAACGAGCGCCGCCGAGCACGACCGCGTCATCGCGTTTACGAGCCAGCTCGCGCACGTCGTCTCCAACGCCTATGTTAAGAGCCCGACCGCCCAGGTCCACCACGGCTTTTCGGCCGGCAGCTACCGCGACCTCACCCGCGTGGCACACCTCAATCCTCAGATGTGGTCCGAGCTCATGATCGACGACGCCGATGCGCTCGCCTTCGAGATCGACCATCTGATCGAATCGCTCTGCGCCTACAGCCGCGCCCTTAAGGACCGCGACCAGCGCTATCTGGAAAATCTCCTTGCCGAGGGCGACCGCATCAAGCGCGCGCTCGACGACGAGGCCTCCCACTAGACCACCCATCACGCCAGGTCGAAAGGACCGAAGTTTATGGCGATTACCATCGATATCGACACCGCACGCCCCTACCAGGTGCATGTGGGCACGTTTTTGCTGGAGCAGGCAGGCCCGCTCGTACGCGCTACCGCCGGCGGCACCCGCGCCGTCATCGTGACGGACACCAACGTAGGCCCCCTCTACCAGATGCCCGTTAAGCAGAGCCTCGAATCCGCAGGCTACGAGGTGAGCATCTGCACCTTCGAGGCCGGCGAGGCCCATAAGCGTGCCGAGACCTACGTTGCCATTTTGGAGTTTGTGGCCGAGCACGAGCTTTCGCGCTCCGACGTGATCGTGGCGCTCGGCGGCGGCGTCGTGGGCGACGTGGCGGGCTTTGTGGCCGCCACCTACATGCGCGGCTGCAAGTTTGTACAGATTCCCACAAGCCTTCTCGCCATGGTGGATTCGTCGGTCGGCGGCAAGACGGCCATCGACCTGGCAGCTGGCAAGAACCTGGCCGGCGCCTTTTGGCAGCCGAGCGTGGTCATCGCCGACGTGGGGTGTCTGGCAACCCTCACGCCCGAGCAGTTCGCCGACGGCTGCGGCGAGGTCGTCAAGCACGCCGTGATCGCCGACCCCGAGCTCTTCGCCGAACTGGAGAAGACCCCGCTCACGCTTGAGCTGCTGAACCACGACGTGGCCCGTGTGGCGCTCATCATCGCCCGCAATATCGACATTAAACGCGCCGTGGTCGTTGCCGACGAGCGCGAAACCAATCAGCGCAAGCTCCTCAACTTTGGCCACAGCGCCGGGCACGCCGTCGAGGCCTGCGAGCACTTTGAGCTCGGCCACGGCAACTGCGTGTCGATTGGCATGGGCATCATCACGCGTGCCGCAGCCCTGCACGGCATTTGTGACGCCGAGCTGCCCGGACGTATTGAGGAGCTCTGCGCCCGCCACGGCCTCAAGACCCGCTGCGACCTAGATGCCGATGCCGTCTTTGCCGAGGCGCTCCACGACAAAAAGCGCGCGGGCGACACCATCGACCTGGTAATTCCGCACGACATTGGCCGTTGCAGCATCGACCGCACGCCGCTTTCCACCTTCCACGATTTGATTGCCGAGGGCCTCGGCCAGAAGGGAGACGTTTCCGCATGTTAGCCCGCATCACCCCGTCCCCGCTCAAGGGCACCGTTCCCGCCATCGCGTCCAAATCGATGGCGCATCGCCTCATCATCTGCGCCGCGCTTGCCAACGGCGAGACGCACGTTGCTTGTAACACGACCTGCGCCGATATCGAGGCCACGGTGCGCTGCCTCACGGCGCTCGGCGCCCGCATCGAGACCGTCGAGGACGGCTTCCAAGTCCACCCCACCATGAAGAGCATCGAATTTGGCCTGCTCAAGGCCCTTGCCGGCGGCACGCTCGACTGCGGTGAGAGCGGCTCCACGCTGCGCTTTATGCTGCCTGTCGCCTGCGCGCTGGGTGCGGAGGCCACCTTCGTGGGCCAGGGCCGCCTGGGCGCCCGCCCGCTCTCCCCGCTCTCGGACGAGATCATCGCCGCCGGTTGCGACCTACAGGGCCTGGGCGGTTTTCCGCTCAAGACAAGCGGTCGTATGCGCCCGGGCACCTTTGTACTTCCGGGCAACGTGAGCTCGCAGTATATCTCCGGCCTGCTGTTGGCGGCCCCGCTGCTGGCCCAGCCCTCCTGCGTGCAGGTAACCGGCCTCATCGAGAGTCGCCCCTACATCAACCTGACGATTCAGGCCATGAAGGCCTTCGGCGTCGAGGTCAACGTCGAGCGTATTCCGGCCAAGGACGGCCAGCCCGAGGTCACGAACTTCCGCGTGAACAGCGGCTCGTACCGCACGCCCGGCAGCGTGGCCGTCGAGGGCGACTGGTCCAACGCGGCCTTTTGGCTGTGCGCCGGCGCCATCGGCTCCGACCCCATCACCGTCGAGGGCGTGTCGCTCAGCTCCGCACAGGGCGACCGCAACGTGCTCGCCGCGCTTTCGCGCTTTGGCGCCCGCATCGTGCGCTCCACGAACGCCGCCACCGTCCAGTCCGACAAGCTCGCCGGCTTTGAGATGAGCGCCCACGACATTCCGGACCTGGTGCCCGTTATCTCGGCCGTAGCATCGCTGGCTCAGGGCCGCACGTTCATCCGTGACTGTGCACGCCTACGCATCAAGGAATCTGACCGTCTGGTCACCACCACCCGCGAGCTCACCGCGCTGGGCGCGCAGGTGCGCATCGCCGGTGACGACCTCATCATCAAGGGCGTCGATGCCCTTACCGGCGGCGAGGTCGATTCGCACAACGACCACCGCATCGCCATGATGGCTGCCATCGCCGCGAGCCGCGCCACCGGCGAGGTCGTAATTCACGGCGCCGAGGCCGTCAACAAGTCCTATCCCGATTTCTTCGACCACTACCGCCTGTTGGGCGGCAAGGTCACGCTCGAGGAGGAGTAGCATGTCCTCGACCTTTGGCAACGTTTTGCACGTAAGCATCTTCGGCCAGTCGCACTCCCCCGCCATCGGCTGCTCGCTCGATGGCATTCCCGCTGGTATCGCCGTTGACCAGGAGCAGCTGCAGGCCTTTTTGGACCGTCGTGCCCCCGGTCGCGATGAAACCGCGACCAAGCGCCGCGAGGCCGACGCCGCGCACATTATCGCCGGCGTGGTCGATGGGCATACCACCGGCGCGCCCATCGCAGCGATCATCGAGAACACCAACACGCGCTCCAAGGACTACTCCGAGCTGCGCCGCAAGCCCCGCCCGGGCCATGCGGATTTCCCGGCACGCGTGAAGTATCACAACATGCACGACGTCGCCGGCGGCGGACACTTCTCCGGCCGCTTGACGGCCCCCTTGTGTATCGCCGGCGGCATCGCGCTGCAGGCGCTAGAGGCCCGTGGCATCAAGGTGATGGCGCACGTGGCGCAGATCGGTGGCATCTCCGACCTGCCCATGGACGACATGGTCTATCGCGAGGCCGACCGCAAGGCGATCCTGGAGAACGACCTGCCGTGCATCGACGCGGCGGCTGCCGGTCGCATGCGCGAGGAGATCCTGGCCGCGCGCGACGAGCTCGACAGCATTGGCGGCATCGTGGAGTGCGGCATTTACGGCCTGCCCGCGGGCATCGGCGACCCCATGTTCGACGGCATCGAGAACCGAATCGCGCAGATCGCGTTTGGGATTCCCGCCGTGAAGGGCGTGGAGTTTGGCATGGGCTTTGCCGTCGCTGCCATGCGCGGCAGCGAGAACAACGACCCATATCGCATTGATGCCGAGACCGGTGAGATCGAAGCCGAGTCCAACAACGCCGGCGGCATCTTGGGCGGCATCTCCACCGGTGCACCCGTCATGTGGCGCATGGCCGTAAAGCCCACGCCCTCCATTGGCCGCGAGCAACAGACCGTGGACATGGATGCCATGGAAAATGCCGAGCTCTCAGTCCACGGCCGCCACGATCCCTGCATCGTCCCGCGCGCCGTTCCCGTAGCCGAAGCAGCCGCAGCGCTGGCCATCTGGGACGCCCTCCTCGAGGACGCAGCCCAGCTTTAGTCCACCCACCCCAAGGGTAGTTAATTTGGGACGGGGCTTTTTTAGCTACCCCGGCCGCAAATCGGCCAAACAGTCGTGTCAACTGCCGGTGTAGCTAAAAAAGCCCCGTCCCAAATTAACTACCCCGCATATCGATTCACGAAAGGGGTCCCTATGGACCTTGCTGACATCCGCCAGACCATCGATGGCATCGACACCACGCTCCTCAACAGTTTTGTCGAACGCATGGACATTGCCACCGAGGTCGCCAAATCAAAAATCGAGATGGGCAAGGCCGTCTTCGATCCCGCCCGCGAGCGCTCCAAGCTCAACAATCTTGCCGGCCGCGCGCCCGAGCGCTACGAGGCGCAGACCATCACGCTGTTCCGCCTCCTCATGAGCATGAGCAAGGCCGAGCAGCAGCGCTACATCAATGAGCTCAAGGGTATCACGGTTTCGCAAAAGGCCCACGCCACTGCCGAGGCCTTCGACACGCCCTTCCCCCAGACTGCCAGCGTCGCCTGCCAGGGCGTAGAGGGCGCCTACAGCCAGATCGCCGCGTGCAAGCTCTTTGCCGTGCCCGATATCGCGTTCTTCGAGACCTTCGAAGGTGTCATGCGCGCTGTACGCGACGGCTTCTGCGAGTTTGGCGTACTGCCCATCGAAAACTCCACCGCGGGCTCGGTCAACGCGGTCTACGACCTGCTCGCGCAGTTCGACTTCCACATTGTGCGCTCGCTGCGCCTCAAGATCGACCACAACCTGCTCGTCAAGCCCGGCACCAAGCTGCAGGATGTTCATGAGGTCTATAGCCACGGTCAGGCCATCGCGCAATGCGCCGGCTTTATCGAGGCGCACGATCTGCACGCCACCAAGTATCCCAACACGGCTATGTCGGCCGAGATGGTCGCCAACTCCGAGCGCACCGACCTCGCCGCCATCGCCTCGCGCAGTTGTGCGGCGCTCTACGGTCTAGAGGTGCTGGAACCTAACATCCAGGACTCGGACAACAACTACACGCGCTTCGTCGTCATCAGTCGCGAGCCGCGCGTCTACCCCGGCGCCAACCGTACCTCGCTCATGATTACCACGGCCAACGAGCCCGGCGCCCTCTATCGCGTGCTCGAGCGCTTCTATGCGCTCAACATCAACCTCATCAAGCTCGAGAGCCGCCCCATCCCCGGGCGCGACTTTGAGTTTATGTTCTATTTCGATCTGGACTGTCCCTTTGGCAGCAAGGCCCTCGACGACCTGTTCGATTCCATCGATGACGTGTGTGAGAGCTTCACCTACTTTGGCAGCTATACGGAGGTGCTATAGATGACTGACGTCGCCACAACCCGCCCCTACGGCGTGCTGGGCCGCGTGCTGGGCCACAGCTACACCCCGATCATCTACAAGGAGCTCGCGGGGCTTGAGTACGTGCGTTTTGAGTGCGAGCCCGAAGACCTCGCGGCCTTTATGACGGGTGAGGAATGGGTGGGCACCAACGTGACCATCCCCTACAAGCGCGCCGTCATGGACTACCTGGACGAGCTGAGCCCGCTCGCCGAGCGCATGGGCAACGTCAACACCATCACGCGCCTGCCCGATGGCCGTCTGCGCGGCGACAACACCGACTACTTCGGTTTCCAATGCCTGCTCGAGGAGCTGGGTGTGGAGATTGCCGGCAAGAAGGTCCTCGTGCTCGGAGCCACCGGCGGCGCCGGCACCACGGCAAGTATGGTGCTGGGCGACCTGGGCGCGATCGTGGTGCCCGTGGGACGTACGAGCGAGGTCAACTACGACAACATCGCACAGCAGTCCGACGCCGCATTGCTCGTCAACTGCACACCTGCCGGTATGTTCCCCCACTGCCCCGACGCGCCTTGCACGCTCGAGGGCCTCGACGCTCTCGAGGGTGTCATCGATATCGTCTACAACCCCGCCCGCACGGGACTCATGCTCGAGGCCGAGCGTCGCGGCATCCCCTGCATCGGCGGCCTGCTCATGCTTGTGGCCCAGGCGGCGCAAGCCGTCGAGCGCTATACCGGTCAGGTCACCCCGCGCGAGCGCATCCTGGACGTGACGGAGCGTCTTTCCCGCCATGAGCAGAACATCGCACTGATCGGCATGCCCGGCTCGGGCAAAACCCGCGTGGGTGAGCAGATCGCCCTGCTCACCGGCCGCGAGCACATCGACCTGGACCGCGCCCTCGAGGAGCGTCTGGGCATGCCTTGCGCCGACTTTATCGTCGAGCGCGGCGAGCCGGCCTTCCGCGAGCAGGAGACGGCGGCCCTGGCCGACATCTCCAAGCGCAGCGGCCTGGTGCTTTCCACCGGCGGCGGCGTCGTCACGCGAGACGAGAACTACCCGCTGCTGCACCAGAACAGTCAGATTGTGATGCTCAACCGTAAGCTCGATGAGCTCGCCCACAAGGGTCGCCCCATCACCGCCCGTGACGGTATCGACAAGCTGGCCGAGCAGCGCATGCCGCGCTACCGCGCCTGGGCCGACTACATCATCGACTCGCGCGACTGCGCAGCCAACACCGCCCGAGCCCTCCTCGACACCCTCTAAAACCTGCCAAAAAGGGACAGGTTTATTTTGGCAGGTTTTATCTGGGAAAACGTCGCAGACAGCAAGCCCCGCCACCAACCAGACCACAAAGGAAGCAACCATGAAAGCACTCGTCATCAACGGCCCCAACCTCAACATGCTCGGCATTCGCGAGCCGGGCATCTACGGCAGCGACAACTACGACCGCTTGGTCCAGATCTGCAAGGAGGCCGGCGCCGCACAGGGCTTTGACGAGGTCGAGGTCTTCCAGTCCAACCACGAGGGCAGCATCGTCGACAAGATCCAGGAGGCCTACGGCAAGGTCGACGGCATCGTCATCAACCCGGCGGCCTACACGCACACGAGTGTAGCGATTCTGGACGCCCTCAAGGCCGTCGCCATCCCCGCCGTCGAGGTCCACATCAGCGCCGTCGAGACCCGCGAGGACTTCCGCCAGGTGAGCTACGCGCACCTAGCCTGCTTTGCCACCATCACGGGCGAAGGTCTCCAGGGCTATGCCCACGCGCTGGAGCTGTTGAAAGAGCATCTGCTACACTAATCCATGGGACAAAGCCATCAGTAGCGTTTGTCCCAAATCTTACGTATCTGTCCTATTGACATACT
Source organism: Treponemataceae bacterium (assembly GCA_963602825.1). Lineage (GTDB taxonomy): Bacteria > Actinomycetota > Coriobacteriia > Coriobacteriales > Coriobacteriaceae > Collinsella. Next base: position 1,516 of record CAVCKO010000012.1, on the reverse strand, counting down.
AAGGAGCATATCCATGTCCCAGTACGATTACCTCGTCGTCGGCGCCGGCCTTTCGGGAGCCGTCTTTGCCAACGCCGCCAAGCGCGCTGGCAAGTCGGTCCTGGTCATCGACCGCCGCGACCACATCGCCGGCAACATCTACACCGAGGACGTCGAGGGCATCCAGGTCCACCGTTACGGCGCCCACATCTTCCACACCTCCATGAAGGACGTCTGGGACTACGTTAACCGCTTCGCCGAGTTCAACAACTACGTCAACTCGCCGGTCGCCAACTTCCACGGCAACATGTACAACATGCCCTTTAACATGAACACCTTTGCCAAGATGTGGCCGGGCGTCGTCACGCCGGCCGACGCAAAGGCAAAGATCGCCGAGCAGGTAGCTGCCGAGAACATCGGCGAGCCGGCAAACCTTGAGGAGCAGGCGCTGTCCCTCGTGGGCCGCGACATCTTCGAGACGCTCGTGAAGGGCTACACCGAGAAGCAGTGGGGCCGCGACTGCCGCGACCTGCCCGCGAGCATCATCAAGCGCCTCCCCTGCCGCTTTACCTACGACAACAACTACTTCAACGACCGCTACCAGGGCATCCCCATGGGCGGCTACACCAAGATGGTCGCCAACATGCTCGAGGGCGTCGAGGTGCGTTGCGGCGTGGAGTACAAGGAGCTGATCGCCGCCGAGCCCGATATCGCCGCCAAGACGATCTACTGCGGCCCCATCGACGCGTTCTACGACTTTAAGCTGGGCACGCTCGAGTACCGCAGCCTGCGCTTTGAGACCGAGACGCTCGACGAGCAGGACCACCAGGGCGTGGCCGTGGTCAACTACACCGAGCGCGAGATCCCCTACACCCGCATCATCGAGCACAAGCACTTCGAGTTTGGCACGCAGGACAAGACCGTCATCACGCGCGAGTACCCGGCCGACTGGAAGCCCGGCGACGAGCCCTACTACCCCATCAACGACGCCAAGAACGAGGCCCTCTACAAGCAGTACGAGGAGCTGGCGGCGCAGGAGGGCGACGCGATCTTCGCCGGTCGCCTGGGCGGCTACAAGTACTACGACATGGACAAAGCCATCGCCGCGGCCTTCGAACTCGTCCGCAACGAGCTGGGCGTGGAACCCACGGAGGCGTAAGGGCCAAAACGGGCCTCTTCGCGAGCCGTGAGTAACACAAGCAGGCACGCTAACGCCGGTAGGAGCGATTTCGCCCCTGCCGGCGTTTTAGTATGGAGATGGAACTGTCTGTTCTGTCCATTATCTAACCGAGGTTTTACGGGAACACGCTCTGCTGCAGAGGCAAATATCGGAAGTATGCGGCAAATTCAAAACATGCCGAGCACACCAGGATGATGCAACGCCTCTACCTGCACTGATAATTGTTCTCGGGGGAAGCGGGCACTGCGGGGCGCGGCAACGGCGCGCGATTTCCGCGTCGCAGCGCTACCCTGATGCTGAATGCCGGGACGATGACCCACTGACCTGCTGACGCCTCTTCGGCCGTCCTCAAATCCG
>CAVCKO010000011.1:35466-70905 GCA_963602825.1 Treponemataceae bacterium | reverse complement strand
CCATCAAAATCAGGCCGCAGATCATCGAGTTTTTCGAAACCGGTAATTTTGCATCGATGCCCCCGCGCGGTTATGCCCAGGGCATGATTTCGAGCTACGCACGCTTTTTGAGCCTCAATCCGCGCGAGGTCGTCAACGCTTATTTTGATGAACTCATGGCATATGAACGCGAGACGTCGCAGCAGGGCGGTCGTTTTCAGGACGCCGCCGGCTACGTCAATTCGCGTTCCTCGGTCGACAACGGCCGTTTCCTGATGGTTCAGGGCGGGCGTTCGACGCGTTATGGCCAGCGCCCTCAGCAGGCTGGCTATATTACCGAGTCTGGCTCGAGCGAGGAGATTCGTTCTCAGCGCGATCGTTTTCGCAGCACGCCGGCGCCCGAGGAGCGCGCACTCCCCGCTGCCCGCGGTGTCGCTCGTGACCCTCGTGCCGGCTACGGCGATGGCGGTTATTCCGATCGCGGGTACCGTGGCGTTTCTTCCGGTCGTCCGCGCGGCGGCTATGCAGACGCCGATACTACGCAGGTGACGCCTCGCCTTCGATCTCAGTCGCAGCCCTATAGCCAGCGTTCCTCAGCGGCTCGTTCGGGCCAGCGCAACTACCAGGGTCGTGGCGAGCTCGCCCCCCGCTCGGGTCAGCGCAATATGCAGCGCCAAGGTAGCTATCGCGGACGTTCCGACAATAACCGCGGTCGTATGCCCCAAGGCACTGGTCGCGGTGGCTCCAATCGTGGGCGCGGCGGTGGGCGTGCTCTCCAGAACAACGGTCTCGATCCTCGTATCGTTTACGCCGGTATCGGCGCCGTGGCGCTGCTGCTGATCGTGCTCATCGTGGTGCTCCTGCGTGGCTGCGGCTCCTCGGCGCCCGAGTCGACGCCCGAGACGCCCGTTGCCACCAAGACAACGACTAAAAAGTCTTCCAACAAGACCGAATCCGTCGATGAGGATGAAGATACCGATAAGACGACGGACGAGTCGACCGATTCGGACGCCGCCAAGACGACGGCCAAGAAGGAAGAGAACGAGGTCACAAAGGTCAAGATCTCCGTTGCCAAGGGCAAGACTGCTTGGATTGAGGTCAAGGTTGATGGCAAGTCGGTCTATGGCGCCCAGGCGACCGGCCCCTTTGAGCAGGAATATACGCCCGAGTCCTCGATCGAGATCACCACGTCCAAGCCTTCCGATGTCACCGTTACCAAGAACGGTGAAAAGGTCCGCTACGACACTAAGACGTCGGGCGTGGCACGAGTGACGATCACCGTTCCCAAGAAGGAGACGACCGACTCCGAGGACGGCGAGAGCACTGACGGCACCGATGATGCCAACAGCGCGGATGGAACCGAGGCCCAGTCCACGGAGGGCACCAATACCGCTACCGACGGTCAAACGACGACCGATTCTACCGATTATTCGTACGACAGCTACTAAGCCGCTCGTAAGCGAAAGGATTAACCATGGCTAAAGATTCCAGCTTCGACGTCGTGTCCGAGGTTAATATGCAGGAGGTCGACAACGCCTTCCAGCAGACCACGCGCGAGATTTCCCAGCGCTATGACCTGAAGGACTCCGGCGCCACCATCGAGCTTTCGAAGGGCGACAAACTCTTTACGGTCAACGCCCCGGCCGACTTTGTCTCCAAGCAGATCATCGATGTCTTGAGCTCCAAGCTCATCAAGCGCGGCATCGATCTTAAGGCCGTGTCCTGGGATGCGCCTCAGGCTGCATCGGGCGGCACCGTGCGCGTGCTCGGTCACATCGTCGAGGGTATCGACCAGACGACTGCCAAGAAGATCAATAAGGACATTAAGGATCAGAAGCTCAAGGTCAAGGTGACGATTGAGGCCGACAAACTGCGTGTTTCCTCTGCTTCCAAGGATGCGCTGCAGACCGTGATCCAGTTCCTGCGCGACCAGGACTACGGTCAGCCGCTGCAGTTCACCAACTACCGCTAATTCATTCGAAAGGACCGCTCTCCAACATGGATACACCGTTGGGCTCCGTGCTCTATATCACCCTCGGGTGCGCCAAGAATGAGGTCGATACCGACCGTATGCGTTCGCTGCTGACCGCCGCGGGCTACGAGGAGGCATTCGATCCGCAGGATACCGATATCGCCATCGTCAATACGTGCTCGTTCCTTGCCTCGGCGACGTCCGAGAGCATCGAGACCACGCTCGAGCTTGCCAACGAGGTGCAGGACGGCGTGCGTTCCTGCCCGATCGTCATGTGCGGCTGCGTACCGTCACGCTACGGCGATGACCTGCCCGACGAGCTGCCCGAGGTCGCGGCCTTTGTGAAGGCCGACGAGGAAGACGGCATCGTGGCGGTCATTGATGACGTTCTGGGTGTCGAGCGCGAGATTGCCGCCTATATTCCGCAGGTCAAGCGTACTGTCGAGGGCGCTGTCGCCTACGTCAAGATCTCCGATGGCTGCAACCGCTTCTGCAGCTTCTGCATGATCCCGTATATCCGCGGTCGTTATCACTCGCGCAATGCCGAGAGCATTATCTCCGAGGTGCGCGACCTGGTCGCCGGTGGTGTGCGCGAGATCGTTCTGATCGGTCAGGACACGGGCATTTGGGGCACTGACTTTGCCGACGAGGACCTCGCCGAGGGCACGCCGCGCAATCTGGCTCAGCTGCTGCAGGCCGTTGCCGAGGCGGTGCGTCCTCATAACGTTTGGGTCCGCGTACTCTACCTGCAGCCCGAGGGCATGACCGATGAGCTTATCGAGACCATTCGCGATACGCCCGAGGTGCTGCCCTATATCGATATTCCCGTCCAGCACTGCGACGCGCGCATCCTCAAGGCCATGCGCCGCTCCGGTTCGCGTCAGGAGCTCGAGGACCTGTTCCGCGACCTGCGCGAGCGTATTCCCGGTATCGTGATCCGCTCCACGGCTATGGTCGGCTTCCCGACTGAGACCGACGACGAGTTCCGCGATCTTATCGACTTTATGGACACCGTCGGCTTTGACTACACGAGCGTCTTTGCCTACTCGCGTGAGGAGGGCAGCCTAGCCGCCAAGATGGATGGTCAGGTCGATGAAGAGGTTAAGCTCGAGCGCGCCCAGGAGGCTATGGATCTGGCCGAGTCGCTCGGCTTTGCCGCCACGGCGGCCCATGTGGGCGAACGCGCCCAGGTGATCGTCGACGGTATCGAGGAGACCGAGGACGGTGCCGAGCTCATCGGACATGCCTGGTTCCAGGCTCCCGATTCCGATGGTGCGGTGCATCTGGATGCCAGCGAGGCATCCGTGGGCGATATTCTGACGGTCGAGTTTACCGATAGCTTCTGCTACGAGCTTATCGGTCATGTTGTGGAGTAGGAGAGCGTCGTGGCTAACGAGAGCAATAAGGAACTGACGAGTGTTTGGACGCCCGCCAACATCGTGACGTGCGTGCGCATCGTCTTTATTCCGGTGTTCATGATCGTGTCGGCGCTGTCTCACACGAGCGTTGCCGGTACGGATTGGAGCACCTTCGACGGCCCGCTCGCCGCCGCCGCATTTATTCTGTACGTCATCCTGTCGTGCACCGATAAGGTTGATGGCTACCTGGCTCGTTCGCGCAACGAGATCACCGATTTCGGCAAGTTCTTGGACCCCATCGCCGATAAGTTGCTCGTGTTCTCGGCCCTGCTGCTGTTCTTGGACTTTGGTGCCGTAACCGTGTGGTCGGTGTTCATCATCCTGTTCCGCGAGCTGCTGGTGAGCGCCCTGCGCATGGTCGCGAGTGCGGCCGGTGTGGTCGTTGCGGCCGATAAGCTCGGAAAGTACAAGACGGCGACTACGATGGTTTCCATCTGCGGTTATCTGTGCGTCTTTGCGATGGCCGGCTTGCATCTTGGCCCGGTGGCGCTGACGCTCGGCATCTACTCGGTGTCGCGCTTCCTGTACGCCGTGGCCGTTATCTTGACCGTTATCTCGGGCGCTCAGTACTTCTGGAACTGCCGCAAGATCGTCTTTTCGGTCTAGGTCCTGGTAGGCATGACGGAATCATTTGAGCAGATTGCCACGCACAATGAAGAGCTCGCACGCGATATTGTCGAGCGTGCAACCGTTCGTGGTGTGACGGTTTCGACGGCTGAATCTCTGACAGCGGGTATGATTGCCTCGACGATCGCCGATATCCCGGGTGCCTCAGCGGTGCTGCGCGGCGGTGCGGTGACGTACTGCGACGAGATTAAGCATCGCGTACTCGGCGTTGAGCAAGAGACGCTTGACCGCTATACCGCGGTGTCGTATCAGGCGGCGCGCGAGATGGCTGCCGGTTCGCTGGAGCTGTATCAGAGCGATATTGCCGTGAGCGCGACGGGCTATGCCGGCCCCGGTGGAGGCACCGAGGACGATCCGGCTGGAACCTTTTATATTGGCTGGGCGTATCGCACGGCCGATGGGGGAGTGCCGGTCGTGGACTCCATTCGTTGTCACTATGAGGGCGATCGTTCGTGTGTTCGTGCCCATGCGGTCGCGGAGGCATTGGGTCGCATTGTCTGCGTGCTCCATTCTATGGAATAGACGTGTTTTAAGGGGCCTCCGGGCCCCTTAATTGTGGAGATAGGGACCTCTGGCGAATTTGCTCTTTGTGCAGGTAGTTGGCGTATTCTTTCTCGCCATGCCTTGTTTGGTTCGCCTGTGGTCAAGTTTTTGGTCAGTGTTTGGTCGGCGTTTGGTTGGGTTTTGGAAAGGTCGGCTGCATATGATTTATCTGAACGGTTGACCACGAACAGCCGTTCGTCTATTATCGATGCAGGTTGTTAAGAGGAGGGCTATTCATGGCCAAGAATTCAGGTCCCGTACGTACCGTTCATGCTCGCACGACGGGTAAAGAGCGCGATGAGATGATCGCCACCACCAAGGCCGAGATCGAGAAGAAATTCGGCCAGGGTTCCATCATGAGGTACGGCGACGGTGGTCCCGAGCTCGAGGTCGAGGCCATTCCCACAGGCGCCCTGGCCCTCGATGCCGCGCTGGGCATCGGCGGCGTGCCACGCGGCCGTATCGTCGAGATTTACGGTCCCGAGTCCTCCGGTAAGACAACGCTTTCGCTCGAGATTTTGGCAGAGGCCCAGGCTATGGGCGGCGTCGTGGCATTTATTGATGCCGAGCACGCGCTCGATCCCACGTATGCCGCTCGTATCGGCGTGGACATCGATGAGGTCCTCATTTCCCAGCCCGATACGGGCGAGCAGGCGCTCGAGATCGTCGACATGCTCGTGCGCTCTGGCGCCATCGATGCCATCGTCGTCGACTCTGTCGCCGCTTTGACCCCGCGTGCCGAGATCGAGGGCGAGATCGGCGATACTACGGTCGGCCTTCAAGCCCGTCTGATGAGCCAGGCGCTCCGTAAGCTCGCCGGCTCACTCGCCAAATCTAAAACGACCTGTATCTTCATTAATCAGTTGCGCGAGAAGATCGGCGTCATGTTCGGCAACCCCGAGACTACGACGGGCGGCCGCGCCCTCAAGTTCTTCTCGTCGGTGCGTATCGATATTCGCCGCATCGACAGCATCAAGCTCAAGGACGAGGTCATCGGCAATCGTGTGCGTGCCAAGGTCGTTAAGAACAAGGTGGCGGCACCGTTCCGCTCGGCCGAGTTCGACATCATGTACGGCACGGGCATCTCTAAGGAGGGCTCGATTCTGGACATGGCCGTCGAGTGCGGTATCTGCAAAAAGATGGGCTCTTGGTTTGCTTACGGTGAGGACAAGCTCGGTAATGGTCGCGAGGCCGCTAAGGCGTTCCTGCGCGAACACCCCGATTGTGCTGACGAGATCGAGCATAAGGTCCGCCTTGCCTGCGGTCTTGAGTTTGATGACGATGCTCCGTCCGAGGTTGAACTGACCGATCAGCCCGAAACTGAGGAGTTCGATGAGCTTTACGCCATCGATGGCTCCGCGATGCTCGATGATGATGACGAGTAGCGGATGCCCTCATGTCGTATACGGTGACCGAGGCAACGGTCGTCTTTCCCGATAAGAAGGCGGCCTCCTCGTTTTCGAGTGGGTATGCATCAAAAAAGCCTTGTGCACATATCGACTGTGAGCTCGAGGGCGGTTTTGAACGATCCGTCTGGATTCCTGTTCGTGTCGCGCGCCTGTTCCTTAAAAATCGCCCCGATCTTCCCTGCGATTGGGATGAGTTTCGCTATGCGGTGCAGCTCATTGAGCGTAAATGCGCGCTTACCATGGTGACTGAGATGCTGTCGCGCCGCGACCATGCCACGGGTGAGGTCCGTGACAAGCTGGCTCGTTACGGATTTCGCCAGCCCGCAATTGATTTCGCCGTCCAGCGTGCCACTGAGTATCGCTTTTTAGATGAGAGGCGCTTTTGTTCGTACTTTATCGAGGAACGCAAACGACGCGGCTGGGGACAGCGCAAGATTGAGACCGAGCTCAAGCGCCGCCATGTCGTACTCGATGATATCCCTGGCTATCCCGAGGATTATTTTGCCGTGGAGGACGACTTGGCTCGCGCATCGGCTTTACTCACGAAGCGTCGCATTCCCGAGACGCGTGGATTCGAAAAGCTCGTTCGGTTTTTGATGGGCAAGGGCTTTTCGTACCACATCGCCGCCGATGCCGTTAAGGCGCGTCTCGATGCCGATCGTGAGGAATGTGCAGTTTAGACACATGCTAGAAGCATGCGTTTTGCGTACCTGCCGTTCACCGCGTTTTAGACGCCGTGCTGGGTGCATTTATTTGACAGTTGTTGCGGTTCAACGTACGATAATCACTGTCATTTGCTTTGTGATATGTGCTCATCTTTGATGAGTTTGTTTATATGTTTATCTGTATCCGACCCGCATAAGCTGCGCCCATATTACTCAAATGTCGCGAGCCGTTCGCAAGGACGGTTCGCTTTGTTGTGTAACGAATCCATAAAAAGGAGTGAGCATGCCTATCATCGCAGCGCTCGTTGGCATTGTTTTGGGTGCCATCGCCGCCATTGCCTACATGCGCACCGCCAAGCAGGGTAGTCTTCACGAGGCCGACGAAAAGATTCAGTCGGCACACGCACAGGCTGAGTCCCTAATCGGTGATGCAAAGCGTCAGGCCGAGACCCTCAAAAAAGAGGCTCTGCTCGAGGCTAAAGAAGAGATCATCAAGAACAAGCAGGCTGCCGAGGCCGAGGACAAGCAGCGTAAGAACGAGATTCGTACGCTCGAGAATCGCGTGATGCAGCGCGAGGAGTCCCTCGATCGCCGCAACGATGCCCTCGACAAGCGTGAGCATCAGCTGTCCAGCCAGGCTGGCCAGGTCGAGAAGCGTTCCCGCGAGCTTGAGGAGCTCTGCGCCAAGCAGACCTCGGAGCTCGAGCGCATCGCCGACCTGACCCGCGAGGACGCTCACAAGGAGCTCCTCGACAAGGTTCGCGGCGAGGTTACCCACGAGGCCGCCACGATCATCCGAGAGTCCGAGCAGCAGGTTCGCGCCGAGTGCCACAAGACCGCCCAGGAGATCCTATCCCTAGCGATTCAGCGCTGCGCCGCCGATCACACCGCCGAGGTCACCGTTACCTCCGTGCACATTCCTTCCGATGACCTCAAGGGTCGCATCATCGGCCGCGAAGGTCGCAACATCCGCACCTTCGAGCAGGTTTCCGGCGTCAACCTCGTGATCGATGATACGCCCGAGACCGTCGTGCTTTCGAGCTTCGACCCGGTCCGTCGCGAGACCGCCCGCGTCGCCCTCGAGAACCTCATCGCCGACGGCCGTATTCACCCTGCCCGCATCGAGGAGATGTATCACAAGGCCGCCGACTTGGTTCAGCAGCGCGTGCGCGAGGCTGGTGAACAGGCTGCCTTCGATACCGGTATCCACGATCTGCACCCCGAGATCGTTAAGACCCTGGGTGCTCTGCGCTACCGCACCTCGTTTGGTCAGAACGTGCTCCAGCATTCCCTCGAGGTTTCCGACCTGTGCGGCGTGATGGCTTCCGAGCTTGGCCTGGACGTTGTGACCGCCAAGCGTGCCGGCCTGCTACACGATCTTGGCAAGGCTATCGACCATGACGTCGAGGGCCCGCATGCCGTTATCGGCGCCGAGCTTGCCCGTCGCTATGGCGAGAAGCCCGTTATCGTTCACGCTATCGAGGCTCACCACGCCGACGTCGACCCCAACACGGTGCTCGATGTTTTGGTCCAAGCTGCCGATGCCGTTTCTGCCTCTCGCCCCGGCGCTCGTCGCGAATCGGCCGAGAACTATATCAAGCGCCTTGAGAAGCTCGAGGAGATTGCCAACTCCCATGACGGCGTCGAGCGTACCTATGCCATGCAGGCTGGTCGCGAGGTCCACGTCATGGTTCAGCCGGACAAGATTTCCGATGCTCAGTCCACGGTCTTGGCTCATGACATCGCCCATCAGATCGAGGAAGAGATGGAGTATCCCGGTCAGGTGCGCGTCGTCGTGATTCGCGAGAGCCGCGCTGTCGATATCGCTAAATAATATGAACGACGCGAACGAGCTCATCTCATTTATCGCGTCGATGTCGGGGGAGGGCAACCTTCGCGTCGAGGAGAACCTTGGCGAGGGGTATGTCCGCCTCCGCGTTTCGGAGGCCGAGCGGCGCCAGGCAAAGCACGACATTCAGCATGTCGAGGATATTGTCATCGAAATGCTGCGCAACGCTCGTGATGCCGGCGCCGACAAGGTCTATCTCGCCACGACCAAGGAAGATGGCGTCCGTACGCTCGTCTTTCTGGATAACGGCTCGGGCGTGCCGCAGGATATGCAGGGGCGCATCTTCGATGCCCGCGTTACCTCCAAGCTCGAGAGCATGAAGATGGATCGTTGGGGCGTCCACGGTCGAGGCATGGCATTGTTCTCGATTAAGCAGAACACCGACGAGGCACGCGTTATCGCGTCGGATGTTGACCTGGGCTCGGTCTTTAAGGTGAGCGTCGCTACCGACCGCCTTAGCGAGCGCGCCGATCAGTCCAGCTGGCCTCAGGCCGTGAAGGACGAGGACGGTCACTATGTTTGTGCCCGTGGCCCTCACAACATCATTCGCGCCGCTTGCGAGTTTGCCCTCGAGGAGCTGCGCGCCTGTGATGTCTATCTGGGGTCTCCGTCCGAGATCGCCGCGACGCTGCATGCGCAGGCCTCCAGCCGTCTCGATGCTTCCCGTCTTTTGTTTATCGATGATGAAGCAGAGCTTCCCGTGGTCGATCGACTGGGTCTTGCTTCGGATGCGGAAGACTTTATCCGTATCTGTTCGGGTTTGGGTCTTGAGATGTCCGAGCGTACGGCGCACCGTATCTTGGCTGGCCAGATTAAGCCCGTTCGCGGTGTGACCGCACGCCTGCTACGCGAGCGCGATTCGTCCTCACATGCGTCTGCTCCGGTTGATCTTGCTAAAGACCGTCGCGGGCTGCGTATCGCCAAGGACGACATGGCACAGTTTTCGCGAGCCGTCGAGCGCGACTTTAACGATCTTGCATCGCGGTATTATCTCAACCTTTGCGGCGACCCCAAAATTCGTGTTTCGCGTGATCGCATTACCGTGACGTTCGATCTTGCCAAAGAGGAATAGCATCTTTACCGAGTCCGTTCGGTACGATACAGTTATTGCAGTTAAAACGTACTTTTAAACGCAGGAGTTTCTTCATGGATTGCCTGAAGGTATCAAGCAAATCATCGCCCGCGTCCGTTGCCGGCGCCATTGCCGGCATGGTCAAAGATGGCGTGCCCGTCAACATTCAGTGCGTCGGCGCGGGTGCCGTCAACCAGGCCATTAAGGCCGTGGCCATTGCACGCGGATTTTTGATCCCGACCGGGTTTGATATCTCCTGCGCGCCGGTGTTCTCCGACATCCTCATCAACGGGGAGTCGCGCACGGCCATCCGTCTTTCTATATACGTTCATCAGATTAATCGAGCTGCTATGGATAACGTCGTTATGGACGATGTTAAGCCCGTGGCATAGCGTGTTTGCTCTTTGCCCGCGCTCTTTGATTCCGCCTTTTCCACCTCGTTAGGACTTATACACATGGACCAGGGTTCCGTACGCGATATTCTTGCCGGTAAAACCTACTTTATTCGCACCTTTGGCTGCCAGATGAATCAGCACGACTCCGAGCGCGTGAGTGGCTTGCTCGATTCGTATGGCTGCCTTATGGCGCTCGATCCGGAGCATGCCGACATTGTCGTGTTCATGACGTGCTGTGTTCGCGAGGCCGCTGACACCCGTCTGTACGGCCAGTGCAACTCTTGTAAGAGCCTCCCGCCTTCGCCTTCGGGCAAGCGCGTGGTCGCCGTGGGCGGCTGCATCGCACAGCGCGACGGCGAGGGACTGCTCACCAACGTCGATAACGTCAATGTCATCTTTGGCACGCATTCCATCGCGCATGTGGCCGAGCTCATTGCCGAGGCATTCTTGGACGGCAAGCGCCATATTCGCACCAATGAGCACGAGGACACGGATGCTATGAGCATGCCGTGGCATCGTGAGACCCAGTATCACGCCTGGGTCCCCATTATGACGGGCTGCAATAACTTCTGCACCTATTGCATCGTGCCGTATGTGCGCGGTCGCGAAAAAAGCCGTCCTTTCGAGGAGATTGTCGACGAGGTGACCGGTCTCGTACGCCAGGGCGTGCGTGAGGTCACGCTTCTGGGTCAAAACGTCAACTCCTATGGTCGCGATCTGTTTGGCAAGCCGCGCTTTGCCGACCTGTTGCGTGCCGTGGGTGATACGGGTGTAGAGCGTATCTTCTTTACTTCCTCTCACCCCAAAGACCTGCTGCCCGAGACTATCGACGCTATGGCTGAGACGCCTGCCGTCATGCCGCAACTGCACCTGGCAGTTCAGTCGGGCTCGACGCGCATCCTTAAAGAGATGAATCGTCGCTATACGCGTGAGGATTATCTGGGACTCGTCGATCGCATCCGCAATCGTATGCCCGATATCGCGCTTTCGACCGATATCATCGTGGGCTTCCCCGGCGAGACCGAGGAAGACTTTGAGCAGACGCTCTCGCTTGCCGAGACGGTCCGTTATGCTCAGGCCTATACGTTTATCTATTCCAAGCGCGCCGGTACTCCGGCCGCCGAGATTGACGATCCTACGCCGCATGAGGTAATTCTCGAGCGCTTCAACCGTCTGGTGAAAGTTATCGAGACTACAGCGCACGAGTATAACCAGGGTGAGCTCCACACCGTTGTGCCGGCGCTTATTGAGGGTACGAGCAAAAAGAATGACGCGGTGCTGCTGGGCAAGAGTCCTAAGAATCAGACTGTTCATGCACCGATTCCCGAGGGCTACAGCATCGATCAGCTGGTTGGCAAGATTGTCGATGTTGACATCGACGTTGCCAAGACGTGGTATCTGTCCGGATCCGTTGTGGGCGAGCCGCGCTAATGATTTCTCCCGGGGCAGGCCTTTCCGCCGTTGCGATTGTCGGTCCGACCGCGGTTGGCAAAAGTGATGTCGCAGATTGTTTGGCGGCTCGCCTTTCGTCCGAAGTGCTGTCGTGTGACGCGATGCAAATCTATCGAGGCATGGATATCGGTACTGCCAAGATGGCACCCGAGGAATGCACGGCGCCGCTACGCCTGGTCGATATTGTTGAACCGGGCTTTGCATATTCTGCGGCGCTGTATCAGGCAGACGCTCGTGTACATGTTGAGCGCTTGCTGGGCGAGGGCCGCCTACCGGTGTTTTGCGGGGGTACAGGCCTGTATCTCAAGGCCGCCCTGGATGAGATGGATTTTCCCTCGGGCGAGCTTGAGGACGATCGCCGCGCAGGGTATCAGGAGCTTGCCGAGCGCATAGGCGAGGAAGCGCTGCATGCGCTGCTTGCCGAGCGTGACCCCGAGTCCGCTGCGGTCATCCACCCCCATAATGTTCGTCGTGTGATTCGCGCGCTCGAAATGCATGATGATGGCGTATCCTACGCGCAGCAAAAGTCGCAGTTTAGTGTTCCGCGCGAGCATTATCACGCTCTGTGGTTTGGATTGTTGCGTAATCGCGAGGCGCTTTACGAGCGTATTAACCTACGCGTCGATTTGATGTTTGAGCAGGGCCTAGTTGATGAGGTTCGCGGTCTTATGGACCAGGGGCTGGGAGATGCCCTGACTTCGATGCAGGCGATTGGCTATAAAGAGATTATCGATGCCTTTGACGGCGTGATTTCTATGGATGAGGCTCGCGAACTCATCAAGATGCGTTCGCGTCGCTATGCCAAGCGTCAGCTTTCGTGGTTTAAACGCAATGACCGCATCGTGTGGTTCGATATGGACGAGTTTACGATCGATGAGGTCGTTGAGGATATCCTTCACCGTATCGAGGTGGCCTAATGGCTCGGTTTCCCCTCGTTCCCACGGCGCCTGAGCCCGAACGTGCCGTTCTTGTCGGAGTTGAGTGGCGCGATAACGCCTGGCCGCTCGATCGTTCGCTTGACGAGCTTGAGCGTCTGGCCCATACAGCTGGCGCCCAGTGCGTGGCGCGTTTGTCACAGCGTCTGGTTAAGCCGTATCCAAAATCGTTTATTGGCTCCGGTAAGGTTGAGGAGCTTTGCGGGCTCGTACATCGAATGGATGCTGATGTCGTTATCTTCGATGACGATTTAACGCCCTCGCAACAGTCTTACCTGGAGAAAGCCGTGGGCGAACCGGTTAAAATTATCGACCGTACGGCGTTGATCCTCGATATCTTTGGCCTGCACGCTCAGACCCGTGAGGGCCGTCTGCAGGTGCAGCTAGCCCAATTGCAGTATCTGTTGCCCCGTTTGCGCGGTATGTGGAGCCATCTTGCTAAAGAGCAGACACGCGGTGGCATTGGCTCGCGCTTTGGCCAGGGCGAAAGCCAGCTCGAGGTTGACCGACGTTTGATTCGCAACAAGATCGCCGCGCTTCGTCGCGAGCTTAAGCAGGTTGAACAGCGTCGCGATGTCCAGTCAAAGAGCCGTATCGAGTCGCCGGCGTTTCGCGTTGCCTTGGCCGGTTATACCAATGCCGGTAAGTCGACGTTGCTCAATCGCCTGACCGGGTCTACGGTGCTTTCACAGGACAAATTGTTTGCCACGCTCGATCCAACGACGCGCTCGTATCGCTTGCCCGGCGGTCGTGGTATGACCATTACCGATACCGTTGGCTTTATTCAAAAGCTTCCGCATGGTCTCGTTGATGCCTTTAAGTCCACGCTGTCTGAGGTTCTTGGTGCCGACTTGATCCTTAAAGTTGTGGATGCCTCTGACGAGGATTACGAGCGCCAGCTCGAGGCCGTCGATTGCGTTCTTGACGAGATCGGTGCCGGCGAGCGTTTGACGCTTACGGTGTTCAATAAAATCGACCTACTCGATAGCGTCGATCGATTGGGCTTCCATCGTCGCTATCCCGAGGCCGTGCTGTTCTCGGCCCAGACGGGCGAGGGGCTCGACGATCTCGTCGACCGTATTGCTCGTGAGGCCGCTGCCACCGATGTGTTGCTCTCCGCTGATATCCCGTATCGCGAGGGCGCCCTCATCACGTTAGTGCATGAGCAGGGAACCCTTCTGCATGAGGAATATCTAGAGGACGGAGTTCGCATTGTGGCGAAGTTGCCGGCCCGAATCGCGCCGCGTCTTGAGCGCTATCGTACGGAATAAACGAGTTCTAGTACGCCTAGAATGACAGGCTGATGGAGCAGGTAGAACGGTAAGGCATGCCGCCCGAGGACTGAGAGCGCCGGGACGGGATTGGCGTATGCCCATGCTGGCGCTTCGAGGCTTGATGCTTGTGCTGCCCGGGCAGCAAAAAAGCCGGTAAGGTACATAAAGATAAACGGAATGAGCGGATAGTAGTCTCCCGAAACAAAATCCGGGCTCGGGAATCCAAGCCATGCCAGGTAGGGGAGTGGGTAGACCGCTTTTGGAATGCCCCAGGTGAGGGCAAAAAGAACAAGACACGCCGCGATGCCCCATGAGCCCGGTAATTTTTGGAGTAACGGACGGGTGAGTGCAACTACCGCAGTGCACGCCGCCATGCAATAAATGATGCCAAAGTTTACCGAATCGTCGACTGATACCAGTGTAGTTGCAATCCATACGATCAAGGCTGCGGCCGCGTATTTGAGGGCGCGCTTAACGTTATTGCGCGAGAGCGTGCACATCCAACCGGCGATAAACAAAAATACCCAGCTGATACTAGCGCGCCAGATAACCTGGAAAACCGTTTCGGTAAACCATGGCATATCCCATCCATATAGGTAGGCCAAATCGTAGCAAGCGTGAAAACATGCCATCGACAGCATCGTAAACCCGCGGACGGTATCAAATATGGTGATGCGTTTTTGCATTACGAGAACCGGCGCATTAAACCGACAACCTTACCCAAAATAACAGGGTTCGTCGCATAGATGGGCTCCATAGTGTCGTTCTCGGGCTGCAAGCGCACGCGCCCCTGCTCCTTGTAGAACGTCTTGACGGTCGCCGAGCCATCGATCATGGCCACGACGATTTCGCCGTTCATGGCGCTCTTTTGCTCGCGAACGATAATGTAATCACCGTTGTAGATGCCGACATTGATCATTGAGCTCCCATGCACCTCAAGGATAAAGGAGCCCTGGTCTGTGGCGATTTCGGTCGGGATGGTAAAGGTGTCCTCGATATTTTGCTCGGCCAGAATGGGAATCCCAGCCGCGACGCGACCGACGAGCGGCAGCGAGACCGTTCCGCGGGGCGCCGTGGGCTCATCGGATTTGGAAATCGAGACAGAGGAACCGTCCTCATCAAAGAGCTCTAGAGCGCGAGGCTTGGTGGCATCGCGCTTGAGCAGCCCTCGAGCCTCCAGGGCAGAGAGATGAGCATGCACCGTGCTGGGGGAGGAGAGGCCTACGGCAGATGCCATCTCGCGCACACTGGGCGGATAGCCCTTCTCCTGCTGATATTCCTTGATGAAGTCGTAAATCTGCTGCTGACGCTTGGTAATTTTGCGAGCCATCAGAGGATCCTCTCTGCCAATGTCAAACAAATGTTCGATTTTGCTTGACAGGAACAACTGTTCGAAGATAATAATAACCGAACATTCGTTCTCGCGCTAGACGTTTTTTGTCCGCGTGACTTGATAAAACTGTTCTCAGCAAAACACGCGAGAGGAGAACATGATGAACGCAACGGATATGGTCCAGGGAAACCTCGCCCTTAAGCTCGAGACGCCTACTGCGCCGGTTTTCACGGTTGTCAAAGGCGGCCGATCTGGTTTCCAAACATTGCCTGGTAAGCCCGTCCGCAGCCGGTGCGTCGCCACGACTTCGGCTCCCGTTGCCCTAAAGGCCTCGACGATTGTCGCTCTTGCCGTTGCGCTCACGCTCTTCTTTGTACTTGCCACCTCGATCTTCAGCGCACGTTACGCCGCATATGCCGAGTCGGTATCCAACGTTACCTACGAGACCGTCCGTGTTCAGCCAGGCGATTCCTTGTGGTCGCTTGCCCAGGAGCATCCGATTGAGGGCCTTTCCACACAGGAAACCTCTGATATGATCCGCAACGTCAATCACCTGGAGCATGGCTCGCTCGATGCCGGTGCGCATCTTAAAGTTCCCGCACGTTCCTAAGATTTAAGTACCGTCGCATGGTACCCTTGTAATCGTTTTAGAGGAGGTACCATGCGCTGTCCCAAATGCGGCAAGGCACATACCCGCGTCGTTGATTCCCGCATGCAGGAATCTAATAACACCATCAAACGCCGTCGCGAATGCTGCTCATGCAATTATCGCTTTACGACATTTGAGCGTTGTGAAGACCCAATCGAGGTCATTAAGTCTGACGGAACCAAGCAACGGTTCGATCGCAATAAGCTGCTGGTCGGTTTGATGCGCGCCACGATTAAGCGAGATATCGACACTAAAAAGCTCAACGAGATTATTGACGATATTGAGGTTGAGCTTCGTTCTCGTACGCTCACGGCTGTTACGTCTCATGAGTTGGGCGATATGGTTCTTAAGCGCTTGGCCAAGATCGATAAAGTGGCCTATATCCGCTTTGCTTCGGTCTATCGCGATTTCAAAGACGTCGATGAGTTTCTGCAAGAGCTCGACAAGCTAAGGTGATTTCATGTCCAACATTACCGTAAACATTAAACGTCTCGACCCCTCGGTTGAGCTTCCCAAATACGCTCACCCCACAGACGCCGGTCTGGACCTACGTTCTAACGAGGACTGCGTTCTGAAGCCCTTTGAGCGCCGTCTGGTCTCCACGGGCTTGGCCATCGCTCTGCCCGACGGCTACGCCGGATTCGTTCAACCCCGCAGCGGCCTGGCCATCAAGCAAGGCCTGTCTATAGTCAACACCCCTGGCCTCATCGACGCCCACTACCGAGGAGAACTCAAAGTCATCCTCATCAACCTAGACCCCACCAACAACATCCAAATCAACAAAGGCGACCGCATCGCCCAACTTGTCATCCAAGAAGTCCCTACGGTCAACCTCGTAGAAGTAGAAGAACTAGACGAAACCGACCGAGGAGCCGGCGGTTTCGGTTCTAGCGGCGTATTGTAACGTCCGCTCACCCGTGAGAGGCCCCTATATATCATTCCATGCTCAAACATTCTCGCTGCGCTGCGAAACTGCGCGCGGGACGATATATAGGCCCCTCCCACTGGTGAGCTACGTTTACATTCTCGCGACTAACCATGCCTCACCTTCATTAGAAGCCAAAAATCATGCCTAATTGGTAAGCCGATACGACAAAGGTCTGGCTCCTTTGTCGCATCGGCTTACTGGTTAGATTTGTAATTTGTTTTCAAGCAAGAAGCCTTCCGTCCGGGGCTCACCCATATCGTTCCACGCGCAGTTTCGCAGCGAGCGCAGCGAAGCGAGAATGTTTGAGCATGGAATGATATGGGTGAGCCCCGGACGGGCGGGATTAATGCGCCCCTGCGAAGCGAGAATGTTTGATCATGGAATGATATATGGGCGGCTCTCGCCGAGCAGCGGACTTACGCCTAGCGGATATGCGCGGGTTTTTCGCCCCAGTAGAAGCGGCAGAAGGCTCGTTTGCGCTTTTGGGGTTTACCTACGAGTTCCATGGTGGCGATGGCGATGTCTTCGGCTGCGCGGGGACGGCGCAGTACTTCGCCATTGATGAGCAATGCCTTGAGCGACTCGGGATGATCATGGAGATGGCGCAGGGTTACGATGAGCTCTCGTGCCGTGGTGACGTGCATGCTGGCGCCCATACCGGTGAGCATAGTGGTGTTGGCCTTTTCCTGGCCATAGGACTTGCCCAGCAGGATCATCGGCAGATGTGCGCATAGGCACTCAGTGACCGTGAGTCCGCCCGATTTGAGGATTGCCAGGTCGCAGCCGTGCATGAGGGCCGCCATGTCGTCGACATAGTCCAACACCGTGACGTTCTCGAGCTTCATGGCATCGAAGAGCGTCTTCAGCCGGGTGGCATACTCCTCGTCTTTGCCGGGCAAAAAGACAAAGTGCATGTCTTCGAAGCTGCGCAGGAAGGGAAGCGTGTGGTCCATCGCCGCGCGAAAACGGACGTAAGGCTGAGGCAAGCTGGCACCGGCCATTACCAGCACGACGGTCTTGTTGGTGGGGAGGTTGAACTTGGCTAGCTCTTCCTCGCGATCGTAATCCGTGTCGAATCCGGCGCGAATAGGAATGCCGGTAATGCGAATCTTTGCCTCGGGCACCTTGCGCGGACGCAGCGTTTCGGCCATAAATTCGTTGGCAACACAGAATAGATCGGTGTCCTTGTGGGGCCACCAGCCCTCGACTTCGTAGTCGGTCGGCACGCAGATGACCGGATAATCGATACCCGTAATTACGCGGGCGCCCACGGCAACATTGGCTGCTGTGATGTGCGTTGCGACCACGGCTATAGGCCTGCGGCTACGAATATAATCGTTGAAGGCAGGGAACATAATTCGCGACCATGCCGTCCCGCCACCCCAAAGAAGATGTCCCGTAAGCGTATATCGCCAGGTCAGGTCGTAAATGGGGCGCGTGGCTCCCGTAAAAGAAGCCGCTGTTTTATTGCCGTCGAATTTAATACGTCCAAAATCAAGGATATCGAGCACTTCAATCTCAACATCCTCGGGGATGCCATTGGTGCCGCGGATGAGGTCGAATGCCTGCGCAATCGCATTTGCGGCGGCCTTGTGGCCCGAGCCGACCGAGGCGTGCACGATGGTCACGAGAGGTTTTTGCTGAGCCAAGAGCGTGGTTTGCTCCGATTGGGGAGTGCTGTGCGTGAGCAGGGGAGCGTCGTCGCTCGTCTGCGTCTGATCCATCGATAACTCCCCTTCGACGTTGTAACACGGATTTATCATTGTAGTGCATGAGTGTCACGTTCACGTAAATTTGGGTATGAGCGCAAAGAACGACAACGTTTCGACGAGAGGACTCTTCATGATTACCGATCAGACAATCGATGTTGCGATTATCGGCGGCGGCCCCGCGGGCTATGCTGCCGCCATTTATGCGGCGCGCGCCAACCTGACGACGACTGTCCTTGAGCAGGGCATGTCGGGCGGACAGATTGCTACGAGCAACGAGATTGAGAATTATCCTGGCATTCCGCTGCTGAGCGGTGTCGAACTTGGTGAGCGGTTCCAACAGCATGCTGAAGGCCTGGGGGCTCAGGTTGAATGGAGTATGGTGACGGGCGTCGATTACGATGCCGATGCGGCTCAATTTACCATCCATCATGATATAGGCGACATAGCAGCCAAGAGCGTCATTGCGTGCATGGGCGCCACGCCGCGTCCTGCGGGTTTTGTCGGCGAGGACACGTATCGCGGTCGTGGCGTTTCGTACTGCGCGACGTGTGACGGCATGTTCTTCCGTGGCAAACAGGTCTTTGTTATCGGAGGCGGCAATTCAGCATGCGAGGAGGCACTGTTCCTGTCCGACATTGCCAGCAGCGTGACTATCGTGCTGCGTCGCGATCAGTTCCGTGCACCCGAGGGCGTTGTGAATAAAGTTCTTGCTAAGGACAATATTTCAGTTAGGTACCAAACTAGTATTGTTGAGCTTTCTGGTGAAGCGATGCCCACGACAATCACATTCAAGGACAATGCGACTGGTGAAATGTACGCTGAGTCCTTTGAGCCTGGCTCATTTGGCATTTTTGTCTTTACGGGGACGCAACCACATACCGAGCTTGTTGAGCATCTCGTCGATCTGGCTCCTGACGGCGGCATTGTTACCGACGATTCGATGGCCACCCGTACGCCCGGCTTATTCGCAGCCGGTGATATCCGTTCCAAGCGTTTGCGTCAGGTTGTGACCGCCGTTTCGGATGGAGCCATAGCGGCAACCAGCGCATACGCTTTCCTACGCGCATAAGTACGATAATATATCTTATGTAAGGTTGCTGTTTTTAAGCAAAGTGGTTGGACGGTGCATCAATGTGCCGCCCAACCACTTTTACTTTGCGGCTATGTGGTATGTAAAACTAGATAACCTAGAATACAATATAGAAAACGAACGGAGGCCTCTTATGAACCACGCTAAACATGTTATCCCGATGTCCGATACGTCGGTCAGCATTAAGCCCGAGGATATTCAACCGACGGTGCTACCGGATGCATTTATTCAGTCCGATATGGTGGGTAAACTCAACGCGTTGAGCCTGCCGCGCTATGAACAGCTGCCTAATGTAACGCTCTATCGCGATCAGGTTATTGAATATGTTGCGCTATGGATGGAGCCGCTTTCGATTTGCGTAGAGCAGCCCTTTATCACGCCATCGATGATCAATAACTACGTGAAGGTCGGCCTCGTTCCTGCTCCGGTTAAAAAGCAGTATGGCCGTGAGCAGATCGCGCGTCTCATCGCCATTTGTATCTTTAAGCAGGTGCTGCCCATCGCTGCGGTTCAGGCGCTCTTTAATATTCAGCGCTTGAGCTACGACGCTCCTACGGCTTTTGATTATGTAGTCGATCAACTTGAGGCATCGATTCGTGCGGCGTTTTCCGTTGAGCAGACTCCCGTGCCCGATACCGCACATCAGGTTACGCGCGAATCGCTGCTCGTGCGCAGTGCAGTATCGTCCTTTGTATCGAAGGCGTACCTGATGAGCTATCTCAAGTTCAATGGGTTTAATAGCTAACCGAGGTATAAGATGGGCGGGATAAAGAGCTGCTGGCTCCTTATCCCGCCCGTGCGTTTGTCTAGTTGGGCATTATCGGCCCGAAGCCACGCCCATGCCGTAGCCGATAATGAGTCCGTGCATCTCGGCATAGTATGAATCTAGCCCGTTACAGGGCATGACGATAGTCTTGGAGCCTGGCCACCGCTCCGCAATGCGGCTGGCAAGTGCCTGGGCGCCTGCCTCATTCTCGACATGGTCGATAACGACCTCGCCGCCGGTAAAGCCCTCGGCCTCCATGGTATCGACAATCTTGGTGAGCATCTTCTTTTCGCCACGCGTGTGTCCAACGAGTTCAATTTTGCCCGCTTCGCTCGCCGTGCCCAAAATGCGGATATTGAGCTTGTTGGCAATAACGCCGGCCGCCTTAGGGATACGTCCGGCCTTCGCAAGGTTTTCGTAATTGCACAAACTAAAGAGGATCTTGCTCTGCTGCTCTAGGTTATCGAAATAGGCGCAGGCCTCTTCAAACGTAACGTCTGGATTGCTTGCAAGATAGCGGTCGAACAGCAGGAAAATCAGGTCCATTTTGCCGCCGGCTCCGCGTGAATTGACCAGATGAATCTGTCGGTCCGGTTCCTCGGCAAGCACCATGTCACGTGCGGTGGCCGCGGCATTGTAGCTTCCCGAGACACCCTCGGAGATGGGCATGCAGATCGTCTTGTCGGCAAGCTTAAAAAGTTCAGCCCACTCCCCTACGCTTGGACAGGCGCTCGAAGAAGCGCTCGACTCCGCCTGCACAGCGCAATTGAGCTCGTGAACATCGAGCGAGAGGTCGTCGACAAATTCGCGCTCCCCCACTCGGATCTTAAGGGGTGCAAATGCAAAAGTGGTATGAGGTGCGGTTGGCTGCCAATCGCGAAGATTGCAGCTCGAATCGGAGATAAGCGCCCAGCTCATTGAGGGTCCTTTCTAATTGTTCCCCAACAATTATAGCCGTCTTTCTCATCAATTGGACGGCTATCTAGTTTTGAATACTAGATAGCCGTCCTGACCTTAAGGCGAACGGTAGGGGCAAAAAGAATGGGCCTCGTGACTCAAGATCACGAGGCCCACGTTTGTTCGCTGTAGCAATAAATTAGTAGCGTACGAAGATGTAGTTGTTGTTCATGCCAGCGGCGACGGAGCTAATGATAACGCCCGTGCTGTAGTCGGAAGCATGGATCATCTGACCATTACCGATATAGATGCCGGTATGGTAGGAGTTAACCACTACATCACCGGGTTGCGGATCGGACACACGGGTCCAACCCATGAAGGTTCCGGTGGTGCCAAGGCGGCAATAACGGCCGGTGAGGCAGTAGCTTACAAAGCCGGAGCAGTCAAAGCTGTTCGGTCCAATGCCGCCCCAAGAATAAGCACAACCGAGCTTGCTGTAAGCGCGCGAAACAACGGAACCGCCGTCAACGGACTGGCTCGGTGCGGAAGGCGTCGGAGCCGGAGCGGGCGTCGGGGGCTGCGGCGTGGGAGCAGGAGCGGGCGTGGGCGCAGGCGTGTTGCCGCCGCCGTTGTTGGTCGTACCGCCACCATTGTTGGTGTTCTCTGTCGTACCGGCGGTGTCGTTGCTCACCGTGGCCTTTTCGGCAGTGCTGGCGTTGATACCCGCCTGCAGCGCGGCGTTGGCCTCGGCCTCGGCAGCAAGCTCGGCCTGCAACTGTGAATCCAGGGAGTTCACGACACTCTGGGCCTCAGCCTGCTGGGCATTGAGCTCGTCGACCTTCTTCTGCGTCGCGGCGACGTTCTTCTCCTGCTCGGTCTGCTTATCGGTGAGCTGCTGCTTAAGGTCCTTGACCTCCTGAATGGTCTGGGCCTGCTTGTCGGACACCTTGCCGTAGTAGAAGAGACGGTTGAGCATGTCGCCCAGATCGTCGACGCCCGTCAGAACCTGAAGGAGACTCAGACCGCCGGTCTTGTACTCACCGGCAACGTAGTTAGAGAGCTTGGCCTGGCCTTCGGCGATCTCTTGCTGCTTTTGCGTGATCTCGCCGGCGGTCTGATCAAGCTCCTGCGTCTGTGCGGAGAGTTCTTCATGAATTTGCTGGGTTTGCGTGCCGATCTGCTCGAGCTTGGTACGAGCAGCGGCAAGGTCGGATGCGGTATCGGCGTAGGCCGGAGCCACGAGGCCCAGGCCCAAAACACAAGCGAGGGTTGCCGTAGCAGCGCAGCGTGCCATGTTTTTGTGCGTGTTTGCTGTGCGCATGGAGCTTCCTTTCCGGTATCTAAGGGTAGCGGCTAGTCCACCGTTACCAGGCTAAAGAGCTCAACGTCCTCGTTAGAAGGCGTGAGCTTCTTGCGCGGGTTGAGAAACGCAAGCTCAAGGATACAACCGTAGCCCACAAGCTTTGCGCCCATATCTCGCACAAGTTTACCTGTTGCCTCGACGGTTCCGCCCGTCGCGACCAAGTCGTCCAGAATCAACACGGTATCTTTAGAGGTAATGGCATCGGCGTGGATCTCGATAGAATCCGTTCCATACTCGAGCTCGTAGCTCTCGCTGACCGTCTTGCGCGGCAGTTTACCCGGCTTACGTGCGGGAACAAAGCCGGCACCCAGGGCGACGGCCACGGGAACGCCGACCATAAAGCCGCGGGCCTCGGGTCCTACGACCTTGGTAATGCCCATGTCGGCAAAATGCTCGGCCAGGGCATCCACCATGGCCTTCAGGGCCTCGGGATTGCCAAAGAGCGGTGTGATGTCCTTAAAGACGACTCCGGGCTCGGGATAGTCGGGGATATCGACGATGTGAGATTCGAAGTCGTACATGGCGTGACCTTTCATGGATTGCCGGGTGGACGGCGATTATTTACCCGTGTCAGCAGACGGGTTAAGCGAGGGGACGACGACCTTGGACGGTTGCACGAGCGACTCCTCGTGCGCGGCAACCGCGGGGACGCTTGCCCCATCGCTTTTAGCCTTGGTGGATTCGGAACGCGCGATCTCTTCATCGAGGGCATCGATGTCAGCGTCCTCGACCACGGCGTTGAGCGACTCAAAAACACGGTTCTTAAGGAGCGCGGTGTGAACACCCTCGGTGAGGTCGTGCAGCTTTTTAAAAGCGCGCTCGAGCTTGGCGTCGCGCTCATCATCGGAGGTATCCATGCCGAGCATGCTCACGAGAACCTGCTCAAACATCGAAGACTCGCGATTTGCCGACGATACGTACTGACGCAGGTTGCGCGGCTCAATGTGGAAACGCGACAGCTCCGAGCAGTAACGGATAATCGGGAAATCTCGGCCATCAACGAGCTCACGGTTCTGCGGGCTCTTGATGATGCGAATAAGATCGTTCTCGGCAAGGGAGCGGATAAACGAAATCTCAACACCGAGCATATCGGGAATGGTCTCGATGGGATGCAGCTTTTGCTTGGTCTCCTTGGGCTCCGTCTTAAGCGGAACATCGGACAGAAGACCAACCTCGTAAGCCAAAGTGGACAGGTCCGTTGCGTTTTCCAGTCGCTGCTTAATGACGTTGAGCGGCATGTAGCGGGTCTTCTGCAAGTGCAGGATGACCTCGAGACGGTCAACGTCTTCCTTGGAGTACTGGCGATACCCCTTAGGCGTACGATGAGGGGTGATGAGCCCCTCATCTTCTAGAAATCTAATTTTTGAGTTCGATAGATCGGGGTATGCGCCTCGAAGTAGATTGACGACCTGGCCGATACTCAGATAATTGCGTTCGGCCATTACCTATTCACCGGTTTCGATGCGCTCCGGCGTGCTCTCGTGGTAGATGAGCGTGAACGTACCGATCTGAACGGAAGAACCGTCGTGCAGCGGAGCACCGTTGACGATGGCGCCGTCGACCCAGGTGCCGTTGAGCGAGCCCAGATCCTCAATACGAGCGCCAAGGCCCTCACGAATAATGCGTGCGTGGCTGCGCGAGACGGTCATGTCGTTGAGGAAGATGCCGTTCGCGGGATCGCGGCCGATGGTGGTCGCGTCGTCCTCGAGCTCAAAGGCAGCTCCGGTCTGCGGACCCTTGACGATGGACAGAACCGGAGCGGTGATGCGCACGTTGGCCATAAGGTCGGGAACGGTGACATCGCTCGAAGGAACGCGGAAAACGCAGGTAGCGTCCGCGGTCTTATCGTTCTGAGGCATATTGTTAACCTTGTTGTCCATGACAACCCCTATCTAACGCGGCCATGCCGCAAAGAATGAACCGTACGTAATCATACCCCAACGACTTAGTCTTCGATTTCGGGGTTAAGAAAGTCGATGTCCTCGTCTTCGGGATGCGCGATGGCCTGTTTAATGGCAGCCCCGCCCTTAATGGAATAGATGACAGCGGTGAGCATGGAGAAGATGACGCCGCCGTATACAAAGAAGATGCCGAGGGGTACCGAGCTGCCGTTGAGGCCTGGGAATGCCGTGTACGTGGCGGGCAACAGATGCCAGCCGTCCACGACGGGGAACCCAAGCAGCATGAGCGAGAAGCCGGTCATGAGCAGCGCCGTGGCAATCTTGCCGGGAAAGACGACATCAATGGGACGACGGTGATAATGGCGCACGATGAGTGTGCCGATGCCCAGGTAGATATCGCGGCCGATGATGAGCACACAGACCCAGATAGGAAGCTCGCCGCGGACTACCAGACCCAGCACGCCGGTAAACAGCAGCGCACGGTCGCAGATGG
Source organism: Treponemataceae bacterium (assembly GCA_963602825.1). Taxonomy (GTDB): domain Bacteria; phylum Actinomycetota; class Coriobacteriia; order Coriobacteriales; family Coriobacteriaceae; genus Collinsella. The sequence goes on along the minus strand of CAVCKO010000011.1, from coordinate 46,183 downwards.
GATCCATAACCTTGCCGAGCCACGAAACCGTTTTGGTCATGCGGGCAATCTGGCCATCCATCCAGTCGGTGGAAGCCGCGATGGCATAGATGACAATGGCGACGACACGGTTGTTGTCCGTCACAAACAGGTACAGGAAGACGAGCGTGAGGACCAGGCGCGTAAAGGTGATGAAATTGGAGATCGTAAAGATCTTATTCGACGGGTAATCGGAAGTGCCGATAAGCTCCTTTTTGATCTTCTTCTTGATGCCCACAGGACTCCCCCGCTGGTAAACGACAAAACTTTCGATACTATACCCGTTCTGGCGATGTCTATCCAGCGTAAGCATAGAGAGTCCAGACATGTGAAGGGTGCCTCTGGGCTGCGCTGGATTCTGCATTTGTGTACATCAGCCTCCAAAAGCGACATTTTTCGGCATCTTTGGTGGCTGGTGTACACGTTTTGATTCGGTGATTACATCGATCGGGAAAGTTGTTGCCTTAAGCAAATTAATCATGATGTGCGGGTCGAGAAGGGTTGGCGCCAAAAGAACCCAACGGCCGTTACGGCTTCGTTAGAAACGCGCCCCACCATGGATGGTGAACCCGAAAGGTAAGGCGCGTGGGCACGGTGGCTCGGCCCGCGCGCCCGGAAGAGAAAGGATAAACCCATGGGTTATATGCTCGAGACACGTGGGCTCACCAAGCGCTTCGGCCGCGGCGACCAGGCGCAGGACGCCGTGGCCGACGTGAGCCTTCATATCCGCGAGGGCGAGGTGTACGGGCTGCTCGGTCCCAACGGCGCCGGCAAGTCGACAACGCTCAAGATGATCTGCGGGATGCTGCGGCCGACGGCCGGGGAGATTCTCTTTGCCGGCCACGCCTGGCGCCGCGAGGACCTCTACGCAATCGGCAGCCTCATCGAGGAGGCGCCGCTCTACCCCAACCTCACCGCGCGCGAGAACCTGCGCGTGCGCACCACGCTGCTGGGCCTTCCCGAGAGCCGCATAGATGAGGTGCTCGCCGCCGTGGACCTCGCGGACACCGGGAAGAAGCGCGCCGGGCGCTTCTCGATGGGCATGCGGCAGCGCCTTGGGCTCGCGCTGGCGCTGATCGCCCGGCCACGCCTGCTCGTGCTCGACGAGCCTACCAACGGCCTCGACCCCATCGGCATCGAGGAACTGCGCGACCAGATCCGCGGCTTCGCGGCGGCGGGTACGACGGTAATCGTCTCGAGCCACATCCTCTCCGAGGTGCAGCAGATGGCGGACACCATCGGCATCATCTGCGGGGGGCGCCTCGCCTACGAGGATGCGCTTCGTCCCGGGCAGGACCTCGAGGAACTCTTCATGAGCTTCTGCCGGGAAGGGCGACAAGCAAGCGGGGAGGTGGCGGCATGACGGGCGAGAAAGGCGGCCTGCTCGCGGCCCTGCGCGCCGAGGCCCTGAAGTCGCGCCACGCGGCACCGGTTCGCCTGTCCGTGCTCATGGCGCTTCCGATGCCGCTGCTCGGCGCGATGCCCTACCGGGGCGTGCAGATCTTCAGCGCGTGGAACTACTGGTACGCGCTCTTCCTGCCCGTGTGTCTCTCGCTCGTGGTGGCGTGCGTCGCGCGGGCGGACGCTCGCACGCGGATGCGGGGGCTTCTGGGCCTGGGCTTCCCGCTCGGGCGCGCCTGGTGGGCCAAAGCGCTCTGGTGCCTCGCGCTCTGCACGCTCTCGAACCTCGTGGTCTTCGGCATCTACCTCGCGGGATCGGCGTTCTCCTCGCAGGGCCTCACGGCCGCGGGCACGCTCACGATGCTCCTCTGCGCGCTCGTCAACACGGTGACCGCGGCGTGGATGATCCCCGCAGGGCTCTTTCTCACGGCGCGGCTCGGCATGCTCGCGGGCATCTTCTGCCCGCTCGCCGCTCAACTCGTGGGTGGGTTCGCCTGGTCGTTGGTGCCGCTGCCGCAGCTCTTTCCGCCGTCGGCGAGCATGGTCATCCCCACGAGCTTCATCCCCGTGCTGCCGAGCGGCGAGCCACTCGCGGCGGACATGGCGCTCGGCGGGGCGCTCGCGGCGGATGGCATGCTCACGCTGGCGGGCCTTGCGGTCTGCGCGCTCGCGTTCGCCGCGCTCACGGCGGCGGGCGCGGCCTGGTTCGCGCGCTCCGAGGAGAGGTGATGGCCGTGACACGACTCTCCGACCCGACGCCGCGCATGACTCTCTCGCGGGCCCTGCTCTCCGAGGCCCTGCGCCTGGCGCGCTCCCCGCTCGCGGCGGTGCACCTCGTCTGCGGCCTGGCAGCCGGTCTTGCCTGCGGCGAGTACTTCTCCGTAGCCCGATGGGACCCGGCGCTGGGCGCGGACGCCTACGTCCAGTTCCTCGGCGCCCTCATGCCGCTCATGTCCGCCATCGTCTGCGGGCTCGCCGTGGACGAGGAGCGCGCTGCCGGGCGCCTCGCCAACCTCACGGCGGTTCCCTCGCGCGGGCGCGCCGTCGCGGCGAAGCTGCTCGCCCTTGCGGCGCTCGGCGGCGCCGCACTGGCCGTGGCGCTCGGCGTGTTCGGGGCCGTGCTCGCCGTTGCCGGGCGCCTGCCGCTCGGGCCCACTCCGCTTGCGGCCGCCTGGGCGGGCATCGTGCTTGGCAGCCTGCCCCTCTACGCGCTGGGGCTCGGCGTGGCCCTGCGCCTCGGCCGCAACGCCGCCATCGGCGCCGGCGCGGCGGGGGTGCTCCTCGCGTTCTTCTCGGTGGGCGGACTTGCGCACGGCCTCATGACCGGCGAGCTCACCGGTGCCCTGGTGACGCCCCTGGGCTGGGTGCCGCTCGCCTGGCCTGCGCGCCTGGGGTCGCTCGGGGTGGAGGCCTTCATCGACGCCGCACGCGCGGCGGGCCCTCTCCTCACGACTGCGCTCGCTAGCCTCGTGCTCACCCTGGCAGCCGATGCCGTCCTTCTCGCCTGGTTCTGCCGCTTCGAGGACGGGAGGGTAGATGCGTAGGAAGCCGCTCGCCGCCATGCTCGTCCTCCTCTCCGCAGCCCTCGTCCTGGGCGGGAATGCCCTGCTCGACGCCGGCTGGGGGTCGGCGCTGCGCTCGATCGCCGACCGCGTGCTGCCCAACCCGGAGGTCGCCATGTGGGCGCCCGCGCCCGAGCCCGGCAGCCACGCGAGCTCCTACGCCGACGCATCCGGGGCGGGGGCGAACTACGTCTACCTGGTGGACGCGGCGGACGACAGGGGCAATGTCCGAGAGCTCCAGCTCATCTTCTTCGGGCGGGAGTCGGACGGCGAGGGCTGGCTCGAGATCGAGGCGCGCGGCGGCTCGGGCGTGCGCTACCGCGCGTGCGACTCGGCCGAGGCACCCGCGGCTGCGCGCAGGGCACTGGACCGCTGAATGCGGCGCTAGTACAATTCCGACGAGAGTTTCAGGAGGTCGAACATGGCGAGGATACTGGCAGTGGATGATGAACGGGCCATCCTCGACGCGCTCGCGCGCGTCCTCGGCCGCGACGGCCATGAGGTCGTCAGGGCGACGGACCCAACGGCGGTCCCGGGGATGGACCTCTCGCGCTTCGACCTCGTGCTCTGCGACGTCATGATGCCGGGGCTCGACGGCTTCGAGCTTGTGCGGCAGATCCGCCCGGACTTCGACGGGCCCATCGTCTTCCTGACCGCGCGCGTGGCCGAGGAGGATGCCGTGGCCGGCTACGGCCTGGGCGCCGACGACTACGTCCGCAAGCCCTTCGGTGCCGCGGAACTGCGCGCCAAGGTCGCGGCCCATCTACGCCGTGAGCGCCGGCCGCGTTCGCACGCTCTCTCCTTCGGGGAGGTGCGGATCGACCTCGGGGCGCGCGACCTCGCCGTGGGCGGCGAGACCGTGCCGCTCACGCCCACCGAGTACGCCATCTGCGAGTACCTCGCGCGCCACCCCGGGCAGGTCATGAGCCGCGCGCAGATACGCGAGGCGGTGCTCGGCTGGGAGAGCGACGCCGACGACGCGGCCATATCCATGCAGGTCAGCCGCGCCCGGAGGAAACTCTCCGAGGCCGGCGCCGATCCGATCGCGACCGTCTGGGGGATGGGGTACAAGTGGCAGCTCTGAGGATCGGGGCGCGTGGTCGCGGGGGCATGCCGCTCTCCTTCGTCATCGCGCGCTACTTCGCCTACGCGTTCGCGGCGGTCGCCACGGCGTGGCTCGCCTCGTTCATGGTGCTCTCCGTGGCGATCAACGCGGGCGTCGTCTACGAGGCAAGCTGGGGGCCGGCCAATGCGCGCGAGGTCGCGGAGGGCCTGGCACGCGACGGCGTCTGCGGGCAGCAGGACGTGCCGACGGCGTACCGCTACCTCATCCTGAACAAGGACGGATACGTGCTGATGACAGACCTCGAGGGTACGCGGCTCGAGGACGCGAAGGAAATGGCCCGTACGGCACTCGCCGCGGATCCGGGCACAGTGGAGATCGAGGGCGGGGGTTCGGGCCTCACCTACGCCGCGTTCCCGCTCAAGGGCGGCGGGGCCTGCGCACTCGTCAGCGAGTACCTGCCGCAGTGGGTCTCGCGCGACCTCGCCGGCCTGCTTCCCAACCCGCAGAGCCTCATGCTCGTCGGCGCTGCGGCGGGAAGCGCGCTCGCACTCGCGCTCGTGGCGCGCCGCGCGAGCCGCGTGATCTCGCGCAAGATGGCGCCGCTCGCGGAAGCGGCGGGTCGCGTCGGCGCGGGGGAGCTCGACTTCGCGGTCGGCAGCACCAACGTGCGCGAGGTGAACGACGTCCTTGCCGCGATGGACGCCATGCGGGCCTCCCTCGCCGAGTCGCTTGAGGCCCGCTGGGCCGCGGAGGGGGGGCAGCGCGAGCAGATGGCGTCGCTCGCCCACGACCTCAAGACGCCGCTCACCGTGCTGCGTGCCAACGCCGACTTCGTGGCGGAGGAGCTGGAAGACGAGAAAGACGCCGACCTCGCGGCCGCCGCGCGCGACATAGCCGGCAGTGTCGAAAGGCTCGACGGCTACGTGCGCCTGCTCATCGAGGCCTCGCGCGGGTCCAGCGGGGCGGAGAGGGCCCCCATGCGGCCGGCCGAGTTCTGCGAGCAGGTTCTCGCCGAGGCCGCCCAGATCGCCCGGGTGCGAGGCGTGACGCTCGACGCGGCCACGGGCCCCGCTGTCGCGGGCGCGCCCGAGGCCACGCTCGACCGAACCAGCCTGGCGCGAGCCGCCGCGAACCTCGTGGCCAACGCCGCCGAGCACGCTCGCTCGCGCGTGGCTGTCTCCTGCGACGTCACGGGCGAGCGCCTCGTCATCGAGGTTGCCGACGACGGACCGGGCTTTTCTCCCGCCGCCCTCGAACGCGGCTGCGAGCGCCTCTTCACAGACGACTCCTCCCGCTCCTCGCGCGACGGAGGCCGCCACTACGGGCTCGGCCTCCACGTCGCCTCCGAGGCCGCGAGCGCCCACGGGGGCTCCGTCTCGCTCGCCAACAGCCCCTCGGGCGGCGCGGTGGCCACCATCGCGGTCCCCCTGTGCGGGATCTGACGACTTCCTCGATGTCTACCACGACTGCGATATGTCGCTCGCCGAGGCCGCGACGAGATGGTGTTGCGGCTGCCCCGTTTTTGGTGCTTCTAGCTCAAATTTGATCTGATGTAAGGCCCGTGCAATCCTGCATGGGCCATTTCTTTTGGCAATTGCTCGACCGATTCGTGGCTTGAAACACAAATTATCGAGTTGAGGAGACATGGGGCCATACAGCGGCTCTCAGAGCGCCTGCCGCACTCCCCTGTCATTACCTTTGCGGCGGCCTCGTATAGAGTCCATCCTGCTCGGCGTTTCGTTGCAACAGCCCACTTGTCCACCGATCAAGTGAACTACTGGAATAAATACAGTGACACGCTTGTCCGTTATAGTCGCTATATCTGTGTTAATCGCCGCGATAAATACAGCCCATACTCGGCTGTATACCAGCTACGCGTATGTAGATTCATATCGCGTTAATAAATCGGCTCAAGCGTGTGCAAAACGCGCAAGTAGCCGCAAAAGGCGAATATCGCGCAGGTAGATTTTTGGCATCCTGTTGATTAACCAAATTTAAGCAATTGCTTAAAACAAATAAGGTCAGGCACTAGGTGCCTGACCTGCAAACTTCTGGTCGGGACGACTGGATTCGAACCAGCGACCCCTTGACCCCCAGTCAAGTGCGCTACCAAGCTGCGCCACGTCCCGAAGCTTTTGTTTGTTGCTCTGCTCTCGCTCGCAACAGGGAGTATATTAACCCGAAACTTTGGCCTTGTGCAAGAACTTTTTTAATTATTTTTGAGCAAGTCCAAAATTGTATCTGCGAGCTGGGGTTTTGTTAGCACGGGAAGTTCCTGCGTCCCTGCTGTGCTCACGATCCAAGCCTTATTGGTATCGGTTCCAAAGCCCGAATCGGCGCGCGTGACATCGTTGGCGATGATCGCATCGCAGCCCTTGCGGGCCAATTTACGCTCAGCGTACTCCACAACGTTATCGGTCTCGGCTGCAAAGCCAATCACGCACCGCTCTCCCTTTTGGCGCGAGAGCTCAGCCAAAATATCAACGGTCTCGACGAGCTCGATGCGATCCAGGCGCTCGTTGGCCTTTTTGAGCTTATGGTCGGCAGGGGCCGGGGGCGTGTAGTCGGCGACGGCTGCCGCGCAAATGGCAGCGTCGGCCGTCTGGAAGGCGCTCAGCGCCGCCTGCAGCATCTCTGCGGCGGTCTGCACGCGCACGCACTTTACGCCGCGGGGAACATCGAGCGACGTCGGTCCCAGCACGAGCGTGACGGCGGCTCCACGGCGGGCGGCCTCCCCCGCCAGGGCGATGCCCATCTTGCCCGACGATCGGTTTCCAATAAAACGCACGGGGTCGATCGGTTCGTGCGTAGGACCGGCGGTGATCACGATGCGCTTGCCCGTCAGGTCTTGCGGCACGGGATTGAGCACCTCGCAGATGGCCTCAACGATGTCCTCGGGCTCGCTCATGCGTCCCGTGTCCACGTCGCCGCAGGCAAGGTAGCCGCTGCCGGGTCCCACCACATGGACGCCACGGTCGCGCAACGTGGCCATATTGGCCTGCGTCGCCGGCGCCTTCCACATGCCATTGTTCATGGCCGGCGCGATCACAATGGGTCGCGGCGTGGCGAGCAGCGTGGTGGAGATGAGGTCGTCGGCGATGCCGTTGGCCATCTTGGCGATGATATTGGCCGTCGCGGGCGCCACGATCACCAGATCGGGTTCCTGCGCGAGTGAAATGTGGTGGATGGGGTCGGAGGGGTCGTCGAACAGACCCACGGCGACGGGCTCGTTGGTGAGCGCACGGAAGGTAAGCGGCCCCACAAACTCGGTGGCATGCTCGCTCATAACGACCTTGACGCGCGCGCCGCGCTTTTGCAGCAGGCGCACGATATTGCACGACTTATAGGCGGCGATCCCGCCGGTAATGCCCAGCAGGATCGTTTTTCCCTCAAGTTGCATTGAATTGTTGGGCGCCGCCATCGTTTAAGCTTCCTTGCTCGGGAGCACCAGCAGACGGTGGCAGTAAGGGCAGTGCGTAATCTCGCTACCGTCGTGGTTGAGATCGCTCATGGACGAAGCCTGCAGCGCGGTGTGGCAGACCGTGGGGATGTTGCCCTGGATGGTCTCGACGGCCAGGCCGCGGAACTGCTTGAGCAGACGCTCGTAATCGGTGAGCACATCGGCGGGCAGCGTAGCGGCAAGGGTGATGCGCTCCTTGGTGGCGGCGTCAATCTGGGCCTGTAGGTCGGCAGCCTTGGCGCGGGCGGCCTTGGTATCGGCCTTTACACCCTCCTCGAACTTGGCGATGATGGCCTGAGCGCGAGCCTCGCGGTCGAGCGCCTCCTTATGGGCGACGACGACGTCCTTGCGGGTGTGTTCGATCTTGTCCAGACGCTTTGCCAGGGTGGCAAGCTCGTTCTCCAGATCCTGTACCTCGCGGTAATCAGAACCGTCGACGTGGCGCTTCTTGGCAGCCTCGATGGCGTTATTGGTCTGGATCTCGGTGGTGTTGAGATCGTCGAGCTCAATGTCCAGATCCTTGCGCTGGGCGTAGAGCTTGGTCATCTCGGCCTTGAGCTTCACATAGGTCTTGCGCTTGGAAGCGAGCTCCTTGAGCTCCGGCATATTGGCAAGTTCGCTCTTGTTGCGGGCGAGCTCCAAATCGATCTGTTGCAGCTTGAGTAGCGTAGCGCCGGCGCTCATAAGTTCTCTCCTTTTGTCACAGTCCACCATTGGCAAGGGTTCAGTATTTTAATCGCATGACGGGGGACGACCCCGGCGTCAACTGCAGAGTTCATCAATATATCAACGAACGGCTCTTCGGAGCGGTCGTGGCCGAGTAGGATCACGCCCAGGCCACGCAAGGCAAGGTCCTGCGCCACGTGGTAGCCAGCTTCTCCAGTCACAATAACATCTGCGCCCGCGGCGATGGCAAGCTCACCAAAATCGCCGAGGGAGCCGCCCAGAATGGCGACGGTGCGGCACGGGTGCTCGGCTTCGCCCCATACGCGCGGGTCACTGCCAAACGCCGTGGCGGCACGGGTGGCGAGATCGCGCAGGTTGTAGGCGTCGTGGAGGGTCGCGAGTGCGCCCAGGCCGGTGAGCTCAGGCTCGTCCACATGCTCCAGCGAGCTCATGGGCTCGGCGCCCAGCAACTCGCTCAGGCGAACGCGCGCTTCGTGCGAGCGGTCTAGGTTGGTGTGAAGCGAGATGATGCTCACGCCGCAACGGGCCGCCTCGTAGAGTGCCGCGCTGCACTGGGGACGAGCGGCACTGGCCGGGCAAAATGCCTCGGGCGCCTTGATGTAGACGGGGTGATGCGTCAGCAACACGTTGGCGCCGGCCTCCAAGGCGAGGTACACGTTGTCCTTGGTGGCATCGAGTGCGCAGGCAACGCCGCGAATCTCGTCATCGGGATCGCCGACGGATAAGCCTACGTGGTCCCAGCTCTCGGCGTCTGCTTTGGGATAGCGTGCCAGCAGGGCGCGCTCGAGCTCGGCGACGATCATGCGGCACCTACGATCGAGAGCAGCGTCTGGGCAAACTCGTCCAGATCGCCTGGATTCACGCGATCATCGAAGGAGATGCGCAAGGCACCCAGCGCCTGTTCGCGACCGATGCCCATGGCGCTGAGCACGTGGCTGGGGTCCATGCTGCCGCTCGAGCACGCCGAGCCGGCCGAAACCTCAAAGCCGGCGGCGTCGAGCTTGACGATGAGCTCCTCAGAGTCCATGCCGTCAACGTAGATCGACACCATGCCCGGCAGGCGATCGGCCTGTGCGTAGTCGCCCATGGTGGCATGAATACGCGGATGAGCCGTAAGCGTGGCGTAGAGCTTGTCGGATAAGGCCTGCAGCGTTGTGCGCTCCTGGGCAACATTCGGCAAAAGCGCGGAAGCGGCAGCGGCAAAGGCCAGCTGCGTACGCAGGTCCTGCGTGCCGGCACGACGACCGCCCTCCTGTCCGCCGCCAAAGATGCGCGGACGCAGCGGCGTGCGGTTCTTAAGGTAGAGCGCACCGGATGCCACAGGGCCGCCGATCTTGTGCGCGGCAACGGTCATAGCGTCGACGCCCAGCTCGGTGACATCGAGCGGAATATGCAAGTAGCCCTGGATAGCATCGGTATGAAACAAGGCGCCGGCAGCATGTGCGGAAGCGGCCAGCTCGCGGATGGGCTGCACCACTCCGGTTTCGTTGTTGGCGACCATAATGCTCACGAGCGCCACGTCATCGCCCAACAGCTCGACAAGCGTAGCAGGCTCAATGTAGCCCGCGCGGCAGGGCTGGACCAGGTCGACGGTAAAGCCGGCGGCACGCAGCAGCGGCAGGTTGTCCAGAATCGAATCGTGCTCGATGGCCGAAACGATGACACGATCGCGCTTGCGATCGCGCTGACGAGCGCCCTCGGCAAGACCGAGCAGCGCCAGCTGGTTAGCCTCGGTGCCGCCGTTGGTAAGGATGATCTCGGACGGGCGAACGCGTACGCCAAAGCTACGGGCGATCTCGCGACGGGCGACTTCCAGGCGTGCGGCGGCCTTGCGGCCGAGCGAGTGCAGCGAGTTGGGGTTGACGCCGGCAAGCTCGCTGTCGTCGTACTCGCGCTGCGCAAGGAGCGCCTCGGCGCGCATGGGCGTCGAGGCGGCATAGTCAAGATTCACGGGTATGCGGTTTTGACCTGCGGTCATAAGGGTTTATGCCTCCTGTGCGGCCTCGTTGCCCAGCTTCTGCAGCAGCGCAACCTCGGCGGCGGGATCTTCGGACTTAAATACGGCGGAGCCGGCTACGAGCACGTTGGCGCCGGCCTTGACGACCTCGGCGATGTTCTTGGAAGAGATACCGCCATCGACCTCGATCAGGGGCGAAACGCCGTGGCGCTCACACATGGCCGTAAGCTCGTGCAGTTTGGCAATAGTACCAGGGATAAAGCTCTGGCCGCCAAAGCCGGGGTTCACGCTCATGAGCAGCACCATGTCGACAACGTCGATGATGCTCTCGAGTACGCACACGGGGGTAGCGGGGTTGAGCACTACGCCGGCCTTGACGCCGCGCTGCTGCAGATGGGTAAGCGTGCGGTGCAGGTGCGTGGAGGCCTCGTAATGCACGGTGATCATATCGGCACCGGCGTCGGCGTACCAATCGACCGTCTCGTCGGGGTTCGACACCATGAGGTGCGCGTCGACCGGTACGTCGGTGGAGCGCTTGACGGCCTTGAGGATATCGACGCCAAAGG
>CAVCKO010000011.1:8993-35456 GCA_963602825.1 Treponemataceae bacterium | reverse complement strand
GGTGAGGTTGCCGGTAAAATGACCGGCCATAACGTCAAAGTGCACGTAGTCGGCGCCGGCGATCTTGTCGAGCTCGCCTTTCAGGTTGGCCATGTCGGCCGAGAGGACGGACGGAGCGATTTTGATGGAACCCATGGTAGTAGCCTTTCTGCGCTAGTCGGTGAGTCCGTAGAACTCTTGGGAGGGTACGCGGTCGGTAAGAATCTCGAGCGCCCTATCCAAAGTAACACCGTTGTAGAGCGTTTGCTCCACGGCAAAGGTGAGCGGAATGTCTACGCCCAGTGAACGGGCGAGCTCGCTCACGCTGCGGGCCGCGACGGCGCCCTCGACCACCATATGTGTTCGCGTCTGGTACTCGTCGAGCGAAACGCCGTGGGCAAACTCGTAGCCAAAGGTGCGGTTGCGCGAATGCTCCGAAGTGCAGGTGGCGATAAGGTCGCCCATGCCGGCGAGTCCCATGCAGGTCATGGCCTGACCGCCGCGGGCGTGTACCAGGCGGCTGATCTCGGCCAGACCGCGCGTCATGATGAGGGCAAGCGTGTTGTCGCCCGCGCCCGAGCCGGCGGAGATGCCGCACACGATGGCGATGACATTTTTCATGGCGCCGCAGACCTCGACACCAGTCATGTCCTGCGACAGGTAGATGCGGAAGGCCGTGGAAAGCAGCAGCTCCTTAAAGGTCTCCCCCACCTGCGTATCTTCACTAGCGATGACAGCGGCCGAAAGCCCACCGCGGCAGATCTCCTCGGCATGGTTGGGGCCCGAGAGCGCCGCCACCCGCGACTCGTTGCCGATCTCGCTGGCGATGACCTCGCTCATGAGCAGGCCGGACTCGGGCTCAATGCCCTTGGTAAGGCAGAGCACCGGAGTGTCGGCGGCGATGAAGGGCGCTGCCTGATGACATACGCTTCGCAGGTGTGTGGAGGGCACGGCAAAGATGATGGCCTCGGCGCCGTCGAGCGCCTGGGCCAAGTCCGTCGTGGCGACAACGTTTTCCGGCAGCACGTAGTCCACCAGATAGCGGGGATTACGGTGCTCGCCGTTAATGCCGGCGGCCGTCTGCTCGCTATGGGCCCACATGGTCACGCGCTCGGCTCGCGCTGCGGCAAGGCCGGCGACGGCGGTTCCCCAGGAGCCGGAGCCAATCAGCGCAACATTCATGACTCTCTCCTACTTATCGTCGGGCTCGGTGACGCGCTTGGTAAACGAGAGCTTGGACTCCTTACCGGTCATGAGCTTTTTGATGTTCGCGCGATGGGCCCACACCACGGTGATGCCAATCATCGCCATGCAAAACTTGAGGCCCAGGCTGCTGTACGGAAAGACCGCGCAGGCAGCGATGGGAAGACCGATGGCGGCGGCAAGCGAGCCCACCGACACATACTTGGTAATGGCAACGGCCACGATAAACATGCCCAGCAGCGACAGGCCAATGGGCCAGTACCAGGCAAGAATTACACCCAGGCCCACGGCGATACCCTTACCGCCGTGGAAGTTAAGGTAGGGCGAGAAGATGTGTCCCCACACGGCAGCCAGGCAAATGACGCCGAGCATCCAGTCGCCGGCGGCACCGGGAGCCATGATGCTCACAGGGAAGCCATAGCCCACGCTCGCGATGAGCGGACGCGCGATAAGGACGCAGATGGCGCCCTTCAGGCAGTCGAGCAGCAGGGTGAGCGCGGCCACCTTGGGGCCGGCCACGCGTAGGGCGTTGGTGGTGCCGATGTTGCCGGAGCCCGCCTTGCGAATGTCGGTGTGGTTGAACATGCGGCCCAGGATCAAGCCAAACGGAATCGCTCCGATAAAGAACGAGACCACGGCGCAGATGGCGGTCAGCAGGATCGGATTAAGCATCCTTTTGCTCCTTCTTCCTAAAGAAGAGTCGAATGGGCGTGCCGGCGAAGTCGAAGGTCGAGCGCATGCGGTTCTCCACGTAGCGCTGGTAGGTGTCGTTGACCAGGTCGCTGTGGTTGACGAAGAACGTGAACGTCGGCGGGTTGACGCCCGTCTGGGTCACGTAGTGCATGCGCAGGCGGCGCTTTCCGTCTACCACGGTGTGGCCAAACTCGCGCAGGTCGGTGAGGAACGTGTTGAGGCGCGAGGTGGAGATCTTCTGCGAGCGCGTCTTTTCGGCCGCGTCGACCATCGCCCAGATCTTCTCGACGCTGCGGCCGGTCAGGGCAGAAATGCGCAGGTACTGGGCCCAGGGAGCCATGACGCCCAGACGGCGGTCGACGGTCTCCATGCAGGCCTCGCGCTTGCGGTCGTCGTCAAGCAGGTCCCACTTGTTGAGAAGCACCACGATGGCGCAGCCGCGCTCGATGGCCAAGCCCATGACCTTCTGGTCCTGCTCGGTGACGCCCACGGAGGCGTCGACGACGAGCAGCGCCACGTCGGCGCGGTCGATGGCGCGCAGGCCGCGGACCATGGAGTAGTACTCGATGTTCTCGTACACAGTGCTCTTCTTGCGAATGCCCGCGGTGTCGACCATGCGGTAATGCTTGCCGTCGCGCTCGACGACGGTGTCGATGGCATCGCGCGTGGTGCCGGCGATGTTGGAAACGATGGAGCGGTCGGCGCCCAGGATGCGGTTGAACAGCGAGGACTTACCAGCGTTGGGGCGGCCGATAATGGCCACGTTGAGCGCGTCGGGGAACTCGTCGGCGACCTCGTCCTCCTCCTCCGGCAGCAGCGCCACGATGTCGTCGAGCAGGTCGCCCGTGCCATGGCCGTGCAGGGCCGAGAGCGGCGTGGGTTCACCGATGCCGAGCGAATAGAACTCCCAGATGTTGTCGTTCTCGCGATCGGGGTTGTCGAGCTTGTTCACCAGCAGAAAGACTGGCTTGTCGCAGCGCTTGAGCATGCGGGCGACCGACTCGTCCTCCTCGGTGACGCCGGTGCGGCCGTCGACCACAAACAGGATGACGGCGGCTTCCTCGGCGGCGGCGAGGGCCTGGTCGCGGATGGACGTGGCAAAGACATCGTCGCTCTTGAGCGGCTCGATGCCGCCCGTGTCGACGATGGTGAACTCGCGGCCGTTCCAATCGGCCGTGTGATACGAGCGGTCGCGCGTGACGCCGCGCGACTCGTGGACGATGGCGTCCGAGGTCTGGGCCAGGCGGTTAACGAGCGTGGACTTGCCCACGTTAGGGCGTCCGACGACGGCGACGATAGGTTTCATCTGCTCTCCTTTAATGGATAGGGTCAGCGGGAATAGTTGAATTGGCGGGCGTTATGCCAAGGATGTGCTCCAGGGTATCGAGCAGCTCATGCGGCATGGTCGACACCACATGAACCTCGGCGCCGCGACTGGTAAGGCTTGCGAGTAAATCGTCACGATGATACTCGTCAAGCGTCATGCCGTCAGCGTTGAACATGAGCTTAGGCACAAAGAGCATAACCCCCGACAGGTCTTGCGGCAGCTGCTCCAGGATGTCGCTCGCGACGATGAGGCCGGTTACGTCCACGTTGCCGCCAAAGTAGCGGTTTTTGATGGCTGTGACGGTGCCGGCGAGGCCGTGCGGCGATTCCACAAAGCGCGCGACCGTATCGCGCGCGCTGGCGCCTGAGAGGCACAGCAGACGCTGGCTGCGGGCGGCGATTCCCTCGCGAACGCGGGTCAGGCGCTCGGCATCGGCGGCGAGCACGTTGTCGGTCTCGTCCAGATAGGAGCGAATCATGCCGATGCCGTCATAGTACTGCGGGTAGCCGTCGTAAAAGTCTGCCTCGGGTGGCTCGATGCCGGCGTCCAGATAGAATTCGTCGCTCATCTGGAAGGTGTGGCGGCCAAAGCGCTCGTACGCGCGGTCCTGGAAAGGCCGGATCATGGCAATGGTTTCGCGCGCGAGCTCGGGCTTATCGCTGTAGGACCAGCTAAAACGGTTCTGATGCTTGGTAAAACCGAGCGGCACAATTCCCAGGCTCGTGATCTGTTCGTGATCCTCGCAAAAGCGAAGCGTCTTTAGCAGTTCTTCGCCGTCATTCATGCCGGGGCACAAAACAATCTGCGCGTGGATTTCGATGCCGGCGGCCATGATGGCCTCGAGCACTTCCATGCCGCGCTGGGCGTTGCGGCCCATCATGCGGCGGCGGACATCGGGGCTCACGGCGTGGACCGATACGTTCATCGGACTCATGTTGCGATCGATAACGTTTTGCACGTCCTCGTCGGAAAGGTTCGTGAGCGTGACAAAGTTACCCTGCAAAAAGCTCAGGCGGTAGTCGTCGTCGCGAATGTAGAGCGTGGAGCGGCCGCCCTTGGGCAGCATGGTCATAAAGCAGAACACGCAGGCGTTCACACAAGTACGCATACTATCGAAGATGGGGCCATCGAACTCAAGACCCCAGTCCTCTCCCGGGAAGCGGTCGAGCTCCACGGGGGTGACGGTGCCGTCGCGCGGGTCGAAAACCTCCAACTCGACGGTGTCGTCGTCGGCCTCCCAAAGCCATACAATCATGTCGGTGAGCTGCTCGCCGTTGACCGTGAGCACGCGCATGCCCGGCTCGATACCCACATCCCATGCAGGCGATTCGGGACGCACGTTCTTAACGAGCGCGCCCTCACCCGGCTCGGGGTCGCGGCTGCGCCCGTAATCGGCCACCTCGGCGGCGTATGCGGGTACGGTCTGGTCCATGATTAGCGGCAAAGCTCCTTGATGCGCGCAACGGCGCGTTCGATGTGTTCTTGCGGGGTGGAGGCTCCGGCGGTGATGCCGATGTGGCGCGCGTCGGCAAACCATGCGGCCTCGAGCTCGGAAGCTTCCTCGATGTGATGCGTGTGCTCGCAGGCATCGGCACAAATCTGCGCCAGGCGGCGCGTGTTGCCCGAATTTTTGCCGCCCACGACGACCATGCAATCACAGCGGTTGGCAAGGGTTGCCGCAGCCTGCTGGCGCTCGCTCGTGGCGGCGCAGATCGTGTTGATCACACGCAGCTCCTGCACGCGCGGGGTGATAGAGGCCACAACCTCGGCCAGGTTCTGCGCGGTCTGGGTGGTCTGCACAACCAGACCCACCTTGCCCTTGAGTGGCAGCGCGTCCGCATCGGCAGCGCAACTCACGACTTGAGCGTCTTCACCTGCGTGGCCCAGAATGCCCTCGACCTCGGGGTGGCCCGGCTCGCCCACGACGATTACGCGGTAGCCCTCGCGCACCAGGCGCTCGGCCGCAACATGGACCTTCTTCACGTAGGGGCAAGTGGCGTCGACCACGGTAAGGCCACGCTCGCGTGCGGCATCGACCACCTGCGGCACCACGCCGTGGGCACGGATGATCACGGTGCCCGACGTGGCGTCGTCCAAGGTGTCGGCCAGGCCAACGCCCGACTCGGCGAGTTCGCGAACCACGATGGGGTTATGGATGAGCGGACCCAGCGTGTGGACCTGAGTGCTCTCCCCTGCCCGCGGCGCGGCGGCCAGCGCCATGTCGAGCGCGCGCTGCACGCCGTAGCAGGTGCCCGCGTGGGCAGCAATCTCGATGGTGGGGACGACCTCCTCAGCGGCGGCCGCAGCGGTATTCATGACGTTCTCACCCATGGCTAGAACCTGCCTGGGTGCTCGGCGCACAGGTCGTCACGCATGGCGTATACGCGGCTCATGGCCTCGGACTCAAACCATGCCAGGCGCTCCTTACGCTTGAGCTCGGCCGGAGCATCGGATAGCGAGATGGCCTTGCCGGCGCGGATCCAGCACTTCTTGGGGCGCATGAGCCTTTTGCCCTTAGGCGTAATGTCGGACCAGCCACAAATGGCGAGCGGGTTGACCGGCGCCTTGCCCATCTGGGCGATGAGCGCAAAGCCGCCGTGGACCTCGGGCTTGATCTCGCGCGAGCGGATGCGCGTGCCCTCGGGGAAGATCAGGACGTCCTCGCCGCGCTGCAGCGCATGCTGGGCGGCGCGCAGGCACTTCATGTCGGCGGTGCCGCGCTCGACGGGAATGCCGCCCACGCGGCTAAAGGCCCAGCGTATGATCTTGCTCTTGGCGAACTCGGACTTAAAGATGGGGCGGATGCGGCGGCCGCCAAAGAACAGCGCCGTCTCCACAGCCAAGAGTTCGGCCATCGAGGTGTGGTTGCAGATGACCACGCTGCCGCGGCCCTCCTGGCGCTCAAACAGCAGGTCGGCGTCCTCGACCTTCCAGCGCCACATGAGCTTGGAGAAGACCCACAGGATGCCCATGACTACGGCGACAGTGCCGCGGATGAGCGCCGGGAACTCAGCGTAGGGGGCGTTGTAGTAATCCTCGGGCGTCTGCTTAAACAGGCGCATGAGTTACCTCCTTTGGTTGATGAGGTCCTCGATAATGCGGACGACCTCGTCGATGGTGTGGGCGGTGGAGTCGACGTGCACGGCGTCCTCGGCGGGCGCGAGCGGTGCGACCTCGCGGCTGCTGTCGAGCTTGTCGCGCTGCTTGAGGGCGTCGAGGGTCTCGTCGACTTCGGTCTCGAGCTGCTCGGTGGTGAGCGGCTGAGAGTCGTTTTGGTGGCGCTGCAGCACGCGGCGACGGGCGCGCTCACGCGGGTCGGCGGTCAGGAACACCTTGACCTGCGCGTTGGGGAATACAACGGTGCCGATGTCGCGACCCTCGGCGACGATGTCGCGGTCTTCGGCGGCGCGGCGCTGGTGGATGAGCATGGCGGCGCGTACGCCCGGGTAGGCCGAGACCTTGGAGACGTTGGCGTCCACCTGCGGGGTGCGGATGGCAGCCGATGCGTCCTTGCCGTCGATGGTTAGGCGCGTGTCCTCGCCGGTGCCGTTGGTAAAGCGAATCTCGATCTGTTCGGCGAGGGCATCGATGGCAGCCTCGTCGTCCAGGTCGATGCCGCGATCGAGCGCGGCGAAGGTGACGGCGCGATACATGGCGCCCGTGTCGAGCTTGTTAAAGCCCAGTTGGCGGGCAATCTCCTTGGCGATGGTGGACTTGCCGGAACCGGCGGGGCCGTCGATGGCGACGATCATGCAATGCTTCCTTTCGGTGGTTGACGTGCTGGTATGGTTCGCGGGCGCTGCTTGCTGGCGGACTGGCTAGCCCGTGTAGCGCTCGCGGTAGGTGTTGCGCTTGGGTGCGGAACCGTGGCTGCCGTGGTGGCGCGTGCGGATTGCGGGGGTTTCCGGGGCCTTGTCACCGCGCTTTGAGCTGGCCTGCTTGGGCGGGATGCCTCCGGCCTTGAGGACCTGTACCTCGCGGTCGGTGAGCTCGCGCCATGAGCCCTTGGCCACGTCCTTGAGCTCCAGGCCGGCAAAGTTGCAGCGGTGCAGGCGGATCACCGGGTGGTGGATCTTGCTCAGCATGCGCTTGACCTGGTTTTTGCGGCCCTCGCGGATGATGACCTCCACGGCGGTGGTGCCGGGCTTGACACCTTGCGGAGCCACGGCCTCGGCCTCGCGCGCGTTGATGACGCGGCAGATCGCCGGTTGGCACAGGCCGTCATCGAGCTCGATGCCGCGACGGAGTGGTGTGAGGTCGCGGTCAGAGAGTTCGCCGTCAACGAGCGCCTGATAGGTCTTGTAGACGTGCTTGCTGGGGTGCAGCAGGTCCTGCGACAGGTCGCCGTCGGTGGTAAAGAGCAAAAGGCCCGTGGTGTCACGGTCCAGGCGACCCACCGGGAAGAGCCCCGGGAATCGGTCGCGCGGAACCAGATCAGCCACGCAAGGGCGCTCCTGCGGATCGCTCATGGTGGTGAGGTAGCCCGTCGGCTTATAGAGCATCAGGTACACGGCGCCCTGGCCGAGCTTGACGGGCATGCCGTCGACCTCGATATGATCGCGGTCGACGTCGACCTTGGTGCCCAGTTCGGTCGCGACCTCGCCGTTAACAGTCACGCGGCCAGCGGTCATCAGGTCCTCCGAGCCGCGGCGGCTCGCCACGCCCGCGCGCGCCAAAAAGCGCTGCAGGCGCATGGTATGCGGGTAGACGGGCTGGGCGTCGGTCGCGGGCGCACCCGAGACGCCGGCGATGTGCGTCTCCCCTACTTCGTTAGTCCTCGTCATGCAAACCCTCCGAGGTCTCGTCGACGACCAGGGTCTCCAAGTCCTCGACTGCCTCAACATCTTCAACATCGGTATCGATCAGTTCGCGTTCTTCGTCCAGGTCCTCGGCCTGCTTCTCGAGCGTGGACTGAATGCTGCGGCCGCTCAGGCGCTCGCGGATAAACTGACGCGACTGCTCGTCGGGGGCAAACTGCTCCAGATCGGGCAGGTCGCGGGTGGAGCGCAGGCCGAACTTTTCCAAGAAGGCATTGGTCGTGCCGTAGATGATGGCCTGACCGCGCTCGGGGTCGCGGCCGAGCTCGCGAACCAGGCCCTTGTCCACGAGCGACGCGATGACGCCGTCGGAGTTGACGCCGCGGATGCCTTTGACCACCTCGCGTGTGACGGGCTGGTGGTAGGCGATGACGGCTAGGGTCTCGAGCGCTGCCTGCGACAGTTTTTGCGTGTCCCAGCTCAGCACATAGGCCTCGACCACATCGTGATAGGCGGGGTGGGTAAACAGGCGCCACCCGCCAGCGACCTCGCGCAGCTGAAAGCCGCGGTTGGCCTCCTCATACTCAACCTTGAGCTCGGCCAACAGCGACGCGCACTCGCCGGGGGCGATATCCAGCGCACCTGCCAGCGCGGGCGCGCTCACGGGGTCGCTCGACACCAGCAGCAGCGCCTCGAGGGCGCCTTTGAGGCTGTTTGCCTCCAGCGTTGAAAGGGTTGACATGGTTGCCGCTCCTATTCGGTGAGCTCGGGACCCTCGCCGGGCACGTATGCCTCGGCGCCCTCGACTCGGTTGATGCAGATGGTTCCAAAGATCTCGTCCTGGCTCAGCGTGAGCGAGCCGCGTTTGGCGAGCTCCAGCATGGCCAGGAAGGTGACGACGAGCTGCTCGGTGGTGGCGTCGCCGTCCAGCAGCTCGCGAAAGGTGCAGGTTTGGTGCGCCATGGTAAAGCGGTCGACCGAGGCCACCGTCAGGTCGAGCGGCACGCGATGCGGTGCCACGTGCTCGGCTTCCAGCAAGAAGGTCTGGCGCTTGCCGTCCAGGTCGGCGCAGATGACGGCGAGGCCGCGCAGGGTGATGCCGGCCAGATAGTCGGGCATAAGGCCCAAGAACTCGGGGTCGGGGCCGGCCACGCGCGGATGCATGCGGCTCTCGGCCTGCATGCGCGCGCCAAGGGCCGCCGCCGCGCCCTTAAACTGCTTGTAGGCGATCAGGCGCTGGATCAGGACCTCGCGCAGGGCATCGCCGTCGAGCGTACTGAGTTCCTCGAGATCTTCGTCGTCCTCATCATCTTCGTCGGTGTTGCGCGGGATCTCCTGGGGCACCAGCGAGGCGGCCTTGATGTCCAAAAGGGTTGCCGCGACCAGCAAAAAGTCGCTCGCCACGTCCAGGTCTAGCGCCTCGATGCGCTCGACCTCGGCAAGATATTGCTCGGCCACCTCGCTAATGGAGATGGCGCCGATATCTACTTTTTGGCGGGTTACCAGCTGCAGCAGCAGGTCGAACGGTCCGCTGTAGACCTGCGTCGACACGCGATACGACATCTTCGACCTCCTTTGACGGCGCCTTCGCGGCGCGGTTTGGGTGCATGTTGCGACCGTTTTGCACGGTCGACCTGTAAGTTTACCTTAGATGCCGGCGATTGCGAAGTTGAGCAGCCACTCGGCCAGCGGATACACGGTAACGTCGAAATACCGGCCGATCACGTCGATGCCGGTCCACATGGGCAGCAGATACAACACGATGATAAGGATCGGCATGGCGTATTGCTGCAGGCGGTAGTAGTTGGCGAGCGTCTTGCCTTTAAGGAACGGCACGATGATCGACGAGCCGTCGAGCGGCGGGATCGGGATGAGGTTAAAGAACGCGAGCGACAGGTTGACCACGATGAACGTGGCGCCGAAGTTCATGATCTGGGACGCCATGCCAAAGGACATGCTGGCGTAGAGGTTGCCGTACGCTGCGTGCATGAGGGCGGCCGCGAGGAACGCGAGCGCGATGTTCGATGCGGGGCCGGCCGCGCTCACCAAGACCTCGTCGCGCTTGGGGTGCTTAAGGTTGTTGAGGTAGACGGGCACCGGCTTGGCAAAGGCGAACACCGGGCCGCCGGCGGCGAGCATAAGCAGCGGCAGGAGGATGGTGCCAAACGGGTCGATGTGGTTGAGCGGGTTGAGCGAGACACGGCCGCGCGAACGGGCCGTCTTGTCGCCAAGTGCCCAGGCCGCGGCGGCGTGCGCGCTCTCGTGGATGACAATGCCCACGATGACGGCAACGGCGCTGGCGAGCAGGTTTATGAGGTAGCTGCTGGACATGGCGCTCCCCTAGCGGACGCGGCGCGAGGCGCGCGTGAGCAGGTAATCTGCCACAAACAGGATAACGGCAACGATGGCGTAATCCAGGCGGAACACACCGCCAAAGGGCGACGTGATGACGCCGTAGCCGGCGATGGCGCTCGGCAGGGCGCGCGAAAGCTCAACGACAAAGCCAACAATCTGCAGCTTGGCGGTGAGGCCGCTAAAGCACAGCAGCACGGTCATCGCGCTCATAAAGATGCCGCAGATGCGACAGGCGATGGCAATGATGCTCATCGCCACGGCAGCGGCCTTACGAGAGTTCACGCGCGGTCTCCTCTTCGATCTGGGTGGAAAGCTCCAGCCATTCGTCCTCGAGCTTGGGCAGCTCTTGCTTAAGGCCGTTATATTCCCCCAGCGCGGCGTTGAACTTGTCCTGATCGGCATAAAGCTCTTCGCTTGCCATCAATTCCATAAGCTCGTCATAGCGGGCGCGCTTTTTGTCGAGCTCGGTCTCGATCTTCTTGAGCTGGTTGCGCACGCCCTTGAGCTTTTTGTTAAGCGCGGCGCGGGCCTGGGCCTCGGCGCGCTTTTGCTCCTTGGTCTTTTTGCCCTCGGCTGGCTTAGGCGCCGCGGCGGGGGTGTCGGCCTGGGCGGCGCTGGCCTTGGTGGACTTGGCCGCGGCAGGCGCGCTCTCCGTGGACGCCTCCGCGGCGGCGCGGGCTGCGAGGTCCTCGCGCTTATAGAGGTAGTAGTCGTAGTCGCCGTCGTAGACCGTGACCTTGCCGTCGCGGATGTCGATGACGCGGTTGGCCACGGCGCGCACCAGGTGCTCGTCGTGGCTGATCAGCACGATGGTGCCGGGGAAGTTTTGCAGGGCGTTCTCGAGCATGTCCACCGAGTCGATGTCCAGGTGGTTGGTGGGCTCGTCCAGGCACAGGAGCGCCTCGGGGGCCACGAGCATCTTGGCCAGGGCCAGACGAGCCTTTTCGCCGCCGGAGAGGACGCGAACCTGCTTTTCGATGGCGTCGTTGTCGCTAAACAGGAAGGCGCCCAGCAGGCTTCGCTGCTGCGGCACGGTCCACTTGGGCGTGACGGTGTCGATCTCTTGCAGGACGGTGTTGGACTCGGTCATACCTTCAAGCGCGTGCTGGGCATAGTAGGCCACACCTACGTTGGTACCCAGATCGCGCGTGCCGGTGGTGGGCGGCTCCAGGCCGGCGATGATCTTCATGAGGGTGGACTTACCGGCGCCGTTGGGGCCGACGAGCGCCACGTGTTCGCCGCGGTAGAGTTTGAGGTCGATATCGCTGTAGATGTGCTTGTTGCCGTAGGACTTGGACACGCCCTCCAAGCCCACGACCATGTCGCCCGAGCGCGGCGGGTCGGGGAACCTAAAGTCGATGTGCTTGTGGCCTTCGGGCAGGATGACAAGCTCCTTTTTGATCTGCTCGATCTTGCGGATGCGCTCCTGCGCCTGGGCTGCCTTGGTGGGCTTGTAGCGGAACTTGTCGACGAAGACCTGCATGTGGGCGATGTCGCGCTCCTGGGCAGCACGCTTGGCGCGCATCTGCTCCAGGTTGTCCTCGCGCTGCTTAAGGTAGCTGCTGTAGTTGCCGGTGTAGGTGGTTACGCGGCGGTTTTCGAGCGCGGCGACGTGGTCGACGCAGGCATCCATGAAGGCGCGGTCGTGGCTGACGATGAGGACGGCGCCGTCGTAGTTGGCGATAAAGCCGCGCAACCACTGGACGCTTTCGAGGTCAAGGTGGTTGGTGGGCTCGTCCAGAAGCAGCAAGTCGGGGTGGCGCAGGAAGAGCTTGGCGAGCGCGATGCGCATCTGCCAGCCGCCCGAGAACTCGGAGCACGGGCGCTCAAAGTCGGTGACCTTAAAGCCCAGTCCGGACAGGATCTTGCGGGCGTTGCTCTCGAGCTCGTAGCCGCCCAGGTGCTCAAAGCGGTCCTGGACCTGGCCGTACTCGTTGAGGAGTGCGTCGACGTCCTTGCCCTGCTCGGAGAGCTCGGTGATTTGGGCCTGCAGCTCGTTAGCGCGCTCGCCCATGCGGCGGATTTCCTTAGCTGCGGCCATTACCTCGGCGAGGATGGTGGTGTCCTTGTGCTCCAGATTGGTTTCCTGCTCTAGGTAGCCCACCTGGCAGTCCTTGGCGTACTGGACCTGGCCAGAGTCGGGGCAATCGATGCCCATGATGATTTTGAGCATGGTGGTTTTGCCGGCGCCGTTGGGTCCCACGAGCGCGAAGCGCTCGCCGGGGTTGATCTGGAAGGACGCGCCGCTAAAGAGGACGCGCGCGCCGAAGCTTTTTTCGATCTTGTCGACCAGGAGGATCATGGTGCCGCCTTTGACCTTGTGTGCCTATATGAAAAAAGGCCCCAACTTGCGTTGGAGCCTCATTCAATGCTCGGGTGGAGACGAGGGGGATCGAACCCCTGACCTCTTGACTGCCAGTCAAGCGCTCTCCCAGCTGAGCTACGCCCCCGTGCGAAAAAGTACTATACGGGAACTCCCCCGCCGATGCAAGGACAATTTTGGAAAAACTTCTGCGGGGGCGGTGTGGCGGTGCCCGGCAGCCGCTCGGGGCGCCCGGAAGCGGGCAAGACGGCCTCCTATCGACTGCAAGGACAAAGGCGAACGCCTGATTCTCCTGGTCGACAAGATCGTGCGTTGAACGACCATCGCGTGCATGGTAGTATTCTTCCTCGTGGTGAGAAACTAATGCAAATGGATAGCCGCCATTACTATCGCAGCCACTAACTACAAGGGCTCTTGGCGCAACGGTTAGCGCAGGGGACTCATAATCCCTGGGTTCTGGGTTCGAATCCCGGAGGGCCCACCAGAATTTCCAAAAGGTCAGACACCATCTCTGGCCTTCTTTCTTTTATATAGCTTAAATTGTGTGCCTATATGAAAAAAAGCCCCAACTTGCGTTGGAGCCTTCTTCAATGCTCGGGTGGAGACGAGGGGGATCGAACCCCTGACCTCTTGACTGCCAGTCAAGCGCTCTCCCAGCTGAGCTACGCCCCCGTGCGAAGAAGTACTATACGGGAACACCGGCGGCGATGCAAGGACAATTTTGGAAAAACTTTCCGCGACGGTATGAGATGAGGTTACAAATCTACTAATAGCCAAGAGCTAATAAAGCCGCAAAGTGTTACACCTCTGCAACAGTTTGAAACACTTATACACGCTTGCATTAAAAACGTAAACCATAGTTACATTTAGTCTATGAGACCCGAGGTACAAAACTTTTAGTTAGGTGATTTTATACATTTGTAGGAATTGTGAAGGGGTCATATTCAATAAAAAAGGAGGCCCCATTTTAATAAAGTTGCAAAATTTGGTGTCACTTTTGGTGTCACCCTTGGTGGCAAAAACAAAAAGGCCAGAGGCTTAATACCTCTGACCTGCGCTTTTGATGGTGGGCGATACAAGATTCGAACTTGTGACCCCATCCGTGTGAAGGATATGCTCTACCCCTGAGCCAATCGCCCGTCGCCTTTCGGCAAAAGAGATACTATCATAGCCGCGCGTGGTTTACCAAGAACTTTTTCCCCTCGATTTTAAATTCGTGGGCGCTGGCTGCTCTGGCGCGGTCCAGATTAACAGCAAACCCGCAGCTCAAGGAGCCTTTACCGCTTTATCCACGAGGTCTCGGGGCGGCAGATAAGACGCGCGTTGTTGTAGGCCATCTCGAGCGTGAGGCAGGTGCGCGCGGCGAAGAATCCGCCCTCGCGTTGGATTGTCAGCGCCAGCTCGGGCTTGTCGCCGGTCAGGCACAGCGGCAGAAGCAGTTGAATCCGTCCACCGTAGAACTGTGGCACGGCGAGCGTGTAGTTGGCGGCGGCGCGGCGGGCGGCCTCGACGACGGCGCCCTCAAAGGCGCGGCGCAGTAGCAGCGAGTTTCCCTCCCCCATCAGACTGGCGGGGATGCGCGTGAGGTTTTCCTCGTCGCCCAGGATGTGGTCGATGTTGGAGCGGATTGGCAAGCGGTAGTCAAAGACCAGCTCGGAGGGGTCCTCGGCAAAGCGGACACGGCACGGCAGGTACTCAAACGAGACCAGCATGGGGTCGCTTTCCCTAAAGAAGCCCTTCAAAAACCAGCGTTGGTGTGCGTCGGGCTTGGTGTTGGGCTCAAACAGGCCGTAGATGGTCTCGTAGCGGCGCGTGTACAGGCCGGTGTTGAACAGGCAACGGTCGTCGTCGAACACCAGCGGCAGGTTGGACGGCGCGGTCTGGTTCACGTCGCGCTCGGTCAGAAATACCGCGCGGCTAAACGAGAACGACAGGTAGTTTTTGAGGATGCGGTTGCTGGGGCCCCAGTCCTCGGGATCGGCGAGGTCTACCAGGCGGTCGTAGCTGGGCTCGGGGCAAAACGCAAAGTCGTAGACATTGCTGCACAGGGTGCCGGGGATCTCCATGTGGCGTCCAATCCAATTGATAGCTGGCGTGCGGATGGTTTGATTCTATACGGGCGGCGTCTCCTTGAGGAGCACAGCACAATTGAGCCTAAGCTTATGCGCGAGCTCCTCAAATCGACAAAGTCTCTACCTGCTGTTTCATTGCTTGAAAAGGGCGGTGCGCCTCTGCTTTGGGAAGCATAATTCTAACCATTTTGCTAACCACCATGGTTAGCAAAATGGTTAGAATATGGGCAGAATAGAATCGGAAGGCGGACAGCATGAAATTCCAGGAAACAGAGACAATCGAGCTGAAGGCCATTGCGCAGAACGGCATCAAGAAGGAGATCGTCGCATTTGCGAACTGCGGCGGCGGCACGGTCTACGTTGGCGTCGCCGACGACGGCGCCGTGCCGGGCGTCGAGGACGCGGATGCGTGCGCCCTGCAGGTCTCCAACATGGTGAGAGACGCCGTGAAGCCAGACGTCACCATGTTTGTCAGCTATAAAACGCTCGACTGCGACGGGAAGGCGGTCGTGGCCGTCAAGGTCCAGCGCGGCACGAACCGCCCCTACTACCTAGCGAAGAAGGGCCTGCGCCCCGAGGGTGTCTACGTGCGGCAGGGGTACTCCTCCGTCCCGGCGACCGATGCTGCCATCCGGCAGATGATCAAAGAGACTGACGGCGACAGCTTTGAGGACATGCGCTCCCTCGACCAAGCGCTCACCTTCGAGTCGACGAAAGGGGAATTCGAGACACGAAAGATCCCCTTCGGCGCGCCGCAGATGCAGGCCCTGAATATAACCTCATCGGACGGTCTCTACACAAACCTCGGCCTGCTCCTGTCCGACCAGTGCCCGCATACCGTAAAAGCGGCCGTTTTCGAGGGGACGGACCCGAGTGTGTTCAATGATCGCCGGGAGTTCTCCGGGTCCCTCATGCAGCAGCTCGACGAGGTCTACGACTACATCGACTTCCACAACCAGACCCATGCCACTTACCAAAAGCTGCTGCGCGTCGACACCCGGGACTACCCGGAGGTCGCCGTGCGCGAGGCCTTGCTGAACTCGATCGTGCACAGGGACTACTCCTTCCGCACCAGCACGCTGATCAGCGTCTACGACGACAGGATCGAGTTCGTGTCAGTCGGCGGCCTTCTGCCCGGCTTTGAGCTGGAGGATTTGATGATGGGCGTCTCCGCCTGCCGGAACCCGCATCTCGCCAACGTCTTCTACCGCCTGCAGCTCATCGAGGCATACGGCACGGGGATGAGGAAGATCATGGGGGCCTACGCGGGTGCGGCCTCTCAGCCGCAAATCATGGCCACGAACAACGCATTCAAAATCGTCCTGCCCAACACGAACTTCGCAGCAACGGCAGCGGAAACGCCCACGGCAAACAGCAAGGAGGCGCCCGCTGCTTCCTATTCCCGAGAGGACGAGATCCTGCGGTTCTTGGCAGAGCACCCCTCAATCACCCGAAAGGAAGCGCAGACGTTGCTCGGGATCGGCCAGTCCACGGCCGGCCGCATATTGAAAGAGATGGTGGATAAGGGGCAAATCGCAAGACACGGCGGAGGCCGCACCTTGCGATACGAATTGGCGTAATGATGTGTCTCTGAGGCAATTGTCCACTTTGCCTTCTGGTCAAGAGCAATTGGCTAACGGGCGAGTTGGGGCTCTTATGCCGAGTTCACGATTTAGGCAGGAGAACCTGTGCCCGCGAGATTAATTGCGCCTCATCCTTTTTCTCGAGGGCAATCATCGAACTTAAGGTGGCGCATCGGGGCCATGGAATTAAAGAACTTATCGTCAAAGTAGTCGAGTAGAAACTCTGGAAAAGCCGACAGCACAAACACCGAACCGTCCTCGCTCCGCATTCTTTTCTCCTCGCGGAAAATCGCATCGACCGTAACCAGCTCTCGATATGTCCCAAATGAAACCTCATCGAGATCGAGCAGGCACTTGCATCTCAATACGAAGGCAGCGATTGCATCTTTCCATTGGGGAAGCTCCATGTGCTTCCCCA
This sequence comes from Treponemataceae bacterium, assembly GCA_963602825.1. Classification (GTDB taxonomy): domain Bacteria; phylum Actinomycetota; class Coriobacteriia; order Coriobacteriales; family Coriobacteriaceae; genus Collinsella. Next base: position 18,746 of record CAVCKO010000011.1, on the reverse strand, counting down.
CGTTAACGTTTCCCTCTCCCGACATCTTTTTATATTGAGCGATTTCCGAGTTGTCAACAAAACAGCCTGAATGCGCCTGGCACTGCCCCGCGCGATAATCGTACAGCGCCTCGACCATCGGGTAGCTTATATAGAGCTTTCCGCTCTCGTGCTCGTTATCGAATGCGAGGAGCATTGCCTCCACAAGGGCATCGGACTCGCATCCAGGCGCATTGTTTTGATGGGAGTCGTAGTCAAAGAAGAGAAAGACCTCGTCAACAGAATCCCGCTCCACGCCCTCTAGACATTTTGCAGCGGAAGGCACCGTTTCTCTTAGCACCTCCACAACATCCAGATCGAAGTCCTCTTCTGCAAGCCGTTCGTAGAGCATGTAGATGTTCTGCGCCGCTGGCAGACAGATCACCCTCAGGTCATCTCTCCCTTTCAGAAAAAGCTCTTTCATCTTCTCCGCAAAGCGCAGGTCACGCGACTCCCCTTCAACGATGAAAAGCGTGACCGGACTAGCCATCGAAAGCACCGGCCTTAAACATCTTCTGGAGGTTATGGGCCAATCTGAGCTCCTTGGGCGTTAGCTTCTCCAGCGAGCGAATCTCCCCCTCCTTGAGAATGAAATAGACATCGGGCCGCATGAGGTCGTTCGTCAAAAGGTCCGTGTTGTGCGTCGTAATGAAAACCTGGACACCCTCGAGGTCCCGCAGCATCTCCACGATCGACCGGGACAATTCAAAGTGATAAAAAGCATCGAATTCATCGATGAAGACCAAGGAAGCCTTGCTCATCTTGATATACCAGTAGTAGTACAGAGCAAGTGACATGGTGCCTGTCGAGGCAACCGACGCAAACGGAACGGTACCGCCCTCGAACCTGCAATAAAGCTCGGGAACTCCATTCACGTTCACGGATACGAGGTTCAGGGAGATTCCCTGCTGGCGCAAGAATTCTTGGAAGTCCTCTATCTTCCCCTCGCGAATAATGCCCTGGGTAAAGCTATCCGTGCCAACCGAAAGCCCCTGGTACCCGCGCTCGTCGAGTGAGTAGAACATCAGCATGTTGTCGACAAAGGAGGTGAAGGCTCTAAACGCCCTGGCAGACGGCTCATCTCGCAGTATTGCATTGCTCTTGACGTATTTGACACGCGACAGCCTGTCGGACTCAGCGGGGAGATCGGTAGAAAGCGAGAGGGACTCGGCGCCCGGCAGGTCAACATGGCCCGTTTGAGCGTCGAACCTGTAGCTCAAGACCTCCACGTCATCAATGCACAGGCTCTCGTACACAAGCGTCTGTGGGTCGGTTTTCCCGTAGCGGTATACGACGTCGATATTGTCGAAGACAAAATCGTATTGAAACTCTGTGATTGAACTCTTTGAATCAAGGCACCGATATGGCAAGTATTTTTTGAGCAGCTTTTCCTTGTCGGTCAGATGCAGAACGATGTCGAATATCGCGAGGGCGAAATTGGACTTTCCGCTGCCATTCGCACCATATATGATGCCCTTTGCCTTAACGCCGCCCTGAATCACCTGTTGATTAAATGAGTAGTTGGCGGGATCGGATAGATCAAATGTAATTCGCTTATCGAAGCACTTGAAATTTGAAACCGAAAACTTCTTGAGCATGGTACAGTTCCTCTGCTTTCTGAGGTTATTTGAGACACAGGGTAAAGCAGCTGAGCAAATCGGTCAATTTACCCGTATTTTTAATACGGATATTCCGAAGAAAAACTACGGAAGTACGCGATGCGCACCGGACCTGTCCAACCGATTCCGTAGTGCTGGCAACTACATGAGACAACCTACGAGATATGCGGGGCGAGGTTTTCCAGAGCGACGAACGATAGAGATGCGGATCATCCGAAGAAGGTTGAAATCCACTCAGCCCGGCAGCGTGTAGGCGCAAGTTGAGCGGCGTGCGGAACCCAGGAGCGCTGCTCCCAGCAGGAATAGCGCTAAGGAGACTGCGATCCAGTTGACGTCGGTGGTCTTGGGGAGCGTGGCGGCGGCGCTGGCAGCCTTGGCCTTGGATGGCTTGGACGCCGTGGCCTTGGTCACTGTCGCTTTGGTTGTCGTGGTTATCCTGGGCGTCGTGCTCGCCGGCTTCAGCGCGGGATCCGTCGCGGGCCCGGCACCGGGCTGCCCAGTGGCAGGACCGGCACCGCCGGCCGGCTCGCCCGTGCCACCGGGCGCCTCGCGCCCGCCGGTCTCCCCCGCCGGCGCCGTGGCGCCCTGGGGCTCGATCACTACAAGCGGCACCATGGCCCCGGAGGCATCCAACACGCCGCCGGCACCGAAGGCCCCGCCCGCAGGCGTCACAAACCGTGCGGACGCAAGCGACCCGCTCGTGCACCCGACACCGCCATCGGTACCGGTCGCATCGAGCCACGAGGCATCGACGGAAAGCCCACACCCGGCCGAGCCGTCGCCGGCGCCAGCGTCCTGCAGGCACACACCGTAGGCACGCACGCCGGCGGCGGGCGCGCCGCCGCGCACGGCCGTGTCGTCGGCGATCACGCGGCCCACACGCGTCACTCCTTCTCGCGCACAGCGCAGATCACCTGGGTGCGCTCGTCGTTCCTTTTGGAGAGTACCTCGCGGCTCGGGTATCCAATGGCCTTTATCGTGCGCGCCAGGCTTTTCCCGTGCCCCGGGTAGCGATTGACCGCATCCCGCTTCGCCTCGTCGGAACACCTCGGCCTGCGATGCTCCCTTTCCAGGAGCTCATCGCCGTCGATCTGGTACTCCTTCCACCAGTTGTGGAGCGTGACGCGGCTGGGGTAGCCGAGCTTTGCTATGGTGTCAGCCGTGCTGCATCCGAACCTGGCGAACGTCACGATGACCTTTGCCCTTTGCTCTGCGCTGTACATCCGTATGATCCTCCCGGTTCTCTTTTGGTCTAGGATTTCCACCGCAGCCCCAAGGGGCTAGAAGGATAAAACAGGCAGGGCCATTGCAGCGCTACGTGTTGAGAACTTGGCCAGCAACGAGAAGTTTGTGAAACGTTTTGTGAAGCGTGGCAGGGCGAAGCTACCTCTCGGCAAAGGTACCCCAACCGCCGGCAGGAACGTCGACACAGCTTTCGAGGTAACTCTTCATGATGTCTTCCAATGTGGGCACGCGTCCTTCGGCCAATATGCCCAAGGCATCCAGCACATCGAATACGGCGGCTGCGTCATCGACCCCGAGGAGGTCTTCGTTGCACAGGTCCAACCTCGCACCAAGCACAGTATACCCGTGCTGCACAGCGACCCTCGCAAGGGCATCGTCATCGGCAACCAGCGGGTGCCTTTGGATCTCGACAACCAACCCATACTCTTCGCCGGGCTTTCTGGAATCAAGATCGAACGCGAGCCCGATCTCTTGGACGACGAGCCACGTTTCGGCATATAGCTTCCCTGCCTCGTCCAAGAATAGCCTCGTCATGGCGGGCACGACATCCCCATACCCAAGAAACTTCCCGCAAAGAAGCGTTTTCGACAGGGAAGAAACCTTCGGATAGCGAGACAGCCACGCCCTGCCCTCTCGAGTTTTAAGCAAGGGGCAAACCTCTTCGGGATTTCCAAGCATTTCCGTAAGCATGTAGAACCTGGCACAGAAGGCGGCGGCGGTAATGTTAATCCGAATGCCGGGCGCGTAATGGCTCATCGGAGTCTCGAAGCCGGCGGCCCTTTCATACGCGCCTCTGCACTCGGCACGCATACCAAGCAAGGCGTAGCACAGGCTCATCTCGAGATAGGGATATCCGAGGGACGGTTGCTTGTTGAGCGTAGCGAGGCGCTCTTCGGCAATCGAGAGCTGCATTTTTGCCACCTCGGGTTTGTCGTACAGTGTCAGCCGGGCAAGCTGCCATCGACACTCGAGCGCCGCCATAACCTGCAAGCTTCCCTCAAGGAGGCCTATAGCCTCATCAGTGTACGACACGGCGCGCTCAACGTTCTCTCCCACCATTAAGGCTAGGGCAGCGCGTTCTCGCAGCACTTGGGAGCGCCGCAGAATCGCCTCGGGAGGAAGGCCATCCTCCATCACATCCAAATCATGCTCCGCGTCCCCATCCTTGAAATACCGCATTACGCTCTCAGCCAAAGTATTTAGGGAGCGGTCATCCACCGCCAAGCCCGAAAGCATCGCCCTCAGGTTCATATGGGCATAGTAACGTGCATCGGGGTCGCTCACGCACAAAAACCGATCGCATCCTTCGAAGAAATTGAGCACGGGGGCGGGGTCGAGCCCGTCGGCCCACGCGATTCTTCCCAAGCTCGCCATAGCGACGACGCGCTGTTGCTCGGAAAGGGAGGCATTGCTGAGGGTGCTTTCGACCTCGGCCAAATACAACTTGTTCCTGTCCTCGATGCTTGCCCCTATCTGCCTCATGAAAAGAAGCCGCAGATTGAAGAGCTGCCCAAAATCGTTGGGGCCAATCGGCGCAAGCGCCTTTTCGCATTCCTCAATCAACCCCCACCCTTCTTCAATGCCGCCATCAGGCAAGCCGATTTTCGTTTTATTCAATGTTGCATTCTCAAACAGTAGCAAGAGGAACGACTTATTCCGAACGCCCAGACGCTTGGCTTCACGATACGTCTTCTTGAACTCGTCGTCGGCGACTTTGAACTGACCGTTCACGATATAGCCAACCGCGCGGTTGTGCCAAAGCTGGACTTTGATGAAAGGGTCTGTCTTGTCGGATATCTCGGCCAAGGCGCTTTCGAGTTCCGCTTGCGACCCAGCACAATCGCAAGCGGAGTCCGCGATAATATGGAGGGCGAAATGCCTGAAAGCCGGTTCTAAGTTTTCGTCCTCAAGCATCCTTTTTGCAACGCCGTTGTTTCCCAAGTAGATGTTGCAGAAAATCCTGTCCTTGTCGAGGCAGGCAAGCTGCCTTCTGGACAGTCGATCACGGTCAACCGAGTTCATCAGCCTGAAGGCAGCTACGTAGTCGCAATCGGGAAGAGAGGGATCAGCCTTGCCCACTATGTCATCTAGCCGCTGCGCACACCAAAAATAGTTGGCGGGAAGAGCGAGCAGACACACCGCGAGAAAGACCGATGCCACACCTGTCAACCATAAAAGGCTAAGCCTAACCGATGCAAACAATGCGACGAACGCCAGTGCCACAACAAAGATATCAGCCTTGTAAAACCGCGCCAAAGCCTGCTTACACAACCACAGCAACGCCGGCGCGACGACAATCGAAACCGCCAGGATAGAAAGGGCCGGGTCAGGCCCCGTGATGATATCAATCGCAGCAAGGATATCTTGGAACCCCATAATCCTCCGCTAGACTCGAGTCCAATACTCGTTTGCTATTGTAGCTTGCATTCTATAGTGATCTTCCTTCATGTAGTTTCAAATAGAACACATGTTTTGGAAATTGTTTTTGCAATGACTGGGATATCCGCAACCCGCCGCCAGCATAAAACGCGCATTGTGAGAATTACCTGATCAGCAAGTTTGCAAATACTACCAGCGGACTGCATATGCCAGCTCGATTGCGAGCTACGAGGGCTTCGCGGCGTGCGCATGTTCACCGGCGACAAGGCCGTCGGCATGGTCGGCTCGCTCGCCGAGATGTTCCCTGGGGCCAAGTGCCGGCGCTGTGCAGCGCACTTCATCCGCATACAGTGGTCTACTGCCCCTGCGCCCTGTACATAGCCTCGGTTGTCTCGTGGACGCCGGCCGCCGTCAGGGTGGCGCCGTGCTCATGGCACGCCGTCCAGACGGGCTCGCCCCCGAAAAGCCGTACGAAGGCGAAAAGTAAGGCGAGAAAATGGCCTTCCTGTTGCACCTGATTGGAATGGGTATGGGGCTGTGCACGCTCGTCGCCTACGCCTGCATCAAAGTAGGGGCTGAAAGCGAAGCGGTTGACGACGCGAGCTGATTAGTGATCGTCAAACTGTTCGGAACCGAACGAAAATAGAGAGGCCCTTTGCAAAAAGGACCTCTCTGCTGATGGCATTCTAGAGAACAGCCCTGGATTGCCCTAAGGCAACAGTAGTGAAATCTTTTCCTTGACCTTACTTGCCATGGCGTAAGACTTAGCAGCTTTGGATGTTCCGCCAAGGGCCAGATAAACATCCATCACCATGTCCGCAACAGTTTGAATAATTTCATCTGAAAGCTTGTCAAGGTCGAGATTCTCTATGTCACCAAATGTCAGGCTATCTTTATTGGACAACATGGAAGCAACGCCCATTATCACGTAAAATCTTATGTCGCTTATTTGGGAACCCTCTAAGTCTCTCTTAATTTGTGGAAACTTCAGGCAAACCTGTTTTCCGAGACTAGCGGCTCTGTAGTAAGCCTCAAGGTTGCCATCCTGACCAAATATTTTCTTATATTGAACTTCGTCAGACAAAAGTGTCGACGGTCTTGCCCTTGCCTGATCCGGCCTGCCGAGAAGTATCGACATCATGCATTGCGCAAGAAAGGAGAGGGTTACGATCTCTTCTCTCTTCCTCCCCTGGTTTTTGTAATAGTTCTTCCGCCTTTCGTAATACAGTCCATTTCTTTTCATGTAGAGTTCTATCTGGATATGGATTTGGTCAGTAGCGCGAAGCGATGTCTTTTTCACCTGAGTTTGGTTGTTCGTCGCCAGTATCACTCTGTTTCTGGTCTCATCGCTTCCCGGCACAAGGATTTTTACCATCACATTTCTGGAATCTTCGGCGTCTTCTGTGCGAGACTCCATAAATTTATATATTTCATACGACGTTTGAAGTCCATTAACGATGCGAGGCTCTTCCATTTTCACTTCTGCTCCTGCTATTTGGTAGGCTTCAGAAGCCAGTATCGTTACCCCGTTGTTGAGCCACCAGAAATCGTCTTCGCTAGGATGCTCCAACGTTTCCCTGATTCCTTTGTTGACTGAAACATTTCCCTCGTAATCTCTGACGTTCGCCTCAAAAAGATAGCTACGGAGCTGTCCTTGGTCGTCAGTGAGGAAGCGGTAGTAATCCGACAAAGACACCAGGCCAAAGACATCCGTTCTCTGAGGAACTGATGCATAGGACCCCGAAAAACGCATAACAAGCCCACTCTCTGCGGGAGGCGACCAGATGCGCATCAATTCGTCTGCTCCAACTAAAACACACGAAGAACTAAATCGGCTTACGCCGACGATTTCGTCAATGGCAGCGGGAAGCTGCTCTTTCTGAATCTTAACGCCGTCCGATGGTGAATCCGCATTCGCGATGTACACGAACTTCATTCGGATTTCGTTTCCGGCCATCGCCGCCGCTTGAATCGCTTCTCTTATTCTTCCAAAAGTATCGATAACGCGATCAGAATATTTATCGTCGAAATCATTTAAGTTTTTATCGAATGTCAGAAGGTCATTGCAGGTGTCCTTCCACTTCAAGAACGCGTCTTCTTTGAATGATTTTGAAACCTTAGTCTGAAGAATAACAATTTCAACCCTTGATCCACGATTGATGTAGTTTTGAATCTGGACATCCTCACTCAAGAAATAATTGTTGGCGAAGATGTAAATAGCATCGCAGCCCCCGTCTCGCGACCCTCCAATGAGCCCTTCCGCTATCTCATCGTCGTCAAGGTCGTATGGAGCCATGTATCGAGAAGAAGCCAACAGTTCAAAGTAGTCCCCTTTAGAACTATATTCAGTCTGCTTAGAGAATTCGTCCGAAATGAATCCGTCTATCAGAATCTGGCTGTTGGTTGGCATTCTTCCTCCTAAAGATGAATAAGCTAATGAAATGATACGACTTTTATGATTTTAGTGTAAGCACCAAAACAACCGCGTCTTAACAGCCTGATAAGCTTTGGGCAAAATCGTCGCAACACTTTATTCAGCATGGGCTGCGGTGACGCAGGCAAACATAGAACGCAGGAACATGTGGGCAGATCGTGAGTAACCGTCTTTCTCCGTACCGCCCGCTACAGGCGGTACGGAGAAAGACGGTTACTCGATAGGTATCTATCGGAATGCGACGCTGCTATATCACTGCATAAACTGGTCGACTTTGGGAACGGTTACGCTTTCAATAGCGGCACTTATTCAGATGACGGCAACTATAAAGTTCAGACAATCAAGAACGTGCGGGACGGCAACGTTGACTGTTCTGACGCCAATCGTATCGTGAACATTCCTGGCCGCATAAAATCGTATTGCAGACTCATGCTAGGAGATATCGTGCTTTCGCTCATGGGCAGTGTTGGTAGGGTCGGAATTGTTGCGGAACCTGACTGTTTACTTAATCATCGAGTTGCCGTGCTCGTTTCTGTCAGGAAAGACACGCTGACAGGATTTTTTTCTGGTTCTGGCAAACTGCCTTTAAGGAACATATGATTGGCATTGCACAGGGAACTGCCCAGTCTAACCTGAGCGCCTTGAAAAACTACAGTTGGAGATACCCCATAATTCCGGTGCCATTTCGGCACTTTCCGAGAACTTGATGCCTCTGTTCGATACCATTCTCGACAACAGGATTGAAATGCAAGCACTTTCCTCGCTTAGAGACGCTCTCCTGTCGATGCTAATGAGCGGGGAAAATCGCGATTGACGAGGTTATACAATTTGAACATGGACAATAAGGGAACAACGACAAGTTACGAAGGCGTGCTGCCCTCCCATATGCCATTCGATATCTGGGAGGTATACGCCCGTCTCGTGCTTCAATTCCTTGATGAAGCAACGTATAGAAACCTGTCGCATAGGGACAAACCCGACCTTTGGGATGAACTCCATGACCTGGGAGTCGAGGTAACCCAAGCAATATCTCAAGAAACCCAGGAGGCGGACGCTTTGTATGCGAAGCTCCGCGAAACGGATGACGCAAAGCTTAAGGAACGGCTGACGGAACGAATCGAGCAGGTTGGTGCTGAGGTGTTTGATTGGGGCCTCTTCGGTCCCAGCGGCAAAGATTCTTTTGGCCTGGTTATAGAAGCTTACAAGGAAAAACTTGGTAAGCTAAACGGCGGCGGGTATAGGCCATTTGCGCACAATCACCTATTCATAAGGTCGGATGTGCTGGCCGATACGGTAATGCTCGAAGAGGCGCTTGCTGCCTTTCTTTCATTGAGTGCATATCCGGTCTCTTTCGAGCGCGTCATTGTCACGGTGCCAGGGCATAACTACGATTTCGATCTTGTATCTCAAATGTATAAAGCCATATCGTTCGGAAGTGATGATCAATTTAGGATCGCTGAACAAGCGAGGGCGCTTGTCTTAGGCGCGGAGATGAGTTAAGCCACCAAATAATCATTTACCGGGACGTAGGCCTACGCTTCAGAATTGTTTCCATCGAACCAGGAGGAAAGGAGCCCCCGATGGAAGCGCTGATCAATATGGTCCCAGCTCAGATGCAGCCGGTTCTAGACTATCTGCAGCTAAAGCAATTAAAAGCAGTGCTCGAAATCACTCTGCAAAGCCATGCCGAAAGCAGCGTGCCCAGCCGCTGTGACACTACGTCAAATTACTGGCTGGGATTCAACAGCTATCTAACGTTAAATCTCTGGTTTGGATCGGTGGCCAAATCGCTCTAAACCAGAGATTTAACAACTTCCAACCAGATTTTTTCATACTCCATAAAACTCCGCTAACCGAAAACGGTCGAAGTTACATTCAAACCATTTGGAGCAATTTGGATGTGTTCCGCTCTGTGTGCTGAAAACAATCTCGTATTCGGCAACGAGGAACGTTTCTGCCAGTTTTGGAACGCGATGTCCAGATGGATCTGCAAGCGGAATATAAAACAAGCGGCGCTACTATTAGTAGCGCCGCTTGCATCATCAAAGAAGAATCGTT
>CAVCKO010000011.1:0-8983 GCA_963602825.1 Treponemataceae bacterium | reverse complement strand
CCACTCTACAGGCTGCATTAGACCGTAATAATCGACGGGCGTTTTGAATCGAATCCTGCCCAAATGACCGTCGCTCTTCCGCACCCAACTGCGTCCGTAGCGATCGGTGAAAGCCACCTCGCAGCCGAGGGCCTTATGCATCGAACAATCGAGATGCCCGACGCACCTCACGGTTTTGCCCGGAGCAACGGACGAGAGTAGAACTCTGCTGTTGCATCCCTCGACGTCCCTCCCGTTTTGAGGCCCGGCGCCTTGGACAAGTACGGCAGTGAGGATAACTTGGTAAACGATGTCGTTGCTATTGTTCATCGCTTCTAGGCCGACCTGTGTCCCGAAATCAATCCTAATCCTGCCAATCGTGGTCGTCTCCCTCTCAGGCATCCTGACCACACGGGCACAGATGGCTGATGCCTGGCTCCGCGCGGCCGTCCGGCGGCCCCGTATCAGCGAGACAATCCACTGGACGAGAGTGAGCGCCAGAGCTAGGAGAGCAACAACCGTGCCGAAATCGATTTGACCGTTGAAACTAATTACAACGCCATCCGGAATCATTTGATCATCCCGTCCACCATCGCCGCCGCCTCAAGGAGAGGCTTCCAGTCGTCGGGCCCCACCTGGCGAACGGCTCGCTGCTTCCGTCGCACATCTCGCATTCTGACCGCAGGCATCTCGTGAAGCCCGGGGTAAATGAGCACGCGATAGAGCTCGTAAAACCCTATTTCAGACATATCATCGTCGGAGCGCACGATGACAGCTGGAAGGCGGGGAAGCCCAAGCCCAGAGCAAAGATCCTGAATTCGACCGAGAACCACGCGCAAATCTGGGACCCCCGCTTCGACCGCAAAGCCCTCGGCGAGCTCGTCGTGGACAAAGGGAAGTCTCTCGACTTTCGCCAAGCGAAGAGTCTCGCGGGCCACGTTCCCAAAGGTCAGTTTGAAGGGCGCACCGACAAAAGAGGTATCATCCTCCGCTGTACGAATCCCCTCGATGTTGTCACGCGCGAGCATCATTCGCATCAACCCCTCCCGGCCAATCTCTCAAGATGGAGAAGCAATCTTCTCAAACCGCACAATTCAGAGCTTGCGATGGTTCTCAGCAAACCAGTTATCCAAGGTTTCCACACGATGCCTTAAGCGCTTCTCATACAGATTTGCGGGTACCCCGAGCAGATCAAGAAGAATAGCCCTGTACATCAATGAGAGCTTTTTGAGATAGAAAGCACTTTCGAGGCCATTGAGATATTCATCCTTGGGCTGATTGGCCTTAATATGCATAATCCTGACTCGACTGAACTTCAGCTTAGATAAGAACGCATCATAGGCTTTCTTTCCCATCTGCATTTCATAAGCAAAAGCTACCTTACCAAATTCCCCAATGACTGCATCGAGGCACTCTTTTAATGTAGGCTTATTCTTTGCGGCCAAATCAGGGAACAGTCCCCTTTCTTTGTTGCACATCTCAATCAAAGGCTCAGCGAGCTCGATGAGAAAAGCGCATCGAATGTCAATCGGCATCCCAGACCTCGACATAGCATACAGGTACATCTGATTTGTAATGTCGAGCTGCTCCACCAAGTAAAGCCATTTCCCAACCAAGTCGTCAGTCAAAACATCGCAATAGTCAACGAGTTTGTCGTTGGGAATATTCGACGAACGTAAGTCGGAATCGAAATAGCTTAATCGCCGAGCTAGAACCTGTCTGACCTCCGCCTCGCCGTCATCGCCATCCGGCGAGCCGTCGAACTCTGCCCTGACCAATGGAACAAAAGCCCCATCGAACAGCATCAGAAGTCTTTCAATTATAAACAACGGCGTTTGAATGTTCGTCCACGGAATCGGTTCGGCAGCAACAGTGGTTATCTCCCTGGTTCGACATTGCTTGACGACAACATCGTATGCAATGTCCCCGCATCTCATGTTGACGCAGATCTCATGCGGTCCGCCCAGAGCGAGGCCGTCTTGCTCATAATACGCGGAAAGCGTTTTAAATCTGGGAATATGCTCTCCCATTGCCCCTCCTGCAAGCAATACCTTTGCACCGTTTATATCGAGCAGGAAACCCAAGAAGCAGTGGTGCGCTGAATATTAGTGCAAACCATCCTAACGAATGGTGGCCGAAGGCCATCCTGTCGGGCAGCAAATTCGGTCCGGATTGCCCGAATCGCCGCCTAAAACGCCTGCATCTTACCACCGATACGCCGCCTTCGCGGGCAACACGACGAATTCCAGGAGCACCGACCTTTCGGCGCGAACGGCCTCCACGGGGCTGATCGGCGGCTCGGCCGCCGCCTCGCCATCCGTCTCGTTCAGGAGTCCCATAGTGGCGATGGCGCACCTGCAGGACCAGTCCCCCTCCAATCTGCAAGCCAAGTTTTTGAAAAAGACCCTATTTTGCACTTTGACACGCCGAGGTCGCCGCAGGAGAGTTGGGATAGATAAAAGGCCTGGCCTCGACTCATTCGAACCGAGGTCAGGCCAATTTTTGCCTATTTACAAAGTCCTGCTCATATTAAAGCAACTGGAGTTGAAAAAGGATAGCTTCATCCGATAGCGTACAGGTATGACCATGCCGGCTTCGACACTGTGCGTGGGAAGTCTTTACTGAAGCGCTTTTTTGACCGCCGGATAATCCCAATAGTATTTACCGTCCCTATAATACATCATGGCGACATGGTTTCCGTGGTACCTAACAGCCTCAGGACACTTCGACCTGTCGACCCGCGTGTTGTTATACAGCACCACGATATCGATATCGGCCTCCATGGCCTTATCGCACTCGTACTTGATGTAGCTGCGATAATCAACGCTATGCATGCGGGCACAGCTAGAAGTCCACGCGTTATAGCTTCCGCAATACCGACAGCTTCCCTTAGTCACGGTGTCCGTCGAATCCCCCACGATAAGCACGAAACGTTTGGAATGATCCATTCTCTCTTTCAGCGAGCTCTTTATGCTGCAGGGCAGGCTGGAATCGCGCGACTGCTGTAAATTGTGGGCATCCGTAAATGAAAGCCCCCAATAGTCGCTGTCGTTCCATTTGTGCAGCTGGTCCACAGCATCTCGGTCGCCATCCCAGTCAGCAGCGATGTAGGTCCTCGTCCTATAAACCATCTTTCTCTCCAATCCTATTTTCCCAAGCCTCAATATATCCGTTGACTTCGTATAGCCTCATTCGTGCAGCGGTCTTCTCCGTCAAGACGACCACGACGCCTTCTTTGAAATGTCGCTTCGAAGCCCTCGGGGTACAAAGCATGCAGCGAAGAAGGTCGTCCTCCGAGGGCTTCCCGCCGTCGAACCTGGTTATCCCCGACCCCAGCAGCGGAAGAACGACAGGTCTGCCGGCATACATCCTATCTAGCTCATCCCACATGTTGAGCAGGCATTCCTCATATTCGCCACGGCGAAGGCGTGCTCGGTTTAGTTTGTCCATATGCGTGAAGGCGAGCAGTGCGTACTCGTTGTAGTCCTTGATGGTGCCGAGAGGATAGCGAATCCTACCATCCCCAGCTTTGCAAGGCTCCAACAAGCTCGGCCCCAATTTTTCGACTGTACGCTTGAGGGTATTCCAATCAGCGTACCTCTTGATAAAAATGCCGTTGAGAGAATTCCTTGAAATAACCTTGTCATCGACCTGGATGTCGAAATACTCATCGAACGGGATGACCTTCACTCCGTCCGTAACAAAAAGGTCGCCAACCACGATGTCGATGTCCATACCGTTAATCGCCAAATGGACCCCGCTCCTGCTGCGACGATATGTGACGACCGCCGCAAGAATGGCTATCAGAATAAAAAGAACAACGAAAACGAAAAGTCTAAACAGACACCCCGAACCCTTCGGCAGCAGATCAATGAGAGACACGCCCACAACCGCCATAATCGTCGAAATTGCACCGATGATTGCCATCGACCATTTGGCGGACTTTTTCACAAGCGACCAAGTAGCTATATAAGCAATTTGTTTTAGCAAACCACATCTTCCATGAAAGCACTTAAATATAGAACGTATGATAGCCGTTTCTCGCGCAGCTAGTTGAGGCTTTTAGCTCTCGCAGCCAATTCATTATCATACATTTGCATTCGCATCTCTGGTCACGAACTCATACGCCCCACACACGCTGCTCTACCGCCCAGGACACCCCCACGGTCCTCGCCAATGCAAACCAAGGTCAAGAGCCATCGCCGCCTCGTTTATCAATATAGCAGCTTACAATCGTAACGAACGCTTGTGCGATTATACTAGCAATGAAATGAGCACCTCCTCCAGCAACACCAAGGAAAAGAGAGCACACATGAAACGATTAGACGAAGAGCCCACATGCGAGATCGCCAGGGAATCACTAAAACACGACCAACTCGGTCGCCGCGAAATTGTCGCCCAATTTATCCATCTACTTTACAGCGTGAAGGGCCCTATTCTATTTTCATAGACGCCCCTTGGGGAACAGGCAAAACCTTCTTCGTCAAACAAATCATCGAAACCTTGCGCTTCGGAAACCCGCACATCGACGCAAATGCCCCATCGGACACATCGATCTTCGACAGCAATCTCATGACCAAGATGAGTGAAGATCCTTTTCTGCCAATATACTTCAATGCCTGGGAAAACGACCATTTCAACGACCCGATTGCCCCACTATTGGCAACCATAGCAACCATGGCCGACAAGAAAAAGGTCAATCAGGAGAGAAGCGTTTCCGATATCGCAGCAGGGGCAATAGACTGCGCTTTGTCTTTAACGGGGCTGAATGCAGGAAAGCTCCTCGAGGCAATTAGCGGTAACGATTTCCTTAACGCGTTCAGAAAGAGGCAGGAGCTGAGGGCGAAAACCGAGGAACTCGTGTCAGCGCTTCTGCCGGAAGTCACCAAAAGGGCCGTGCTCTTCATAGACGAGCTCGACAGGTGTCGGCCGGAATTCGCTATGCAGCTACTCGAGCAAACAAAGTCTCTTTTCCTTCAGGATAACATCGTGGTCGTTTATTCAACGGACAGAACGCAACTTGCCTACTCACTCCAAGGAGTCTATGGCCAGAATTACGACTGCCGGCGATACCTTCAACGCTTCTACGACTACCGATTCGATTTGCCCCGAATCAATCCAAATACGTACCTCGAAGCGAAACAGGCCAACATCCATAGCGGATACTTTTTCACGGAAATATGCCAACGGTTTATTGAGCAAAACAACGGAAGCCTTCGCGATTTCAACCGGTTCATCGACAAGCTCAACCAAGGTGTCATCTACATACTGACCGCCTTCGACAGGGAAGGAGACTGGTCAATCTCGTTCTCAAAGAATGCACTTTTGCCGACCTTCCTAACAATGGCGGAATATGAGCCCGAACAATGGGAGCTGGTCAAAACCGGAAAACGCTTCGACCATGTATTTGAGTTCGCAAAAGAGAACGATAAATTCATGGAGTATCTAGACCGCATCATACTGGGAGAGTGCAAATACTTCGAGAAAGGCGGTGAGCCAACTGATGACATTCGAAATAGATACATCGAAGACTTATGCGCGGAAATCTTCCTCGACAGCGATGATGACCCGAGGCTCAAACGAAGCAAAGAGATGCTTAGTATATGTGGCTCGCTCGACAAGAAGACGCTACGAACTTTGATATTTCCCAAGAACGTTATCGGGAAATAGGCGATTAGAAGTGCTTCGCACGAATTATCTGAATTCCGACGCGTATCTCCGGGGCCTCTTTGATTTGCATATGAGGTCAGCCACCATGTGCTCGATGATGCGCTTGGCGTGCTCCTTAGCGTTCCTCGTGCAGGAAGCCGAGGGAGCGGCCGCGTTCTTCCCGTATGCCTTCGCGATCGAATCCTCGGGATCGACCATCCGATAGGAAGGAAGGCAGCATGATATTGGAGTAGAATGACGATTAGATTCTAGGCGATTACACCAACAATCGGGACACCACCGCAAGGCGCCCGCGGTCATGAAAAATGGCGTCGCAACGAACGAATGGCATGCACAGCGCCTCCATGGCCTGCCCTAAACAAGAGAGGCCCCAGCCACCGCGTGGTGGCTGGGGCCTCTTATCGCCCTAAGGAAGTTCGCTAGTCGCGCTTGAAAAGGTCGCGCGTGTACACCTTGTCCGCCACGTCCGCGAGCTCGTCACTCCAGCGGTTGGCGACGATCACGTCGCAGCCGGCCTTGAAGGCCTCCAGGTCGTGGGTCACCTCGGAGCCGAAGAAATCCGGCGCGTCCAGCGTGGGCTCGTAGACCACAACTGGCACGCCCTTGGCCTTCACGCGCTTCATGACGCCCTGGATGGAGCTCGCGCGGAAGTTGTCGGAGTTGGACTTCATCGTCAGGCGGTAGACGCCCACGACCGGCTTCTCCTTGCCGGCGTAAACGCGGTTCCACACCATCTGCAGCACCTCGTCGGCCACGAAGTCCTTGCGGGTGCGGTTGGCGTCCACGATGGCCTCGATCAGGTTCTGCGGCACGTCCCTGTAGTTGGCCAGCAGCTGCTTGGTGTCCTTCGGCAGGCAGTAGCCGCCGTAGCCGAAGCTGGGGTTGTTGTAGTGGCTGCCGATGCGCGGCTCCAGGCACACGCCGTCGATGACGTCGCGGGTGTTGAGGCCGCGGACCTCGCAGTACGTGTCGAGCTCGTTGAAGTAGGCCACGCGCAGCGCCAGGTAGGTGTTGGCGAACAGCTTGACGGCCTCGGCCTCGGTGGTGCCCAGCACGAGTTCCGGGATGCCCTTGGTACCGTCGGCGTTCACGCGCTCGAGCTCGGCGGGGTCGGCGCCCTGCGCGAGCAGGCCGGCGAAGCGGTCGGCAGCCGCGACGGCCTCGGGATCGTCCTTCGGCGCTCCAACCACGATGCGGCTGGGGTGCAGGTTGTCGTATAGAGCCTTGCTCTCGCGCAGGAACTCCGGACTGAAGAAGATCTTGCTGTCGCCCAGCCTCTCGCGCAGACCCGCGGTGTAACCCACGGGGATGGTCGACTTGATGACGATCCAGGCGCCCGGGTTCACCGAGCGCACGGCGGCG
The DNA here is from genome assembly GCA_963602825.1 of Treponemataceae bacterium. Taxonomy (GTDB): domain Bacteria; phylum Actinomycetota; class Coriobacteriia; order Coriobacteriales; family Coriobacteriaceae; genus Collinsella. Next base: position 1,972 of record CAVCKO010000011.1, on the reverse strand, counting down.
ATGGCAGCCTCGACGGAGCTCGTATCGAAGAAGTTCTTATCCGAGTCGTAGTTGGTGGGCGTGGCGATGACGGCGTAGTCGGCGCCCGTGTAGGCCTCGGCCACGTCGACGGTGGCGTGCAGGTCGAGCTCGCGCTCCCCCGCCTTGGCCTCCGCCAGGAAGCGCTCGATCTCGTCGTCCTGGATGGGCGATACGTAGTTGTTGATCTTCTCGACCTTCTCGGGCACGATGTCCAGCGCGTGGACCTCGTTGTGCTGCGAGAGCAGGACGGCGAGGGACAGGCCGACGTAGCCGGTACCGGCGACAGCGATCTTCATGTCATTCTCCAATTGTCAAAGAGCAATAATTCGCATTAAAAATGGCCCCTGTTACAGGACCATGATTTCCTAAATGTTGTAGTAGCGCTTATACCACTTGGCGAAGGCCCTCAGACCGTCCTCGAGCGGCGTCGCGGGCTTGTAGCCAAGGTCGCGCTGGAGCGCCGTGGTGTCGGCGTAGGTGACGGGCACGTCGCCTGGCTGCATGGGCACGAGCTGCTTGTGGGCCTCGAAGTCGTAGTCCGCAGGCAGCACGCCCTCCTCCACCAGCACGCGCTGCAGCGTGTCAACGAAGTCGAGAAGGTTCTCGGGATGAGAGTTACCGATGTTGTAGACGCGGTGCGCGGCGAGCGGCAGCCCGTCCTCGCCCATCTCCACCTCGGGGGCGGCGTCCATGACGCGCCTGACGCCCTCGACGATGTCGTCGACGTAGGTGAAGTCGCGGCGGCAGTCGCCCATGTTGAAGATCTTGATGGTGTCGCCGCGGCGCAGCTTCTCGGTGAATCCGAAGTAGGCCATGTCGGGCCTGCCCATGGGGCCGTACACCGTGAAGAAGCGCAGGCCGGTCGCGGGGATGGAGTAGAGCTTTGAGTAGGCGGCTGCCATGAGCTCGTTGGACTTCTTAGTGGCTGCGTAGAGCGACACCGGCGAGTCGACACGGTCCCCCTCGGAGAACGGCACCTTCTTGTTGCCGCCGTAGACCGAGCTGGAGCTGGCGTAGACGAGGTGCTTGACCGGGTGGTGGCGGCAAGCCTCAAGGATGTTGAAGAAGCCGATGAGATTGCTCTCGAGATAGGCGCGCGGGTTCTCGATGGAGTAGCGGACGCCCGCCTGGGCGGCGAGGTTCACCACGACGTCGAAGCCGTTCTCGGCGAACAGGCGCTCGATAAGGGCGGCGTCGCACAGGTCGCCGCGCACGAAGGTGAAGCGGCCCTCTGTGTCGGCCTCGGCCAGCATGCGCAGGCGCGCGTCCTTGATGCCGGGGTCGTAGTAGCTGTTGAGGTTGTCGAGACCGACGATAACGTCATCGGTCTCCTCGAGCAGCTTCTTGACGAGGAACGCGCCGATGAAGCCGGCCGCTCCGGTGACGAGTACTTTATTTGACATATCGCTCCTTTGGATAATCGAAATAACTAGTTGCGAATTGAAAGTACTGATTTGAGAAATGAGGAAAATGAATCTATGTAATTGTCTGACTCAAAGAGTTTTAGAGCCTTTTCTAGTGCAGCTCGTTTCATGCTGGTCAACTCATGGTCACTCAAATTGCATGCGCTTGTGATTCCGTCTAGAAGAGCTTGATTGCTTAAATCCGGAATAACAATTCCGTCAATCATATTCTCGAGAATAAGATCGGCTCCTCCGACCGCGTTGCATAACATCGGAACACCGTTTGACATGCACTCAGCGAATTTTGTTGAAAATCCGGCGCGAGAATATAAATCAGGAGTTCTAAATAGGATTCCAAAGTCAGATTCTTGCAGCATTTTGATTACGCTGTCGTGGGAAACACGACCGTGAAAATGAACCTTATTAGATCTGGCAATGTTTCCCATTAAACTGACTGCCTGGTTTAAATCAATTCCAATTACATCGAGTACTGGTTGAGTGATTGCAGGAATAGCGTCATTACTTATAAGCGAAATAAACTCTGTAAG
>CAVCKO010000010.1:0-72793 GCA_963602825.1 Treponemataceae bacterium | reverse complement strand
GCCAGCCCGTGGGAGGCCAGGGCGCCGCTGACCGGTGGACGGCACCGAGCCGTCGATCGACTTGAAGAAGGGGGAGGCCTCGCGGCCTCCCCCTTTTTTGCGTTAAGCCAGATCTAACAAACTCGCTGTGTTTTATGACCCTCGTTTGTCGCATCTTCCGTTAACGGGCTACAATAACTTAGTCTGTGCAATATGGAGGTGAACATGGCTGAAGCTGGTATCGGCGTTGATATCGTCGAGATTTCCCGCATGAAATCAATCCTTGAAAAGACGCCGTCGTTTGCTCGGCGTGTGTTTACCGAAGAAGAGTGCGCATATTGCGACGCTTCATCGCGTCCTGCGGCGCACTATGCGAGCCGTTTTGCTTCTCGTGAAGCGGTTCTCAAAGCTCTTGGTACGGGTTTTAGTCAGGGCGTCGGCCGCAAAGACGTCTCGGTGACGCGTGATAACCTCGGAAAGCCTAAAGCGGTGCTTTCGGGTCGAGCGCTCGAGATTGCTCAAGAGTTGGGTGTCGTTGAAGTTGCGCTCTCCATTACTTTGACGGGTGATCTGGCCGTAGCCAATGCCATTGCGATCACCGAGGATGCTCGACCAAAGCCTAAGGAAGAAAAGGTGAGCACCAAGGAACGCGTTGCACAAACTTATAAAGAGGCTCGCTCGGTTTTAGATGAGCTTGAGCAACTGCAAAATTCAGCTTTGACGGAGCACCAGGGCGATGCTTCGCAAGATACGCTAGGAGCATAGATGAAACCGGTTTTGAGTACCGAGGAAGTCGTTCGCCTCGAAGATATTATCGAACGCGAAGGAACTTCGAAGGCCGAGCTTATGGAACTGGCGGGTGAGTTTGCTGCTCGTGAAATTCTAAAACTCAATCCCGATCGCGTCCTTGTTCTGGTCGGTTTTGGCAACAACGGTGGCGACGGCTGGGTCGCGGCTGATATTTTGAGTCATAAGGGCGTTGATGTGGATATCGTGTCTCCGGTTGAGCCGGATGAGATTCCTGCCGCTCTGGCTCGCCATGTTGCCCGCCGTACCGCCGGTCGTGACGTGCATGTGTGTGTCGGTCCCTCGCGAGATGAGCTTGAGGTTTTGATTGATAAGGCCGACGTTGTTGTTGACGCTATCTTTGGTACCGGTTTCCACGGTGACCTGCGTGCACCGTTCTCCATCTGGATTCCGACAGTTAACGACTGCGCCGACCATGTGGTGTCCATCGATGTTCCTTCGGGTCTGAATGCCGAAACCGGTGTTGTCGACGATGATTGCATCCGTGCCGAGCGCACGGTCACGATGATCACGCCCAAGATTGGCCTCTACAGCGCTGATGGCCCAGAGTACGCCGGTGATCTGGTGTGCGGTGGCCTCTATGATCGCCTCGATGAGGTCATCGATGATGTCGACCATGCCGCCGAGATTGTCGAGCCCGGTGACCTGGTGGGTTTCTTTGCTCCGCTGCCCACGAATATCGATAAGTATTCTCGCGGTTCCGTCCTTATTGTTGCCGGATCGGCGCAGTATCCTGGCGCTGCCATTATGGCCGCCAAGTCTGCTGCCCGCGCGGGTGCCGGCTATGTGGCTGTCGCGACGCCTGATGCGTGTGCCAATCTTATTCGTATGGCACTTCCCTCGATTCCGGTTTTTGCCATTCCGTCTGATTCCCGCGGCTCTTTTGGTGCCGCTGCCCGTATGACCGTGTGCGAGATTGCAAAGAAGTACAGCTGCGTACTGTGCGGTCCCGGCATGACGACGTCTGCCGGCGCCATGCAGGTGGTTTCGGGCTTGTTGGAGCTTGATGTGCCGCTGATCCTTGATGCCGATGCGCTCAACTGCCTTTCTAAGATTGCTATTGACGGTATCGATAGCAACCCTGAGATGTATCGCCGTGAGCAGCCACTCGTCATGACGCCGCACTATCGCGAGCTTTCGCGCTTGGTTGCCGGTGACGAGGTTAACGATCTGGGGACTGCAATCGCGGCCGCGCAGAAGGTCGTCTGGGCTGCTGGCTCCGACAATCTCGTGGTTATTGCCAAGGGACCGACGACGGCTATCTGCGGCGTTGAGCGCGTGCTTTTGCCGCTCTCGGGCCCGGCGTCGTTGGCGACTGCCGGTTCGGGCGATGTCCTTGCGGGCATTTTGGCTGGCACACTGGCTACCATGCGTGATGAGATGGATCGCTGGGAGCTGCTGTATTCGTATGCTGTTGCGCTTCACAGTTACGCGGGTTTTGCCGCGGCGACGGAGTATGGTGAGAAGAGTGTTATTGCGACCGATTTGATCGACTTGATCGGTCCTGCCATGGAATTGGCGGCAAAGGATGCACTCGATGATCTGGGAATCATGGACGAAGGGTCGGATGACTAATCATGAATAAAGCCGATTTGACGCGCTGGTCCTGGGTTGAGATTGACCGAGGGGCGCTTCGCCGCAACACGAGGGCTTACAAGAATCTGCTCGATCCACGTCAGCGACTGTGCTGCGTAGTCAAGGCCGATGCCTATGGCCATGGTGCCGTCGAGTGCGCCAAAATCATGTATTCGGCCGGTGCCGACATGTTTGCCGTGGCGACGGTCAACGAGGGTGTTGAGCTCCGACAGGGCGGGATCACAAAACCCATCCTGATCCTGAGCGAGCCGCCTATCGAGGCCATTCCGACGTTGCTCGAGTTCGATATCATGCCTTCGGTCTATACGTCCGATTTCGCCCTTGCCTATGGCGAGTGCGCTGTCGCGGCAGACAAGGTGGGTAAGTACCATCTTGCCATCGAGACGGGCATGAATCGTATCGGCGTTCACTACACGCAGGTGCTCGACTTTGTCCGCGGTATAAATTTCCATCGCGGTATTCAGTGCGACGGCGTATTTACGCACTTCGCCACGGCCGATGAACCTTCGGGCTGGGACTACAAGCTGCAGTGCCAGCGTTTTACCGAGGCCGTTCAGGCCATTAAGGACGCAGGCTTTGAGTGCGGCATCGTGCACTGCGCCAATACGCCGTCTTCGATGCTCGATCCCTCGATGCATTTTGACATGATTCGCGCCGGCGTTGGCCTGTACGGTATGCAGCCGTGTGAGTTGAGCGGTCGTGTGATGCAGCTCGATCCCGTCATGAGCGTTCACGCGCGTGTGACGCGCGTGGCGCATCCTGCGATGGGCGAGGGCGTGGGCTACGGCTTTACCTACCGCGTACCGCGCACGCGCGTTCAGATCTGCACCCTTCCGATCGGTTATGCCGATGGCCTTTCGCGTACGCTTTCCAATCGTATGGACGTGCTGTATCGCGGCGAGCGTGTGCGTCAGGTGGGCAATATCTGCATGGACCAGTTTATGGTCGCCATTCAGTCCAACCCGGCACACGAGATTCCCGAGGCCGAGTATGGTGACGAGATGATCATTGTCGGCCGCGATGGAGATGCCGAGATTACCATGGACGAGATGGCGCGCCTACGCGGCACGATTAACTACGAGGTCGCTTGCGGCTTTGGTATGCGTCTCGACAAGGTCTACGTTTAGGAGTCGCTATGGGCGTCATGCACATCCCCGGCCATAGCCATCAGGCGCCGCGTGAGGTCGCACTCGAGGAGATCGAGGCCGTTCTGGGCGATTGTCACCTTTGCCAGCTTTACCAGTCGCGCCATAACATCGTGTTTGGCGTGGGAAACCCCCACGCTCGCGTGATGTTTATTGGCGAGGCGCCGGGCCGCAATGAGGATTTGCAGGGCGAGCCCTTTGTGGGGGCGGCAGGCGAGGACCTCAACGGCATTTTGTCGCTGGCGGGGCTCAAACGCGAAGACGTCTACATTGCCAACGTGCTTAAGTGCCGCCCGCCGGGAAACCGCAATCCGCGTCCCGAGGAAGTGCTGGCTTGCTCGCCGTTTTTGCGTGAGCAGATTCGAAGCATCTGGCCCGATATCATCGTGACGCTCGGCAATCCCGCGACGCACTTTGTGCTTAAGACCGAGATCGGCATTACTAAGCTGCGCGGCAGGTTCCACCAGATGGGGCATTTTGTGGTGATGCCGACGTTTCATCCGGCAGCGGCGCTACGCAATCCGGCGTGGCAGGAGCTACTGGAGGAAGACTTTAAGATGCTGGGCGACTATCTGGAGCGACATCCCGCGCCAGAGGACGCCTCGGAATAATAAGGAGCATGTATGTCCCTGGAGCGCCTGGGGGTAGGTATTTACAAAACGACTTGCGCTGCCGATACGGAGTACTTTGGCGAGCTAATTGCACCGTGCCTTGAGGACGGCGATGTGCTCATCCTGACCGGTGGCCTGGGAGTGGGCAAAACTCACTTTACCAAGGGCGTCTCGCGCGGGCTGGGCGATGGGCATATGGTTACGAGCCCTACGTTTGCGCTCATGGCCGTCCACGATCAAGGTCGTATTCCGCTGTTTCACTTTGATCTATACCGCCTGGAGCATGCCTACGAGCTCGAGGATACGGGCATTTTCGATGTGCTGGGCTATGAGGGTGCTTGCCTGCTGGAATGGGGCGAACAATTCCAGGACGAGCTGACGGATGAGTATCTTTCGGTGACGCTCAGGCGTGATGAGGGCGACAACGATGTGCGAACGATAACGCTCGAGGCGCACGGTGACCGCGCAATGGAGCTTTCCCATTTGATTGATAAGGCTGTACAAGATGAGCTTGCATAACGACAACGCGCTGGTGGTGGCGCTCGATACTTCGACCGACATGCTTGCCTGCGCGGCAAGCTGGATTGATGGGCAGACGGGCGAGACGAAGCTCGTGAGTGGCGACCACATGTGTCGCCGTCACGCCAACGTTGAGCTCGTGAATACCGTTGATGGCATGCTGGCTCAAGCCGGTCTGGATCGCAGCGATGTTGGTTGCTACGTGGTCGGCCGCGGCCCGGGGTCGTTTACGGGTGTGCGCATCGGCATCTCCACTGCCAAGGGCCTCGCGCGCGGTGCCAATGTTCCGCTGCTGGGCGTGTCGACGCTCGACGCTTGCGCTTGGACGGCATGGAAGGCTGGCGTGCGCGGCAAGCTTGGTATCTTGGCCGATGCTATGCGCGGTGAGGTATATCCGGCGCTGTATATGCTGGTCGATGAGGGTCCCGAGCGTCAATTTGAGCGCGAGCACGTGGTCAAGGCCGCCGTGGCGCTCGATGAGTGGCGCCAAGCAGCGGACTGGGGCCAGGTTCAGCTGACCGGTGACGGTCTCGTGCGCTATGGCAAGCTGCTGGGTGAGGACGAGGCCGCCCGCTGCGTGGAGCGCGACCTGTGGTGGCCTTCGGGCGAGGGCTTGCTGCTCGCGCACGCTGCGGGTGACGGCGATCCGGCCCGCGTCCTGCCGATTTACACGCGCCTTTCGGATGCCGAGGAAAACGAGCGCAAGCGTCTTGGTCTTGCCGAGAGTGCGCAGAGCGAAATTACGGGTGTTGCCGATGAGCTCGCCGGCCGTCATCTGCAGTTCCGTCCCATGGGCGCGGCGGATGCCGAGGGCGCGAGCGCGCTGGAGGCTGCCTGCTTTGAAGGTGCCGGACACGAGGCATGGACGCCGGGCATGTTCCTGTCCGAACTGGGCGAGGACGTCGCTGCGCCGCGTAGTTGGTGGGTGGCACACGACGACGGCAAGCTGCTGGGCCTTGCCGGCGGTATGGTCGTGGACGGTGATGTGCAGATTCTGGATGTCGCCGTCGACCCGGCACATCGCCGTGAGGGCATTGCCCGCAAGCTGCTGTCGCACGTGAGCTATGATGCCCAGATGCTCGGCTGCACTACGGCTTCGCTCGAGGTCGAGGACGGTAACGAGGGAGCGACCGCGCTTTATAACACTCTGGGCTTTACCGAGGCTGGCCGTCGCCGCGGCTACTATGGTGCCGGCAAGGACGCCATCGTCATGACGGCTCCGCTGCCCCTGGTGCTTCCGGTCGATAATGCTTCGCCCGAGCCGACGGCGGCAGAGCAGCGCGTATGGCCGCTGCCTGCGCCTGGGCGCTCCGAGGGGGAGCGTGCCGAAATTGAGCGCCGCCGCCTAGTGCTCGCTATCGAGAGCTCCTGCGACGAGACGGCCGTGGCGATTATCGATGCGGATGGCAATATGCTGGCCAACCAGGTGTCGACACAGATTGATTTTCACGCCCGCTTTGGCGGCGTGGTGCCCGAGATCGCCTCGCGCAAACACGTTGAGGTGATTGTGAGTGTCGTGGATGCGGCGCTCGAGGATGCCGCAGCATCGCTTGGTCTTGAGGGTGGAGCCATCGCGCCGAGCGAACTCGCCGCTGTTGGCGTGACGCAGGGTCCGGGCCTGGTGGGTGCTCTGGTAGTGGGCGTCGCCTTCGCCAAGGGCTTTGCCTATGCCGCCGGCAAGCCGCTCGTGTGCGTCAACCATCTGGAGGGCCATCTGTTCGCCAACCTGCTGGCGCAGCCCGATCTCAGGCCGCCGTTTATCTTCACGCTCGTCTCGGGCGGTCATACCATGCTCGTGCACGTGAAGGCATGGGGCGACTACGAGGTACTTGGTGAGACACTCGACGATGCTGTGGGCGAGGCCTTCGACAAGGTAGCCAAGGCGTTGGGTCTGGGCTATCCCGGTGGCCCCATCATCTCCAAGCTGGCCGAGACGGGCAACCCCCGCGCGATCGATTTTCCTCGCGCGCTTAACAGCAGGGGAGACTATCGTTTCTCGCTTTCGGGTCTTAAAACGGCCGTGACGCTCTACATCGAGCAGGAGACCAAGGCCGGGCGCACGATTCACCTGCCCGATCTGGCGGCTTCGTTTGAGGCAGCCGTCTTTGACGTTCAGTACAAGAAGGCCAAAAACGCCCTGCATGCCACCGGATGCAAGGAATACTGCATCGGCGGCGGCGTCTCGGCTAATCCGCATCTGCGCGAGATGATGATCAAGAAGCTTGGGCGTCAGGGGATCCGCGTAACGGTGCCACCGCTTTCGGCGTGCACCGACAACGCCGCCATGATCGCGGAGGTCGCCCGCCGTAAATTCGACCGAGGAGAAATCTCGCCGTTCGACGTCGATGCCGATCCGAACATGACGCTGTAGTCGTACGGGTGCGGTCCCCGGGCAGCGCCGGGGACCTTTCTGTATCGATATAGCTTCTGAGCTGGATCGGTGTCGACAACGTCCAGCAAGGTTAACAAGCCAGCGTCGAATTTCCGGCGTGCTTTAGCTGAAAGAAAAGATGGCATGCGGAGCTTTGCTCCGCATTTGGGATGGGAGCCCCTCGGGAGCGAGCGGGCGTATACAAGGTTTATCGCGAGTTCCGCACGAGCCGGAGAGCACTTAATGTGCTCTCCGTGCGAGCAGGACTGTAGAGCAGGAAACCTTGTATACGCCCGCTCGCTCCCGAGGGGCATCTCTCATGCAAAAACTTTTGTTGGGTAAAGTCCGAGGTCAGTGGCGTTTTATACCGAGAATTTCAAAAAAGTTGAAAATTCATTACAAATTTGCGTTGACTTTAGGTAACTAAAGTTTCATACTGCTTTTCATCCACTGGGGGATGTGAACACGCACGGATTGTTCACATCATGATTGAAGAGGATTTCCTAGACATGTTCACGCATCAGCTAAACATTATCAGCGTAGTAATTATCTGATGCGGGTTAGCACATACAGCTAGCCCGTACGATAACGGGCGGCTGATGAAGATGAGGGCCGTCGAGCGCAACCGACGGCCCTCATTTTTTATGTCTAGGAAGTTCTTTTTAGAGGAGGAAATGTAATGAACGGAGTTTTGCTCATGGTTGTGGCCGCGGCGGTGCTCGCCTGTGGCTATCTGGGCTACGGCCGCTGGCTGGCCAACAAGTGGGGCGTTGACAAAGAGGCCCTCACGCCGGCCAAGCGCATGAAGGACGGCAAGAGCTTCTCGCCCGTCTCCGCCTTTACCGCGTTCTCGCATCAGTTCAGCTCGATCTGCGGTGCTGGCCCTGTCACGGGTACGATCGTCGCCATGGCCTTTGGCTGGCTGCCCGTCGTGCTCTGGGTCCTCGTCGGCGGCATCTTCTTTGGCGCCGTCCACGACTTTGGTGCTCTGTACGCTTCGATGAAGAACAACGGCAAGTCGCTCGCTCAGCTCATCGAGAAGTACATCGGCAAGACCGGCCGTCGCCTGTTCCTGCTGTTCTGCTGGCTGTTCTGCATCATCGTCATCGCCGCCTTCACCGACATGGTCTGCAAGACGTTCATGTTCACCCCGGCCGTTGACGCTTCTGGCGCCGCTACCGGTGCCATCGACTTCACCAAGTCCTATGCCGCTGGCTGCGCTGGCACCATCTCCATCCTGTTCACCTTCGTCGCTATCGCCTTTGGTTGGGCCCAGAAGAAGTTCAACCTCACCGGTGCTACCGAGTTCGTCACCGGCGTGGTCCTCATGGTTCTCATGTTCGCCGTCGGTATGCAGTTCCCGGTCTACCTGGATAAGTTCCAGTGGTTCGCCGTCGTCATGGTCTACCTGGTCTTCGCTGGCGCTATGCCCATCCAGATGCTCAAGACCCCGCGTGACTACCTCACTTCCATCATGATGATCGTCATGATCGCCTGCGCTGTCCTCGGCATCGTCGTCCTGGGCGTTAACGGCCAGGCCACTATCACCGCTCCGGTCTTCACCGGCTTCTCCACTGCCTCCGGCATGATGTTCCCGGTCCTGTTTGTCTCCGTCGCTTGTGGTGCTCTCTCCGGTTTCCACAGCCTCGTTTCTTCCGGCACCTCTTCTAAGCAGGTCGAGAAGGAGCAGGACGCCGTCAAGGTCGGTTATGGCGCCATGATCGTCGAGTCCTTCGTCGGCATCCTTGCCATCATCGTCGCCGGCATCATGTTCTCCGATATGAACACCGCCGGTACTGGCGCCCTCAACGCCGGTGTCGCTTCCACCCCGTTCCAGATCTTCGCCGCTGGCATCTCCCGCGGTATGCAGGCCTTCGGTGTTGACGGTACGCTCGCTACCGTCTTCATGACCATGAACGTTTCCGCTCTGGCCCTGACCTCGCTCGACGCCGTCGCCCGCATCGCCCGCACCTCGTTCTCCGAGTTCTTTGCCCAGACCAACGACGCCCTGGCCATCGAGTCCAAGGCCGGCTACATGAAGGTTCTCGGCAACCCCTGGTTCGCCACGGTCGTCACCCTGCTTCCCGGTCTCGCCCTTGCCTTTGGTGGCTATGCCAACATCTGGCCGCTCTTTGGTGCTTCCAACCAGCTGCTCGGCGGTATGACCATGATCACCCTCGCCGTGTTCTGCAAGTGCACCGGCCGCAAGGGCTGGATGCTCTACGTGCCCGTCGCCTTCCTGCTCTGCTGCACCTTCACCTCGCTGGTCCAGAGCGCCATGGGCTGCATGACCGCCGTCCAGGCCTACGGTTTCTTCGGCACCATCCCGGCTACCGCCACCACGGCCGCCGTTTCCGTCGCCGCCACCAAGGGCCTGCAGCTCGTTTTCGCCGTCCTGCTGATGGTCCTGGGCCTCATCGTCGCCGTCAACTGCCTCAAGGAGTTCTTCGGCAAGGAGGCCGGCTCCATGCCTGATGAGGAGCCCGAGTGGTCCGAGATGGGCAAGGCCGAGTACGGTCGCGCCACTGCCGCTGAAGCTCCTGCCGACGCCGAGGCCGCCAAGGCCTAGTCGGTCGGACGGGTTGAATCTCCCATCTATTTGACTCGGAAAGACCGGGTCCGCAATCAAGCGGACCCGGTCTTTTTTCTTGTGAGAACAGGTGGTGCAAGGGCGTTCTCGCAGATGTTTTGCGTGGATAGGCTCGTGCGTTGTACCATAAGGACGTATATGTGTGCATATGAAAGGGGCCCCGTGGCCAAGACGGTATATTCCGATAATCAAAACAATGTCGATGCCCTGGCTGAGCGTCTGAGCAGCCAGACGTCGCTTTCTGCCGAGCGCGCCAAGCTGGTTGCCTACGACCTGCTCTGCCGCAAGGCGCTTAAGATTAAGTCGAGCGCGCTGGCGCAGATTTTCCGCTCCGTCGATAAGGAATGCGACACCAAGGCGATGCGCGATGAGCTTATCGCGGCAAATATCGTGACCAAGATCGAGGGCAGCGGCATTAACGGGCGCCCGGCGTTCTATACCATCAATGTTGAGATCCGCGATGCCCAGGAGCAGCCTGCCGAGTCCGTCGAAGATTTTGTCGTCGAGGATTCCGCTGACGTGCCTGCTGTGGAAGAAGCTGCTCCGCGTGAGCATGTCGATACCGATGAGTTGCTCGATGAGAACGTCGTGCGTGCCTTTACGGCCAAGGCAGGACGCGGCGGTTTTGGCGGGGGTGGCAAGCGCGATGCGCAGCGCCGCGCCCAGCAGGAGCGCTTCCGTCGTGCCGTTGCTCAAAAGGGTGAGACGGATGCCGAGGCTGTTGAGAACGAGGTTGCTGCTGAATCGCAGAAGCCCGCGAAGGAGCAAAAGCCCGTGGAGGCCCAAGAGCCCAAGCGTCGTCGCGGTGCTCACTTTAAGGCCGCGCAGCAGGATGTCGCGCGTGAGGTTGAAGAGCCTTCCGAGGTTGCAGACGATGTTGAGGAGTCTGCCAAGAGGGCTCCGGGTTCGTGTCGTCCCGGCCGCGGTTTTGCGGGACGCGCGTATCCCGTAAAGCGTCAGGAGAAGGGCGAGCCGGCTTCGACCGCTCAGGCCGAGAAGGCCGAACAAACCGAGAAAACCGTTGAGCCGGCGGCTCGCGAGCAGCAACCTTCCGAGTCGCAGCCTGCGGCTGACACTGAGGTCAAAGCTCAACAGACCGCTGATAAGCAGGCTGGGGAGAGCGCCTCAGGCAAGCCCCGCCGCCGTCGTCACCGCGGCGGTCGTGGCTCAAATGCCGAGGCCGCGGCCGAGAAGACAGCGACACAAAACGGAGATGAGAAGGCCGAGACTCCGGTGGATCAGGTCAAGCGCCAACCGGCGAAGGAGGCCAAGTCCGATCGTCCGCAAAAGCGCTCGTCTGCGCCCAAGCAGGAACGTAATACCCGGGCAGATTCCAAGCGTAAGCCTCATGCACAGGCTGAGCCTGCCGCGGCTGATAGTGCTACCCAGCAGCCCGAGTCGGCCGTCCACGGCGAGGTATCGGCGTTTGCCCTTGCCCGCGTTTTGGGCAGGCAGCTGCTCAAAGTTGTCCCTACGCCTACGGCGCTCTCTAAGATCAAGGAGCAGCAGACTCAAATTGTTAAGGTCGAGGGCAAGGACGGCAAAAAGGCGCCGCAGCGCACTCAGCACAACGAGATGTCCAACCGCAAGATTGCCGAGGAAATCGCAATCATCCAGGCTTGGATCGAGCAAAACCGAGGTGCCGATACGCCGGTTGCCTCGCGCCGCCAGCGTGCCTACCAGATTTTTAACGATGAGAAGGCCTTTGACGGCAAGCACGGCGAGCGCCTAATTCGGCGTATGACCGAAAAGGGCATCAGCATGCAGGCGATTAAGGTCGCCCCCAACCGCCCCGTTCACTTTACGGGTTTCTTTACGCTGGGCGCCGATAAGCCGTTCATTATGGTCGAGAACCTGGACACCTACGACGAGATCATCAGGCTGCTGCGTGGCCGCAAGCACGCCAAGCTCTTTGGCATCAAGGTGGGCGGCGTGATTTTTGGCGGCGGATGCAAGGCGAGCGTCTCGCATGCCCTGGACGATTATCTGGCTGAGATCGGCTATCGCTTTAACTACGTCTACTACGTGGGCGATATCGACCGCGAGGGCGCGCGCATCGTCGAGCAGGCTCGCAATGCCAATGTGGTTGAGATTCGCCTGCATGCCGGCATGTACCGCGCCATGCTCGCCGAGCATAAGCGTCGCGTGAAGGCCGGCGGCGAGTGCGAGCCCGCGGCTGCCAACCAGGGCGTGCCGCAGAACTTGGCGGCGACGATCAAGGATCTGCCCATGGTCACGCGCGTGCAGTTCCGCAATGTGCTGCGCGAGGGCGGGCGCATTCCGCAGGAGATTCTGATGACCGCCGACTATCGGGATGGCGACTCGGGAAGCTTCGACCGCATACTGAACAATTAGGGACGTGTGGCCCCGACGGGCCGGGCATTAAGTTTGCTGCTCTACAGTCCTGCGCAAGACGAAGGCCACATTAAGTGGCCTTCTTTGCGTGCGGAACTCGCGACAAACTTAATGCCCGGCCCGTCGGGGCCACACGGCACTTTGTTGATGACGGCTCGCTTTTCGGAACTGGGCTGATGATTTCTAGATATAAGGCGCTCTTGGTCCTAATGGGCTTGGGACGCCTGTCTTTTGGAGGTAGATTTTTGGGACATGCCTGAAAATCTACCTCCAACTTCTCGTCCTGCACGAGAAGTTATGGCTGAAATTTCTCGTGCAGGACGAGAAGTTGTGTTGTCTGGTTGATTCGAATTCCTCTGCTTGCTCAAAGAGGCCCAGATTGGAACGAGACATGGCGTTATTGAGGTCATTTCTGCATGGAAATGACCTCCTGGATTCTAATGTCGCATGGGGGATGCCGATTTAGGCGTATGAATCGGTTGCATTTCCTTCTCACCTGCAAAAATCGAGTTAGGCGGTATTCTGGGGCCTTTTGCAGTCCGAAGATGCCGTTTCGGGGACAGCTGATTCCTTTGCTGCGTTTGACTCTGTGAAGCTTCTGTTCAAGAAGGCTTGAATACGCTCAGATTATGACAAGAGCGATCAAGCTATTTCGGTGGCATTGCGTGGTGGGTCGGCAGCGTGACCGCATAACTCGAAAAATGCTGATGGCGATTTGAGAACGATACCGAATGTGACAAAGGGGCTATTCCTTTGCCATGCGGAGCTGGGCTGATAGGTAGATTTCTAGGCATGTCCCAAAAATCTACTTTGGCTGATGTGGGACGGAGGGATTCCGCGTCCGCCTGCCGGCGGCCGCGGCCCGCTGCGTCGCTTCGCTCCTTGCGTGCTTCGCTGGAAAACGCTTCGCGTTTCCTCAGCTCCGCACCCTTGCGGGTTCGAATCCCTCCGCTTGCCCACGAAAAAGCGCTCCGGGTCCATGTGGGCCTGGAGCGCTATGTTCTTAAGGGCTGGGACGGAGGGATTCGAACCCCCAACAGCCGGCACCAAAAACCGGAGTTCTACCGTTGAACTACGTCCCAATGGGTACTGTTGCTCAAAAGCAACTCGTCTAGTTTACCTAATCTGCAAGGGCATCGCAAACGCCGTCGAGTAGGCGTACTGCGAGCGTCTGGGCATCGCTTGCGGTGAAGGTGCCGTTGTAGCGCGTCATGCCCGTGAGTTCGATGCGAATGCGTGCGGGCTTTTGCTGGGCGGCAACATTGGCGGTGCGGATGCGCTGGGCCAGGTTGTGGCACTCGGCGAGGGCGATCGTGGCGCGCGGTGCGGCGTCGGCAGGCAGCTCGTCGCTTGCGATCTCGAGTACCAGGTCGACATCGGTCGGGACCTCGGAATCGCAGAGCATCATGCCGCTGTTGTCGGTCGTTGCCGTGGCGATGTTCCACATGCGCGATGCAACGCTGCGCGCGATGGGGTCCTCGCCGATAACGGCAATCTGGAAGCGCTCGAGCACATTGGCCGCGCGGGCGAAACCGATGCGCGACTCAGCCTCGGTAACCGAAGGCTTGCCTTCCCACACGTGGTGCAGGCGGTTGATGTAGGCGTAGGTATCCTGGAACGCCATGCCGTCGGCAAAGAGGCCGACGTTTTCCTGGAACTGCTGCAGGGCGGCTTCGGTATGCGGGCCAAAGTAGCCGTCGTCCTCGCCGCAGGCAAAGCCCAAAACATTGAGCGCGCGCTGCAGGGCCTGCACGTCGGCACCGTGGAAATTGGGCATACGCAGGTAGAGGGTACGGTCGCCCAGCTTGTACGAGGCGTCGACCAGTGCGCTCCAGCAGGGAATATCGACGGCGTGACCGGCGGCAAGGCCGCTGTCGAGCCTAAAGGTGCCAACAGCCTGCTCGGTGGTGGCACCAAAGCGCTTGTCGGCGACCTCGGTGGCATCGATTGTGTAGCCGAGCTGCAGGAGACGGGACTGAACGTCCTCGACGGCTGCTCCCTGCATGCCCGTTGTAATAGGTTCCATGAACGAACCCCTTTCGGCGTACCATACGTACTATTTGAGCGTGTGTCGGATAGACAACGCGAAGGGATGCATAAACATGCACTCAACAGTGTAGCAAGTTGTGCCTAAATACGCTGCTGACAGGTTTTATAACCCCCGTTAGTTAAGACGTTCCACAAAGAAATCTGCCATAGAGATGAACAACTCGCGCGCATGCGGGTCGAGCTGCACATCCTCGATGGCGGCCTTAGCCTTAGCGGTCAGTTCCAAGGCGTAGGCGTGCGCGTAGTCAATCGAGCCCGTCTCCTGGAAGATCTCCACGGCTCGTGCGAGCTGCGCGGGGTCCTCGGTGCCCGAGGAGAGGATTGCCTCGACCTCGTCGTGATGGCGCTCATTGGACAGGGCGTGTACGGCAACGAGCGTGCGCTTGCCCTCGGTGATGTCGGTGCGGAAGTCCTTGTTGGCGGCCTCCTTGGTGCCGACTAAGTTGAGCAGGTCGTCCTGGATCTGGAAGGCAAGGCCCGTGTGCAGGCCAAAGGCGCGCAACGCTTCGATTTGCTCCTCGCTGCCGCCGCCGATGATGGCTCCGGCGGCAAGCGGCGTGGCCCCGCTGTAATATGCAGTCTTATGGGTTGCCATATCCAAGTAATCGTCGACCGAGATGTCAAAGCGCCCATCGCGAACCCAGCCCAGGTCGAGTGCTTGGCCTTCGATGGTGCGGACAATCATCTCGGTGAGCTCGTGGAGCACGCGCAGCTTCACGTCGGGCGCAAGCGTGGGGTCGTCGAGAACCGTCTTGGTGACCATGGTGAGTGCCAGGTCGCCGCAGTTGATGGCAAGCCCCGTGCCCTCGGTAAGATGCATGCAGGGTTTGCCACGGCGCAGCTGCCCGTTGTCGGCGATGTCATCGTGGATGAGTGCACCCGACTGGAAATGCTCGATGGCAGCTGCGGCGCTGCGGGCGCTCTCGAAACTGCCGCCCACGGCGGTGGCAGCGAGCATACAAATGAGCGGGCGGTGGCGTTTGCCGGCGTTGGCCGTAAACGCCGAGAGCGGCGCGTACAGGTAGCGCTCGATATCGGCAGAGGTCGCCTGTCCGTCAAAGAACGTGGCCAGATAGTCGTTGATCTGGTCAAAGTGCTGGGCTAGAAAGCTGGTAAACGGACTGGACACGGGTTCTCGCATTCTTTCTGAAGGTTGCATTGGTGCAATATGCAGACAACATATTGCCACATTGGGGTTTCCTGCGCGTCAGTTTTGGCGATTTAGGGCAACAGGGTGTGCGCGGTCCGGGTGCCTATATAAGCTTAAAGTGCTCGAGCGCTTTGACGACACCGTCGTGATCGACCGAGTCGGTAATGTAGTCCGCGCGTTTTTTGAGATAGTCGGGTGCGTTGCCCATCGCGATGCCAACATCGACGGCATTCATCAACGTGATGTCATTGCTGGCATCGCCGATGCCGTATACGGTTCCGTGGTTGGGGTCGAGGGCGTCGAGTACGGACTGGATGCCCTCGCGCTTGGTGCATTCGCGGGGCGAGATTTCCGTTACATCGAGCTCGAGCTCGTTGAAGCACAGCAGCGGCTCAAGCTCCTTGTCCCGAGCAATGCGGTTGGCGAGCGGCGTGGACATCAAGATCTTGTAGGCGCCGTAGTGCTGCAGCTGCGTTACGGCATCTCCCACGGTGCGTGCGTACCCAGGGGCGTCGGGTGCGTCGGCGCTCATGCGCACGACGCCGTTAAGGCCCTCAAAGCGGATGACCTCGCCCGACTGCTCAAGATAAGGGATAAGGCGTTGCAACATGCCGGGAGTCATCGCCAGGTCGCGAATAACGTGTCCGTCGAGCTCGACATAGCCGCCCGCAAGGCAGACGATGCCGGTCCAGGGCAGTTCGAGCAGCTTGGGATGGATGCAGCTGAGTGTGCGCCCCGTGCAGATGAACGCCATGTTGCCGTTGGCGACAAAATCGCGGATGGCCTGCGAGACCG
Source organism: Treponemataceae bacterium (assembly GCA_963602825.1). Taxonomy (GTDB): domain Bacteria; phylum Actinomycetota; class Coriobacteriia; order Coriobacteriales; family Coriobacteriaceae; genus Collinsella. The sequence goes on along the minus strand of CAVCKO010000010.1, from coordinate 56,826 downwards.
CTTCGTTGGGGTAGGGCGAGAGGTCCCGTTCGTCCTCGGGGAGCTCCTGGGCCACGCGGGGGTCTTGCCAGGCAAGCGTTCCGTCGATATCAAAGAAGCAGATATTTGCAGGCTTTTGAAGAGTGTCGCCGGGCACGGGATGGGGCGCTTCGGGGGCAAAGCCCGGCTCGAGCCCCATGATCTGATCGAAGTGCTCCTTAATGCGCAAAACGGAGATGCCGATGATCACCTGGGCGGTTTTGCCGGTGATGATGAGGCCCTTGGCACCGGCTGCGACAAACGATGCATTGTCCGCGACGATAGAGGGATCGACGACCTCCACGCGCAGGCGTGTGGCGCAGTTGGTTGCGCCCACGATGTTGTCAACGCCACCTAAAAGCTCGACGACGTGCTCGGCAAGCAGGTGATCGAGGTTTGCCTGCGCATTGGCTGAATCATCATCGAAAGAGTCCCCTTTGTCCTCCATGCTCTTTGCTGACTGTTTGTCGGCGGCGCGATTGGCGCCATGGTCCTCGCGCCCCGGGGTTTTAAGGTCGAGGGCTAGGATGATACCGCGGAAGCTCAGGAAAAAGATGACGCTAAAGGCAAGCCCAATAGCGAGTGCCATAAGGTAGGCACCGGCGTGCGTGCGCATGAGCGGGATAAAGTTGAAGGCCGCCATTTCCATAAGGCCGCCCGAGAAAATGCCCACGATGCCAAAGAAATTCATGGCCATGGCAAGGCAGGACGATAAGGCGGCATAGAGCACGAAGAGCCCCGGATAGGTGAACATAAAGAGGAACTCGAGCGGTTCGGTGACGCCGCAGACCACCGAGGTGACGATGGCAGGCAGCAGGATGACCTTAAGGCCGGCCCTGCGATCGGGTTTTGCGGTGGTGTAGAACGCCGCGGCGATGGCGGGCAAGCCAAAGAGCTTGACCCAGCCGGTGGCGGTAAAGCCAGCCCAAGGAGCAAGTTCCTTAAGGGGGCGCGTGCTGTGGGAAAGGATGGGAAGCAGGTTGGTCCACGTGGCGTAGACGCCTTCGTTTACGACCAGGTTGTCGTAGTAGATCGGCATGTAGAGCAGGTGGTGCAGACCGAAGGGTTCGAGGGCGCGCTCCAAAAACACGAAGAGACCCACGCCTGGGGTACCGACTCCCGCAAGCGCATGGCGCAACGTATCGGTCGCTCCATATATAAAGGGAACAGCGATTGCCGAGACGATGGCGAGGCCGAGAACAGCGAAAAAGCTGATGAGGTAGACCAGCGAGGAGCCGGAGAACGTGCCAAGCCAATCGGGCACCTTGGCATCGTAGAAGCGGTCATGGATGGCAACGACGATGGTTGAAACCGCCAGCGGTCCGATGATGCCGGTGTCGAGGGTCTTAATACCGTCGATAACGGTGATACCGGTGGCGGGGGCCAGAAAGGACGGGTACTGAAGGCCCAGGTTGTTGCCGCTGATCTTGATGATTTCGCTCAAAAAGAAGCAGTAGGCAAAGTATGCCACGAGCGCTTCGAGACAGCAGCGTGCCGGTTGCTTTTGGGCAAGGCCAATGGGTAGTGCTATGGCAAACAGGAGTGGGAGACGCCTAAAGACCGTCCACGATCCGCGCTGGACGATGGTCCAGAAGAAGTACCAAGGTGTTCCGTATACGGCAAGGTCGCCGACAATGTCAACGGTCGTGGCGAGGGCGGAGATGCCGACCATAAGGCCCGATATGGAAAACAGCATGGCGGGCGCAAACATGGCTCCGCCAAAACGTTGTATTTTTTGCAGCATAATCCACCTTTCGGATGCAGCATGCTGTGCGAGCAAGAACGTTTAAACAATGAACTCATTGTAGAGGACTGGCTGCTTACCGCATTCACGGTTTTGATTCGGTCCGATTTGGGTTTCGGGGGAACCGTCGACGGTAAATAATCCGTGCTTTACCGATAATCGGTTTAAACAACTTTAAGAAATGCTATCGTGCCTAGCCATACATATTCATTAGAGGTGAAATCATGCCAAAAGCGATTTACGAAGGAATCTACCGCGAGATCCGTTCGCGCATCATCAACGGGACCTATGCGTTTCAGGAGATGCTGCCAACCGAAGCCGAGCTGACCGCGGAGTTTGGCTGCACGCGCAATACCGTTCGACGCGCCTTGAGCATGCTGGCCGACCAGATGTTTGTGCAGCCTATACACGGTAAGGGCGTGCGCGTTATTTGGCTTAAGGGCGAAACCGACATGCTGGGCGCACTCGAAGAGGTTGAGTCGTTTGGCGAGTTCGCAAAACGCAACAATGCCGTCGCATCGACCGAGGTCAAGTCTTTTGAACATTTGATTTGCACTGAGCAACTCTCACGTCGCCTGGGCTTTAAGGTGGGCGAGGAGCTGATTCGCGTAGTGCGTGTCCGAAGCCTCAACGGCAGCGCGCGCCAAGTGGACCATGGCTACTTTTTGGCGTCGATCGCCAAGGGCCTGACCCCCGAGATCGCGGCGGATTCTATCTACGGCTATCTGGAGCACAAGCGCGGCGTCAAAGTGATGGCGAGCCGTCGTACGGTGAGTGTCGAGCTCGCCAACGATGAAGACTGCAGCTATCTGGACCTCGGCAAGTACAACTGCGTCGCCGTTATGGAGAGCCAGTCGTACACCTCGGACGGCATCTTGTTCGAGGTCACGCATGCCCGCACACACCCCGAGATCTTCCATTACCGCGTCAATTCCAAGCGATAGCCGGCTAGCTCGCAGCCTGACGAGACTCATGCCCTCAAAGCGAAAACGCCCGGTCAAACCGACGATGCATCGGCTTGATCGGGCGTTTTCTCTGCATTCGATAACAAATAATTGTTTATACAAAACTTGTCAAGTATCAAGTCGAAATTACCGTTCACCGAAGTTTTTCTACCGCTCTAGTAATACTTGTTCAAACAACTAGCCAAATAGCGTATTGTACAAGTCAGCAAAAGGGGCAAAGTCCCCGAGCCAATCTCCGAAGGCGGCGGCAAAGGGTGCCGCCACGGTGTGAAAGGGTGGATTGTAATGAAGAACGAAATGAGCAGAAGGCAGTTCCTGGGCTTTGCTGGTTCCGCGGCTGCGGTTCTTGGTCTGGGTCTCGTGGGCTGCGGTGGTTCTGCCGGCTCCGGCTCCTCTGCTTCTGGTGACGCTGCCGAGGTCTACTTCCTCCAGTTCAAGCCCGAGGTCGACAAGGAGTGGAAGGAGATCGCCAAGGCGTACAAGAAGGAGAAGGGCGTCGAGGTCAAGATCGTGACCGCCGCCTCCAACACCTACGAGGAGAAGCTCAAGTCCGAGATGTCCAAGAGCTCCGCTCCGACGCTGTTCCAGGTCAACGGCCCCACCGGCCTTAAGAACTGGAAGGACTACTGCGCCGATCTTTCCGACACCAAGCTCCGCGGCGAGCTCATCGACGACTCCCTGGCGCTGCAGTCCGACGGCAAGGATCTGGGTATCGACTGGGTTCAGGAGAGCTACGGCATCATTTACAACAAGGAGCTCCTCGAGAAGGCCGGCTACAAGGCCGAGGACATCAACTCCTTCGACAAGCTGAAGGCTTGCGCCGATGACATCCAGGCCCGCAAGGACGAGCTCGGCGTTGACGGTGCCTTCACTTCCGCCGGTATGGATGACTCCTCCAGCTGGCGCTACACCACGCACCTCGCCAACCTTCCGCTCTACTACGAGTTCGAGAAGGAGCACAATCAGGAGGACGACGAGATCAAGGGCGAGTATCTCGACAACTTTAAGCAGATCTTCGACCTGTACATCACCGACTCCACCTGCGATCCTTCGCAGCTCGCCTCCAAGACCGGTGACGACGCCACCAACGAGTTCGCAACCGGCAAGGCCGTCTTCTATCAGAACGGCTCTTGGGCCTACGCCGACCTCACCAAGGCCGGTATGACCGACGACCAGCTCGGCATGCTGCCGATCTACATCGGCGTCGACGGCGAGGAGAACCAGGGCCTGTGCTCCGGCGGCGAGAACTACTGGTGCGTCAGCTCCCAGGCTTCCGAGGATGCCCAGAAGGCCACCGAGGACTTCATGTATTGGTGCGTCACTTCTGACACCGCCACCAGCATCATCGCTGACAAGATGGGTCTGACCGCCCCGTTCAAGAGCGCTAAGGAGACCACCAACGTCTTCTCTCAGCAGGCCGTTGCTATGGCCAAGGACGGCAAGAAGACCGTCGCTTGGGACTTCGTTTACATCCCCTCCGAGGAGTGGAAGAAGAACCTCAAGCAGGCTCTCATCGCTTATGCTGCCGACAACACCAAGTGGGACGGCGTCAAGAACGCCTTCGTCGATGGCTGGAAGACCGAGAAGGCTGCTTCCGAGTAAGCAGTTGCTGCCCAAGCTATCTGATTAGCGACAGGGGGCGGGCAGACGTAGGTTTGCCCGCCCCCTGCATATTGAAAGGACCCTTCTATGGGCAAAGCACTCAAGCGCTGGTGGCCGCTCTTTATGCTGCCCACGTGCCTGGCGTTTATGATCGGGTTCGTGATTCCCTTTATCCAGGGTTTCTATCTCTCGTTCTGCCAGTTTATTACCATCAATAACGCGCACTTTGTCGGTATCGAGAACTACGTGCGCGCGCTGTCCGATCCGCAGTTCTCCACGTCGTTCTTCTTTACCGTGGCGTTTGCCTTCCTGTCGACGGTGCTCATCAACGTGATCGCGCTGGCCATTGCGCAGGCGCTCACTCGCAAGGCGCTCAAGGGCACCAACATCTTCCGTACGATTTTCTTTATGCCTAACCTGATTGGCGGCATTGTACTGGGTTACATTTGGCAGATTCTGATCAACTGCCTGCTCTCCAACGTGGGTGCCCAGCTTATCGCCCTCAACTCCGCCGCTGGCTTCTGGGGCCTTATCATCCTGACCCTGTGGCAGCAGGTCGGCTACATGATGATCATCTACATCGCCGGTCTGCAGTCCATTCCGTCTGACTACATCGAGGCCGCCAAGGTCGATGGCGCTACGGCATGGCAGACGTTTTGGAAGGTTAAGATCCCCAACCTGATGCCGACCATCACCATCTGCCTGTTCCTGTCCATCACCAACGGCTTTAAGCTGTTCGACCAGAACCTCGCCCTTACCGGTGGCGCCCCGGCGCACTCCACCGAGATGCTCGCCCTGAACATCTACAACACGTTCTATTCGCGTGCTGGCATCGCATGGCAGGGCATCGGTCAGGCCAAGGCAGTTATCTTCTGCATCCTGGTTGTCGCTATTTCTATGATCCAGCTTAAGGCCACGAGGTCCAAGGAGGTGCAGCAGTAATGAAACGCGATAAGGCTATCAACCGCGCGCTCTCGATCTTCTTTACGATTCTGTCGCTCGCATGGATCTACCCCGTGTTCATGATTGCGCTCAATTCCTTTAAGAAAGCGACCGCAATCAGCACCACCACGGCGTTCGATCTGCTCACGCCCGAGACGTTCAACGGCCTCGCAAACTACGTGCACGCTCTGAACGAGCAGGGCTTTGCCTCGGCGTTTATGTACTCGCTCATCATCACGGTCACGTCGGTCGTGCTGATTCTGGTGTGCTGCTCCATGTGCGCTTGGTACGTGGTGCGCGTCAACAGCAAGATCTCGAACTTCTTCTATTACCTGTTCGTCTTCTCGATGGTCGTACCGTTCCAGATGCTCATGTTCACGCTGTCCAACCTCGCGGACCGCATCGGCTTTAACACGCCGTTTAACATCTGCTTCATCTACCTTGGTTTTGGCGCGGGCCTCGCGGTCTTTATGTTCGCCGGCTTTGTAAAGAACATCCCGCTCGAGATCGAGGAGGCGGCCATGATTGATGGCTGCAACCCGGTCCAGGTGTTCTTTAAGATCGTCCTTCCCATCATGAAGCCCACCTATCTTTCGGTCGGCATTCTCGAGACCATGTGGGTCTGGAACGACTACCTGCTGCCCTACCTTACGCTCGACTCCACCAAGTACAAGACCATTCCTATTTTGATCCAGTACTTCCGCGGCGGCTATGGCCACGTCGAGCTCGGCCCCATGATGGCCTGCATCATGATGGTCGTTATCCCCATCGTCATCATGTACATCTTCTGCCAGAAGTACATCATCGACGGTGTGGTGGCAGGTGCCGTCAAGGGCTGATGCCGTAACTGTTTTGCAAGTTTCTGCGGCGCCCCTCAGCGTGGCGCCGCATATCGAAAGGTAAAGACATGGCCGAGATTGTTCTCAAACATGTTCAGAAGGTGTATCCCAACAACGAGTCAAAAAAGAAGGGCTTCTTTGGCAAAAAGAAGAAGACCGAGGAGAAGAAGCACAACCTCAAGGTTACCGAGGACGGCGTGCTCGCTGTAGAGGACTTTAACCTCACCGTTCACGACCAGGAGTTCATCGTCCTCGTTGGCCCTTCTGGCTGCGGTAAGTCCACGACGATGCGCATGGTTGCTGGCCTAGAGGACATCACCTCCGGCGACGTGCTCATCGACGGCAAGCGCGTCAACGACGTGGCGCCCAAGGACCGCGACATCGCCATGGTGTTCCAGAGCTACGCTCTGTACCCCAACATGACGGTGTACGAGAACATGGCGTTTACGCTCGAGCTCAAGAAGGTCCCCAAGGACGAGATTGACCGCAAGGTTCGCTCCGCTGCCGAGATCCTGGGCATCACCGAGTATCTCGACCGCAAGCCCAAGGCACTCTCTGGCGGTCAGCGTCAGCGCGTCGCCATCGGCCGTGCCATCGTGCGTGATCCCAAGGTCTTCCTGATGGACGAGCCGCTGTCCAACCTGGACGCTAAGCTGCGTAACCAGATGCGTGCCGAGCTCATCAAGCTGCGTCACGAGATTAAGGGCACGTTCATCTACGTCACCCACGACCAGACCGAGGCCATGACCCTCGGCGATCGTATCGTGGTCATGAAGGACGGCGTCGTCCAGCAGATCGCCACCCCGCAGGAGGTCTTCAACCATCCCGCGAACATCTTCGTCGCCGGCTTCATTGGCGTGCCGCAGATGAACTTCTTCGATGCCCAGCTGGTGCGCTCGGGCAACGGCTTTACCGTCAAGACCGAGGATATGGACGTGGCGCTCGCTCCCGAGACCTGCGCTCAGCTTGCTCTCAACTGGGATGGCGGCGACGTGAAGGAGATCACGGCCGGCGTGCGCCCCGAGCAGATTCTGCTTGCCGACAAGGGCGAGGAGGGCGCGCTCCAGGGTACCGTCGAGGTGACCGAGCTCATGGGTTCGACCGAGCATGTCCACGTGACCGCTCCCGATGGCCAGTTCGTCCTGATCATTCCCGTTGTCGACCTTGAGGCCAAGGGTGCGCTCAAGGCGGGCGATTCCATCTGGTTCAAGTTCGAGAAGAACGCGACCCATCTCTTCGATAAGGTGTCTGGCAAGAACCTTATCTAGGCCCGGTGCATCCAGGCCCTCCCTTTGGGCGACTGCGGTATTGCCATCCTTTTGCCGCGGTCACATATAAGGCTCCTCTCCCGTCCACTGGGCGAGAGGGGAGCCTTTCTTTGTGTTGGGGTTGTCCGGTCGTTCGTTTGTCTCGATCTGTAACAGTTGGAGGGTCGAATTGGGTCTAGATGTTACAGAACGAGATGGTGCCGAGGTATCTACCTGTTTGTCTCAATCTGTAACAGTAAGGACCGATTTCGGGTGCTAGGTGTTACAGAACGAGACGTTGTTAAGCCATCTGTCCGTTTATCTTGATCTGTAACATCTGGGATCGTTTTGGTTGAGCAGTTGTTACAGATCGAGACAATTGGGCCGAGGCGGGCCGCGGCTCAATGTGTCGGCGCAAAAAAACGGAGCCGTGTTGCCACGACTCCGTTTCTCAAGAGGATGGGTAAGGGAGGAGAAATTAGCTCAGGTGCCAGATCTCGTCGTTGTACTGCGAGATGGTGCGGTCGGACGAGAAGGTGCCGGCGTTGGCGATGTTAATCAGCGCCTTGCGCATCCAGGCATCCTGGTCCTCGTAATCGGCCAACACGCGCTCCTTGGTCTGGATGTACTCCTCGATGTCGAGCAGGGCCATAAACCAGTCCTTGCCCTTGATGTCGTCGTGCAGGCGCTGCAGGCGCTCGGCGTTGCCGGTCGCCATAAAGGCAGGGTTGGTGATAAAGTCCACCAGCAGCTTGCGCGCCGGCGTCGGAAGTGCCGTCGGCGTAGAGCTGCTCGACCTGCTTGGACGAGGCGCCAAAGGTGTAAATGTTCTCGTCGCCGACGAGCTCGGCGATCTCCACATTGGCGCCGTCGAGCGTGCACAGGGTCAGGGCGCCGTTGAGCATGAACTTCATGTTGGAGGTACCGCTCGCCTCCTTGGAGGCCAGGCTGATCTGCTCGGAGATGTCCGCGGCGGGGATCACGCGCTCGGCAGCGGTGACGTTGTAGTTCTCGATCATGACAACCTGCAGGTAGGGGGCCACGTCGGGGTCGTTTGCGATCCACTGCGACAGCGTCAGGATCAGATGGATGATGTCCTGGGCGATGGTGTAGGCAGGGGCCGCCTTGCCGCCAAAGATGATGGTGACGGGGTGCTTAGGTCTGTTGCCGTTCTTAATGTCGAGGTACTTCCAGATGATGTAGAGCGCGAGCATCTGCTGGCGCTTGTACTCGTGAATACGCTTGACCTGGACGTCGATGATGGCGTTGGAGGGGATCGTTACGCCCTGCTCGAGTGCCATGAACTGGCGCATGATGGCCTTGGTCTCGACCTTGGTGGCGGCCAAGCGCTCAAGGACGTCATTGTCGTCGGCGAACTCGGCGAGCTTGCTTAGGTCGCCGGTGCTGCGCCAATCGGTGCCGATCACGTCGTCGAGCAGGCTGGCAAGTGCGGGGTTGGCGCCATGGATCCAGCGGCGGAAGGTGATGCCGTTGGTCTTGTTGGAGAACTTCTCGGGATAGATCTCGTAGAACGGGTGAAGCTCGGTGTCCTCTAGGATCTTGGTGTGAAGTGCGGCGACGCCGTTGATGGAGAAGCCAAAGTGGATGTCCATGTGGGCCATGTGGACGGTCTCGTGCTCGTCGATGATGGCGACGCGCGGGTCGTCGTGCTCGGCCTTGGCGACCTCGTCGAGCTTGACGATAATGTCGGCGATGGCAGGGGAGACCTTCTGCAGGCTGACGAGCGGCCACTTCTCGAGCGCCTCGGCAAGGATCGTGTGGTTAGTGTAGGCGACCATGGAGCGTACGATGGTCACGGCCTCGTCAAACTCGATGCCATGCTCGGTGGTGAGCAAGCGAATGAGCTCGGGGATGACCATGGTGGGGTGCGTGTCGTTAATTTGGACCACGGCGTAGTCGGCCAGATCGTGCAGGTTGCTGCCGCGCTCGACGGCCTCGTCGATCAGGAGCTGGGCGGCGTTGCTCACCATGAAGTACTCCTGATAGATGCGAAGTAGGCGGCCCTGCTCGTCGGAATCGTCGGGGTAGAGGAACAAGGTGAGGTTCTTGGCGATCTCGGTCTTGTCGAAGTCGATGGAGCTGCCGGGGACCAGGCCGTCGTCGACGCTCGCCAGGTCGAACAGGCGCAGGCGGTTTTTGGTGGGCTGGTCGTAACCGGGCACATCGATGTTGACGAGCTTGGAGGTAACGGCAAAATCGCCGAACTCGACGGTGTAGGAGCGGTCATCGTCGACTAGGATGTCCTGCTCACCGAGCCACTCGTCGGGGACGGCCTTCTGCTGGTTGTCGACAAAGCGCTGACGGAACAGACCGTAGTGATAGTTGAGGCCCACGCCATCGCCGGTCAAGCCCAGCGTGGCGATGGAATCCAGGAAGCACGCGGCCAGGCGGCCCAGGCCGCCGTTGCCGAGCGACGGCTCGACCTCGAATTCCTCGATCTTGTTGAGGTCGTGGCCTGCGGCGGTGAGCTGGTCCTTAACCTCGTCGTAGATGCCGAGGTCGATCATGTTGTTGATGAGCAGCTTGCCGATCAAAAATTCGGCGGAAATGTAATAGAGTTTTTTCTTGCCGTTGTTGAGCGGGCAGGTGGCGGAGCGCTCCTGCACGAGTTTGACCAGCAGCTTGTAAATGCGACGGTCGTCGAGCTGCTCGAGCGAGGTGCCAAAAGACTGCTCGGCGAGTTCCATGAGGTTAATTTGGGGCATGTTTTCTCCTGTGATGGGTTGTTTCATGTCTGCAATTCATAAGAATCCCGCGCGAGGGGATTGGGGTGGCCTCGCGCGGGTAAGCAAGCGCGTCCGCACGGTGGGGAGGGGTCGGGCGCGGTAGCTCCTATTGAGGAAGCTCGATTTCGGCTTCCGACGGGATGCGGAAGTAGGTCTCGGTCCAGTCGGTGAGTTTGTGCTCGAGCTCGCGGGTGATGGCGCCGTCGAGCATGCGCCAGGTCCAGTTGCCGCCCAGCGTGGCAGGGGTGTTGATGCGCGCCTCGTTGCCCAAGTTGAGCAGGTCCTGCATGGTGTAGATGCACGTGTCGCTCACGCTGGCTGCGATGGTTCGGTTGAGCGCGTCGGCGATGGGTTCGCCGGCCTGCTGATGGGTGTACAGGGCTGTCTGCTCGCGCTGACGCGGGGTAGCCGTTCCTTCAAACCAGCCGCGTGCCGTCTCGTTGTCGTGGGTGCCCACGTAGGCGACGGTGTTGGCAATGTAGTTGTGCGGCAGGTAGTACGAGTTGGTGCCCTCAAAGGCAAACTGCAGGATCTTCATGCCGGGGAAGCCCGAGTTGTCGCGCATATCGATGACGCCGGGGGTGAGGAAGCCCAGGTCCTCGGCGATGATGGGCAGCGTGCCGAGCTTTTCCTCGAGCGTCTTGAAGAGCTTGAGGCCGGGACCCTGCGTCCACGAACCGTAGGACGAATCAGGCGAGGAGAACGGCACCTCCCAATAGGCCTCGAAGCCGCGGAAGTGATCCAGGCGGATGACGTCGTACATGTCGAGGGCGGCGCGAATGCGGCCCTCCCACCAGGAGAAGCCGTCGGCCTCCATGGCGTCCCAGTCGTAGATGGGGTTGCCCCAGTACTGGCCGGTGGCCGAGAACTGGTCGGGCGGCGTGCCGGCGACGCTCACGGGATTGCCGGCGGCGTCGATCTTAAAGAGCTCAGGTGTCGCCCACATCTCGACGGAGTCACGCGAGACATAGATGGGCAGGTCGCCGATGATGAGAATGTCGCGCTCGTTGGCATAGGCCTTGAGGCGGCTCCACTGGCGATCGAAGAAGTACTGCGTCATCTGGTGGTAGAGCATACGCGCCGGATGGTCGGCGCAGACCTTGGCGGAAGCCTCGCCGCGGGTGCGGAGCTCCGCGGGCCACTCCCAAAACGCCTTGAGACCGCACTCCTCTTTGACGGTCATGAACTCACAGTAGGGGATGAGCCAGTCCTCGTTGGCCTGGATAAAGTCATCGAAATCGGCCGGCTTGTCGGCAGCAAAGCGCTCGGCGGCGCGGTCGAGAATCTGACGGCGGCCGCCAAAGATAGCACCGTAGTCGACATTGCTGGGGTCGGATCCCAGATACACGCCATCGATATCGCGCTGCTCCAGATACCCTGCCTCGATAAGTTCGGCAAAGTCAATAAAGTTGGGGTTGCCTGCGCGGGCCGAGAACGACTGATAAGGCGAATCGCCATAGCTGGTCGTCGTAAGGGGCAGAATCTGCCAGTAATGTTGTTTGCACGAGGCGAGAAAATCGACGAAGTCGTAGGCATTCCAGCCAAAGCCGCCGATTCCGTATGGTCCGGGCAGAGATGAGACGGGCATGAGGACGCCGCTTGCACGCTCCATGAATGCGCTCACCAACCTTCTTGTTGTGGGGTCGGCCTGCCGATGGGTGTGCAGTCCGCCTCCGATGTTCTGATTCGATACGCCTATTGTAAAACATGTTGTTTAAACATGTACAGGCAAGATAAAAAAGTTGGTCGATTTTCGGCGAATGGCTACATGCCATGAAAAAAGCCCCGACCTCACAACGTGAGATCGGGGCAAGAACGGTATGTAGGTTTTTGCTACTCGGCGTCGGCGAAGCCGTTGGGGTTGTGGCTCTGCCAGTTCCAGCTATCGCGGCACATGTCCGCGATGTCGTACTGGGCCTTCCAGCCCATCATGCGCTCGGCCTTGGAGGCATCGCACCAGTTGGCAGCGATGTCGCCGGCGCGGCGCTCGCGGATCACGTAGGGCAGCTCTTTGCCACAAGCCTTGGAGAAGGCGGCGACGACCTCGAGTACCGAGGTGCCGGTGCCGGTGCCCAGGTTAAAGATCTCGACGCCGGTCTTGCCGTTCATCCAGTTAAGGGCGGCAACGTGACCAGAGGCCAGATCGCACACGTGGATGTAGTCGCGCACGCCGGTGCCGTCGGGGGTGGGGTAGTCGTTGCCAAAGACCTGAACGGCCTCGAGCTTGCCCACGGCGACCTGGGCGACATAGGGCACCAGGTTGTTGGGGATGCCCTTGGGGTCCTCGCCGATCAGGCCCGACGGATGAGCGCCGATGGGGTTGAAGTAACGGAGCAGCACGACGTCCCACTCGGGGTCGGCGGTGTGGACGTCCATAAGGATCTGCTCGATCATCCACTTGGTCCAGCCATAGGGGTTGGTTGCGGGCTTCTTGGGGTCTTCCTCGGTGACGGGCGGGTTGTCCGGGTCGCCGTAGACGGTCGAGGAGCTCGAGAAGATGATGGACTTGCAGCCATGGTTGCGCATGACGTCGATGAGCACCAGGGTGTTCTCGATGTTGTTGTGGTAGTACTCGACGGGCTTGCTCACCGACTCGCCGACGGCCTTAAAGCCGGCAAAGTGGATGACACGGTCGATCTGATGGGTATCGAAGATCTTGTTCATCGCATCGCGGTCGAGCACGTTGGCCTCGTAGAAGGTGAGGTTCTTGGCGGCCTCGTCGCCCACGATGGTCTTGACGCGGTCGACAGCGACAGCGCTGGAGTTGGAGAGATCATCGACGATGACGACCTGGTAGCCACCCTCGAGCAGCTGAACGACGGTGTGCGAGCCGATAAAGCCGGCGCCACCGGTAACGAGGACGCAGGTGTCTTTGGGGTCGAGTGCTTTGGACATGTAGTCTCCTATCGAATCAGGAACACTTCTAGAGGGGAGTATAGCGCAGCTAGGGGCGCCCAAAACGCGCGGGGCAGGAAAACCAGAGGATTATGTTAACGTACTCATATAAGAGCTTGCTCAATTGTTACCTCAAATTTGACAATTGCTTACGAGCCGCCGACCTTGTAGTTTCCTGCCGTTCGTGGAAATCGTTGGGACGCGCCATATGTACGCTAATATGTATGAGTTGAGCGACATATAAATAAGCATGTAACGGAGTACATATGTCACCAAACAGCGATTCCATCCTTTCCCAGGAGCTCTCGCGCCGCACTGCCCTTAAGGCCCTGTTCGGCGCCGCTTCTGCGGCAGTTCTTTTTGGCCTGCCCACTCGCGCCCATGCGGCGGAGGCTTCCAAAGAAACCACCGATAAATTGAATGCCGCCCAGGCCCAACTCGACGAGGTTCAGGCCCAGCTCGACAGCATCGCAAATGAGTATGCGGCGCTGGCCAACAAGAATGCCCAGACCCTCAACGACATCGAGAATGTCCAGGGCAAGATTGACGACACGCAGGCCCAGATCGATGAAAAGAAGGCCGAGCTCAAGAAGAAGCGCAACGACCTTTCCGATCGCGTGGCCGCCAGCTACAAGTCCGGCGGTACGAACATCCTGTCGCTGCTGCTGGCCTCTGGCTCGTTTGAGGAACTCGTCGCCAACGCGCATTACGTTGAGAAGATCAACAAGAGCGACCGCGATGCCATCGAGGATATCCAGACGATTCAGGCTGAGCTCGACGCACAGAAGACCGAGCTCGAATCACAAAAGGCCGACCTGGAGAAACTCAAGGACCAGCAGACGGCTCAGATGCAGGATATGCAGGCCAAGCAGCAAGAAGTCCAGACCGTGCTGAACGGTCTTTCCGACGACGTCAAGGAACTCATGGCTCAGCGCGATTCCGAGATCCTCGCTGCCGCCCAGGCTGAGGAGGCTGCCAGGAAGGCCGCCGCTGCCGCGGCCGCCGCGAACAAGAACAATTCCTACTCGGGTGGTTCGAGCTCGGGCGGTGGATCGTATGCGCCCGGAACTCCGCAGCAGAATGCCGGCTCGGGCAAGCAGCAGGCTGTCGTCAACGCGTGCTACTCCACGCCTTCGCCGGGTCAGAACTGGTGCGCGGCGTGGGTTACCAATGTCTTCCGTAACGCCGGCGTTGGCTACTTTGGCGGCAACGCCTGCGACATGTTCAACGCCTGGTGCTATAGCTCCGATCGCTCGGCGCTGCAGGTGGGCATGATCGTGGCCGATTCCTCGCACAGCGGCACGGGTGCTCCGGGCCTTATCTACGGTCATGTGGGTATCTACGTTGGCGGCGGCATCGTTATGAGCAACGAGGGTGCCATTACATCGAAGTCGCTCGATTCGTTCATTAGCTTTTATGGTACTGGCTCTGGCGTGCGTTGGGGCTGGCTTGGCGGTATTGCGCTGTCGTAAAGCCGACTGGGCCGCGTGCCCGCCCGCAATATATTTGATTGCCTGCTCGGGCAGTCCTGCGCAAGACGAAGGCCACATTAAGTGGCCTTCTTTGCGTGCGGAACTCGCGATCAATCAAATATATTGCGGGCGGGCACGCGGCCCTCTCGGGTTCGGGGCGCTACGCACCGGATTGGTTGTCTGAATAAAAGAAAGTGAAGGCCCCTTTCGGGGCCTTCTTTTTTAGAGGAATTCGCCGATTCGGTGGACTTCGGGTTCGAGGTCTACGTCGAATTGGTCTTTGACGGTTGCTTGGATGTGGCGGATGAGTTCGTCGACATCGGCGGCGGTGGCGTGGTCGGCGTTGACGATGAAGCCGCAGTGCTTTTCGCTCACCTGGGCGCCGCCGATGGCGTGTCCTCGCAGGCCGGCGTCCATGATGAGCTTGCCGGCAAAGTAGCCCTCGGGGCGCTTGAAGGTGGAGCCGGCACTCGGCATGTCGAGCGGCTGCTTGTCCTCGCGGCGCTGGCGGTAGTCGTCCATGTCGGCCTTGATCATCGCGGCGTTGCCCGGGGCGAGATTGAAAGTGGCCGAAAGCACGACGAAACCGTCGTCGGCAATGCGGCTCTTGCGATAGCCCAGGTTGAGCTCATCGACATCGAACTCGATAATGCTGCCGCTACCGCGGGTGCCGTCGTCGAGCATGCGGGCGGGCTTGTAGACGCGCACGGACTCCAGCACATCGGCCATGCAAGCGCCGTATGCTCCGGCGTTCATGTAGCAGGCACCGCCGACCGATCCGGGAATGCCCGAGATGGGCTCCATGCCGGTAAGGCCGGCCTCGGCTGCCGCGGCTGCGACATCGGAAAGCAAGGCGCCGGCTGCCGCCGTGACGTGCGTGCCGTCGACCGTAATGTCGGAGAGGCCCTCGCCCAGCGCTACGACGACGCCGCGGATGCCCTTGTCGCCGACGAGCAAGTCGGAGCCGTTGCCCACGATGGTGAGTGGTAGATTGCAGCGATAGCAGGTATCGAGCGTGGCGACGAGGCCCTGCTCAGTATCGGGCGTGACAAAGACGTCGGCCGGACCGCCGATCTTAAACGTGGTGTGCTCGCGCATGGGCTCGCTCATCAGCACGTTGTCCTCGCCGGCAACGCCAGCGAGCGCGCACAGCAGGTCCTCGTTAAAAAAATCGTTCTCGTGCATACGGATATCCGCCTTTTGGTGGTCGTTGTCATCAATCGATTGCAATATACCCCACCCGGACGGATTTGGTGCGCTGGCGGCGATAAAACAGCCGTCCACCGGATTGGTAAAGTGTTTATCACCGAGGTAGAGGGGTAGTCGCTATACTTTCAAGAGATTGCGCGTAAACCCGGAAGGAGCGAGATGGCCAACAAAGTCACCCTCAAGCAGATCGCCCAGGAGGTGGGGCTTTCCCCCTCGTCGGTCTCGCTTGTTCTCAATAATCGGCCCTGTCGCATCTCGGAAGAAAACCGCAAGCTCATCAAAGAGGTCGCGGCGCGCAACCACTATGTTCCCAACCAGATTGCGCGCAGCCTGGTTATGCGCGAGTCGCGCACGCTGGGCCTTATCGTCCCTAACATCGAGAGCCGCTTTTTTGCCTCGCTCGCCGGTAGCCTGGAAAAGCGCTGCCGCGAGGACGGCTATGCGCTCTTCATTACCAGCTCGGGCGGAAGCGCCGATGACGATCTGGAGCTGCTGCGCCAGCTGGTGACGCGCGGCGTTGATGGCGTCTTCCTGGTGGTGGGTGACGAGTTCTCCGATGACCGCGCCCTGCGCGAAGAAGTCAGCCACCTGCCCATCCCAGCCGTAATGGTCGACCGTGCCATTGAGGGGCTCGAGTGCGACAAAGTGATGTTCGACCACGAGATGGGCGGCTATATGGCCACCCGCTATCTGATCGAGCAAGGTCATCGCCGCATCGCCTGTCTGGTTAATGCCCGCCGTTCCAATACGGGTCGCAAGCGACTTGCCGGCTATGAGCGCGCGCTGCGCGAGGTTGGCCTGCCGATCGACGCGCGTTTGGAGTTTGAGAGCGAGTACTACATTCCGAGCGCATACGAGGCCTCGGAGGCAGTGCTCACAACTGACGCCACTGCCGTGTTCGCAAGCTCGGATAACATTGCCCTCGGTTTGCTCAAGCGCTTGCACGAGATGGGGAAGAGCATCCCGGGCGATATCTCGGTGGTGAGCTATGACAACTCGGCGGCCGACGTTCTCTTTGAGCCGGCGCTGACCGCGATTGAGCAGGACCCTGGTGTCCTTGCGGAGCATGCTTTTGGCTGCATGTCCAAGCGTCTTGCCGGTAGGGGCGGCAGGCGTGCCGAAGAGGTCGTTCTGGAGCCGGAGCTTATCGTTAAGGACAGCGTGCTCGAGCTTACTAAACACAACTAAACACGTTTACCAATTTGCAGAGACCGAATGTGGAGCACCTGTGACAGTCAATGCCGCAGGTGAATGTCGCGTTTTGCTAATCGATGGGATTGATAAGGGTGGTAAAACGTTTTTTCACCATGATAAAACGTTTTAGCAAATATACTGGTCCCAACGAAAGGTTGCCGTATTGGAGGGTGACCGCACAGCGAAGGGACATAAACAATGGCTAAAACACTGGGGACGCCGTGGCAAAAGCTGGGCCACGAGGTGCCGGCTTCCGAGCTCGAGGGCGTCGACCTGTATTGGCGCGCATCGAACTATCTGTCCGTCGGTCAGATCTACCTTCGCTCTAACCCGCTAATGCGCCCCGACTTTGTTGATGAGAAAACCGGTGAGGTGCGCGACTTCGGTCGTCCGGACGTTAAGCACCGCCTGGTTGGCCACTGGGGCACCACGCCCGGCATCAACTTCCTGTTCGGTCACGTCAATCGACTGATCGCCGACCACAACCAGAATGCTATCTTCTTGATGGGCCCTGGTCACGGTGGCCCCGCCGGTACTGCTCAGTCGCTGCTCGACGGCACCTACCGCGAGATTCGCCCCGACATCACCAATGACGAGGCCGGCCTGCAGAAGTTCTTCCGCCAGTTCTCTTATCCCGGCGGCATCCCGAGCCACTTTGCGCCCGAGACGCCCGGTTCCATCCACGAGGGCGGCGAGCTCGGCTACACGCTCAGCCACGCTTACGGTGCCGTCATGGACAACCCGAGCCTGTTGGCCGTGGCCGTGGTGGGCGACGGCGAGTCCGAGACCGGCCCGCTCGCGACCTCTTGGCAATCCAACAAGCTCGTGAACCCGGCAACCGACGGTATCGTTTTGCCGATCCTGCACCTCAATGGCTACAAGATCGCCAACCCCACCATCCTCGCCCGCGTGTCCGACGAAGAGCTCACCAAGTTCTTTGAGGGCATGGGCTATAAGCCGCACTTCTTTGTCGCTGGCTTTGACGACGAGAGCCACGCAAGCATTCATGCGCGTTTCGCTGCCCTGTTTGAGCAGGTCTTCGATGAGATCTGTGACATCAAGGCAACCGCGCAGGCCCAGGCCGCCGCAGGCGAGACCGTGGTCCGCCCGGCCTACCCCATGATTGTGTTCCGCACGCCCAAGGGCTGGACCTGCCCCAAGCAGATCGACGGCAAGAAGACCGAGGACTCCTGGCGCGCGCATCAGGTGCCGCTGGCGAGTGCCAAGGACACCCACGAGCACTTCCGCGTGCTGCGCGAGTGGCTGCGTTCCTACAAGCCCGAGGAGCTCTTTACGCCCGAGGGCCAGGTGCGCCCCGAGGTGACGGCCTTTATGCCGACTGGCGAGTTGCGCATCGGCGCCAACCCCAACGCGAACGGCGGTAAGGTGCGTCGCGAGCTCGAGCTGCCCGATATTCATGCCCACGAGGTCCCCGTCGCAACTAAGGGTCATGGCTGGGGCTCCACCGAGGCCGCCCGCGTCTTTGGTGAGTACACTGCCGACGTTCTGGCCAAGAACATGGATGACTTCCGCATCTTTGGTCCCGACGAGACCGCGTCCAACCGTCTGCAGGCTGCCTACAAGGTGACCAAGAAGCAGTGGGACGCCGGCTTCTACGAGGACGAGGCCAACGACGAGCTGCTGGCAGGCTCCGGTAAGGTCGTCGAGCAGCTGTCCGAGCACCAATGCGAGGGCTTCCTCGAGGCCTACGTGCTCACTGGCCGTTCCGGCGTGTGGAGCTCCTACGAGAGCTTTGTCCATGTGGTCGACTCCATGGTCAACCAGCACTGCAAGTGGCTCGAGGCTACCAAGCGCGAGATTCCGTGGCGTGCCCCCATCAGCGGCCTTAACATTTTGCTGTCGAGCCACGTCTGGCGTCAGGACCACAACGGCTTCTCGCACCAGGACCCCGGCTTTATCGACCTGCTGCTCAACAAGGCCAACGACACGCACATCGTGAATGCCTACTATCCGGCCGACGCCAACATGGCCCTTGCCGTTGCCGAGCGCGTCTACCAGTCCACCGACTGCGTCAACGCCATCTTCTGCGGCAAGCAGCCTGCTCCGACCTTCCAGACGGTCGACGAGGCCAAGGCGGAGCTCGCCGAGGGCGTTGCGACCTGGGAGTGGGCATCGACCGCCGATTCGCTCGCCGAGGCCGATGTCGTGGTCGCCACCTGCGGCGACGTGCCGACGCTCGAGGCTCTGGCTGCAACCGACATGCTGCGCGAGCTGGGCATCAAGGTATGGTTCGTCAACGTGGTCGATCTGCTCAAGATCCAGAACGTCTGCGAGAACGACCAGGCTCTCAGCGACGAGCGCTGGGCTGAGCTGTTCGGCTGCGGCGAGAAGCCCGTCCTCTTCGCGTTCCACGCCTATGCCGGCACGATTCGCCGCCTGATCTGGAACCGCCCCGGCCACGATGCCTTCCGCGTCCACGGCTACGAGGAGAAAGGCTCCACGACAACGCCGTTCGACATGCTGCGCCTGAACAACATGGACCGCTGGACACTGGCCGCCGACGTGCTGCGCATGGTCGACGCCGATAAGTTTGCCGAGCAGATTGATAAGTGGGAGGCATTCCGCACCGAGGCCTTTGAGTTCGCGTGCGATGAGGGCTACGACCACCCGGCCTTCACCGACTGGGTCTGGCCCGACGCCGCAGCCGCAACCGCTGCCGACGGCGCGCTCTCCGCAACGCAGATGACCGCGGGCGACAACGAGTAGATAGGCATCCGGGACGGTCTCGCGCTGGGGCCGCCTCCGGGCTGGTGCCCTTCCTCGGAGAAGTGGGCTTCGCGAACTTCTCCGAGGAAGGGCACCAGCCCGGAGGCGGCCCTCTCGACCGTTTCGATATGCGGGGCTGATAATTTCATTTGCCGCCGATTCCGTCATCGAAATCGTCGCGAACGAAAATGCAACGATTATTAAATCGTTGTACAATCGTTGCAACGATTGAGCTAGGGAGCGCCTATGCAACGGGAAACAAACAATCTCGAATATAAATCGGAGATAAACAGGGGTTTTCTGAAGACGGTCAGTGCTTTTGCCAACTTTGGCGGCGGCCGGATAGTATTTGGTGTCGATGACGATGGGTCCGTTGTGGGGATTAAGGATCCCGTGCAGGCTTGTTTGGATATAGAGAACAGAATCAACGATGCAATTAAGCCACGCCCTATGTTCCTTCTCGAGGTAAGCGAGGATGGATTAACGGTCGAGCTTACAGTGGAAGAGGGGCTTGACAAGCCCTATCTAAGTGGCGGGAAAGCCTACAGAAGGTCGGATTCCGCGACTGTCGAAGTCGATACTGTCGAGCTGAGGCGTTTGGTTCTCGAAGGTCAAAACCTGAGCTTCGACGCACTGGCTGCCGGCCCGGACAAGCTGGTTTTTTCTGTTCTTGAACAGGAGTTGTCGCATGCCCTGGGAATAGAGAAACTAACAAAGGACGTGATGAGGACGCTCGGCCTTTTGGATGGCGAGAAGCTCACGAATGCAGCTGCCCTACTGGCAGACAATAACACGTTTCCCGGAATAGATATGGCAAGGTTCGGAGCCGATCAGGACACCATTCTCGATAGGGAGGTAGTTGAGGGCGTTTCGGTCCTTACCCAATTCGACCGCGCGATGGCGTTCTTTGAGAGGTACTGTGAGTATGACGTGATTAAGGGCGCGAACAGAACCGCTGTTGAGAGGATTCCAAAGACCGCCTATCGTGAAGCTGCTGCAAATGCGCTCGCGCACCGAGCCTGGGACGTTGGCGCATGTGTGAGAATCTCGCTGCTTCAGGAAGGTATTGAGATCGTATCGCCCGGCGGGTTGGTCCCGGGGATGACGAGGGAAGCGTACCTGGACGGACGTTTTTCGCTGCTCAGGAACCCAGTTCTAGCAGAGAGTATGTTTCGCGTTGGCCTTATTGAAAAGTTTGGCACGGGCGTTCGTCGCATTAGAAGGGCATACGACGGCACGGGAGTTATCCCTCGCTTCGAGTTGGGCGACGGTTACGTTTCCGTCGTGCTCCCATTTGTTGACAGCCTGTCTGCATTGTCGGATGCGGAGCAGGCCGTGCTCGATACTATTCCCGAAAACAGGCTTGTCTCTAGGTCGACTGTGTCGGAGATAACAGGCTTTGAGAAGACGAAGACGATTCGCCATTTGAAGTCTCTCGTGGATAAAGGTTATTTGCGCCAAGAAGGTGAGGGGCGTGCCAGGAGATATACTCGTGCGGAATAGCCTTGTCTTGCCCGGCCCTCGTCCGTGTATTCCCCGCTTGGCGAGCCATAGACGCCATGCACCGATGCGCTAAAGCAGAAGCTTGAAATTGGTGCTATATTCAGCTTGAGTTGTTTAATGTTAGTACGGGAGGCTGATATGGGGCTGTTCAAGAAGAAAAACCCGCAGGATGCCTTTGATCCCGATGTGTTTACCATCACGGATACGATTTTGGACCCGCCGCGGTTTACGTTTTTGCCTGCTATCTACCAAGATTCCACGCGCCGCAAGTGGGCCGTGCATCAGCGCGGTGCGCAGCCGAAGATCTTTGATTATGCGGATGTGCTGCAGTGCGAGGTGGCCGAAGCCGGCGATCCGGAGACCGACGAGACGCCTTCAAAACAGGAATTTGCCCAGTGTATTCTGGCAAATCCCGCGAAAGCGGCAAAAATAAACGCTGCCAAGCGTAATATGTGTCTTGGTATGGGTGTTGTTGTAGCGGTTCAGACGGGAAAAGACGAGGTTTCCAAATTGGAGATTCCCGTTATGACCGACGAAGTCAAACGCGATTCAAACCTATATAAGTCGTATCGGAATGTCGCCGAGAAAATCAAGGCCGAGTTTGATGCCATGGGAGGGCTGGCCTAATTCTGGTGACATACATTTTTGAATGAGGAGTCTGTGCAATGGCAGGCGAATCTTATGCAATTCCCCCCAAAGACCGTGCTGTTGAGGGAATTCTTTGGTACATCCCGCACCATCGGCTTGCCGGCGGCGATCGCCTGCCGGCCGAGCGCGTGCTGTGCGAAGATATTGGCGTTTCGCGTACGGCGTTGCGCGCTGGCATCACGCGGCTCATTTCGTGCGGAACGCTCGAAAGCCGCCGCGGATCGGGTACGTATGTGTGTCCTCCCAAACCACTGAACATCTTCCAAGAAACGTACAACTTCTCCGATGCCGTGCGGTCGGTTGGCCTGCACCCGTCTTCTCGGCTGATTTCTGCCGAAGTTATCGAGGCGGACGAGGCTGCTGCCAAAAAATATGGTCTGACGCCGGGCGACCCCATGTACCGCATACAACGCGTTCGTCTTATCGATGGCGAGCCGGCTTCAATCGAAACTGCCCGCGTCAATCTTTTGCTGTGTCCGTCCCTTCCCGATCATGACTATACGCGGGAGAGCCTGTACGATGTTTTGCTCCAAGAGGGTGGCGTGCGCGTCGAACATGGGTGTGAACACATCTCGATTTCGCGCCTCAACGAGGATGAGGCCGAATTGCTTCAAGAGGATGAAGGGACGCCGGTTTTTTATCAGAGCTCGCTTGAGTTCGATGAGGACATGCGTTTTGTGGAACATTGCAAATCGGTTATCTTACCCACAAAGTATCGCTTCGCCGATAACGGCGAAAAGCACGACGTCGAGAATCTGGTGGGTGAACAATGGCTGAAACAGTAGACAATGCCCCTGTTTACATGCGCATTCGGCGGCATATCGAAGAGCGCATCGAACGCGGCGTGTATCCCACGGGGTCGATGATTCCGTCAGAAAACGAGCTGGCCGGGGAGTTTGGCACGACACGGCTGACCATCCGTAGCGCCGTTGACGAGCTCGTTCGGCGCGGACAAATTCGCCGTGTTCGTGGAAAAGGCGCATTTGTAGCACAGAAGGTGCCCGAATCCTATAAAGAACGAGGCGGCTTTCGTGAGTCGGTCCGTGCTTCGGGCGGTGAACCGTCCGTTCGAATTCTCGCACGTTCGAAGCGCTACGCTGGTCCCTATTATGCGGATCTGTTTGGGATTGCCGAGGACGATCTGCTGTATTCCATTCGTCGTCTCAACTGTATCAATGGTGAGCCCGTTGCGATAGAAGTGGCGTTTATCCCGTGCCTGCTTTTTCCTGCGATTGAGGATATTGACGTGTCGGTGTTCAGCCTGTATGAAACGTATGAGATGCTGGGCCGAAAGCCGGTTACAGCGCAGGAAAAGCTTGATATCGAGGCTCTGGGTGCGCGTGATGCCGGCTTGCTCGGTTTGGAGCAGGGTGACCTTGTGCTGCTTCTAGAATGTGTGAGCTACGATGCGAGCGGGCAAGCTATCGAGTACGTTAAGTCCTTTAACCGTGGTGACGCTGGTGGCTACACTTATACGTACTAGTCAGTTTTGTATAACGGGCTATGCCGCGCGAAGAGCCCAGAATACATAGGAAGGTGTGTACACGACCGTACGGGGCCCAAAATCGACCGTTCGCCGAAGGTGAGAACTTAGCTAACAGATAGGTATCAAAAAGCCGTAACCTGTAACTAGTATTGGTATTAAATAGTTCTGATATGTTGTGAGGTGAGGCTATGAAGATGCTCGACTACGTTCGACTTGCCTATGTGCGCATGGGGGAGAATCTCGAATGCTCGTCTGAACTCGTAAAGCCGCTCGTCGATATCTTTGCATCTAAACCGTACCGTGCGGTGCGCATCGTCGCCTCGGGTTCATCGCGCCATGCCGCCGATTGCACTTGCGATTACTTGCAGGACGTTCTAAAAATGCAGGTCTGCGTCGTGACGCCTGAGGCCTTTGTCGATTTTGAGCATGAGTACCCGCAAGATGCGCTGACGATTGCCATCTCGCAGAGCGGGTATTCGACCAATACCCTTGCGGCGCTCGATTTTATGCGCTCGGAAGGCATGGACGCGGTCGCGCTGACGTCTAATGTCGAGGCTCCCATAAAGGCGCACGCCGATGTTGTGCTCGATTACGGCGTGGGCGTCGAATCGGTGGACTTTGTGACCCTGGGTGTCCAGGTGCTTGTTGAATATTTGGTTCTCTTTGGTATTTATGGCGGGCAGGCTCTGGGAGCATGTAGCCCCGACGAGGTTGCCCGGCGTCTGAGCGAGTTGGACGAGGCCATCCAGGCAAACGCCGCCATGTGCAAAACAGCTGAGTCGTATATTCAAGATCATCTGCTTGAGCTATCGGAACATGTGCCGGCGATGGTTGTCGGCAATGGTCCCAACTATGGCGTGGCTGAGGAGGCGGCGCTCAAGCTAAGTGAGACTATCAAGATTCCCGCGATGCATTACGAGGGCGAGGAGTTCGTTCACGGCCCCGAAATGCAGCTTGTCCCGGGTTACCTGGTGTTTATCGTCGACGATCCTCGGGGGTCCGAGCGTCTGGCGGACATCGCCGGTGCCCTATCGAAGGTAACAGAGAAAACGGTTCTGCTTACCATGCATCCAAAGGGCAATCCCTATGAAGTTGAGGTTCCGCAGGTAGCTCCGTTGCTGGCTGCGGTTCCCAACTTGGTGTTCTTTCAGACGATCGCGGCGATTGTCGCCGAGCGGTTGAACTCGTGGGATGTGCACCCGTATCTCGATGCGGTCTGCGGTCAAATGAAGGTCAAAGCGGAGGGCTATGAAGAGTCGGTTAAGGCGCTCGAAGCCAAGGCGGCCGAGTGTTACGAGATATAGGCGGTTCAAGTGCCGCCGGTATTACCAGTTCGATGATTAAGAAGGGGCGTCGGGACGCCTCTGCCAAGAAAGGAACCAAGATATGAGACAGTACATTATTGCCAGCCATGCACATTTTGCTACCGGTATCAAAGAGAGCGTCGAGCTTCTATCGGGTGCCCGCGACAATGTCCATGACCTCTCGATGTTCGTAGACGACCGTATGGATGTGGCCGAGGAGGCCCAAAAACTGATGGCTAAGATGTCTCCTGACGACGATGTCGTCGTTTGCGCCGACCTGTTTGGTGGAAGCGTCAACAACGAGTTCACCAAGATTATCCAGACGCGTCCCCGCACCTATCTTGTCACCAACATGAACCTTCCGCTGCTCATTCAGCTGTTGTTTTCGGATGAGTCGGCGCCGGTTGATGAGACGATTCGCGCCATCGTCGCCGCGGACGATACGCGCGTCAAGTTTGTTAACGACCTGTTGGTCGATGAGGAGGAGGAAGAAGAGTTTTAACCCCAGCATCTATACGCGAAATGCTGGATAACGGTGTCGAGGTTGAGGTTCGACCGCTTGCGGATGACCCCAAGGTCAATTGCGCCAGCGTGTTGTAGGCGATAGGCCTATAGGAGTTCTACAGCATTCGATTTGTAAGAGGGCTGCTCGTTTGCGCGGGCGGCCCTCATTGGACTTCTCGCCATATCTGGCACCTTCGGCTGTCCGTCTTGCCCATAAATAGTCGGGCATATCTTGCTTGTTGGGATGCGATAGACGTTGCGCGGAAGATCTTCTTGCTCTGGGTGTTGCCCGCCAAAAGCACCACTTGGCTCGATGTCTGACCGTTGGCGGGCCGATTCACCCGTTTATCGACTGATATAGAAACATGTTACATGCATATATAATTGGTATTAAATCATCTGTACCTGTCAATGGTGTTCGCAGCACACCAGGTGTAATTCAATCCGATGAGTCTGCGGTCTGTAGCGGAAAGCATGACGGCCAGCTATCGGTTCGATGACATTCGTAAGGAGGAAAAATGCTTACTCAGGCAATTCTCGTTGGTTTAGTCGCGGCTTTTGACTGTCTTGACTACCAGCTCGGTACGCTTTACGCGTTCCGCCCCATTGTGTTGTCCTCGCTTGTGGGCCTTGTTTTGGGGGACTTGTAAATCGGTCTCGCTGTGGGCGCCAGCCTCGAGCTGCTGTTCATAGGCTCGATTTCCATTGGCGCTTATTGTCCGCCTAACGAGACCATTGGCGGAGTTTTGGTCTGCACCTTTGCAATCCAACTCGGTCAGGGTACAGAGACGGCGATCGCACTTGCCATGCCCATTGCCGTGCTTTCGCTCACGTTCGAGAACCTTGCGAACGCCGGATTCTCGATCATCGTCGACTTGACTGACAGGTGCGCCATGAAAGGCAATCTCAAGGGCATCTATGCAGCGCATTGGGGCATGGGCCTCTTTGGTTGCCTTGAGTATTTCATGCTTTGCGCCGGTGCGTTCTATTTGGGTTTCGGCGCCATTCAAGGTCTGCTCGATTTCATTCCGGACTTTGTGATTGACGGATGCGGCGTGGCAGCTAACATCCTGCCCGCCATGGGCTTTGCCATGCTCGGTCGCCTCGTGCTCACCAAGCAGCTCGTGCCGTTCTACTTCCCGGGCTTCTTGCTGTGCTCCTATGCTGGCGTGCCCGTTCTCGGTGTCGCCCTGATCGCCATCATCATCGGCATTGACAAATTCAATTTGCTGGGTCTTGGTGGAGCCCAGCCTCAGCTCTCTTTGGAAGGGGATGAGGATGATGACTTCTAGTCCTGAGAATAAGATTGCCCGTTCAGTTAACCGTTGACACAAACACGCGCCCTCGCGTTCGGGCATTCAGGCGCGTGCCATACGAGACGGCGTGCGCGACGGCACGATCTTCAAGATAGATACAGGCATTATATAAAAAATACCAATCAGCGAGAATAATCGACCGTTCACCGGTAAAACGGCATTCTAAACTAATTGGTCTGAAAAATACCGTAACCTGTGAGTTACCAAATGGTATGAGTTTTCATATACCTGTATTATGCAAGAGAAAGGGGAAATAGATGAAGCAGACCGAGACCGTGGAGATCATGCATTTCGACCAGGAGGCCTACCTCGCCGGGGGCGCCCGCCTCGTGGAGACGGGCAAGCAAATGACCGCCCTGGCCGACCGCGTCGCCGATGAGGGCTACGACGCCGTGTTCCTGATGGGCGTCGGCGGCACCTGGGACGAGCTCATGCAGCTCGAGTACCTTATGAATAAGTTCGGCGACAAGGACCTCGAGGTCCATCTCATCCACGCCGCGGAGTGGAACGTACTCGGCCACAAGCACATGACCGACCGCTCCGTCGTCTTGACTGCCTCCGAGTCCGGCACCACCCCCGAGGTGCTCGAGGCCTGCGGAAAGCTCAAGGAGCGGGGCGTGCGCGTGTTCGCGATGACTAGGCCCGAGGGCCCGATCGGACAGGTCGTCGGCGCCGAGAACTGCGTCGAGATGGCCGCGTCCCATGGCGCCTCCGGTTGCGAGGGCAGCTACTACCTGGCCGACTGCTTCGGCCTGCGTCTCCTCAACCGCCGCGGCTGCTTCCCCAAGTTCGACGAGTTCATCGCCCAGACCGAACACGTCTGGGAGCACCTCGTCGACATCCGCAAACGCTTCGAGCCACGCGCCGAGGAGATCGCCCGCAAGTATGCGCTGGCACCCTACACGATGTTCATCGGCTCCGGCGCGCTGTGGGGGGAAACCATCCTCTTCTCGATGTGCATCCTCGAGGAGATGCAGTGGAAGCGCACCCGCTATGTCACCTCCGCCGACTTCTTCCACGGCACCCTCGAGCTTCTCGAGCCCGATGTGCCCGTCGTCCTCTTTAAGGGCGAGGACGAGTGCCGCGCGCTCGACAACCGCGTCGAGGCGTTCCTGCGCAGCGGCGTGACCGGCGACGAGGACTACGTGATCGTGGACACCGCCGAGTTCGGTATCCCCGGCCTCGATCCGGAGTTCCGCGTCATCGTGAGCCCGTGGATTCTGTCCTCCATCATCACCGACCGGCTTGCGGCATACTACGAGCTGGTGACCAAGCACAATCTCGATTACCGTCGCTATTACCATCAGTTCAACTATTAGGGGGACCACATGATTCTGAACGTGCGAGTCGACCATAGGCTGCTTCACGGCCAGGTGGCATTCACCTGGACCACGGCGCTCGGCTCCGACTGCATCCTTATCGCCAACGACAGCGTGGTGAACGACCAGATCCGCAAGACGACGATGAAGCTCGCCAAGCCCGCCGGCGTCAAGCTCGTGATCAAGAACGTCGAGGACTCCATCGCCGCGATCAACGCGGGCAGGACGGACAAGTACAAGCTGTTCGTCGTGGTCGAGACCATCGCCGACGCGACGCGCCTGGCGCGCGCCTGCGAGCAGGTGGGTGCCATCAACATCGGCGGCACCCCGCCCCGCGAGGGCACACGGCCGATCGCCAAGGCCGTCTACGTGACGCCGGAGGAGGAGACCCTGATCCGCGAGCTCACGGCGGAGGGAGTTGAGGTCGGAATCCGCATGGTACCTGTAGATAAATCGATCGATGCGCTGAGCGCATTGGGAGAGGGAGGTGGCGCGTTATGATCCAGGCGCTGCTGCTCGGAATCATCGGCTTCATCGCGAACTGCGACTATGCCTTGGGAACGAGCCTCATTAAGAACCCCATCGTGACCGGACCCCTGGTAGGCTTGGTCATGGGGGACCTGACGCAGGGCGTCATCATCGGCGGCGTGCTCGAGCTCGCCTTCATCGGCGCGCAGTCCGTCGGCGCGTTCGTGCCGCCCAACGTGGTGGTCGGCGGCGTGCTAGGCACGGCGTTCGCCATCTCCACCGGCTCCGGCGCCGAGGTCGCGGTCACGCTGGCCTACCCCATCGCGCTGCTCGCCGCCGTGGTCGAGAACGTGTTCATGTCCTTCATCTTCCCGATCGCGGGAACGTGGGCGGACAAGTGCGCCGCGCAAGGGGACTACCGCAAGATCGAGCTCATCCACATGGGCGGCGGCCTGTTCTCGAGCGTCGTCTTCGGCGCCCTGTGCACCTTCGGCTTCATGCTCGGTAGTGCCCAGGTCGAGGCGGTCGTCAGCGCCATCCCGACCGTGGTCACCGACGGCCTGACCGTCGCGACCGGAATCCTGCCCGCGATGGGCTTCGCGATGCTCGCGCAGATGACTGTGAACAAGAAGGTCGTCGTGTTCTTCGCGATCGGTTTCGTGCTCTCTTCCTACATGGGCGTTCCGGTGCTCGGCATCGCCATCCTCGGCGTCGCTGCGGCGATTCTGCAGACCGGTCTGCTGAACGGGGATGCGCCCACCGCTCAGGCTGCAATCGATGGAGGCGATGACGATGACTTCTAATGCTCCCGAGACCAAGGGTGCGCTGACGCGCAAGGACCTGCGCAAGATCTTCTGGCGCTCCCTCCCCATGGAGTTCTCCTGGCACTATGAGCGCCAGATGCACATGGGCTTCGAGTACATGATGATCGCGGCGCTCCGCAAGATCTACGACGGCAAGCCCGAGGCGTTCAAGGACGCGCTCACCCGCCATCTCGAGTTCTTCAACTGCTCGATGTACTTCGTTCCCTTCATCGGCTCGATCGTGGCCGCCATGGAAGAGATGAACGCCCGAGACGAGAAGTTCGACACCTCCTCGATCTCGGCGATGAAGGTCGCCCTCATGGGCCCGCTCGCCGGCATAGGTGACTCGTTCTTCTTCGGAACGCTGCGCATCCTCGCCATCGGCATCGGAACCTCCTTCGCTGCAACCGGCAACCCGCTCGGCGCGATCCTGTTCCTCCTGCTATTCAACGTCCCGGCGTTCCTGGTCCGCTACTTCGGCGCGATCAAGGGCTACGAGCTCGGCGCGAACTACCTTGAGGAGATCCAGCGCTCCGGACTCATGGAGAAGTTCATGCTCGCCGCCTCCATCGTCGGAGTCATGGTCGTCGGCGGCATGACCAACGAGCTGGTCTACATCAACACCCCGATCATGTTCGGGTCCGGCGACGCGGCCACGGGGCTGATGGACGTCCTCAACGGCATCATGCCCGGCATGCTTTCGCTGGGCGCCCTGGGCGTGTACTACTACCTCCTGCAGAAGAAAGTCAACGTCATCGTGCTCATCCTGGGCACCCTCGCCGTGGGCATCCTCGGCGTCGCGACCGGCGTCCTGGCGGTCTAGGGCACTTTTCTGCACGGCTAGCAGATCAACGGGGGCGGTCGCCAAAGTGGCGGCCGCCCCGATTTCCAAGGAGGAAGTATGGTAATCGACATGAATGTGTCCCCCGCGTTCATCGAGGAGCTGGGGCCGAGCGAGGGACAGCTGGAGTTCTGCCGCGAGCAGATGGGCCTATACAAGACCGACGCGATCCCGGTCGCGGAGATGCGCACCCTGGCACGCGTGTCGGGCATCGACAAGCTCTGCCTGATGCCGCTCGACCTGAGCACGACCGCCGGCGGATACCTGGGAACCAACGAGCAGGTCGCATGGCTGGTCGGCGAGCACCCCGATCTCTTCATCGGTTTCGCGACGGTCGACCCCGCACGCGAGGATGCGCTCGACATCGCCGAGCGGGCGCTCGGGGAGCTCGGCCTCTCCGGCCTGTACCTGCACCCCTCGCATCAGAGCTTCGACCCCGCCGCGCCGGAGCTCCGGCCCCTGTACGAGCTCGCTGAGCGCATGGGGAAGCCGATCGCGTTCCATGCCGGCATGTCGTGCCGGCCGGGCGTGACGAGCGAGCTCTCCCACCCGCTGCGCTTCGAGCGGGTCGCCGCGGAGCACCCCGGCCTGCGCATGTGCCTGCAGCACTTCGGCTGGCCGTGGACGCGCGAGGTGGCGATGCTCATGCTCAAGTACAAGAACGTTTACACCGACCTCTCGTGCCTGTACTTCGATAACGCGCCGGAGTTCTACGGCCAGATCTTCACGAGCGACCTCGGCCGCAACTGGATCGACCGCAGCCTGCGCCACCAGGTGATGTTCGCCTCCGAGGAGCCGCGCCTCGAGCAGCGCCGCATGATCGAGGCGGTCCGCAGGCAGGAATGGCGCGCGTCGACGACGCGCATGGTGCTGGGCGAGAACGCGCTGGCGTTCATCGAGGGAGGCGTGATCCATGACTGAGCAGCTTGAGTTCTGCATCGAGACGCAGGAGTACAACGTGCTGGTGCCCCTAGGCGAGCGGGTCCGCGAGCTCGTGGCCGCCTCGCCGGTGACGAGCGGCGTCGTCTACGTCATCACCAAGCACACCACGACGGGGATCACCGTGAACGAGCGCCTCGAGTGCCTCGAGGACGACATCATGAACGAACTCTCGAAGATCTTCCCCGAGGACGGCTCGTACTACCACAACAGGTTCCTCCAGAGCTACGGGGCCATGGCGGGCAACCCCACCGGACACCTGAAGGCGATGCTGACGGGCAACCACGCGGTCTTCCCCGTGGTGGACGGGCAGATCTGCCTGGGCTCGGCGCAGGAGATCTACCTGGCGGAGTTTGATGGCCCGCAGCCGCGGACCATCCATGTGACGATCATGGGCGACTAGCGCCGGGCAGGGCGCTCCAAACCCATCTTCATAGGTGCGAGGTTCGCGCGGGCGGCTTCATGGCGAGGGCGCCCGCGCGAATCGCTCTTCAAGCACCGGTTTCCTCAAGCATGGAATATGGCGGCGAGCAAAAGTGCCATGGATGCGAGGGCTGTCAAAAAACTGATGCCCAGGCGTTTCGATCCTCTCCTATACAAATTCGCTCTCCCTAGGTGTTGTCATTTTACAAGGCAGGTCATCACCGAGGCTAGTCCATGCCGACGAAGAGGCAGCCCGTGGAGGTGGCGCTCGCCTCGTCCTCGCCCCTGCAGAACATCCTCGAGGTGCTGGATGCCTGCGGCATCCGAGAATCCTTTGAAGCCGTCACCTCGGGCGAGCAATTTCGCGAGAGTAATCCCGACCCGGGGATCTACCTGCACACGCTCGCGCTCCTGGACCTGTCGGCGCGGGACTGCTGCTGCGTGGAGGACTCCGTGCCCGGTATCACCGCCGGCAAGCGCGCGGGCCCGACCGTCTACGCCAAGCGCGAGGACCGCTTCGGCTTCTCGCAGGAGGCGGCGGACTGATGCCGTCATCGACCAGATTCCCGACCTCCTCACGGTCGCTCGCCGCGCAAGAGACTCGACGACAGGAAAGAAAATGGGCGTGCGCGTCTACGCCATGACCAGCCCCGAGGGCAAAATTAGCCGGGCCGTGGGCGCTGAGAACTGCGTCATGATGGCCTCCGACCACGGTGCCGGCGGTTGCGAGAAGGGCTACTACCTCGCCGACTGCTTCGGCCTGCGCCTGCTCAACCGCCGCGGTCGCTCCCCCAAGTTCGACCTGCATGGGGCTCTGCCCCGAGCAGAATAATCCAAAGCCGTGGAATATCGCGGCACGCGAGGCGGTCGCGCGTGCCCGGACGCTTGAGTACTTTAAGAACGCTGTGGATATTGCGGCGGAGCTAGGCGCCGGGCAAGTTATGGTATCGAGCGGCTGGGCCTTTCTGGATGAGCCGGTCGAGGATGCGTGGAAGCGCAGCGCGTCAATGTTGCGTTCGATTGCAGAGTATGCGGGGGAGCGGGACATTCGACTGGTGCTTGAGGCCTTGCAGCCGGTTGAATCTCTGATTGTGAATACCGTCGAGGATACGAGGCGCATGCTTGATGCCGTCGACCATCCCGCACTCAAGGCCTGTCTTGATATGGGCGCCATGGCGGTGGCGGGGGATACCATTGACGGCTATTTTGATGTGCTCGGCGGCGATATCGCCCATGTACATTTTGTCGATGTAACGGCAGACGGTACCACGCACCTGGCCTGGGACGATGATGATCGTGACATGCGTGCCGACTTGGATAGGCTGGTGGCGCGTGGCTACAAGGGCGTAGTTTCTGCCGAGACGTATGACGAACAGTACTTTGCCAATCCAACGGCAGCCGACGCTCAGGTTATGGCGGAGTATCGACGCGCGATTGGCGCTTAGACGGAGCGGGCGTTGGGCCATCTGTCGGTCGAGGATTTAGTCCTAGCGTTCTTGGGCAAAATGGGACGCGTCTTCCGGTCGGGGCTTCTGGCGGAAAGCTCATCCCGGAATTTCGGCCCAGAGTGGGATGCGGTTTCCGGATGGCATGCTCGGCGGAAAGTGCATCCCAGATTTGATGCTCAGAGTGGGATGCGGTTTCCGGATGAGGTCCTCAGCGGAAACCATATCCCGGTTTTTAGACGAAAAACGGGATATGGTTTCCGGTTGGCTTAGATAATCGCCAGATTTAGCTGAGCGTCTGCCCCTATGTTTCCAAATGAATACGCTGTGAGCCCAGAGAGACGATTCTCCCCGCAAGCACTCTAGTATGCTAAAGTACCCAAAAGACCGGCGGAGCTATGCCGGTCTTCTGTTCTATATGAAACACAGCATGAGGAGGCTCACCAGATGACGGCCACACCGTGGGGATTCCGGGACATATTGCCCGAGGAGGCTCAGGCGCGCGAGGAGATTGCGCTGACGGTGAAGGGCTGCTTCAGGGAGCATCATTACCTTCCGGTCGAGACGCCGCTGCTCGAGGACAAGGGTTCGCTCGAGGAAGGCGGCCGCATTGCGGACACGCCGTTTAAGCTCTTTGATGACGACGGTCGCCTGCTGGTGGTCCGTCCCGACAACACATTGCCGATCGTGCGTCTGGTTTCGACCCGCATGCGCGCGGCCGACCTGCCCCTACGCCTGCGCTACGAGGCGCCGGTGGTTCGTGAGTACCAGCGCAATGCCGGCGGCTCGCGCCAGTTTACACAGCTGGGCTTTGAGCTTATCGGTGCGGGCGACACCGCGGGCGATGTCGAGATTGTCTTGCTCGTGGCCGAGGCGGTGCGCAAGCTGGCGCTGCCCGATGCGCGCATTATCGCAGGTAGCGTGCGTCCGTTTAAGGAGCTGCTCGCGGCGTGCGAGGATCGCGAGCTGGCTGCCGAGGCCCTGCGCTGCGTGCACGCCAACGACTTTGTGGGCCTCGATGCCCGCGTGGCGGCAAGCGCCGAGTCCGATGCCGTCAAGGTTGCCATTAGCGAGCTGCCGCGCTTGCACGGCGGCGCCGAGGTACT
The DNA here is from genome assembly GCA_963602825.1 of Treponemataceae bacterium. Taxonomy (GTDB): domain Bacteria; phylum Actinomycetota; class Coriobacteriia; order Coriobacteriales; family Coriobacteriaceae; genus Collinsella. The sequence goes on along the minus strand of CAVCKO010000010.1, from coordinate 23,120 downwards.
CGACCGCGTCGATGTGCTTCTGGCGGCGGCGGGCATTGTCGCGCCGCTCACACGCGAGCTGCGCGCCCTGGTCGAGGGCCTGGCTCCCGAGGACGCCCAGGTGCTGTCGTTCGACTTCTCCATCATGAACTCGTTCGATTACTACACGGGTCTGGTCTTTAAGGCCTATGCCGGTGGCTTGCCCGATCCGGTCGGTTCGGGTGGACGCTATGACTCCATCTTTACCGGCGCATTTGGCGCCGGTATCGAGGTGCCGGCGGCGGGCTTCGCCTTTTCGCTCGAGCGCCTGGAGGCCGCGCGCACTTCGGCCGAGGACGCCGCTTCCGATGGCGATCACGCCGCGGGCCGTGGCGCCGAGGGCCCGCTGCGCATCGCCGTGCCCAAGGGCTCGCTTAAGGCCGACACGCTCGACGTGCTCGAGGCCGCGGGTCTGGACGTCTCTGAGCTGCGTGATCCCGGCCGTCACCTGATCGTGCGCGGCCGCGACACGCGTGCCGGCGAGGGTGCGGTCGGCGATATCGAGTTTGTCATCGTACGACCCAGCGATGCACCCGCCTTTGTGGGCTGCGGCGGCGCCGATTGCGGCATCTGCGGTTGGGACTCGCTCATCGAGGCCGACCTCAACCTGCTGCAGCTGGTTGACCTGGGCTATGGTCTGTGCACCTTTATCGAGGCGGAGCCCGCATGGCGCGCCGGTCAGGCCGAGCGCAACTACGCCCGTCGCGGGTCGCTTCGCGTGGCCACCAAGTACCCGCGCATCGCGAGTGCTTGGTATGCCGAGCGCGGCGTGAACGCCGATATCGTCTCGCTGCACGGCAACATCGAGCTGGGGCCCATCGTCGGCATGACCGATCGTATCGTGGATATTACTGCCACGGGCGCTACGCTGCGCGATAACGACCTGGTCATTACCGGGCGCATCATGGACTGCACGGCCCGCTTCTTTGTCAATCCGGGCGCCGCACGTCTGGATCCGCGCGTACGCAATCTGGCAGATCGCTTGGCGGCAGCCGTGAAGGACAAACATTTTGAGCCCGTTGCGGGCTCGGCACAATAGCGCGAGCACGCACGGGCGCCCCAACGTCCGGGCGGCGGGCCGACTGACGCCGCCGCCCGGTCTCTCGTTTTTCGAACACAACCTCGACCGATAGGGGATACCGATATGAAGACTATCAAGCTTGCTCCCGGTGAGCGCCTCGTTACCAACCAGCTCAACCGCAAGGGCGTGCTGCCGCAAAACATCGTCGACGCCGCCCGCGATATCGTGGTCAACGTGCGCGCCAACGGCGATGCCGCGGTGCGCGATTACTGTCAGCGTTTTGACGGCGTTGAGCTGCAGAGCTTCCGTCTGCCGCAAGAGCAGATCGATGCCGCGCTCGAAGGCCTCGATCCCGCTTTCGTCGCGGCGCTCGAAAAGGCTGCACGCCAGATTCGCGAGTTCCACCAGCGCGAGGTCGAGCAGAGCTGGTTTACCACGCGCCCGGACGGCACGATGCTCGGCGTTAAGGTGACCCCGCTCGCGGCGGCCGGCATCTATGTACCGGGCGGTCGCGCGCAGTACCCTTCCACCGTGCTTATGAACGCCATTCCCGCCAAGGTCGCCGGCGTTGAGCGCGTGGTCATGGTGACCCCGCCGCAAAAAGATGGTCTGATTAGCCCCTATACGCTCGCGGCGGCCAAGCTCGGCGGCGTGGACGAAATCTATATGGTGGGCGGCGCCCAGGCCGTGGCCGCGCTGGCGTACGGTACCGAGACCATTCCGCGTGTCGACAAGATTACCGGCCCGGGTAACGCCTTTGTCGCCGCTGCCAAGCAGATTGTCTCGGGTGATGTGGGTATCGATATGGTCGCCGGTCCCTCCGAGGTCTGCGTGCTGGCCGACGCCACGGCCAAGCCCATGGTGGTCGCGGCCGACCTGATGGCCCAGGCCGAGCATGATCCGCTGGCGGCCTGCTATCTGGTGACCTGCGACGAGCAGTTTGCGCGTGAGGTTGAGGCAGGTATCGGCATCCTGGTGGCACAGTCCCCGCGTGCCGAGATCACGCGTGCCTCGCTCGACAACGAAGGCGCCATCGTGGTGGCCGCCGACATGGCGGCCGCCGTCGAGGCCGTGAACACCGTGGCGCCCGAGCACCTTGAGCTGCACTGCAAGGATGCGATGGGCCTGCTCGGCGGCATTCGCAACGCCGGCGCCATCTTTGTGGGCGCTTGGAGCTCCGAGCCGCTCGGCGATTACGTTGCCGGTCCCAACCACACGTTGCCGACCGGCGGCACGGCCATGTTCTCCAACCCGCTTTCGGTCGAAGAGTTCGTTAAGCGCTCGAGCGTTATATGCTATACGCCCGAGGGCCTGCTCTCCGACGCTCCCGCTACGCAGCGTCTGGCCGAGGCCGAGGGCCTGTGGGCGCACGCGCTTTCGGCCGCACTGCGTCGTCGTGTGCTGGAGCAGGGCGAGGATGCCGTGAGTGCCGAGTCGCTGGCTGCGGCCGACCTGACCAAGGTCGCCTGGCCGGGCGACGCCGTGGCGACGGTTGCCGAGGGCGTGGACCTGGCGGCTGCAGGCGCGGATGGCGCCGGTGCGACCGGCGGGGAGGCCTAATATGGCCGAGCTGACGCCCCGCATGAAGGAGCTTGTCCAGCCTTACCTGACCGGTATTGAGCCCTACGATCCTAACTTTACGCCCACGCGCATCAATCTTTCGGCCAACGAGAACACCTATCCCGTGCCCGCCGGCGTGCGCGAGGCGGTTGATGCGGCCCTGGCTGCCATGCCGCTCAACCGCTATCCCGATCCCATGTCCAACGACCTGCGCGACGAGCTTGCTGCCTGGCATGGCGTGACGCGCGAGAACATCTGCGTGGGCAACGGTGGCGACGAGCTGCTCTATAACTACCTGCTGGCATTTGGCGGCGCGGGGAGGACCCTGCTCAACTGCCCGCCGTGCTTTAGCGAGTATGCCTTCTTTGCGTCTCTGTGCCAGACCGAGGTGCGCGATGTGTGGCGCGACCCGGCGACCTTTGAACTCGACCAGGCAGCCGTGCTTGCGGCGGCTCCCGAGTGCAGCCTGGCAATCGTGACCTCGCCCAATAATCCCACGGGCGATGTGGTGCCGCTCGACTTTGTCGCGGCCCTGTGCGATGCATGCCCCGGCATGGTGATGGTCGACGAGGCCTATGTTGAGTTTGCCGACGATTCGTTTGGCGCGGCAACCACAGCGCAAGGGCTTATCGCTAAGCATCCCAACCTGGTGATTCTGCATACGCTGTCCAAGGCGTTTGGCGCTGCCGGCACGCGTCTGGGCTATGTGATCGCGGCGCCCGAGGTCATCGATGTGTTCGCGGCGATTCGCCAGATCTATTCGGTCAATGTGCTGAGCCAGGCCGCAGCGCTTGCCTGCGTGCGTGCCCGCGATGCGTATGCACCCGTGGTGGCGCAAGTTACATCCGAGCGCGAACGCGAACAGGCCGCTCTGCGCGCGATGGCTGCCGAGGGCATGCCCGTGGAGGCATGGCCGAGCGCGGCGAACTTTGTGCTCGTGCGTACGCCGCATGCCACGCGCGTGCGCGAGCGCCTGCGCGACGAGTATTCAATTTTGGTGCGCGACTTTAGCTATGCGCCGGGGCTCGCGGACTGCCTGCGCATTACCGTGGGCACCCCCCAGGAAAACGACGAGGTACTGGCTGCGTTTGCCGCGCTGGTGAAGGAGGAGATGTAGATGGACCGCTATGCCGAGGCAACCCGCAAGACGGGCGAGACCGACATTGTCGTAAAGCTCGACCTGGACGGATCCGGTGTGTGCGATATCTCGACCGGCGTGCCGTTTTTCGACCACATGCTCAACGCCTTTGGCCGTCATGGTCTGTTCGATCTGACGGTGCACGCGGTGGGCGACGTGGAGGTCGATGCGCACCACACCGTCGAGGACACGGGTATTGTGCTGGGCGAGGCGTTTTGCCAGGCTCTGGGCGACAAGGCGGGCATTACGCGCTTTGCCGACGCGGCGATCGCCATGGACGAGACGCTTGTGATGGCTGCTGTTGATATTTCGGGCCGCGGGCAGGCCTACTGCGAGCTGCCCGTGCCGACCGAGCGCGTGGGCAGCTTCGATACCGAGCTGGCGGTCGAGTTCTTCTACGCCTTCGCGCGCGATGCCAAGCTCACGCTGCATGTGCGCGAGCTGGCGGGCGGCAACTCGCATCACATTATCGAGGCCGCCTTTAAGGCCGTGGGCCGCACGATGCGCCACGCCTGCGAGCTCGATCCCCGCGTGCAGGGCATCCCTAGCACCAAGGGCTCACTGTAACCGCTACAAAGGCAGAAACCACCACGAAGGTGCCTGTCCCCTTTGTGGTGGTTTTCGGACAAGATGAGGAGGAGGGGTCGCGTGGGCGAACCGAAGATCGTGGTGGTCGACTACCACAAGGGCAACTTGTCGAGCGTCGTGCGCGGGCTTGCGCGCGCCGGTGCCGCCGCCTGTACATCGGACGACCCGGAGCAAATCCGCCGCGCCGACGGCCTGGTCATTCCGGGCGTGGGCGCGTTCTATGACGCGATCGCCTTTATGCGCCAGAGCGGCGAGGAGGCGGCCGTGCTCGATGCCGTTGCCGCCGGAACTCCGCTGCTCGGCATCTGCCTGGGCCTTCAGCTGTTTTTTGAGCGCGGCAACGAGGGCGCGCCTGCGAACGAGGACGCGGACGCGGACGACGATGCCTCCGAGCAGGCCGGTGGTCCCTGGGTCGATGGCCTGGGCATCATGCGTGGCTCGTGCACGCACCTGGAGTCGAGCCGTCTGAAGGTCCCGCACGTGGGCTGGGACCAGGTGCGCATGACGCCCGCCGGTGCGGCCGATCCGTTGCTTGCCGGTTTTGCCGAGGGCGCCAACATGTATTTCACTCACAGCTACGCGGTGGCCGACGACGTCGATGCCGCCGATGTGTTGGCGCGCACGCACTATACACGGAGCTTCCCGTGCATCGTGCGCCACGGCAACGTGTGGGGCTGCCAGTTTCATCCCGAGAAATCCTCTGCGCTGGGTCAGCGCATCCTTAAGAACTTCGTGAGCATCGTCGAGGGGGCCGGCCGATGATCCTGTTTCCTGCAATCGATTTGATCGGCGGCAAGGTCGTGCGCCTGGAGCGCGGCGACCGGAGCCGCTGCAAGGTATATTCCGACGACCCCGTGGCCGTTGCTCGTTCCTTTGCCGAGCAGGGTGCGAGCTGGGTGCACGTCGTCGACCTGTCCGCTGCCTTTGGCGAGGACGAGGACGCGTGCGCTGCCAACTCGGCAGCGATTAAGGCCATCTGCGGCGTCGACGGTCTGTCGGTGGACGTGGGCGGCGGCGTTCGCTCGCTCGCGCGCATCGACGAGCTGGCCGGCTACGGCGCGCGTCGCATCGCACTGGGCACCGTGCTGGTGACTGAGCCGGGTTTTGCCGAGGTGGCGGCCCAAGGCTTTGGCGAGCTGCTGGTGGCAGATATTGCCGCCCGTGACGGCCAGGTCAAGGTGAACGGTTGGCGCGACGGTGCGGGTGTGGCGCTCGACGATGCCGTGGCGCAGCTCACGGAGCTGGGCTTTAAACATCTGGTGTATACCGATATCGCGCGCGACGGTATGCAGACGGGCATCGACGTGGCAGCATATCGCCACGTGGCCGAGGTCGCGGGCTTTCCCGTTGTGGCGTCGGGCGGCATCTCGACGCTCGATGATATCCGTGCGCTCGCCGCGGTGGGCGAGGGCGCTATTGAGGGCGCCATCACCGGTCGCGCGCTCTACGAGGGCAACTTTACGCTGGTACAGGCGTTGGCCGCCGCGCGAGGGGAGGAGTAGCCCATGCTTACCAAACGCGTCATTCCCTGCCTGGACGTTAAGGACGGCCGCGTGGTCAAGGGCGTCAACTTTGTGAGCCTGCGCGATGCTGGCGACCCGGTGGAGCTGGCGCGCGCCTACGACCGCGAGGGTGCAGACGAGGTCGTCTTCCTGGACATTACCGCGACGAGCGACAACCGCGCGACGACCATCGAGATGGCGGCGCACGCGGCCGAGGAGCTCGCTATTCCCTATACCGTGGGCGGCGGTTTCCGCGACTTGGCGGGCATGCGAACCATGGTTGCCGCCGGTGCCGACAAGGTGTCGCTTAACTCTGCCGCCGTGCGCGATCCGTCGTTGATCAGCCAGGCCGCCGCGGCGTTTGGCAGCCAGGCCGTGGTCGTGGCGATTGATGCCAAGCGCGTGGGCCTGCCCGGTCAGCCGGATGCCGACAAGTGGGAGGTCTTTACCGCGGGAGGCCGCAATGCCACGGGTATCGACGCGGTGGCGTGGGCCGAGGAGGCGGCTCGCCGCGGCGCCGGCGAGATCTTGCTGACCAGCATGGACCGCGACGGCACCAAGGCCGGCTTTGACCTGGCACTCACCCGCGCCGTGGCGCGTGCGGTGCCGATTCCCGTCATCGCGAGCGGTGGCGTGGGCACGCTCGAGCATTTTGCCGAGGGCGTGATCGAGGGCGAAGCCGACGCCGTACTGGCGGCCAGCGTCTTTCACTTTGGAACTTTCAGCATTCGCGAAGTCAAAGAATATATGGCCTCTCAAGGCATCCCTGTCAGGTTGGACTTCTAGCGCTGCGGCTTGTCCAGGTGCCCGACCTTCCGGCTCCAACCCTCCTCGCGTACTTTAAGTACGCGTCGTCGGGCTTGTCGCTCGGAATCTCGGGCACCTGGACAACCCTCGCCGACCTGCGAAGTTTGAATTTGGGGAGAGAAATGGAAGAGATAACCGATCCTTCAAAACTTACGTACGACGCCCGCGGGCTGATTCCTTGCGTGGTTCAGCAGCATGACACCGGTGAGGTGCTTATGGTTGCTTGGATGAACGAGGAATCGGTGGGGCTGACGCTCAAGACCGGGACCACGTGGTTTTGGAGTCGCAGCCGTCAGGAGCTCTGGAACAAGGGCGCGACGAGTGGCAACATGCAGGAGGTCAAGGAGCTCTGGGCCGACTGCGATAGCGATACGCTGCTGGTCAAGGTGGACTCACCGGGCCCGGCCTGCCATACCGGCAACCGTACCTGCTTCTTTAAGAAACTCGCCTAGGGCAAGCGCTCTACCAGGCGCTCGGCAAAACGGAAAGGATTGAGCTATGGGTGTGCGCACCGCAAATGTTCAGGATGGAAATATCGGTGAGACGCTGACGGGCCTGACCGAGGTGATTCACGGCCGCCGCGACGCATCGCCAGAGGAGAGCTACACCGCTCGTCTGCTGACCGATGTCGAGGATGAGCTGCTCAAGAAGCTGGCCGAGGAGGCGAGCGAGGTCATCATGGCCTGCAAGGACAACGACCACGACCACATTCGCTACGAGGCCGGCGACCTGATCTACCACCTGCTCGTAACCCTCGAGCGCTACGGCATCACCCTCGACGAACTAGCCGGCGAACTCAACGCCCGCCGCCACTAAGTCAAACTCAAATTAGCTACCCTGGCCCCATGGAAGTTGCGGTGAAATAGGGACTGTTTAAACACTTCATCAGGCAAAACAGTCCCTATTTCACCGCAACTGATGAAGGGGATGGGTTAGAAGAGGGGCGTGGATTCCCATTCGCCGGTGGGGTGGGGGATATCGAAGGCCCGGTAGCCGCAGTCGTAGGCGTGGGCCTGGGCCTCGCGGATGTTCCAGCAGATGTCGCAGGCGCGGTGCGCGTCCGAGCCAAAGGTGATGGGCACCTCGGCATGGGCGAAGCGGCGCAACAGCCCGGTCGCGGGGTAGTAATCGTCGAGCCCCTTGCGCGGTGCGGCGGTCGAGACCTCAACGCGGCGACCCGTATCGTGGGCGCATTCGGCCATCTGCTCCCAAAACGGCGCGGGGTCAAAGTCGGGTGCAAAGCCGTCCTTCGAAAAGCGCATGACCAGGTCGGGATGGGCCATCGCGTCAAAGTTGAGTGAGCTTTCGCAAGCACGGCACCAGTCGTCGACGTAGCACTCCCACACGCCGCGCACGCCTAAGTTTTCCCAAACATGCAAGTTGGTATCGTCGTCGATCCAACCGCAAAGGGAATCGGGTGTATCGGGGCGCGCGACGTCCTCTGTTCCTGCCGTGCCCGCGGCGCCTGCCGCAATATCGTCCGGGTTGCCAATCCAGTGCACGCTGCCCAGACGTACGACGGCGCCCTGGGACCAGTGCTCTACCAAGGGCTCGCAGCCCTCGTACCAATCACATTCAAAACCGTAGATAAAGGTGAGCTCCGGCGCAATCTGCGCGGCGAGTTTGCGGGCGTCCTCAAAGGCCAAACGATGTGCCGGCAAGTCGCCCTCGACGACCTGCACCTCGCAGTTAGCATCCATACTGGCGGGCAGGGTAAGGTGGTCGGTCGAGACCATGACGCGGCAGCCGGCGGCAGCAGCGGCACGGACGTTGTCCTCGAACGAGGCGTGCCCGTCCGAGAACGAGGTATGAGTATGGCAATCGACCAGCGGGCAGGCGGGCATGGTGACTCCTTTGCGTCAAGCGAATCCGCTTCATTGTAATGGCGCAGCTCTCAACACGCCGGGCACGCCGGGGGTCGAAATCGATTGGAAAGGCTGCGCGGCGCGCGGTGCGGCCTCGCTCTAAAATGTGTACGTCAGCCTCCAAAAGCTGCAAAAAATGACATGTTTGGAGGCTGACGTACACGTTTGAGACGAGGGCGAGGGGCGGGGCAGCGCGTGCCGGCGCCGGCGACTACTTGCTTCGTGTCGCCGCTCGTTTGGACTGCACGGTTATAATCGCGTGCCGCACGGCGGTGACGGGACGATAGCGGATCATACGCGGTCCCGACCAGCGCATGACCTCGCGGATCTTCTCGCGCATGGCAGGCCGGTAACAATGCGAAGGACAGGCCGAGCAAAATGTCTTGGTGCCCATGTGCGGGCAGTGCTCAATGCGCGCGATGGCGTATTTCTGCAGCTCGGCGCATTCGGGGCAGAGCGTAATGGTTCGAAGGCCGAGTTTCACGCGCACGGACTCATCGTCGCCAGCCTGTTCGACCACATGCCCGCCGCCATGATGCCCACGACACCACAGCGCAATCATCTGCGACACCATTTGGGCCTCACGCTCACGTTTGCGTGCTAGCTCCGGTGTGTCGACTGGGCGCGCCATTAGCTCAGCCTCCCGTGCTCGACCGAAAGCGAGAAATCGGCAAACGCGCAGGTGCTGGCACGGTGGCTCACGAGCACAATGGTCTTGCCGCGGCGCTTGAGCTCGTCGATTGCCTGCATCACGGACGCCTCGTTGAGAGCATCGAGCGCGCTGGTGGGTTCGTCGAGCAAGATGAAGGGTGCGTCGTTGAGGAAGATGCGCGCAAGGCCGATGCGCTGGCGCTCGCCGCCCGAAAGCGAGTCGCCCAGCTCGGCAACGGGCGTGTCGAGTCCCTGCGGCAGACGGTCGATGAGCGTGGTGAGTGAGGCGGACTGGCAGGCATCGAGTAGCTCGGTATCGGTGGCGTTGGCACGCGCGACCAGCAGGTTCTCGCGTACGGTGCCGCAGAACAGATGCGTGTCCTGGGTCATATAGGCCTCGTGGCTGCGCAGGCTCGCCGTGTTGATGTGGCGGGCATCGACGCCGCTCACCGTGATGGTGCCGGCGGTGGGGTCCCAAAAGCGCATGAGCAGCTTAAGCAGCGTCGACTTGCCCGAACCCGAGCGCCCCATGATGCAGGTCATGGTACCGGGCGCAAAGGTGCAGGTCACGTCGTCGAGGATGAGACTCGCAGCGGTGTCGTTCGCGACCTGCTCTGTGGCGCCCGCACCGCCCGCGTCCACGCCGCCCACATAGCTAAAGCTCACATGCTCGGCTGCGGCGCCGGCAAACTCAACGTTCTGTCCATCGGCGACCTCGGCGCACTGGGGCTGCTCGTCGAGCAAATCGAGCACGCGTGCGCCCGAGGCGAGCGTCTCCTGCAGTGAGGCGCCCAGGCGGCTCACGGCCATCACCGAGCCAAACGACGACACAAAGGTAAAGACGGCGACAAACGCTGCGGCAAAGTCAATCGTTCCCGCAGCCACCAGCTGCAGCGCACGCCCGAGCATCACCAGATTAGCCACAAGAATAAGCGCATCGGCTACGGCCTCGCTGACCGCCTGGCGGCGCTTGAGGCGCGCGTCCACGGCGCCGACTTGCTCGGTCAGCTTGCCCAGGGCACGGCTGCGATCGGTGCCACCGGCAAACTGGATGGTCTCGGACGCGCCGCGTAGACTGTCGAGTACAAAGGCGCCCAGCTTACCGGCGCCCTCGCGGCTCTGGCGGCCGGTGGTGCCGCATGCCTTGGCCGAGGTCAGGGGCAGCAGCACGCCCAGGACCGCGTAGGCCACGAGCGCGATGCCCGCGAGCTCGGGGCTCACAGCCAGCAAAAAGCCCTCAAACACAACGGTGCAGACCAGAGCTATGGCAATGGGCGAGATGGTGTGCGCGTAGAAGACCTCGAGTAGCTCGATATCCGAGGTGACCAGGCTCACGAGCTCGCCCTTGCCGCGGCCCTCGAGCTTGGCGGGGGCGAGCTGGCGCAGGGCGCCAAACACCAGGTCGCGAATGTGTGCGAGCAGACGGAATGCGATGTAATGGTTGCAGAGCTGCTCGCCGTAGTGGAGCGGCCCGCGCGCGATGCCGCAGGCGGCGCAGGCCGCGCATGCTGCGATAAGACCAAGCCCCAAGGCGTTGCGGCCCAGCGCGGCCATAAGGCCAAGGGCGCCAAAGGCCGGCACGAACGCGGCGGTGAGCATGCCGATGCTGCCCAGCGCGACGGCTAGCACAAGCCAGCCAGCAAGCGGTCGGACGAGCCCCATCATGCGCCACATGATGGACGGCGCCGAGCGACGGGCGCGGCCGGAGTCAGGCGCCGCGGCAGCGGAAGACGAACTAGTACCGTTGAGGCCATCGGCACAGGCGGCGCTGCCGTCAACAGCCTCAACCGCGCCGGCATCCTCAGCATCACCCTCTGCATACGCATATGCCGAGAGCTGCTTCTGGCTGTTCCACATGCGCGCATAGGCGCCCGCGGCGGCCAAGAGCTCGCCGTGAGTCCCGTGCTCGGCAATGCGGCCGCGTTCCAGCACCAGGATCTGATCGGCGTCCACGATCGTCGACAGGCGGTGTGCCACCACAATTACAGTGTGCCCGCCGGCAAGCGACGCGATGACCTCGCCGATCGCGGCCTCGCTTGCGGCATCGACGTTGCTCGTAGCCTCGTCAAACACATAGATCGGCGAGTCGTGCAGCAGGGCGCGGGCCATGCACACGCGCTGGCGCTGGCCGCCCGAAAGGTTGGTGCCACCCTCGTTAATCACCATGTCGAGCCCGCCGTTGGCCCGCACAAAGGCCGCCACGCGCGTGCGGTCGAGCGCGCGCAAAAGCTCGGTGTCGGTGGCGTTGGGCTGGGCGAGCAGCAGGTTGTCGCGCAGGGTGCCGGCAAACAGGTAGCCGTTGGTGGGCACCAGCGTGACGGCGCGCATGAGTGAGGCGGCCGTGACATCGCGCAGCTCGACGCCGCCAATGCGCACGCTGCCGCGGTAGGCGTCCTTGCGGCCCGCGATAATCCCCGCGAGCGTGGACTTGCCGCCGCCGCTTTCGCCCACGAGTGCCACGAGCGAGCCGTGCGCAATGGTCGCGCTGGCGCTGTCCAGCACGGTGCGGTCGCCGTAGGCATAGCTCACGCCTGCGAGCTCGATATCGCCGCGACCATCAAGCTCAACATCGCCGCGCTCGGGCTCGGGCGTATCCAAAATGCCAAACATGCGGCGCGAGGCGGCCATGCCGTTCATGGCCGTGTGGAACAGCGATCCCAGGCGGCGCATAGGCAAAAAGAACTCCTGTGACAGAAAGACGATGAGGAAGGCCGCCTCAAAGCCGATCTTGCCCGTGGCGAGCTGCAGCGCGGCTACGATAATGCCGAGCGCGGCGCCCATATAGACGACCAGGTCCATAACGCAAATGGAGCGCAGCTGCATCACCAGCAGGCGCATGGTCGCTGTGCGGAAACGCTCGGACTCGGCGTTGATGCGCTCGTGCCAGCTGCGATCGGCCTGGTAGACCTTAAGGGTGGTGAGACCCTGCACGGCCTCCAGGAACATGCCGCCAAGATCGACATAGCTGCCCCAGTACTCGGCACCGATCTTTTTGGCGTTGCGCATGACCATCATGATGGAGACGGGGATGACCGGAACGCAGGCGAGCAGCAGCGCGGCGGGAAGACCCGCTTGGCCCACGAGCAGTACAAACAGCGTGATGGGTGCCAAGCCGGCAAAGAAGAGCTGCGGCAGGTAACCGCCAAAGTACACCTGGAGTTGCGTGGCGCCCTCGACGCTGGTCTGGACGGCCTCGGCGGTGGGGACGGTCTCGGTGTAGGAGGGGCCGAGTGCGGTGAGCTTGTCGTAGACGAGCGAGCGCACGCGGCGGACGGCCTCGAACGCGGCCTTGTCGCCGGCGCGTTGGGCCAGGTAGATGGAGGCGGCGCGCACGATGATGGCGGCGGCGAGCGGCAAGGCCGCCTGTGCGAGGGCATCGACGGCGAGCGCGGCGGAAAGACCGTCCGTGACGATGCCGCCCAAGATGCGCGCAAGCACCCACATCACCGTGATGTTTGCCATGAGCGCGATCCATTTAAACAGGACGCTCGCCACAATGTAGGGCGTTGCCTGCGGAACCAGGGAGAAGAGCCGCTTCTCGAACATGAAACCTCCGATGCCGTAACGGTGCCGGGCGGGGTCCTCGGCAGCCGCTTAGTTAGCCAAATGCAACTAGAGTAACATCGTGCAGCGGGTAAGTATGCCGAGGGTAATTTTTGGTCGATGAACTGCGTAGAAAGTCCAAAATTGTTGAGTGCGGCGAACTTTGTGGTGGACGGAGTGCGGGCGCAATTCTGATCGTGTGCGGCCTCGCTCCAAAACGTGTACGTCAGCCTCCAAAACCGACAAAAAATGACATGTTTGGAGGCTGACGTACACGTTTGGATAGGGGTGAGGGCGGCGACGGACGAAAGTCACGCCTGTGCCACGTCCGATGTGCTAGCGTTTGGGTGAATAAAACGAGCCCGTGCGGAAAGGATTCGGACCGTATGCAACGTGGAAGTACATCTCCGCTGTCCCGCGAGACCGATGCGCCCGAAACCATCGTCAAGCTGGAGTGCGACATCGATGACGCGTCGCCCGAGGTGCTCGCCTACGCCGCCGACCGCCTGCGCGAGGCAGGCGCCCGCGAGGTGCACTGGCTGCCCCTCTACTGCAAAAAAGGCCGCCCCGGCTGGCAGCTGCAGGTGATCTGCTCGCATGAGGATATCGAACGCCTGCAGACGATTATCTTTTTGGAAACCACGACCAACGCTGTTCGTCGCCAGGTGATGGAACGCGTTTGCCTGCCGCGTCGTTTTGAGCAGGTAGCGACGCCTTGGGGCGAGGTGTCCGTTAAGGTGGCGACCCTGCCAGACGGCAGCGAGCGCGCGGCTCCCGAGTACGAGGATTGCGCCCGTCTTGCCCGCGAACATGGCGTGCCGCTCCAACGCGTGATGCAGGCGGCTCAGAGCGCGGCGCTGCGATTTGAGTAACACGGTAGATGGGCTCCACATCCGCCGGACCCCGTATTCAGCCCCCATCAACTCCGCTTCGAAAGGACTTCCCATGAAATACCTCATCGCCTCCGACATCCACGGCTCGGCATATTGGACCGAGCGCCTCTGCGCCGCCATCGAGTCCGAGCAGCCCGACCGCATCGTCCTGCTGGGCGACCTGCTCTATCACGGTCCGCGCAACGACCTGCCGCGCGACTACGCCCCCAAGCGCGTGATTCCGCTGCTCAACGCCCTGGCCGACCGCATCATCGCGGTGCGCGGCAACTGCGACGCCGAGGTCGACCAGATGGTGCTCGACTTTCCCGTCATGGCCGACTACGCCACGCTGTTCGACGAGACCGGCCGCGAGCTGTTCCTGACGCACGGCCACGTCTTTGGCGCCGGCATGCACAACAGCGTCGACCACGCGCCCGCGCTGCCCGAGGGCTCCGCGCTCGTCTACGGCCACACGCACATCAAGGTTAACGAGGCAAGCGAGGCACACCCGGGCCTGTGGCTCTTCAACCCCGGCAGCGTGAGCATTCCCAAGGACGGTACGCACAGCTATGGCATCTACGAGGATGGCGCGTTCCGTTACGTGATCCTGGAGGAGGAATAACCATGGCAGAGCAGCTGGCTCAGCAAAATGCCGAGGGCTCGCGCGATCTGTCCACGCTGGTCGACGCGTCGGCCGAGCTGCAGCATCTGGTGCAGACCATCTGGCGCCTGCGTCAGCCCGATGGCTGCCCGTGGGACCGCGAACAGACGCATCAGAGCATTGGCAAGAACATGATCGAGGAGGCCTACGAGGCGCTCGACTGCATCGAGGCCGACGATGCCACGCATCTGCGCGAGGAACTCGGCGACGTGCTCATGCAGGTCGTACTGCATGCGCAGATTGCGGCGGACGCCGGTGAGTTTTCGCTGGCCGATGTGGCACGCGATATCGACGCCAAGCTCATCCGCCGCCACCCACACGTGTTTGGCGATGCGGACGCCGAGAGCTCCGACGAGGTTCTCAAGATCTGGGACGAGGTCAAGCTTGCCGAGAAGGCCGCCAAAGACCAGGCCGTGGCGGCAGGCGAGGCCGCGCCCGAAGGCCTGCTCGACGGCGTGCCCACGCACCTGCCGGCGCTGATGCAAGCTCAGAAGGTGTCGCGCAAGGCGGCGGCCGTGGGCTTTGAGTGGGAGACGGTCCAGGATGTGTGGGACGAGGTCGCCGAGGAGCGTGCCGAGTTTGAGGCCGAGGCTCCCGGCTCGCCCGAGCGCGAGATGGAGTTTGGCGACCTGCTCTTTGCCCTGGTCAACGTTGCGCGCAAGGAGGGAATCGACGCCGAGAGTGCCCTGCGCGCGAGCACGGCAAAGTTCCGCCGCCGCTGGGCCGCGATGGAGCAGATGGCGGCCGACGCCCACGTGGATCTGGCCGAGCTTTCGACCCACGGCCTCAATGACCTCTGGGATGCCGCAAAGGCAGAGGAGTAAGACTGCGGGGGCGACGGGACGGACTTTCTCATCGCCCCCCCCATTATTTTTCAAAAAGATTGTATCCCTTGGCTAACTTAGGGCATAATGCAAAAAGTGCGATAAGGCTAACTTATGAACCTGCGCGCCACTGTAGCGTGCAAGCCGTGTCGCCAAGCATTCAACCCGTTTCCAAGTGAGAGGGAGACAACATGAGCGATATTTTGGATGTCTACGGTCGCGAGGTACTCGACAGCCGCGGCAACCCCACCGTCGAGGTCGAGGTCGTGCTCGAGGACGGCAGCTTCGGCCGCGCGATGGTGCCTTCGGGCGCTTCGACCGGCGCCTTTGAGGCCTGCGAGCTGCGCGATGGCGACAAGGGTCGCTACCTGGGCAAGGGCGTCTCGCAGGCCGTCGAGCACGTCAATAACGAGTGCGCTAACGCCGTCGTGGGCCTCGACGCCTTCGATCAGCGCACCGTCGATGCCGCGCTGATTGCCGCGGACGGTACCCCCAACAAGACCAAGCTCGGCGCCAACGCCATTCTGGGCGTGTCGCTGGCAGTTGCCCGCGCCGCTGCCGAGTCGGCGGGTCTTTCGCTGTACCAGTACCTGGGTGGCGTCAACGCCCACCTGCTGCCCACGCCCATGATGAACATTCTCAACGGCGGCGTGCATGCCGACAACAACGTCGACTTCCAGGAGTTCATGATCATGCCGGTGGGCGCCCCGAGCTTTACCGAGGGCCTGCGTTGGTGCGCCGAGGTATACCACACCCTCAAGGGCGTGCTGCACGAGGCAGGCCTGGGCGGCGGCGTGGGCGACGAGGGTGGCTTTGCCCCCAACCTCAAGACCAACGCCGAGCCGTTCGAGTACATCACCAAGGCCGTGGAGAAGGCCGGCTTTAAGCCCGGCGTCGACTTCATGTACGCCATGGACCCGGCCTCGACCGAGTTCTACAACGCCGAGACCGGCATGTACGAACTCAAGGGCGAGGGCGTGGAGTACACGAGTGCCCAGATGGTCGATTACTGGGAGAAGCTCGTCGACACCTATCCCATCATCTCCATCGAGGACGGCATGGCCGAGGAGGACTGGGACGGCTGGGTCGAGCTGACCCGCCGCATTGGCAACAAGGTGCAGCTGGTGGGCGACGACCTGTTCGTCACCAACACCGAGCGCCTCAAGAAGGGCATCAAGCTGGGCGCCGCCAACGCGATCCTGGTCAAGGTCAACCAGATCGGCACACTCACCGAGTCGCTCGAGGCCATCGAGACCGCCAAGGAGGCCGGCTATGCTTGCATCGTGAGCCACCGCTCCGGCGAGACCGAGGATTCCACGATCGCCGACCTGGTCGTGGGCGTCAATGCCGGCCAGATCAAGTCGGGCGCCCCGTGCCGCAGCGACCGTATCGCCAAGTACAATCAGCTCATCCGCATCGAGGACGAGCTCGAGGGCAGCGCGCGCTACGCCGGTAAGACCGCGTTCTACAACATTCGCTAAACGGGCGAATTTGGCGAGGGGGAGGCTGACTCGGTTCCGTCCCGCCTTGACTGGATGCTGCAAAGCGCCATGGGCGCTGGGCCATACGGCTCAGCGCCTTTTTTATGTCGAGCAAAGGCTGGCGAAGGCGGTGCAGGCGCTCGTGCTATAACTAAAGGACTTAGCGCAAACAAACCTCAACCGCACAAGGCGCACATGGATCAGATTTACGACAACAGGTACTATTCCGCCGGTTCGCGCGAGCCGTCGCCTCGCCGTGCGCGCACGGTGCAGCTCGGTGGGTCCGCTTATGCCGGCGCCGACCGCTCCACGCAGCGCCCGGCAAGTACCTCGCGCCCCAATGCTCAATCAAATACCTTGGCAGATGGACCGGTGCGCCCGGCACGTTCGTCGCATGCGTCGCGTCCCTCGACTCAAGCACACGACAAATCGAGTAGGCCCTCGAACCGTCTTTCGGGCTCGGACTTTATGCATTACGCCAACGACAACGCGGTTGTCAAGGCGATCTATGACTTTACGCATGGCCCTCTGCGTCCGCTGTTTATCGGTATCGTGGTGGCGCTGGTGCTCGTGAGCCTGTATTTCCCCGTGCGCGATCTGTACGTGGCAAAGCGTTCGAGCGATATCTTGGCCAAGCAGGTCGAGATTCGCCAGCAATACAATGATGAGCTGCAAAAAAGCGTCGACAAGCTGCTCTCGGAGGAGGGTATCAAGGACGCGGCGTCCGAGGACCTGGGCCTGGTGATGCCCGGTGAGACCAAGATCGACGTGCTGGGCCTGGATGATGATTCGGACTCGTCGTCGAGCTCAAAGTCGTCGAACGCCAAGAAGGCCAGTGAAGTGGCCAAGGAAATCGAAGAGGTCGGCAAAGACGCGCCGTGGTACATTCAGGCGCTCGATATGCTGTTTGGATTTAACGGCGTCGAGGGTCAGACGGTCGCGTCCGGCGGCGAATAGGCGAGTAGCGCCCGGAGGGGAGCCCGCAATGGCAAATTGCAAACGATATAAGGTGGCGGCGATCGATCTGGGAACGGTGTCGTCGCGACTGGTGTTGGCGCAGGTCGAGGCTGGGGCGATTGTGGAATCATCCAAGCACACCGAGATTACCGACCTGGGCGAGGGCGTCGACGCGACGGGTCGCTTTTGCGAGGCGGCTGTGGAGCGCGTGCTCGCCGCGTGCCGTATGTTCGTGGCTGAGGCGCGCGACTTTGGGGCTGCGTGCATCTGCACCACGTGCACGAGTGCCGCGCGCGATGCATCTAACGCCGCGTTGCTGTTGGACGGCCTGCGCGAGCTGGGACTCGAGCCGCAGGTGATTCCGGGCGAGGTCGAGGCGCGCCTGACGTTTTTTGGTGTGGCGCACGACTTTGCCGGCGAGCGCATCATCGTCGCCGATTCGGGCGGCGGCTCCACGGAGCTCGCGACGGGCGTGTACGCACCGGGGCGCGGGGTCTTCGCGTTGGAGGGCACGCGCTCGCTGGACATTGGCTGCCGTCGCGTGACGGAGCGCTTCTTCTCGGCCCTGCCGCCTGCGACGGGCGAGCTTGCGGCCGCCGCCGACTGGGCGGGCGAGCAGTTCGCTGCCTATTTTGAGGGCCTACCCAGTGACTTTGAGCGTGCCGAGCGCCTGGTTGCCGTGGGTGGCACTGTCACCACGCTCGTGGCGCTGGTCCACGAGCTGGAGCCGTACGACTCGAGCTTTGTGCACTTGCGCGAGCTTTCGATGGAACAGATTTCGGCCGCTATTGAGCGCATGTCCGCGCTGGACGCGGAGGGCATTGCCGCGCTGCCGGGCGTGCAGCCCAAGCGCGCGGGCGTGATTTTGGCCGGTGCCGTGGTGATCCGCGAGCTCATGCGAGCCGGTGGCTACAAGACGCTTACCGTAAGCGAGAACAGCCTGCTCGCCGGCATGGCCGCCACCATCAACGAAGTCCTCGACGGCAAAACCCCCACCATCACCTGGACCCCAAACCTCAGCCCCCTCAAATAACTTGCGGTGAAATAGTTCCTAAATGGGCTGGTAAACGGCAAAAATAGGAACTATTCCACCGCAACTTCCGAGGGGGTTCGAGTCCCACCGGCATCTAAAAGAAACGGGCCCGCATCCCTGGGGGGATACGGGCCCGTAAGCGTCATATGGTAGGGGCGGTGGGACTCGAACCCACAATCCTTGCGGCGAGAGATTTTAAGTCTCCTGCGTATGCCAATTCCGCCACGCCCCCGTGAGACTAGAAGTCTAGCACAAGCCGTCCGTTACGCATTGACGGCCATCGAGTGCTGGCCCGACTTTTCCAGGAACTCCTGGAACTTGGTCTCGTCGCCCTTGTTCTTGTACTGCAGGGCAAGCAGGTATTCCAGTCGGCAAGCCTTGACCTTGTCGTCGCCGGCCTCCTCGAGCATACGCTCCAGCTCGGGGATGTCGTTGTGGCGCTTCAGAATCATCGTGTCGTACATCAGCTGGCATTCGTGCGCGACCGCCTCGGCCTGACCGCCCTCGAAGCCCTTGATTTCGTGCAGCAGCTCCTTGGACTTTTTGCGGTCCTCCTGGCCAACGTAGTAGTTGAAGGCCTTGATCGCCAGGTCGACACGCTGCATCTTGGGCAGGTTGAGGTCCAGCAGCAGGTCGAACATCTCGTCGGCGCGCTCGTGGTCCTCGCGCAGCAGATAGGAGTTCAGGCGCAGGTAGTCGCGGTTGTAGCGCGGGTACAGCATGCTGGTGAGTTTGGCGTCGAGCAGGCGGTCGAACTCGTCCCACTGCTTGGCGGCCATAAGTTGCTGCAGGCGCTTAAACGTGGTGCGTTTTTTAACGCTAAAGAACACCGATATGGCGATACAAATAATGACGACGGCGGTCCAGAGGGTGCGGGAATCGGGCATGATTAGAGTCCTTAGTCGCTCGTAAGGCGAGCGGTATGACAACATGTACTAGATGTATTATACGCAGCGCGCAAGCAAACTGGCATAAAAGCGCATCGAGGCTGAGCGCCATCGCTCGCTGCGGTACACTTACCTAAAGTAAACCATGAAGGGAGACATTACCTATGAAGAAGATCGTTTTGGCTTGCGGTGCTGGCGCTGCTACTTCCACGCTTGTTGCCCAGAAGGTCGCTACCATGCTCGACGCCAACGGTTATGCCGGCAAGTATGAGATCGTGCAGTGCGCCATCTCCGAGGCCAAGGACGCTTGCGACGAGGGCGCCGACCTGCTGATTGCCACCACCGTTGCCCCCGAGGGCCTCACCTGCCCGTACGTGAGCGGCGTGCCCTTCATGACCGGCATGAACCGCGTTGCTGCCGAGAAGGCCGTTCTCGACGTTATGGCTCAGTAGGCGCTGACTGCATGAGTGAGCAGAACGCCAACCCGGTAGAGCTCTTTGGTATGCGCGTTGCCCATGTGGGCATTAACGCCACCGACCCGGCAGACGCCCTGGAGATCGCGGAGCTGTTCTCGACGATGATGGGCCTACCTGTCATCGAGACCCCCGTTTCGTACTTTAACGATTCGCTGGTCGAGATCATGAAGCAGAACGGTCGTGGCACCAAGGGCCACATCGGCTTTGCCGTCAACGACATCGACGCTGCCGAGAAGTGGTTTGCCGAGCGCGGGCTCGAGGTCAACGAGGAGTCGCGCGTGCTGCTGCCCGACGGCGGCACCAAGCTCGTGTACTTTAAGCGCGAGTTCGCCGGCTTCGCCGTGCACCTGTGCCGCGAGTAGCGCACAGGCTGCTATAGCTAGCAAAAAGGGATAGGGCCGCATGGCCTTATCCCTTTATTTATGCCGAGGGGCTTTCTATCGTGGCAGGCGAATCGTAAAGCGGCTGCCGACGCCCTCGACTGAGGTCACGCCAATGACGCCGCCGTGGCTGTCGACGATCCACTTGGCGATGGCGAGCCCCAGACCCGAGCCCTGCGCGCCGGCATCGCGCGCGTTGTCGGCGCGGTAGAACCGTTCGAATGCGTAAGCTGCGGATTCCTGGTTCATGCCGATGCCCTCGTCCTCAACACTTATGTCGATCGTGCCCGCGCCCGCATCCGGCGTCACGCCAAACGAGATGGATGTGCCCGCGTCCGAATACTTGGCGGCGTTCTGCACGATCACGCGCAGAGCCTGCTTCACGAGCGCCACGTCAACGGGCGCGTCGCAGCGCGGGTCGCTGGTAAGTGCGGCATCGTACGCCAGTCGATATGTGTGCGCGGCATCGATCATCTGCGATTCCTCGCATACCTCGCCGACCAGTGCGGCCAGGTTAGTATTCGCACGCCGCAGGACCGTGCGCCCGGCATCGCCGCGCGCCAAAAACAGCAGCTGCTCTACGAGCTCTTGCATGTGCTCGCTTTCGGCCTTGAGCGAGGCAATGGACTCTGCCAGCACGTCCGGGTCGTCTTTGCCCCAGCGGTCGAGCATGTTCACGTAGCCCTGAATCACCGCGATGGGCGTGCGCAGCTCGTGGCTCGCATCGTTGACAAAGCGCATCTGCTGCAGCTTGGCCTCTTGCATCTGGCGCAGTAGGCGGTTGAGTGCAACCTCGATGCTTGCCAGGTCGGCGTCGCCGGTAGTGACGCTCGGCGAGTCGACGCTTGCGCGCTCGATGGCCTGCTCCAGTGTTTCCATCTTGCCGCCGGAGAGCTGCATGCGGCCGAGTTCGTCCACGCGCAGGGCCAGATCGTTGAGCGGCGCCATGGTGCGGCGCACGCGGCGGGCACCGCCGAGCATGTTGAGCACGCTGATGACCTGCCAACTCACAACGACAAGATAGAGAGGCCATAGCGCGACGAGGTCCTGCGCGAGGGGGAAGGTCTTGGTGGTACGCGCAAGCTCGACGGTATAGGTGAGCGTTGTCAGGTCCCAGCCGCGCGCGGGCGTCAGCGACATGCTGCGAACGGCGGCGCCGGGGATCCATCCCGCGGTAAACGCGCCATCGGGCAGCGTCTGGTTGTATCCATAGACGAGGATCGCCGCCGCAATAACCAACAGTAACAGATCGAGCCAGATGTGGCTCATCAAGCGGCGCCACATATAGCTCCAGTTGATGGCGCGGGCGATGGAGGTGACGCGCTTGACCTCGGCGTTACGCACGGCAGACATAACCCACCCCGCGCACGGTCTGGATGATGCGGGCGCCGCCGGCGTCCTCGATCTTGGCACGCAGGTGCGCGATGTGTACGTCGACGTTGTTGGTGTCGCCCACGTATTCGTAGCCCAGCGCTTCGTGCGCGATGCGCTCGCGCGTGAGCACGGTCTCGGCATGCGCCATAAGCAGGGCGAGGACGTCGAACTCGCGGGCCGTGAGCGCGATGGGCGAGCCGCCGACCGTGACTTCGCGGCGGTCGGGGTCGAGCGCAACCGAGTCAACGGTAAGCGCGGCGTGGGAGGGCGTGGCAGCGGTCTGGGCCGAGTCGCCAGCCGGGGGTATCGCCGTGGCGTTCCCGGCTGCGCCGCCCGCCATGCCCGCCCCGGCTCCAACGCCGCCAACGCCCGAAGCCGCCCGCACGGCTTCCGAGCGCTTTAGCGCCACACGGATCCGTGCGAACAGCTCCTCGATCGCAAACGGTTTGGTCAGGTAATCGTCGGCGCCGGCATCGAGCCCGGCCACCTTGTCCATCACGGCATCGCGCGCGGTGACCATAATCACCGGCACATCCTTGTGCTTGCGGACACGCCGCAGGACCTCCATGCCGTTGAGCTGCGGCAACAGCACATCGAGCAGGATCAGATCGTAGTCGCGCTCCAGCGCCAGGTCCACAGCGGTGCGGCCGTCAGCGGCGTGCTCCACCTGGTAGCCTTCGTGCTCCAACTCGAGCGTCACAAAGCGGGCGATTTTCTCCTCGTCCTCTACGATCAGGATTCGTGCCATACGTGCCCCCGTCTGCGATTACTTGTCGTCGTTCAGATTTTGCTTGATGTCGTCCGCGGCGTTGGCAGCGCTATCCATAAGGTTGTTGATGCTGCCGGGCACGTCGCCGTCGCTGTCGATGCGGTAGCGCATGCCAAAGAACAGGCCAAGCAGCATCAGCCATATCGTGGCGCCCCAGGCAAACAGCGCGACGATGGGAATCAGGATGGGGATGTTGAGGATGATCGCATCGCGGCGCGTGGCGATAAACTTGGTGTCCAGGCTCAGGCGGAAGAGCTTTTTGAGGTACTCCCACACGCTGTCCATCTTCTTGGAAAAGTCGGTCTTTTCGCTCGACTTCTCGTAGGCGGCCTGTGCGGCGACCATCTCGGCCGAGGGCTCATCGACTGGCGCGGACTCGGTGGCGGCATGCGCCGACGTGGTCTGGGTCTTGCCCTGCGACTCGAGCCAAATGATGGCATCCAGAACGTTGCCGTCGGCGGCGTCGAGCGCGGCCTTGGCGTCGGTGTAGCTCACGTTGCACTTGGTGCGGATGGTTTCAACTTTTTCGAGGTCGTCCATGACCTGTCCTTTCGTTCGATGGGCGCGACGCCGGGCGATCTGCCCGGGCGCGAGCGTTGCGTTCGGCGGCCTGCGTTGCGCGGTGCCGCCCCGCCCTCGGTCGAACTCTATAGTGCAGGTTATAGATTAAGCGATTCTTGAGCCAAGATTAATGTTGGATGAGTTTTTGGGTG
>CAVCKO010000009.1:62465-75387 GCA_963602825.1 Treponemataceae bacterium | reverse complement strand
ATATAAGAACGTTATTCGACATCATTGATGAAAGTGTATATATCAATGATGTCGATTTATATTCCCGTTTCTGGGTAATACAGACAACCCTCGATGTAATCTTTGTGGATGGGTTTGAGAACGAATCCGTCATAATCACAAAGTTATTAGACGACCCGAAGTGTGATGATGCGATCATCCAGGTCATAAATCACATACCCGAGTATAAGACGATTAGCTATGAAGAGTCCAAGTACATCATCAAAGCGATAGATGACAGACTCCAGTTCGGGTATATTCTTACAATCAAGGAGTTGTACGAAAACATCTTCGCGCAGTTTGACGAAGAAGGATATAAGACATATAAGGAACTGCAGGAAGATATCTATCAGTTGTCCGCTTCAACGATTAACATACGCAGACATACGAATGGTCTTAATACAGACCAGGAATTCTCACTCAAGGACGAAGTATTTGACACAGTCGTAACCGACGCATTGACCCGCCTGAAGGATAAGAATAAAATCTTCGTGACTGGTATACAGCGTCTCAACACAATACTCTCTCCTGGATATATGAGTAAGAGGTTATATACATACCTGGCGTTCCCAGGTGGTGGTAAGTCCCAAATGCTCTTAAAGTCTGCTATAGACATCAAGAAGTATAATCGTAATATCAAACCGAAGGATCCCTCAAAGACCCCGACGATACTCTTCATTACAATGGAGAATAATATCGATGAAACTATAGAGCGTCTTTACAATCTCACGGTGTCAAACGATGATATTCGTAACTACACACCGAAACAGATTATAAAGAAACTTAAGAACGACGGACAATTAGTTGTGACCGACGACAACAACGTGGATATTGTAATTCAGTATCACGACAACCGCTCGATAAGTACGGATGATTTGTACAGCATAATCAACGACTTGTATGATGCTGGCTCGGAAGTTGTTGTTTTAATTCTTGACTATCTCAAGCGTATCAGACCGGCTGAAAAAGCCCCTGACGAAAAGGCAGAACTCAAGAATATCACCAATGAACTTAAATCGATTGCGACCAATCTCGACATTCCTGTTATAACGGCACATCAGCTTAACCGTTCATCGGCATCAGTTGTAGACGCTGCTATTCAGGCAAAGAAAGAAGACGTAACTAAACTGGTTGGCCGTGACGGTGTAGGTACAGCATGGGAAATAATCGAGAATTCAGACTGGGTATGTGTCATCAATAAGGAAGTTAAGATGGACACTGATGAACTCTTCCTGACATTCAAGATGTTAAAAAGAAGATATCGTTCTTCTGAGGACGATGAGAAACTTCGTAGACTGGACTATTTCAATCATCCATACGAAGCAGGAAACGAAATCAAACTCATTGATGACATTGACATGCCGAAACCGCTGTCTTGCGTGAGTCTTGCATCGCAGTTTGCCGCAATCGAAGATACTAAGCGTGGAAAAAAGAACGCGGTAGCTAGAGCGTCGATTGATAGCAAACAGGATGACAAGGATGCATTCGGAAGTTTCGAATTCGGCAAAATCGTCAGCTACTGATGAACCACGGAAAAATATGGCACTGGAGAAATCCAGTGCCATATTATTAATGCTTATTAGTGGGTCTCATTCATCTTCAGGATCATCGCCCATAGGATTCTTTATGCCCAATGCGTCCGAGCACACTTTTATTACGGCTCGCGCAAGCTCCTCCATCGTCTGGGCGGGGATGTTCCCATCCAGAAAATCATCGAATGATATAGGGTTAACGACAGGTTTAGTGAGCTGATATTCGGCTCCTGCATTCATGCGCGGAAAACCAAACCCTATGGTGGTTTTGAAGTGCGGGGATACTATGTCATCTCCGACCACTATGAGTTCTTTAGGTATGGTTGTATCCAATGTATCATGGACTGCGGAGATATATGCCGCCGTAACATCGTTGGGACTTTCGTGCGGTTTGCACAATATCCTAGTGAGGAACATAAGAACAGGATACTCTATGAGCATCCGCTCTTCATAGTTGTGATGGTCACAGATGCAATCAGCATGACTAGCCTGCTTGAGAACCTCGTCATATACCGATTCGTAAATTTCGTGGCTGTCGTACGGAACGTTGAACTTGGCATAGAATGTGCTGAATTCAAGACTATCGTGGCGCGTGTCTGATACGGTACATAGGCGACGGCATTGAACATGCTCTGTTATAGACACAATCTTACCATCATCGATTTCACTGATGTGAAAATTCTGGCGACATAAATTGGCAACTGCATTCGCGTATTCTTCAGGGGTCATTCCATTAATCATATTCATATAGCCCAATCCTCCTCAATATCTTTTCATGATTTTCTTTGGAATGCGGGGACAACCGTAAGTTTCGCTAAATACAAGCGAAGGCTTAAGCTTCGGCGTAGCAATATCCGGCGAAACCCTAACAAGAATCTTCGGGATATTGATGCCGTACTTGCCAGCAACACGGTAAATATACGAATCTCTTATCTTAGACGGGTCGTCTCCCTCGTCGCATGTGATGGGGGTGATAAAGTGCCATACAGGCTTCTTCAGATCCTCGTCGTTGGGATTGGCGTTTGCAGCGGCAAGCACCGCATCTTTGATATTCTTGGCGATTGTGGCGATGTCAAACTCATCGATGTATACCTCGAAACTGCCGGAGAATGCGGAGTCTGAGAATATGATCTTTCCGATATAGTCGTCAGCGTCGAGATCGAGCCTGCAGTAAACGTATTCCGTAATCGGAAGGCATTCGCCGCTTAAAAGTGCCCGCACGCTCAGAATGTCATAGCAGAGGTCTGCAACTGCCTTAGCATACTGCTCGTTGAATGTAGGTTTCTTGTCTGTCATAATTATTCTCCTCCTTAAAATAAATAAGCGGGACGCAAAACGTCCCGCTTTGTTCTCATGGGTTACATGCGTTTGAGATACTGATCAACAACTGCAAAGCAGTGCTTGGAGCCAGTTCGAGTAAGCCTCATAGATAATTCAACATCAGCATCAGGGCGTCCCTTACCTGAGCATATCAGAATGCCCGGAATATTTATATGGTATTTCGAATAAATCTCAGACCGGTAGTAAGCCTTCACAAGCTCCCATTCGATCCCTTCAGCGTATTCGACAGATGTCATGAACATGAGAGCCGGATACCTGCGGATATCATCAATGATCGTATCCTCCGATATCTTGTCCCATATATCTTCCACCTGGTGAAGCACAGTGTCGTGAACGGGAGTGTAAACGTCCATCATGTCTTCGATGTCAACCCCTAAATCAGGGTCATCTATGCCGTTAAACGAACCAGACTCCCAAACTCGCATAAATCTCAGC
This sequence comes from Treponemataceae bacterium, assembly GCA_963602825.1. Classification (GTDB taxonomy): domain Bacteria; phylum Actinomycetota; class Coriobacteriia; order Coriobacteriales; family Coriobacteriaceae; genus Collinsella. The sequence continues at coordinate 72,061 of CAVCKO010000009.1, read as the reverse complement.
CCGCAAAACATTGGTTCACCGCATGATGAATCATCATCGTCTTCGATAATGTTGTACAGATTTGAGCAACATACCATCTGCGTTATTGGTATCACTCTATCCTTGGCGAGAGCCCTGATAGATACCGAATTACTACACAGTGTTGCTACTGCATCTGCATACTGCTCGGGTGTTATTCCATTAATCATATCTGTCACTCCTTTAACGTGATTTAAGTTCGTCCCTTGAAAGGGCGATGTTACGCACACAGAATCGTCTAAACTTGATTTTGGTAATCGCGCCTATATCTGCAAGATCGTCACGACGAACGCGGACGAGAATATCAGGAACGAACAGGTTATACTTCCGCTCCAGCATATTCACATAGATCCGCCTAACCACAGCCGGGTCTTCAGCGACACCGCACCCGTTGACTGTTGTCATGAACATAAGCACAGGGTTATCATACATCATTTCTGCAAGATTATCGTCCGTTACAGTTGACCATATCTCAGAAACTTTCTTGAGGACCTCATCATGGATAGCGTTGTAGAAGCATGAGGCGTCAGGAACATGAATGTCGAAATGCTGGTTCCTGGTGGGTAGGGGAAACTCGGGCATTCTCGTCTTACTTCTCTTCGGGTCATAACCATACCGTCTGCGGAATGTCAGCTCGAACTCACCAACGCCATCGAAGTCAGAAAGAAGCCACGGCTTATCGTTGGCAATGCCACACGACACCATCTGGGTTACCGGGGTCGATATCTTAGCCGTAAGTACTCTGATGGAGACGTTACTCTTACACAGGGTAGCAACAGCATCTGCATATTCTTCAGGGGTAATTCCGTTAATCATATTCTAGTCCCTCCATTTAATTCATTTAAAGGCATCCCTCTCTTGAGGGATGCCTTCATTACCGTCAACCGAGTAAAACGCCGTTGATGTATGACTTCACGTTCTGCTTCTGGGAAATCCAGGAAATGAATGCGAGAGCACATACACCCTCTCTGAGAGTTGAGTCGCTGGCCCAATCCTTTATCGTGCACTTTATCTTCGGAGCACTTATTCTCCAAGCCAGGTATATAGGCGAGAGTTCGCGGAATTCCTCGAGCGCCGTAACGATATCTCCAGTAGCCCTGATTATGGCTTCACGCGTCTCCTTGTTGGAGAGCTTCTCGATCTTCTTGACGTTAGCCTTTACCTTCGCACCGCTGCCGGCAACAGCATAGCTGATGCACTTCAGAAGGTCTGTTACGGTCGCATCCGAATGGCCATCGCGGCAACCCTTGTCAATCTTCTTGACATACTTACGGAATTTCTCCGATATCTCAAGCGCGCAGTCCGTTGCCTTCGTTGTTCTCTTTTTACCCATATCAGCGCTGTAGCATTCGTAAAGAGCCCCCTGGAATATCATCAGCTGGGATTCGTCAAGATCCATCCCACCCTCAAGAATCTTGGCAGCCACATCCAGGATACTGTCCATCGTGTGCTTGTACTTCTTGGGAAGGTCACTCTTAGTCTTTCCAAGGGCTTCCACGATATCAGGATACGCCGCCGCAAGCCACGTCAGATATGAGGTAACGAATCTGCTACGGAAAGTAATCGAGGTCGGAACCCTGTACTTCTCACCCTTCCAGAGGATTGACTTCTCACGCGATTTCTTCTTTGTGGGGTCGAAGTTCTTCTTCACCTTACCCTTCTTCGAGATATACTTCTCGGGGTCGATGCCGTTGAGGATTAAGACGTGACCAAGGATAAATGCCTGGCACGCACGTACCTTGTCGGGCTTGCGGTCATCAGGACGCTTTTCCTTCTTGTCCGCGAATATTGATGAAAGCCTCATGGAATCCTTCTTAACCCCCTTCGCCAGAATCTCGCTCATCTCGTTTGCCGCGTTGCCAATGTTGTTGAGCTTCTTGAAGAACTGCTCAACCTTAGCCTTCTTTTCAACGGCATCGAGAATCTGTAATGTAGTCTTGCCCATTTTGTTTACCTCCTAATTCTAGAATTTAGTAGCCAACTACGGCATAATAATATATCTCTAATATCACACTTGTAACAATGAATTAATGAAATTAACTATTCAGAAAGGATGACAGAATATGTTAAGTACCCTTAAGCGTATTCGTGACGAACGGGCAGAGTCCGTCCTCACTGAGACATATCTCAATCATGCTATCAAAACCGGCGAATGCATTTCACTTCTTGAAAACGGCACCGTTTGCGATGATGAGGATGCTAAAGCACCGGAAGATCCGAACATTGCGGAGCTTATCGACAAGATTCCTGAAGACGATACTGATGCCGAGGTAATCGCTCGTATTGTGGGCGCCGAAGGCGATGTTGACGTCGAGAGTCTTATCGAGCCTGCAATCGATATGGCGTAAGCCACGAAACATTAATTTAAATACCATACAAAGGAGGGTAATAGTTTATGACTATTAACAACGTTAAGGGCCAGACTAAACTGGTTATCATAAAGGGTTCCGGTAACATCCGTGAACTCGGTAATATCTGTGCTCCTATTCTCACCCCGCAGTATGTTGACGTCAGCACTGTTGCGAAGATCGTCTCCAGCGGCCGTACTGTTCTCGAGGTAAACCCCGACAACAGAAACGAGACCATCAAGCTGACTCTTTCCAACGTTCGCACCGCCAACTTCAAGACTGCCGAACCCGCAGCTCCTGCTCCTGTGAAGACTCAGGCTGCGCCCGCCCCCGCTGCAGCTAAGGTTGAAACTTCAACCGGCGCTACAAAAAAGGACGAGAAGAAGGATACCGCCAAGACTGTTACACCCGCTGTAAAGTCTTCCGAGGCATCTAAGACCACTTCTATGCCTGCTTCCGACTTTGCCGCGAAGTAAGGATGTCCTCCATAACCGCCTCTCCGGATATTGCCGTCCGGAGAGGTTCTTGTATGCAAAAAACGAGGCCGGTCGGCACTTCATGCGTCACCCAGCCTCGAATGATTGACTAATATCCAGCATTAGGATATTAGTCAATAACTACACTACTTTCGTAGTCCATATATGGCACCTCCTTCCTCCTTCATGCCATACTGGGAGGAGGTATAGCTGGATGGCAAACGTTAGGTCCGTTCGTCATCCCAGATGAATGTATCTTCACCCATGGTTCTATACCTCCTCCGAGAAATTGGATTTGAAGTTTAATACGTGGATTCGTCTGACCCACGTATCATCACCTCCTTTCTCTATGGTTATAATATATAACAAATTTGCTGAAAAAAACGAATCCCCATGGAGAATTAACTCCATGGGGATTCTTTATGCCGAAACGGCCGGGTCTTTTGTTAAAACATACAAGCCCTGTATGCATTCACAGTCAGTCTTACGTATATTCTTTCCAGCCGCCGTGATAACGAACGATTTGCGATGCATAATCTGTTCCGCTTCTTCATTCGCTTCGAGCGTGTATAGGGACTTAACGGTAACCTGGTCACCGTCGTAGTCTCCAGAAAGACCCGCAAGATATGAATTGCTGAATTTTGTTGTATCGATGAACTGTGCTCCAACCTGAGATTTCGGCACACTCAAATCGATTTTTGGATACCATTTATACACAGTGCCGTTAATATCCATCGGGGTCGTCTCATTTGTACTTGCAACCCTTATAGAATTGAAGAACATCGAGAAGTAGTCCGTTATGGGATAACGCGTCACCATGACATGTTTGTTTAACGTAATTTCGCAGCATGCCCTAAACAGGATATCTGTTATAGTCATTGGTCTCCGGATTACGCCCTGAGGGGTTCCGTCTGTGTTTAATAGCTGTCCGCTAAAACCGATTGTATGCATCTTGCCGTCAGTCATCGGCACCATTATCGGGTCGAATCTGCCATCCGGGTTTTTGATGTATTTGTCGATCATTTTTCTAACGTATCTGTCATCGAAGAATGACTCAGGGTCTTTTATCTCGACAGACGATTCACGATCGCCAGTATCGGTCGTTACGATACGGGTTTTGTCATACTTCATTTCAACGTATTCGCGCTGGAAGAAGTTGTACACCCATGAGAACACAAACGGATAGAACAATGCGCAACACTGGGAAATAGGCATTGCACAATGCATAAGGTCTATCATGTTATCTTCAGGACGTTCAACATGGAACAACGGCGCGGCGATAACCGAACGAACGCTGTAGTCCACGCTCTTGCCAAGTAAGAATTTACGGATGAGACCGTTTTTACGGTTCAGCTTACTCTTGAAGTAGTCGTAAATCTGCACAAGGGTATCCTGAATATTTTTGATTGTGCTGTGGAAAGAGAAGTCGAATAGCGATTCATCACGTATCAGAGAAACGAGCCGTATGAGTTTAACATACATAGCGTTGAGCTCTCTGGTAGTACCACCGCCGTTTGAATCGGATGTTACATCACGATAGAACGCCGGAATCACAATCTCGTACTTCATGAAGATTTCGTTCTTCTTGCTTTTTGTGAGAATATCGATTCTCTCGTTACGCATACCTTGCGTACGATGCCATTTAATCTTCTCCCAATTGTCGTATATGAACTGGAGTCCAGTTTCGCCTTTGGGGTCTTTTACCAGAGCTCCGTCCTTGTTGATGGAGTAAGTTTCGGTTCCTCCTACTATCTGCTCAATGTTTCTATAAAGTCGTTTGAAGACTTTATATACATGAGGATGGAAGAAGTACCCGTTCAGTGAGATATACGCAAATGTTTCGCGCCTATCCTTTGTCGATACGCCAAAGATCTCATTACTAACCAACCCTTTAGGATTTGGTATTCCACCCCTTTCAAATAAGATTGGGGAGGTTATCTCCTTAAGGTTGTTGATCTTTATGAATTCTTCGACGTCGAATAGATTAACAGTCATCCTCGTGGTCACCGCTTTCATCGTATTCTGAGTCGGGCTCTTCAGCCTCTATCTCGGTTAATACAATGTTAAGGGTCTCTCCATCGCGGTCAATTTCGACGGACGAAAGTTTATCGAACTCCTTCTGTGCCGCTTTGGCATACACCTTTTCTGCGGCTTTACTGCTACAAAAAGTCACCACGCAAATCAGTTCATGGTGACTTGAAGCAGTCTGACTGATGTCCACAATATCATCCGAATACTTTGAAAGATAACGGAACAGCGATCTGAATTTCTTGAATTTGTATTCAAGGAGCTCTATCATTTCGTCAAAATCGTCGGCAGCTATGCTGTGCATGTAGCTTACCATACTATTTATCATTTGAATAGTTCAATCCCTTCCATGTGGAATCAGACAGGTTAAAGATTAGGTTTGGGAATGCGGGTTTGGAAATTACCGATTGTTGAGAATACGCTCTCGCTCTTTGTTTTCCTCAATCAGTCGCTTTACACGGACGTCTCTTAGCCGGCATACTATCTTAAAGGGGATCTCGTACATGATTTCCCTGTACGAGATCTGTCCTTTGAATAGTTCCAGTGATTCGTCTATATAATGACAGCGCTGGTCAAGTCGATTGCGGTACTCCCTAACATCTGAAACTTCGTAAAAACCAGCTCACGAATCGGGATGTTAACCTTCTTGGAAATGTAGCCGCAGTGCGGGCACTTGGAGTTCGGGATGTAGAACGGTACTGAGTATGCAGTAGCATACTGGTTGAGTACGTTCAGAACGACGTTGAAGTCCTGTGGGTTGAGGCTTCTCAGGATTTCGAATACGTCCTCGGCAGCAGTGAATGTATCATACTTACCGTCGCCTGTAGGAACGGAGATAGCGCGTACAACAGACATGCACTGAGCTGCAACTGTAGCTGCCTGAAGGCTGTCTTTGTACTTCTCGTTAAACTCGGGGTCGAGGATGATGGATGCGGTGCCGTTCAGGAAGTCCCACATGGATACAGCGCCGAAATCGATAACGACCTTGGAATACGGCATCTCATATGCCTTTACCTTGTGAACGGATGACTCGTTGTAATACTCACGTGCCTTTACAGGGTCGTTAGAAACGTCGCAGATTTTGCTCACAGCCTCAAGCAGTCTTGGGTCGCAGTCGTCCCAGCGAATAAGTGCGCGCGGAGAATACTTCGCCTCATACTCCTTCTTGCAGGATGCACGAGCGCATGTAAGTGTGATTGAATCGTCTTCAGGGAGAGTTGAGCATACCATGCCGAATATCAGCATCTCGAAGTCCATGTATGAAGTGTTCTTCAGGAACTCTTCATATGTTGCGAACTTGCCGCCAATTGATGTGTCGACCATGTTATTGAACAGAACGCTGAATCTCTTATTGAGGACGTCGTATGTAAGGGTCTCAGGGTCGAGGCCGATGTCGCTCATTTCGCCGAATGACATACCTCTCATACGACATCTGTAGCGAGAAGCGGGAAGTGTAACCGGTGTAACGATTGATGAGAGGTCATACTTACCAACCCTTCCGAGGAAGGACTCGTCACGGCCCACCTTGTTGAAGACTGCTGACTTAAGCTCCTTACTCTCAACTTCAACGAGCTGGATTCTGGATGCCTTTGTGAGCTTCTCACGCTCCTCGTCTGTGAAGTCTACGTTTTCGCCACCAAGACCGGTCTTGTCGATAACGACAGATACCATATTGCTCTTAGTGGATACCTGCTCAGCGTCAACCGGAGCACTTTCCGGAACTTCGGGGGTGGGTTCTGCGGATGGATCCTGGGAACCATCTCCATAGGGCTGTGCGCCGGTACTCGGCAGTTCTGTGCCGGGAGCTGCGATTTTCGGAACTTCCTCGCCATTGCGTACCTTGTCTGCAGCGGCAGCGAGCGTGTTCATCGCCTCAAGCTGCGCCTCGCGGTCTTCAGGGAGCTTGAAGTCAGGATTCTGTTCAGCGACCTTTATCATCGCATCGAGCTCGGCGAGTGTATCATTTACACCAGCCTCTATCTCAGGGGTCTGGGTGTGGTCCTTAAGGACCTTCGGCTTTGTGCCGTCGTCGAATGTTTCTTTGTCAATCTCCATACCCTTCGTTCCCCTAGCCTTTGCAGCCTGGGCTCTTTCGAGAGGGGTCATGGACTCTTCGGGGTCTGCCGGCTCTTCGGCCACAGACTCCTGTTCCTGCGCTGTCTTAAGCAGCGCCATTGGGTCGATTGCTGGAGTTTCAGCAACCTTATTCTCATTGAGTTCGCTCATTTAAGGGTCCTCCTTAATAAATTTATTTATGTCGGATTTGCATATTCAGTTACAGCCGACACGTCGCCATTACTGGTTGTTGATAGTGCTATTACCAGAGATTTCTCATTGGAATCTACTGACGTTGGCACGACCACAAGTAACACCGGAAGGTCACCAGACGATGTATGCTGATACGTCTTGTACACTTTCAACGCACCACTATTTACGGATGGTATGAATTCTGTACACTGTGCCGCAATACGTGTGGTCAGCTCTTCGGTGTTAATATCGTCAAAAAACTGGTATAGTGTATCCTGGATGCCTATACCTAATTCAGGAATTGAGGGGTACGAGCCCTTCCTCATGAACAACAGCGTCAAGATGTTATTTTTTATTGTCTCGGCCTCGTTGGTTATCTTCGGATTTTTGAAATCATCGACACCGAAGCCGGGATCAACTATAGCCATAAAGTTCGCCCCCTATTATACCTTTTTCAGGTATGTAAATTAAGCATCATCCAAAATAGACGGCCACTTCGTTCCAACGTATCGTGCGCTGGACCCTGCCGATCCTGAAGGCTGGTATACAAATACCCAATTTCCATCATTGAAATCTGGTGGTTTCTTTGGGATTATACTACTAGCCAACCCTGTAAGTTTTGGCGATGCTTTGTGCCTGGATAAGGACGCAGATTCCGGTATATCCCCATCAGTCTGCGATAGTATATCGATTGGAGTGTACGTGTTGTGTCGCCTCCTTTCATTAAATCAATGTATCTAGAACTAAAAAATATCCAATTGTTAAAATCTCCATGGCATCCAGAAATGCCATGGAGACTCATTTATTCATTACATGTGCAAACGAATGCGTTGTTCTTAGGAGACTGCGGGGCAACTTCTTCCTTATCCGCGTAAATGCTGCGAGTCTGAAGATTTACAACATCGCATGTGTCTTCTTTTTCACTTGGCGATACGGTGACCTTCGACAGATTAACGCTCTTGACCTTGTTTGGGTTTGTCTTGGAAAACACCCCGCCGAGTTGCTCTGCATTGAGCTTATTGATAGCGCTTGCCACGTCGCCCAGGGACTTGTTGATTCTATCAACATCAACACGTTCATGAGCCGACATATCGGAGAGACGGGTGTTCAAGCTATTGACCTGCGAAGAGAGTATCTCAAGTTGTCCAGTCAACTGGTTGTCGAAGGTGTCGATAAAATTAAACAGAACTATTCTATCGATAAGTTTTTGCACATACGTCCGTGGGTTCCATACCCAGAACTGAAATGTCTCGGCGAAACAGTGTGGTCCTTCGCTGAGGAATACATGGACCGTATGGCGCCCAATAACCTTAATCCCACCAGGATCAAGCCTACAGAGAGGTACGATTCTGTTTCCGACACATATTGATATGTTTTGATTTCGCATTGCTTAATTCATCCTTTCTAACCAAAAAAACTTTTGATTACAGAAAAGTTTTCATCACAATTATCATTTATTGCAGAAAAAATGAGTAATGATTTAGTTGCCATTACTCATTTTCGGATGGGTTAAACGCGCTCGATCTCGTCGCGGAGTCTACGCAGCTCATCCCGCTCAGCCGAAGCAACCTCGGTCGAAACGGGCTTCGCCCAATCATCCGGGATAGTATCCATCCGAGCGTTCGATGTCGAGGGCTTCGCCTTTATTCTTGTCATTATAACCTTGGCAACCTCAACGATGAAATCAGGATCGATGACGTCTTCATTATCAGCCATGCGCAGGACCTCGAGTATGATCTGGATTCCTGCCTGGTTTCTCCCAGAGAATGCTACACGATCCTTGAGCAGCATGGCCATAAACTGGAATTTACTCATATTAAACTCGGATATTGGCTCGATCATGTGGACATTCATGTCCGACGTGATCACCTTGATACCGGTGGCATTGGATGTCTGCTCCACGACATCGATAATGTCATCCGCACTGAGTACAGCCCCATCTCGTAATTTGAGTTCCATAATGAAACTCTCCTTTCCAGGTCTTTTAGACCTATTTAAGTTATTATAACTACTAATGCCCCAATGCACGTTCATTATTCACATAAATAATATACACTTAATGAATCGTTTTGATTGCGGGTATGCTTTGTTACAAAGTGGAAAACTTTGATTTAATCAAACCTTGAAAGGGGAAGATTGAATGAAGATAACTTACGTTAAACTGGTCAATGTATCTAGCATACAGACCGGTTCAAATGTAAATGAATTGGAGATGGACCTCTCCAATTCTCGTAACCGAATAGTGCTTATTGGGGGGCCAAATGGATGCGGCAAAACATCAATACTCAGTTGTCTGCATCCATTTGCATATAATGGAACCCTCGATGACCGTAGCTCCGAGCCACTGATTATACCCGGAAAAGAGGGCTATAAGGAAATCAGAATCAGAAATGGCCAGGATGAATTTGTAATAAAACATTATTATTCACCGAATGGACAGACCCATTCCGTGAAATCTTATATATTAAAAAATGGGACC
>CAVCKO010000009.1:54963-62455 GCA_963602825.1 Treponemataceae bacterium | reverse complement strand
TGTAAGCAGTTTCAAGGAAATCGTTTCTCTTGAACTCGATATTGAAATGGATTTCCTCAAGCTCATTCGTCTCGGTTCAAATGTAACAAACTTCATGGACCTAAAGCCCACGGAACGTAAAAACTATATGGGAAATTTACTTGACGAGGCTGATATATATCTGCAGTATCATAAGAAGATAGTTGCAGACATGCGTACCATGAAGTCGATCATCGCAAGAGATACCGACAAACTGGCTCGTCTCAATATAACTGATATAGACCGCGAGGAAGAATATCTGCATGAGCTCAAAGAGCGCATTTTAGTTGACCTTCAGGAACATCTCCAGCAGCTCAAAGGAGAACAATCAATAACTTCATATGAGCTTAGCAATCACCAAACTCTTGGGGAACTGAGAACGACAATTGACGGGCTTACATCCGAGTCCAAGCAGATTAGCAAAATCCTCGAAAGCAAGCGGTACCGGCTTGTAAGTTCAGAAAAAACGCAGGATGAGCTCACATCAGAACTCATAACAGCAAAGACCCAACTCGAATCTGCAAATGCAAAAAGAATGATGCTGGTATCCGATATTGATGACTGCGAACATGAACTGAGTGACCTCAGAATTCAGCGCGATAAGCTAGATAACGACGACGAGCGTGAGTCGTGCATGAACGCGATTAACTCATTGAAGCTCGAAATAAAAGAGCTCTCACCACAGTTCATTGATTTCAAACCATCTTACACATCCGAAGATATTAAAACGCTCCTTGAGTTGCTCAATAAGGCCCAGACCATCCTAAGTGCAACTTACGAAATAGGGGATGGGCCAATCGGATGGGCCATTCATTGCATGCGCCAAAATGGCGATATCAATGAATATGTAGAGATAGGGTTATCTCGAATAGGCGCCAACGAAGACCAGGCGGCGTGCAAACACGTAATGACGTATATGGCATCGCCTAATGAGATGACCAAAATGAAGTGCGACAAGGATTGCCCGTATAGGGATTTCTATGAGCGCGTTCGGCACCAGGCAAACGAAAAACGTGAAGAATGCGAGAGTACACAGTTCTATTCTTATATGGAAATGGCGTACAAAAATATCCAAACCGCACTAAAACTGATAACGGATAACGGAGATTTGTTTAAGAAGATGCCATCTACGATTCAGGAGATGTTCATATTCAAAACTCTGTATACCCACATCGAAAAACGGGAATGGATATACGACCTTAAAGCCATTAACTCCGAACTGAGCAGAGTGACTGAGTTTGAGGCCTTCAACGAAAAGAAGGAACTTCTCAAACAGACGCAGGACAAATTGGATAAACTCAATGATGCATCTGGGTTATCTTTTGTGGAAGACCGAATTACTACACTTGAGAATAAAATCTCTGCAAATAAGAGTGGTGTAAAGGATTTTACCGCACTGATATCCACTCTTTCAGATACAGTATCTGCGCTTGAGGATTCCGTCAATATCGACAAAGAGCGCACTGAGCTCAAAACAAGACTGGCTGACATACAAAAGGAATACCACAATGCATGTGATGAGCATACACTTGTGTCTAAATGGCGAACCAATCTTAATAAGCTCAACGAACAGATTGCTGGATACGAGGGTGCTGTACGTCGTCGTATGGATGATATCAAGGTACTTGAACGGCGCGTCGACGAATACCATATGCTGACCAAAGACCTCAAACGAGTAAAGGAAGATTATGACGACTGGGAGCTCGCAAGAAGCACGCTGTCCGGTAAAGAGGGAATACCCCTTATACACATCGACCTGTATCTCAAGAAAACACGTAAGATTGTAAACGAGTTACTGGATATTATATACGACGGTAGTCTCCGCATAGACCAATTCGAAGTATCCGCTGATACATTCCGTATACCGTATACGAAAAACGGAAAGACCATATCCGATGCAAAGCTCGCCTCTCAGGGTGAGAGTAGCTTTATGACTATCGCATTATCATTTGCACTATCCCTCCAGAGCATCAGCAAGTACAACATCATGCTTTTAGATGAAATTGATAGCACCTTGGACGCAGATAACCGAGAGAAGTTCATAACAATCCTCGAACGTATGATGGATATGGTTGACACCGAACAGATATTCCTCATATCTCACAACAACATGTTTGACATGTACCCTGTGGACTATCTCGATGTTGGCACCGTACATGACGGAGAGTCGTTGACAGTAAAGGCGATGCATTAAATGAACCCCGATGGATTTTAAATCCATCGGGGTTGCTTTGTTTATTCACGGTGCTTTTCTTTATACTCAATGATGCGTTCCACAGTGTTATATATTTCGCAGATCGTTTTAATACGCGTTTCGTTCTTATCGAGTTCTTCAACCAATGCATGATATGCATCGTCTATTTTTTTCGTATTAGACGAATTTATGTCATTCAGGCCTTTAAGGAAGGCTATGCTGAAATCCGTATTCAGAGATTTTGTACATATAGCCACCATATTCAAAGCACCTTTGGCAGCTTTTACACCACCACGCACAGTTGAATTGATACTCTCAGCATTGGGTTTTATGCGATCGATATCATCGAGATACTTTTTGAGCTTCGAAGCCGCAGGAGTCAAGCCGCAGTCAATCAGTTTAGTGCCTACTTTGGTCATGTCTACCGATTCTGTCACACATTTGATTATCAAATCATAACGTGCTTTAAGGTTCTTTTTATATTCGGCAGACGCTTTGTTGAACACGGCTAAATTCTCAGTGGGATTAACCTTCAGATGTTTCAATGCGTCCATGTATGCTTCATACGCAGATTCGTCGTTAATTGCCGTATATATGCGGAAGTCCAGATCTTTCCTTTCCGTGATATCCGACTTTTTACCGTTTTTAGAAAATGCTTTCATGATATTTTTTACCCTTTCCTATCGTCTGTCCTTAAGCTTTGCAATCTTCTTTTCAATGGAATCGAGCTTGTTACGGTCATTGAGCTTGCGCAGAGGTCCGATCTTCGCAGCATGTGGCGAAACGACCCGAATATAGGTGGTGAGATAACTTGTCCAATCAATAGCGAAATATACATTGGTGGTATCCCATATGTATCCGCTCAAGATTTCATACTGGACTTTCAGTAGTTTGAGAGCTTTCAGTACGATTTTGTATTCGTTCTGGAATCCCTTATCTTTTCCATTCCGAGGGTTCTTAGGATCGTCGCCCTCCATCGCACAAGATATGAACTCACCAAATGCAGAATCAAATCCTTCCATAGCTTTCTTTATTGCCTTGATTCGTATTGTCATAGCTTCCGCAATCTTAGCCTTATGCTGGCCTGCGGATTTATCAAGCTTATCTCCACTATCGGAATCAAATCCCTTCTTTGCGGCCTTGATGGTTTTACTTGTGGAATCTATAATAGACTTAATATAGTCGTTAGACTCCTTTACAGATTCGGAAGCTACGAAGGAATTCTTGATCTTTATAAATGCCTTATAGAAATTCTCAAGCGCGTTCTCGAAAGTGGAAAACTCAACTCGAGCCGAATAGCATAATTCCTTAGCCGCTATATAACCTTCGAAATTGAAGCATCTCGATGATTTGAATTTGTTATATGAATCGAGTATATCTGATATCAAATTATTCTTGACATCAATGATGGTATTTGCACCATCGTCATATTTATTACTTTCGGTGAATACTCTCAGCATGCATGAATATGTACCAGAATCAATGCTACCGTTCTCAGATACATATGCGGTTACTGCTTTCTGAAAATTATCCATGGTTCAACCCCATTTCATCTAATAGTTATATTTAATGAAATGTCCTAAAGCCTAGAAGTGCAAAAAAACAACGAAGTTTCCTTCGTTGTTCTTTATAGCCCGCGGCTACGTTGGTCTCTCGGAGCCCGAGAGTGGTGCTATATGTCAATCATCATTATAGCCTGCAAGCGTTCCGCAGTTGTCCTGCGGAACCTTTGTATCAAATATGATTTGAATTCATTTTAATGGGCTTGGAATTATATCCAAGCCCATGGAAAGGACCGCAGGACAACAGCCTCGTGAATCAGCCGTCAGTACTAGGATGGTGTTTGCGTACTATAACTAAAGCACGACTTGGGTCGGCTTTTTATTTTGTCACTGCAACTTGATAATATACCACTAAAATGTGAGACTGGGCTTTGACCCAGTCTCACATAACGCTGAGTATTTACAGAGAGTCACAAATATCGCGAAGTGCGTTGTATACCTCATTGCTGATTGCGCCGTTCTCGGAAACATAATCAGCGACAACGTCGTTGAATGTAGATTCCTTGACGTCCTTAATCTTGTCGGCAGAATCGGAAAGCTTAAACGCAAGCTTCTCAAGAGCGCTACCTGCTGCAGAGCGAGCTGAATTTACAGCTTTTGTTGCGCCGGCTTTCGCAGTGTCGTAGCCTTTCTTTGCAGCATCAGATACAGCCTGGCCGGCCTTCTTGGCCGCGTCTGCAGCAACGGTAATCATTGACTTAACTTTCTTGTTTGCCTCCTGATATGCTTTTGTTGCTGCAAGCTGAATCTTCAGAGTTGCCGCGATTTCGCGAATATGATTAACGTCACCCTCGTTTACAGCAGACGTGCTTGAAAGGAGCTTGTAGAACGTCTTCTGGTCGCTGGGGTTGAGGTCAGCGAACTTGCCAGCGATCTGCTTAATCGCTGATGAAAGCTCAGACTTTGCTTTTGCGGCGGATGCTGCGTATTCCTTAGCGATGTCGCTGTCCTTGCCAAGGCCCTTGCTCTGGCACTGGCCCTTGATATCCTCGATTCTTGACTCGAAGTATGCGTCCGTTCTACTGATAAGCTGCTTTACAGAGGAATCGGATGCAGACACCTGCATCTTTGCAAGAGCCTTATCCAGCTTATCATTGCCGGCGCCGCCCATCTTAAGCTTAATGGCAGCCTTAATGTCGGCAACGCCTTCGGTCTTATACAGCTCCGCCAATTCGGCGAAAGCCTTAGCATCAATATCGCCATGTTCTGCAATATATGCAGACACTGCGGTCTCAAAACCTGTCATGGTGGTACTACCTCCAAAAATAATATTAATTTATGTAATTGTACTGGACGCTTCAGTTGGATGCACTTGGGGTTATTTTATCCGCAAGCTTTCCAATCATACTACTAGCTCTCGATGCTCCCTTTGTTGCCGCATCTTTTGCTGCACGCTTAACCGCATCTACCTTTTTAGACATATTGTCTTTTGTGTGCGAGCGCTTGAGAGCATTCCAGATTTTATCCAGCTGGGCAACATCTGAATCCGTAAGCCGCTGTTTTTTGAGAAGTGCCGCAAACTGAGTAACTGCAGAATCGCTGTCTTCATATGGCGCTTCGCTGAGACGTGGCGTTCCGCTCATAAGTTCGTGGTATATATCCCTTGCTTTACCAGATGCCGCTTCTACCTTAGACTTAGCAGATGTCTTCTCTCTTTCAATAACTTTAGATGTTCTGGAGATACCCTGAGAAGCCGCCTGTTCTTCAATACCTACGAACAGCTCATACTGATAATTTTTGAGTGCTTCCTGGAATCTGCTTAATCCGGCTTTCGATATGCTCTTGACCGCTTCATACGTTACAACGAGATGCCCGTAATCGCTCATGCTCATAGAGCCATTCTCGCTGATATATGTAGCCACTAATTCATTCAACGTCATGATAAAACCTCCTTTATGTGGTTTAAGATTAAATATTTGTACGCAGCGTCAAACTGCGTACAAATATTATGCTGACGATTAGTCGTCTGCGATATCGAGTGGGAACCTCCGCCCATGAGCGTCGGTAGCCATCATTGTGCTCTTGTTGAATGTCATCTTGGTCTTGGTTGGAAGTGGATAGTTATCGACCGGCATTCCATCAGGAGTGCGGGCTTCGAATTCCCATTCACCATCGTTATGGCATATTACATACACCTTGACATTCTGATTCTCCATCTCAATGAACGGAGATATTGGCTCACCCTCCGCGTCATCAAACAGCTCCTGCGATATGCTATCGCCATCAACAGGTGTATCTTCAATCCCACTGTCGACAGCGGTATTGACGTCCTCAAGAATTGTCTTATGGCCGGTGCGAAGGATCTCATTCATGAATGAAGATGCGTATGCGCTGTTGTCTGCCATCGAGTCGTTGCCGCCGCCGAATTCTTTACGTTCCTTCATGCCGAGGTCCGCAATCTTACTCTTCAGCGCAATCTTTTCTTTAACGATAGACAACTGTGTACTGCGCGCCGTGGATATAGCCTCGATAAGGTCTGTCGTGAATTTGCCGATTCCTCTCGCAGAGGACTTCGTGCCGTTCATCGCATCGTACTTTTTCTGCAGACTGTCAGTGAACTTTGACTGATCCATATACAGGGTACGAAGCATGTTTTCTTCAGTCTCAAACTCCTTGCGATAATTTGTCGGGCCGTTCTTATTCTTGTGCTTGCCCTTCTTTTTCTGTCCTTTGACTATGTTGCCGTTTTCGTCGACCTCAAACCCCGAGAATCCCTTAGCATGTTTCAGCTTTTTCTTCTTGGGAACTTTGAATGATGATACAGAATCCAGCCAGTCTGAATCAGCATCGTCGTCAGGCATGCTTTCTGAGACATCTACAGTCTCGCTCTTTTTCTTCTTTGGCTTATCCTCAGAAAACTGACGAACCTGAAATTTAGATGGGGCCATTGCGCTGGCAATGTCGCTATCCATATCATCAAGGGCGTCAAGATCGTCTATAACGGATTTTTTCTTCGGAGGGTCTGCATCATATATGATTTCGTCTTTATCAAGTAACATCGGTGTTCCTCCTTGAGGTATTTTAAAATCGTGTTACCTAGGTTAAAAATAAACGGCGAAATCAGTCGGCAACTTTGATTGTTTTGAGTATTTTGCTACCTGTTTTCAGGTCATTCAGTGTGGTTTTATATATTAACTTCCCACCGGCAGACACTATCTTATCAATCTCGGACGATAATTTCTTAGCATCATTGCTGAGTTTTGTCAAGAACCTGGTGTCTGGATTATGGGCCTTATCACGCCATCCACGCATATCCGCATTAATTGAATTAATGGCATCGGTTGCCGCGGCAACCGATTTACCGATGCTGCCGTTTGTATCAGCAGATTCGATGTCCTCTTTAGCAGCCCGCAACGGATTTTTGAGTTTATTAGCGTACTGCACAACCGCGTTGATATTCATCTCGCGTTCGGTATTATAAGCGTTATCATACTCTTTGCGTGCTTCGTCACGTTTACGATCAGCTTTCTCACTTTCCGGACTAAACGCGCCATGTTTCTTCGCGGTACGGTTAGCCGCAGAATTAGCATGGGTATCTTTTATGTCCGCCATCTTTGTTTTAATCTTATACCTCAGCAGGCCACCTCTTTCGTCCCAGTCAATCTTCTCGGTCGTGTAGATGTCCTTGAGGGACTGGTATGCGTCATTGTCGATATACCCGTATTCAGTTATATATCTGGAAACGGCTTTGAGTAGGGAATTCATCTTCGATTCACCT
>CAVCKO010000009.1:4996-54953 GCA_963602825.1 Treponemataceae bacterium | reverse complement strand
ATACGGAGTTTATCCGTATGGAATATTTATTTGGTGGCGGCCATGGGACTCGAACCCATAAAACCGTGAGGAATGTGATTTTGAGTCACACGCGTTTGCCAATTTCGCCACGCCGCCATCTATTAAATAAAAGTTTCCAGCATGGTTAAAAAATATGTCTCCCATGGCAACCGTAGATTTGCCATGGGAAATATCTTTATCAAAGCAGGTGCTCGCCGTCCAGGAACCGTTTAACATAATCGTCGATTTCGATAACATCAAACGCTATTTCCTTATGGAAAACACTCGTTTCCGGTTTATCCCCGTTCTTGGTTGAGAATAATACGACGATATCTTTCTCCATTATTTCAACCTCTAAGTACGCATCGTGGTCATTGTACCATTCAAACTGAACTGATGAGGACGCCGTCGGGAATATGCCAGGGTTAGTATCCTTGACTTTATCAAGAAGATCGTGGGCATTTGCAATAACGCTTTCCGGTATTGGGTCGGCATTATAGCCGTTCCAGTTCTTCTCGAGATTCATTATCTCATACAACTGCTTGATGTTCTCATCATAAGTCCGGCCCTTTGTCGAAGTGGACACATAAATCACCTCCTAACGGATTTGTATCCCTTAATGAAACGTTAAATATGCTTTTGGATATTAGATACCCGCAGGAGCCGCTGCTCGCGATAATCCATAAGCTGGTCTAACATCCCCTCGAAGCTCTCCACTATTATACGATTTTCATAGTATTGCTCAAGCTTTGCGTGTATTATCACTAAACATTTTTCTTTGATGCAACCCACCTTGTAATCATCGGAGTTGGCGTATTCTCCATCCACCACAATGTCCATGCGGTCGCAGTCAGTTTTCCAGGCAAACGCATCGACCGGAATATAGTCTGATAGATTTGATAAATCGACATGAACCGAGACACCGGCATTGTTGCGACCGTCGAATCCAATGCGCATAAGCTCTCTCAGCCCATAACGAACATCACTGAAAAACGCAACCCTCACCCTAGGCGACGTGTTTATATCGAAATTTGTCCCATTGAGTTTGTTAAACCTTGATATAGAATCAGAAGCATCACTCTGGAGATATGGCGGAAGTTCATTCGGAGAATAAATAGGTTCGGGCCTTATAGATGCTATAGCATCGATCTCCACGGTGCTCTTCAGATTTCGAGCTTCATTAATCTTCCTAGTTGTCATAGTAAAACATCCTTTCATTAAAGCATTCAAATGGTTGTGAAATAAATTTCGTTTTCCATTCAATTATATTATATACATGCAAAAAAAGCATCTGGCGTCGTGCCAGATGCTAATGATAGATAACCATTGATGTGGTGGAGGGCATTCTCAGCCCTCATCACACCACTTCAGCATATCTTCAAGCAGATCTTCAAAGTCGCCGTATTCCGCATACATGGATCCAGCCTGGTCCAGCTTGCAGCGCAGAGGTACATAGTATCCATTAAAATATGTTTTTTGGCTTGCGTAATCTGAGACTTTGTGTGCTTTGAGTATAATGTCGACTACATCTCCCTCTTTTTTTCCGCTGAACACCGATGCTGGTATTGAATCAGAATTCCAGTCAAACATGAGCTGCAGCTCGGTTCCGTTTAACGTGGCGATGAACCCGTAAGCAGTCATATTAGAGCTTCCGGCATGTTCATGTCCGTCGAACATAATAGAACAAATCTTCTCCGTATGTGGATTGAAATTTGTTCCATTAATCGTATTAAATTCTCGGATATGCGGTATTGCTTTCGTCGACGTTTTTGCCGATATTGCAGATGTGGGTACAACCGACACATTGACATCGATACGGTCAGTCGTCCTGAGGCGCTTCGCTTCAGCTATAGTGGCGTCGCAGTCTATCCCGCCATGAAGCATGTGACATCTTTTGATAGCGTCGTTTACACATTCCGGGAATGTAAGAACATCCTCACCCCTTGTGTCTGATTGCGCTGTACAGTCGATATACACTATTTTACCTTCTTTGAAGTCGATATCGTCCTTGGTGTACGCCAGAAACTTAAGACGTATGGTAGAGCCATCTGTAATCTTATCAAACATGTTTGCGGGTATATATGTGCTGTAGAACCTCAGACGCATTTCAACGTCCGTTCCCGTGCAGTCCGTTACGGTGAACCCATTATTATAGAAGTCGTTTCCCCTTTCTCCAGTAATGTCAACCTTCACCAGTGGAGATACGATCGAACACTCGGTGTGGTTTAATTTGTTAAAGCAGTCAATGCGGTCGATTAACTGCTTACGGCTATACCCCGTGTAATCGATCACCTCAATAGCGGCCTGAGACGCAACTTTGATAGATGCGGTGGTAATCGCGAACATATTGTCCATTTTTATCGTTCCTTTCCAATTGTTATTTATAGACGAGATTCGTGCCCAATCACCATTCTCATCCATATGAATAATATATCAATTGAAAGCTTGCTAGATGTCACATATACTTGAGACCCGTTTGATACAGCTGCGAAAGCTTATCGTGTTTATCGGGAGAACTACACTTTATACCCATCATCCACATCATCTCATCTTTAATTGGAAATGCGTTGCTTGACGAGAATCTATCATATGCATGCCACATATCATCGTCAAACGATCTATGACCAAATTCTGGGTTTGCCTTAAGAAAGCATACCATACTGATTGGTCTAGGATGCTCGAAACTTACGTCCGTTGTGCAGTATGCAGGGAGTACGATGCTACAGCCAATTTTAGGTATAGCTCCCTGGTTACGCATGCCCGCAGGCACATAGAAACTGCACGACTTTAAACGTAATTGAGCAACGCCGCATCCTTCCACGGTTGTAATTCCTGCATCAGATATATCATTGCCATAGCTATCGATAAACTTCAGCAACATAAACAAACTTCCAGCCGCTGTAAAATGTGTGCCGTTTAGAGCATTGAAACTCTCAGCGAATTCACGTGAACTGAAATTAGGCTCCTCGGGATTGCGTGGAATGCGATTGGCTTCAAAAAGTTTTTGTGCTTTCATACAGGCTGTTACCTGTATGCGTGGATATTCCGTTGTCATAATAAATAACCTCCATGAATATTCTCGGAAAATAGAATCCGAATACATTCTAATGTATTCGGATGATTGGGTTGGTACCGGGCACGGGACTTGAACCCGTAATTGAGAAATTCTCTCTGGATTTTAAGTCCAGTGCGTCTGCCTATTTCGCCACCCCGGCTTGTTTTTTAATGGAGCTTTTTCTGTCCCCCCATTTATACTTTAGTTTCTTTAAATATAATAAATAATCCCACAGGAAATTCCTGTGGGATTATAACTTGGCGGACAGAGTAGGATTTGAACCTACGGAGCCTTTCGACTCGACGGCTTAGCAAGCCGCTGATTTCAACCACTCACCCATCTGTCCATGATGGCGGAGAGAGTGGGATTCGAACCCACGCACCTCGTCGGTCTGGCGGTTTTCAAGACCGCTCCCTTAAACCACTTGGGTATCTCTCCATTGTTTAAAATGGAATATTCATAAGCCCGGCATACCGATGGTCGGGCTTATGAATACCTTCGATATCTAGCAATACCGATAGTTCATTGAAAGGCCCGTAAGGAGCTAATCGGGCCTGGTGACGCGTGGGAGATTCGAACTCACCGTAACCGCCGTGAAAGGGCAGTATCTTAGCCTCTTGATCAACGCGCCATTTATCTATAAAAAGATGTTATACGGTAATTTATTTTTAACAAGAGGGCTTAGTGCGAATTTTCGTTCCGCACTAAGCCCCTATTGGTTCAATGGTGGTTGCCGTTATTTTTTGTCAGTTTCTTTGGTTTTGTCATCGTCGAGACCCTTCCAAAGCAGGTCCATTCCCGCACCTGCTGCCGGAAGCACGAACCCGCCAACGACGGCCTTATCAACTCGGCTTGCATAATCGACATCACGTTCGTTAGGTGCCTGAACCTGTGCCGCCGTAAGTATGCCTATTTCTATAAGAATGGCAAGGACAAACCATGATTTTGATGCAGCACTTATCAACGCCTTGCCAGCTTTTATTGCTGCGACTCCGACAGCTTTTGCGGCTTTCTTTATAGCGTCTGAAACGTTCTTAGCTTTTTCAGCAATGGACGAGTTGCACAACTTGATTATTGCATTGTGCGTCGTGATGCTGTACGTAGCCGAATTCATGATGCTGATTAATTTCTTGCCAGCGCTTTGTGATAATCCGATGAAATTATCTATCATGACGGATATCACATTCCGGGCGATTCCGGCCTGTTCCGATAATTTCGACTTGCATTTTGTAAGTCCTGAAGCATTGGCTTTTGCGCCGAGCTTTTTCTTGATTGTTTCATCTGCACTTTTAACGCATTCGTTGGTATAAAAATCGTCAAGTTTCTTAAAAAACGCATTCTTAAGAGACATTAACGTTTGTTTTTGTTCAAGAGCGCCGGTCATAGAATCGACTGTGTTCTTACCATACTGCTCTTCCCTGTATTCGCAGAAGAGATCCTTTAAGGAACCATACACTGTCTCAGTTATTCGTCCGTTCTCATTTATATAAGCCTGAACGGCAGCGTCAAATCCAGACATATTCGATCCTCCATAAGTTTATTTATTAAATAAAAGTTTTGATAAATAAAATAACCCTTAGACAAAAAATACGGCATCCCTAGGGATGCCGTATCGAATTTTGCTGATTAGTTATCGACAACACCTTCGTCGTCAGGTGCGTTCTCCTGCGCCTTATGGGCTTCCTCCCACTCATGCGCAATCTTGAATGCAAGATCGGCTTTCTCCTTGGGCCAGAGCATGGGGATATGCTCTTCGAACGCAAATGTGCTTCCGTTGACATCCGTAAAGCCGACGCTTTTCCAGAACGGAACGATTTCGCGTTCCATGTATTCAATCAGCGCGTTCGTGCGTTTCAGCTCGAAGTAAAGCTCCTGGTTGATAATGCCAACTTCGATTACGATGCTCGTCGGATGCTCGCGGTTGAAGAAGAGATTGAAGAGGTCGGTAGCGTGACCCTTTCTGCGCTCTCCGTCAATAACAAGACTGACGATTTCGTAGAATGTCTCGCCGGGGGTAAGGCAGGATGAGTAATCCTCATAAAGGAAGCGAGAGCCAGGAATCGGTTCGCGCCAGTTCTCAGGAGGAGTTTCTGACCATATAGGAGTTACCTTATGATAAAAGAGTTCACCCTTCCATCCAGGCTCCTCGATGCAGATTTTGCCGGTGCTCACATCAAACGCCGTGATGTACATTTTAGTGTTTTCATTGGTTGTCATAAGTTACATTTCCTTTCGTATTCTAAATGAGCTGTACTGATGTTTGCTAATGCCTTACTGTGAATCTTCAGGCTGTGCTGATTCGCACATGGATTCCGCCTTTTCTTTAGGCCATACCATGAGTTTGGTATGCCGGTTCCGATATCCAGATATTGAGAGCACCTCAGTGAATCCAAGATTATTCCAGAACGGAACGATCCTCTTCAGGTATTCTTTGAGACCGTGGGCTCCTATTGCATCAAAGATATCAGGCGTCTTTTCGTCGATACTTACTGCCATCACAACTACGTTCGTCGGATGAACTGTGTTAACAAACAGCTCATACAGCTTAGCGCCATGTTCGTCCTCGTGACCTCCGGTTACGGAAAGCTCCGTAATTTCGTGGAATGTCTCACCAGGAGCGAGATGATCCAGGCATGCAACGTCGAGTTTGCTCAGCGAACCATGTCCTGCCGACATGTCAGACGGAACATTTTCCGGGAGCAGAGTGATTGTCCGGTATGAAAGATACCCCTTCCAATCTGCTTCTTTAATCTGTACGCGGTCCCGACTTACCTGGAATCTACCGGCATATTTTTCACGATCAATAACGTCCATAAAACCACATCCTTTCAATATTTGTAACGTGTTGAATCTCAGCACAGCTGACATGATAATATATCTCTATTCAAACGACAATCAGAGCATTCGCAGAGATGTATCCGCGAATGCTCCTTAATACAATAGTATAAATACTATTGTATTAAGGAGTGTGATAGATAATGGGAGATGTGTCAATCAATGCACCATCATATAATGCGGAAACACTGGGTGGATTTCCTATGTCGCATTTCGCACAAAATATCCCAGCATGGTATAGCGGAGAAATAAAAGAGTTGGTGACCAACGCATCGTCGGGACCAGTATTTATACAGAATACGGTAAGCGGAATGCCTGTCGATAACACATATTGGTTTGGTGAAATACATGCCAGCAGTTCACATAGGTTGATTCGAGTATACAAAGTCGGTCAGTCGATGAACTGCTACACGATGTTCTATAACAACGGAACGAAATACTGGAGCGGGTGGATGAACAGAGAATCCACCAATCCAAATTACGTAGATAACTCCGATTTTGCCATAAACCAGCGCGGTCAAACGGAGTATACATCGGTTGGATATACTGTAGACCGTTGGTTTATATCGGCAAACGATGTTATCAAAGTGATTCCAGAAACAGGTGGTATATCAATTACCGCATTGAAAAGTGCGTCTGGATATTACCTTGCGCAAAAAACCGAAAAACATCTCGGAGCTGGATGGTATACAATATCGGCGTTCGTCGACTCGGTCTCAGATGGAACTTCATTTGTGGTCAGAGTTCGTACAGTAAGTAGCGACGACGGATCAACCTATAAACGGTCGTTATACACAACAGCAACCAGCGCTGGACTCAGGCTTGCATATTTCAAAATAAATGACGATGAGGAAATTGACCAGGTATCTATTGGTTGGATTGGTACAGCAGCCGTGGGTAGTACAATCAAATTTAAGTGGGTTAAGCTCGAAGAAGGAATGATTGCATCGACGTACGAAGTCCCAAATCCAGCTACAGAACTACTTAAATGCCAAAGATATTATCAGCGTCTTCATGGCTCATATTGCGGAATCGGAGATGGGTACTTCAGAACAACCAATTCCACACATACATCAATCCCCATACAACCAATGAGGACAAAGCCAACCGTCACAATAAATGGCTCTGTGTACATTACAGCGGCGGATCATGATGCCGAGAGTGGGTTCGTTTCAACAAGCATTCTCTCAACACCAGCATATTCTGAAGGCTTAAGCTCAATCTCAGTAGCGTTTTCGTTTGAAGGAACTGCGGTTAAAGGTCAGGGATGCCGAGCGCAATTCAGAGATTCGGACAGCTATATAGAACTTAGCGCCGAACCCTAATTTTCAAAAACAAGTCCGTGGCAACAAGACTATAAATCAAATAAAGTCTTGAAAAGGAGTGATTAGGATGGCAACTTCAGTACCTGAGGCGAGCTCATATACGATGGTCCCCTCGGACTTAGTTCCAGTATTTAAGAATCACGCCTCAATGCCCCTTCTCGGTACAGGCGAATCTCTGAAAGAGGTTGTTACTAACTATAAATATTCAAACCCATATGAGTGTAGGGTGAACAGCGGCAATCCACCTGTCGACACATCGGACGATTACTATATACCCGAAATCGGACTTCCCGGAAGCTGTTGGTGGTATATCAAGTATTTCCCATTCGATTCCAGCGGGAAAGGCTCTCAGTTCGCTATACCACTGGACAATTCCCAGAGTCCGCTATACAGAGGCTCTACGGCTGACGGCTGGACGGGATGGCTGAGTCTTAGCGGCAGTAGCACAAGAAGCACCAAATTCGTTATCAACCCGTCTGACTGGGCGAGCAACACGGACGTTGCAGACTATGGATACAGAGCAACCATTACAGACACTAACATCATATCTTCAATGGATGCCAGTGTAACAATTGCCGTGACGGACATGGGTACTGCACAGAGTGCACAGCTGGCACCGTCAGGAACGACATTTGACGGCGGTATTTACGTATACGCAAAATCAATTCCTACGGCAGCTATAAGCGGAACATACGTATTGTTTAATACGTGACAATTAGTCCATGAGGCCAAGCCTCATGGACCTTTGTACGCATTTTATCAGAAATACAATACTATAAATATTATTGTGAAAGAGGTGACAATAATGGGAAACATTAATGTCAATTCCCTGAGTGGCGCTTCAGGTGTTGCAACCGCGACCGCCAATGGTTTGATGTCGGCATCAGACAAAGCAAAACTCGACGGAATTGCTGCAAACGCAAATAAATACGTTCACCCAACAACTTCGGGCAATAAGCATATTCCTTCTGGTGGCTCCGCCGGCCAGATACTCAGATGGTCCGCCGACGGTACTGCAACCTGGGGTGCAGACAACAACACCGATACAAAGGTTACCGCTGTAGGTAACCATTACACTCCGTCTGGAGGTACGACCACTGCAGCAAGTGGTGGCACTCTGACAGATATCACAAACTCATCCTCTGGAGTTCAGGTTATCACCGGAATCACCAAGGATGCTGCTGGGCATGTGACTGGAGTTACCTCCGTTGCTCTGAAATCAACAGATACGAACACAACATATCCTGTAGCATCAACAAGTGCGGCAGGTCTTGTGTCAACTTCCGCACAGACATGGGCTGGTGCGAAGACCTTCAATGGCGGTGCTATTGTAAACAATGCGCCCGCAGCAAACCTTGTTGTGGTAAGAAACATAAGAGCTGTTGCGTCTGCTAATGTCAGCACCGTTACAACAAGCAATCTTCCTGTTGGATCGATATGCTTTGTTTATTAATCGTGGGGTGATTCCATGGTAGATGTTATTATCCCTGTATTCAACTCTCGGAAAACTATCGAGAAAACAATAATGTCGTTGGTTGTCCAGCGACTCGCAAAACGTCTATGGATAACCATTATTGATGATGGTTCTACAGATGGATATGATTACAATGAGCTGGCGTCTAAATATCGCCGTTTCTTCGACGGGTTTGACGTTATTACTCTTCCGGAAAACCATGGCGTCGGTTATGCTCGCCAGGTTGCCATAAGGAGCACTAGGAACCCATGGATATATTTCATAGATTCTGACGACCTGATGACACAGTGCTATGCATTTAATCGTCTCATAGGGCCGGCAATACGGCATCCAAACGTTTCAATGGTATTCGCTAACTGTACACAGGAAGCCGAACCTTCAGATGGTATAGTGGGATTCGATTATGACCAGATGACATATACTGACCATAAAGGAAATTTGCAATACTTCCATGGCAAACTGTATAGTCGGGCATTCATCATGCAGAACGGCATTACCGTAGCTCCAACCAGATCGAATGAAGATATAGCGTTCAATATGGCATTCTTCACGTTGGCGGATCCCGAATCCATTATCCGTGTAAACTTCAGCACGGTAGTGACAATATGCAATAAAGAAAGCATCACCAGAAACAAGAAGTCCACGAGAGTGTACACCAACACAAACGTGAACGAAAATATGGATGCATACAATGCATGTCTTCACGCCTTTAAGGAAGTGAAGATTAAGTTGGGCGGTAAGTTATCGCCAGATACTGCAAAGCATTTCATTGAAAAATATGTAAACCTGTTTTCCAAGGGAATGCTCGGCGAATTTGAATCTGCTGATGACAGAAAGCTATACCAGATGATAAATACTCTATTCTATAGAGATATTATCAAGCCCATTCTAAATGCAAACGGAATTCAGATAAAACTCGATAATTCCGTGGTATGTAATAACCCATTCAACTACTGGAGCAACGAGACGTATGAGAATCATCCGTTACCCGATATATATACATGGAGCGAGAACGCCCTGAAGGAATTCGATGAGGAAACCTTTGATGAACTTGCTCAGAACAAACTGACGGAGGTGGGATACATTGGCTAATCCAAAGTGGAATATTTCCGGCACTCTGACAGATTCTTCGAAGGCATTCATGAACATCGGCGGCACACTCACGTACTTCAGTAGTGCGCTTGAAAATATCGGCGGCACACTGACCAAGGTATGGGACCAGAATGCAGCGGCAACTGATTTTTGGAATTATGCTGGCTTCACACCATCTGCGCTTGCGGCATCGACGATTACGCATGAGTGCGGAAGCGGCTCAATCGCAAACGTTAGGATATCTGGAAACACTGCAACGTTCACAATATTGCTAAAGTCGACGAGGACGTCTATTATCTCGGCGCGACCATATGGTCCGTATAGCGAACCTGTTAATTATTACAACTACGAATTTGGAGACTTCTTCCTGAATACTCCAAATTCGGATGCCTCTTCCAAAATATCCGATGCCCGGTTCGTAACAAGTATTGGTACCGTATCATCGAATAAATACGATGCTGTGTACACTAGCGCCGGAGCAGTATCGTACGTATGCGCTGCTAAACTGGTTGAGACAAAGGATTCGTCAATAACCTCGAATGGCGTATCATACTTATCATCGGGGGTGGCCTTGAGAATTAGCTCATACGGTACGGATAACGACTTCAGCATTATTAGCACATCGCAGACTATTTCCGTAGCTCTCCATGTGCTATACAATGGGCGTACTGCGTTACTTACCAATACGCAATCGTCTCTTGTCACGTCGCCGATGCCAACTCCAACTTCATCATCCGTATCATATGGGCCGAACCAAGGCGGGCCATATGCGACCACTGTAAAACACAACAACTATACTGGGACGTATTCGTTCACATTATCATCGCCGGCTCGCATTTCATTGAGCGGGTACAAGTCTGCATACTATGAGCATGGCACCATAGTGCTTGCAGATAGCGGCGGAAATGCACTGTGTACTCTCATATCCAAAACGGAAAACACAACGTCTTGGACAACCAAAGAATACGCACTATCCGCCGGAACATACAAAATCCAATACAACTGGACATCGCTGGCATCTGACGGGGTATCTAAGATAATCCCGCATGCATACGACAACGCATAATAAGGAGGAATGACAGATGAGATCATCTATTAAGTTTGGCAACGGGGTCTCTTTCGACCCTATCAACACACAGCGTTATACCGAAACAATCCGCGGCGCAGAGCGCTTAGTTCTCGAGATCCTTCTCGATGGAAGCCGCTATGCGTATGAGGACGTTGAAAAAATCTATGACGATGAAGATGCTCTTGCGTCTATCACCATCAGTGAGATTACCTCAGATGAAGAGGGTAACGAAAACTCAACCGAGTACAAATACAACAACTTCGACATTCCTGTATCTCTCACAAAGATGAAGAGCGGCGAGTACACCACAATCACCCTGAAGATCAGTCAGAAAACTGTATTCGAATTACAGCAGGAGCAGATCATTCAGGACAACGAAGACACACAGATGGCGGTTATCGAACTCGCCGGAATGATTGCGGCTATGCAGGCATCTCAGACAGGGTCCGACAGCGACGACACAACCACTGCAGAGGAGGAATAAAGAATGGCAACTATGACAGCAAAACAGAAGAAAATCGCAGCTAAATACCCCATGGTAAAACTGTACGCAAAGCAGATTGAGGCTGAAAAAATCACGATCGACGACGTCCCCAGCCTCTGGAGGGCGTACGTCGAGGACTACCTGGCGTAAAAGGATGAACGTTTTTTTAAATAAATACATTCACTAAAGGAGATTCTTACTATGTCAGCACTCACACAGGCAGTAAATGCTTATATTGCCGAGCACGGCGAAATTGATAAGGACACCTATGAGCAGCTCTGCTCAATCTATGCGACAGAAGCATCCAGCACGGCGGCTTCCATGGACCTCAGAGTCGTTGGAACTCTCATCGATGCGCTCGACAAGGCAGCGTCCGTAAAGGTTAACGACAAGACACTTCAGGGTATCATCGATCAGATCACCAAGCTCCGCAACAAGGCGAGAAGCCAGGAAGACAAGCTCAAGGACCAGGTCGGCGAGTCTTACTAATTCAGCATCAAACGGGTGCAACAATCCCACAGGAACTGTCTATGTTCCTGTGGGATTCTTTATGCAGAAAAATGAATCCACCCACGGAATACCTTTTGCTCCGTGGGTGGATTTGTGCTAGGTTTGGTCGCTGTGTTCGTGGTCTTCGCTGTGCATAGGAGGTTCTGTAGGTAATTCCATGATTTTCTCATGGATGGCTGTTATCGTTCCGTTTCCGCCAAGCGCATGGTAAACCTTATATTGCTCATCGACATTTACTTTTTCATGTACTTCGCAATACCCGCGCTTCATGTAATCATCGTACTCACGTATGATACTCGCCCTGAGTATACAGCGTAATGAGTCGTGTACCAGTTTGTCGTCTTTGTCCGTCTGCTTCTTCTTAGAAGCATAGTTATTCAGAAAGCTTGTTAAAACGACATTTATGATTACGGCTGCAGCGCCGATGATTGCTACAATAATTTCCGATGGCATATATACGCCCCTCTCCCTCTTTTTCTTTTAATTAAATGTCCAAGTTAAACATGTGTCGAACGATGTAAAATATTGTCGAAATACATAAGAATATTGGCATGGACAATAATCTAACAACTTAAAGGAGGAAGGTATATGGTTGAAGGACTATACATATCGGGCGTGCAGTATGAGAGCCTGGCAGATGGAATAGGATTCAGAACTGCTATATTTATTAGCGGTTGCGAACATAACTGCCCGGGATGTCATTCGCCCAAAACACACAGTTTCACTGCAGGAAGAGAATGCACTGACGAATTAATATCTGAGATTAAAAGCCAGATAGAGATGCGTAGCAAGATGCAGTATGGAATAACATTCAGCGGCGGTGACCCATTTTATTCTCCAGAAAAGGTAATTGAGCTCATACACCAGCTCGGTGTTGAAAAGCATCACATCTGGATGTACTCTGGGTTTACCGTTGAGGAAATTCTCGAAGACCCGAAGAAGAGAGAATTATTGTCTTACGCCGAGGTCCTTGTTGATGGCCCATTCATACTGGATAAACGCAATGTAGCACTGCGCTTCAGAGGCAGTGAAAATCAGAGACTTATTGATGCTAAGAAGAGCATCTTACTCGGCACAGCCATCGAATGGCATCATGGAAGAGGTTAGGGTTTCCCTAACCTCTTCCTCGTTATTTATTCTTAGTCTTCTTAATGAGTCCGTTAACGATTCCCATGTCTGCATGTACAAGGGAGATATTGATCGGAACCTTCAAATCCACTTTCTTATCGATGACGGTGTTCTTAAGAATAGCATTGCTAACCCTAGTGATTTCCTTAATAAGGTTTTCTCTCCACTTAGCATAGCCCTTAAGAACAGCCACTTCGGCAGATGCAACATACCTGATGCACTCCGCAACATCCATGACGTCTGGGTCCTGGGAATTATCCATCTTACTCAGGGCGTCAATGTACGGCTTGCACATCTGGTCAATGTCCTTAGGTCCGGACTCAAGGTCGCCATCAAGAATCTTCTGAGCGAACTCAATTATGAGACGACCGTATTCGATAGCGTTCATCTCCTTATCTCTTTCAGGAGATGCTACTGCATCTTCTCTCGCGGCGTCCAGACGTTCTCTTTCGCTCGCTGTTATAACACGCAGAGTACATACCTTTTGCTTTATATCAGCGACGGTTTTGCCGGCGGCAGTATATGCTTTGGTATATGCTGCAGGGTCGAATCCAACAAACTTAATCTGACGCTTCAGCTCGCTTTCAGCATGCTTATTGAATTTCTCAATAGCGTTACGGAGCTGTTTAGCCTGATCTTTGTCGAACTTAACCATCTTCCTCTTATCTGTGAGGAACTTAGCTACAGAATCGAAATCCTTGCGGATGCCGTTTTTTATTTTGTCAAGCGCCTTCTTGTTATCTGTACTTTCCACAAATACGTTGCCTTCAATGGAGTAACCAAGAATGGCCGCTTCCGCTTCAATTCTGGTCCTCTCCAAACGCAGGTCAAGAACGCGGTCGGTGAAATCAGCCATTGCATTCATTCCTTTCTTGTTTGTAGAAATTTATTGCTTATACTAATGTAAATCAAGTATTGACCAGTAGCATGTACTGCGCAAGCTGATTGACCTCATCATCCAACGGTAAATCGCCGTTTATTTCAAAATACGGAAGTCCAAGTTTCTCTGCAACCAGTTTCGGATTTTTATCCGGTCTGTTCCAATCTATAATATCCGCCTTAAGACGCCTGCGCATCTCCGCATAGTTTGGGTTCTCCTGCCTCGATTCTCTACGAGACAGTCTAAGAAATCTCTCATGCGGGTCGCACACAATCTCGTATATCCGGATATTCTCTTTGCCATATGCATTAGCATATTTTTCAAAAGTATCGGCGGTTGAAATTGCGAGGATGTCATGAGTTTTAACGATCTCCTTTTCCAGTTTCCGGTGCCAATAATGCCAAGTGCCGTTTGCCGTTTCATAACTACGATGCTCAACAACATCCTCAACCGATTCAGAGAATTTTGGACGAAAAAAATAATCGCGCCCGTTGAGTTCTCCCGCGCGAATGGGACGTGTTGTATACGGAACATCGGGCCATATTCTCTCTCTGAACTGGGCTCTGATTTTCCCAGTGACTGTATCTTTCCCGGTTCCACCCTGTCCGCATATGATATGTATGTATGACATAAATAGTCCTCCTTATGTTTTTTAGTAAAATGTCGGCGATAAAACAAAAAAGCAGAGCCGTGTTAGGGCTCTGCTAAAGGAGGTTTGGTGCGGGTGCCTAATCCCGCACCAAGTTATATGTTAACGCGCCTGTGGCTGGCGCGGAATAACCTGATGAGGGGTCAGCGGTGTTTCTTCTTGTCAAGGCGCGCGTTGAAGCGCTCGACCTGACTCTGCGGAGCATAGGGCTCCTTAGCCGCGTCAGTCGTTGCCTTGACTTCCGTTCTGGTCACCTCGACCGTTTCGGGCGTTTCGGTGACTTCAACCGCAGCCGATTCGACGACTTCGGGTTCGACTTCTTCCCTCGTCGGGGGCTCAGGCTCTATGACCTCGTCATCCTCGTCATCATCCTCGTCGTCGAGGTCTTCATCATCGTACTCATCCTCGTCCATGCAGCCGCAGTCGCACTCGTCGCGGTTAAGCCAGAGTTCTACGGCGGTCTTCTGAATGAGTCTGAGGAGGAGCTGCTTGTCGCATGTCTCATATGCGATATATGCATTATGGCGTGCGACATATGCAGTAAGCACTGCAAGGAACTCGTCGAGCGTGTTAACGTCGCTAAGGTCTAATGCATCCGCCGCATCATTGATGATTGCAGATGCGATGCGCTTCAGCTTGTTCGCCTTGCGCATCTTGAGGGCGATTGTCAGCCCGGTACCAGCTCCGATAACTCCAAGAGCAGATGCGATGGTAATCTTGCCCGCAGTCGTTCTCATGAAGTCGGTGGTCTTGTTGACCGCCTTCTCGATCGGAGAGGGTGCAATTACTATTGCCGTGCGCTTCATATAGCGCGCGGCCGCTTTTGGGTTGTTTATGATCACAGTCTTGTGATCATTTTCCTTGATGACTACCTTTCCGGTAATCGGATTTGTTCTGATTGTCTTCTTCATAACGTTCCTCACTTTCTGCCGCTATTCTTGCGGCTGCTACGTCTGTTGGTGTTCTGATCGTTAGTGAACTTATTGATGAATTCCTGCTGAGCGGCCGACATCTCGGGCCAACGGGTCTCCACCATCCGGCACACGGTAGTTTTCTTATCCCACCGTGCGCCCTTCAGAAATTTGCTATTCCACGCCAGGTCCCAGACATTGCTGTTAGGCTTCAGTCCGGGAGTTTCCAGGAGCCAGCTCAGAATCTTATTTGCTGAGCTCTCTTCAGCCGTTTCGTCCGGCTTTTCCATCGTGGATTTCACAATGCCCACGGTTGTGAACACTGCGCCGGCGGTCGCGGCTGCGGCACCGACGCCGGCAATGGCATCGGAAACCTTAATGTGGGAGATCTTCTCCCTTATGCCGCCCTTCTTCTGGGTGGCCGCGGCGGCTGCAGCCTCTTCTGCTTCGCGCTTCTTGCGCGATTTAAACACTGACATTATCATCAGTCCTTTCTCTTATGATATAAACATGTGCCCAATTCACATTGTTTATTCCAGTAAATAATATACCTTTATCGACGTAGTTTGAATTCTATATAGCGGCATGTATCGGGCAAAAGATTACCGTGTGGAGAATGAAACTCCACACGGTAATTACTGTGATTAGTTGCTCGGGGTGTTCTGGTTATCACTGGAACCGAAACCGCCAATGCGTTCAGAATTAACGGGGTTGTCATCCTCGGTAATTCCAAAGGGTACGAAAACACCCTGGCAGTATGCTTTTCCAGGGGCGATGGATACGGGTGTATCGCCGCCGTTTACGAGCTTTATCACGATTTCGCCTTCATTCGAGGGGTTGTTGTAATAGTCAGAATCGATGATGCCAACTGTGTTGGCGATTCTGAGCTGATGCTTGAACCCAAGACCACTCCTGGGATACAGCTGCAGAACCCATCCTTCATTGATGCGGCACTTTATGCCGGTGGGAATGATGAAGTGTTCTCCGGGCTGAATGACGATGTTATGGTAATACGGATTGAAAAAGTCATACCCGGCGCTGCCGGGAGTTGATCTTTTCGGAAGTATGAACTGGCTGTGGTCCTGGGGAAGCCCCTGAACGCTGCTCAGGAACTCGAATTTAGCTACTACAGGAATTGACATATGCTAAGTCCTCCTTTACTTGTATTTATCTGAAGGTTACCCGCATAATAGAAAAATACCTAGGACTATTTTCGTCCTAGGTATATAAGAAATTAGATATGGTGTAACTTTTCGAACCGACGCACAGGCTTGATTCTATATGTTCCTCTGATGGTATTGTCGAGGCTGGATTCGACAATAACGCAAACGCCGCCGTCCCTTTCGAACCGGAGTGTTACCGGCTTGAACTTCGCGTCCGCAATTGAGGGTGCCCTTAACGCGTCAGATACTTCATTCCAGAAGGATTCCTCATTACTCAGATATTCCTTGTACTGTTCTTCCTGAATAGGCAGAATCTCCTGACCGGCAGAAGCCTCTGCCTCGATCAATATCGTGTACTCAGGGCGTTTCAAGGATATCTTTGCAGTCTTAACCCAGCCGTATATGAACTTCATTTCTCCGAATACCGGAGACGTAACTATGCTCATATACATCCACCTCCTTTCTAATGGAATTAAGATTTTGTACTCATTTATTTCATGCGCCCGAATATGTTACGTGCGTTATGATTTTTAAACAGTAAAATAAAGAGGCGATAGCCTCTAATTTCCATTCTAGGAGGGATTTTGTATGGCTGTAAATACAACTCGTGTTACATTTGCCAACCTGAGTAAGTACGACCTTCTGCAGAGACAGTGGGCTGCTAATCTGGTTGCCGAAAAGGTGGGCGCTCTCGGTAAGGTTCTGAACCTTAAGGGCCGCAAGGATACTACCGCAGATCTCCAGACTGTCGAAGATGCTAAGGTCGGCGACGTATGGATGATCGGTGCGGAGGGCTCCGATTCTTTCGAAGAGTATTACTACACCGACGCTGGCAAGTGGGAGTTCATGGGCGTTACCCGCGCATCTCTCGACGGCTATGTAAGCGAAGCGAATCTGTACAAGGGCAATGATGGCACCGGCACTCCGGCAGCTCCTGCTGACGGTACTATCCTGGCTACCATCACCGCAACAATCTCCACCAACGCCGACGCAATCGACGAGCTGGAGACCAAGGTTGAAAAGAACACTACCGACATCGCTGCTATCAACAATACCGAGACCGGTATTCTGAAGCAGGCAAAGGATTACGCCGACACTCTCGTTGGCGACGATTCCGCGACTGCCAAGGCAGTTAAGGCGAATACCGATGCAATCGCAGCTATCAATAACGCTGAGACCGGCATCCTGGCTGAGTCCAAGAAGTATGCTGATACTCTGGTAACCGATGAGTCTGCTCTTGGTAAGCGTGTTGTTGCTCTCGAAACAGAGCTCACCGATGACGACATCACCAACATGTTCAACGCCAACACTGCATCTCTGACCGCTTAATCGGCGTTAGCCGGCTAACCCCGTATCGGGAACTTATTATTAAGGAACCCGATACGGGGTTTTAATTTCGATAAAAGGAGTGAGACAGAGATATGGCTACCACAACCGAAGAGAGTCCAATCAAAGTAACAGCCAGAAACTTATCTAAGCTCATAAAATTGATTGACTCGACTTATGCACATAAAGCGACAACACTTGCCGGATATGGCATTACAGATGCCGCTACATCCGCGCAGGGTACAAAAGCGGACAGCGCTATCCAGAAGATTATCGTCAATGGTGTTGAACAGGCAAAAACCGATGGCATTGTCGACTTGTCTGAATTATCATCGGCAGGAAACGCTGATGCTGTCCAAAAGAATCTCGATACCCATATTGCCAATACATCAAATCCGCATAAGATTACCAAGGCTACAATCGGCCTTGGTAGCGTGGAAAATAAATCATCTGCAACAATCCGCGGAGAACTTACAAGCGCTAATGTAACAAAAGCTCTTGGGTTTACACCGGTCGATGCATCTCTCAAGGGAGCTGCAAGCGGATTGGCTGAACTGGATTCCTCAGGAAAAGTGCCTGCAGCTCAGCTTCCGTCATACGTGGATGACGTATTGGAGTATACCAATACAACCCTGTTCCCAGAAGAGGGTGAATCTGGTAAGATATATGTAGCAACAGCTACCAATAAATCATACAGATGGACCGGAAGCGGTTACACTGAGCTTAGTCAGTCTGTAGCCCTTGGAGAAACATCATCAACAGCTTATCGGGGTGACCGCGGTGCTGTCGCATATAAGCATTCTCAAACAGCTCACGCTCCCGCTAATGCAGAAGCTAATGTTCAATCTGATTGGAATGAGACTGATTCAGCGTCAGACGCATTCATTCTGAATAAACCGACTTCATTACCGGCTAATGGCGGTAACGCAGATACGGTTAGCGGACATACGGTAAAATCCGATGTTCCAGAAAATGCCGACTTTACTAATACCACGTATAACGTGATGGGTGGTGCATCTTCCAGTAAAGCTGGTTCCGAGGGGCTCGTACCTGCTCCTGCGGCTGGCGCTCAGGCTAAATTCCTTCGCGGCGACGGCACCTGGCAGGCGGCAAACAACTATACTCACCCAACTACGTCGGGTAATAAACATATTCCTTCTGGTGGCTCTACTGGTCAGATACTCAAGTGGGCGTCCGATGGAACTGCAACTTGGGGTTCTGATATTATCGGAACTACAATAACAGTTCCCACATCTGCTTGGGCTGCCGATTCCACCTACACAAGCTATCCTTATCGTGCTACCATTAGTAATTCTCAGATTACAGCAGCTGATAATGTAAGTATTACTCTGTCTGTGGCATCTTTGGTAACGGCTGAAGCGGCATATGTGGCTCCTGGCGGAGAAACATATGCTGGCGGATTGTACCTGTATGCAAAAAACGTACCAACCAATGCTCTTACTGGAGCTATGATTATCTTCAAAGGATAATTTAATCCCCTCACATCAAATGTGAGGGGATTAATTGACGAAAGCTTCCAGAGTATTTCCAGCTCGTGGGTTCGAGCCGATTTGCTGCGGTATTTATGCACACGATGTTGGAGTCAACGGGCCTAAGGGATAGCAAATCGGAGCTCGTATAAATCATTTTACCTGGTGAACTTGGTAGCTTCTTTGTCCTCGGTCCTATGGAGAAGAGTTGACCCTTCAATCCACAGTGTATGTATTTAATACTTAGTTGAATATATTTGGTCGGGATTACAGGATTCGAACCTGCGGCCTCCTGGTCCCAAACCAGGCGCTCTACCAAACTGAGCTAAATCCCGTTATTTATTGGTGAGACCAGAGGGAATCGAACCCTCGACACCTTGATTAAAAGTCAAGTGCTCTACCTGCTGAGCTATGATCTCAAACTATTAATATTAGGTTTCGAAATGAATAAAAAAATATCGAGATATATCATGACATCGCTGACGGTTGGACAATTATCCCGGGCCCAACCTTTTTATAAGTTCACAAGGAAAGGTGTGATGAAACTAATGGCATCACCAACGAAAGACAATGCGATGCTATGGGACGTTATGTATGAACGTCCAAATAGATCGACTGGGGAACCAGATAAACTCATGGTTGTCTGGAAAGACCTCGACACAGGGGAAAAGCACCTCGACGTGACAGATAGCCCCACAATGGATATTTACTTTACGAAACCCGAATTTCGTAATCATACTCACAATAAAAACTATGAGCATATAGAAAAGCTCAATAGAAAAAGAGTTAGGTATAGAGATATACCATATGCCCTCGCAGAAGACCTCGGACCAAGAGGCCAGGAAATTATATCAAGGGCAAGAGATACTAAGAATTTCTCGGTATACAAAGAACTGCAGTTCGACCCATACGCGTATGGCTCCGACTTTGATGTCAGAGCATGGTATAGAATTAAGTGGAAAGAGCTGTTTGATAATGACCGCATCAAACCGATAGATAAGGGATTCTTGGATATAGAGGCTGATGGCTTGCTTCATACAGGAATGCCGACACCTCAGACATGTCCGGTTAATGCGGTAACCTTAATCAACAACACAACGAGAGAGTCTTACACATTCTTACTTATGACGCCTGACGAGTTTCATCTCGATAAGCCGAATAAGACAGATGAAGATTATGCATACGAGCGGCGTATTAACGAGCTATATGATATGCAACGGGCGGCTCAACAGGAGATGATAAATAATCCTCAGGCGTTCGTTGATGAACTGCATGAGGCGTTCGATGCAACATATGGTCGCTTCGATTACAATATCAGATTCTATAAGGACGAGCGTAAACTGCTGGTCCAGTTGTGGCAGCTAATTAACCTATGGAAACTCGATATGATTGGAATATGGAACATGCCGTTCGATATTCCGTATATCCTGGAGAGAATGGAGTATCTTGGGTTAGACCCGAAGGATTACGCATGCCATCCAGATTTCCCGGTTAAACGCTGCTGGTTTAAGAAAGACGACAGGCATTACAACGTCGAGAATAAGTCAGACTTCTTCTACTTATCATCATACACGCTGTTCGTCGACCAGATGGTCATATATGCCGCAACACGAAAAGGCGGAACAAAATTAAGGTCATACCGACTGAATTATATCGCAGAAAAAGTTCTTGGAGATAAGAAAATAGATTATTCCGAGAATGGCTCCCTTAAGGACCTCGCATATAAAAACTTCCGCAAGTTCGTAATATATAACATCAAGGACGTTCTTCTGCAGTATGGTATTGAAGACTCCGTCAACGATATGGATGCGTTCTACATTGCAAGCTATAGCAACGCAACTCCATACGAGTCGGTATTCAAGCAAACCGTAAAGCTGAGAAATGTCCAGTATCTATACTTCCTCGAACAGGGACTCATCCCCGGTAATAATATCAACATCTTCAACAAATCCAATGAACGGATGGAGAGCGAAGATGACGATGATGACGACGATTCGTTCGAGGGAGCGCTTGTAGCAGACCCACGGTATAACGATTACATTGGTATGGACTTGTATGGTAAACCGAGTAATAACATATTTATGTACGTAATCGATATGGATATGGCCTCGTTCTATCCAAGTTCAATCATGGAAATGAATATTGACCCATCGTGTCTGCTGTTCAAAACAATAGTCAATAGTTCTCAGTTTGTAACAAACGAAGTTGGCTATAATGGAATTATCACTCTTCCAGACGATGAAGATATCGGTAAGGAAGTATTTGATAATATCCAGACTGGAAATATACTGTATGTCGGACATAAATGGTTCAATCTTCCCAGCGTCGAAGATGTGCTTAAGGAATGCGAACGCAAGCTTTCTTGACATACTGATATGACAATTAAGGAGCTCCAATGAAGCTTGGAGCTCCTTTAATAGGAGGAAATTATAATGGCAGTATTACCACCAGAAGAAAAACTTCGGC
Organism: Treponemataceae bacterium; assembly: GCA_963602825.1. GTDB lineage: Bacteria > Actinomycetota > Coriobacteriia > Coriobacteriales > Coriobacteriaceae > Collinsella. The sequence continues at coordinate 33,096 of CAVCKO010000009.1, read as the reverse complement.
GATTAAGAAAAGACATCGTCGTAAAGCTGTCAAAGACATTTGAGGATTGTCTTATATCTAACACAGGATATGTGTTTGACTACGATACCTCAAACACGAAAACCCTTGCAATCATGAAACCTGGCTATACCGAGATGCTGTTCCCGCAGTTCTTGGAGAAGCGTGATGAACCCGTCGTGATTATTCACATTAAAAGTGCTGAAGAACTCAAAAAGGCAATCGACGAGAAACGGGACGAACCGATTGAACTCATCACAAAAGCAAAGGACGGAACATATCCCCCTAACCTGCAGGCGGCATTGAAGACTATGGATTTATACGATTCCGAATGGATTCGTAACGATGCAGTTTCGTGGGCAAGAATGGATATATCGGACAAGGACCTGGACCTCATGTATGAAGACAATATGGTCATAAACTATCCGGGTATACAGGCTGCTTCCGGTCATCCGGTGACAATCGGCAAAAGTCTTCTCCCGTATACTAACAAAAAAACGGTTACTGAGATTTGCAGAGTAAGTATGCTGGAAATGGGCAAAGGCGTGTATGCGATGCTTATACAGACCGATGTTCCATACTTCACATATTACAGCAAATTTATGTTTATTTAAGGCTAATACAACAGACGTGGGGCGGCCTAGCCCCACGTCTAATTTTTTCGCCTAAAAACATCTTCTTAATACTGCTAACGACGAATGAAAGGAGAGCGATGAGTTTTGGCAAACAAAGCCCAAAAGCTTTCTAAACAAAAGCTAACAAAAATCACCAAGCTCAATCAGAATATCAGTTCTACGATAGACCAGCTGAACGACCAGCTCCAGTCTCAGATATATGGAGCCATTCCGTCAACCGATATTGATTCGTTGGATGCTGAATTCGAAAAGCTTGTGAATAACGAGATAAAAAGCATGACAGACCGCACTAACGGCGACCCAAGCAGTTTCTTGGAAAAGTTGTTTAATGATGGTCTGATTCGTGATAATCAGTATGTCAGCAATATCGAACAGATATTCCGGCAGAATCAAACACAGGCACAGAGTCTGCTGTCCGAAGCATATCGGAATAAGCTCATTAAACGTGCAGATATCGCAGAGGTCACATCGCAGTTGAATGAATTGCGCGAAGCAATTCTGGTAACTCGCGATGCGATTGTTTCTTCCGACGTTGTCGACGGACATATGAGCCGTACACTTTCTATACACAACACCAGCACGACTGAGAGTACCAACTATCAGTCCATTATCGAGAAGATGGAGGAACACTTCAAACTCCAGTCTAAGATTAAGAACTATATAGTCCCGAAGGCACTTGAGCAGGGTGAGTACTATGCATACATAATCCCCTACGCAAAGGTATTCGAGGACTTTATGAAAGTGAAATCCCAGGGTAAATATGCCGACACCCCAACCTTCACCCACGAGTCGGGGGCGGTTACGATTATGGAATCTGCCATAAGTGATATTACCGATTCCAGCACCACTAAACCGGATGCTGCTAGAAAAAATATCGTGGATGAATTATTCAATGCGCTTCCTCAGAGTGTTGTTAAGGAATCCGGCGTCGACAGCCTTGAGATTAAAAAGTCTCTTGGTTCTATCCTCGATAACATATCGGTATGTAACGAAAGCGTTCCGCTGTCAATTCTGGAGGAAGGCGCATCGTCCTGCGATATGATACTCCGTCAGTATATGACTGAAGCGGATAATGAGATGCCTTCTTTAAAGAATGCTAAACGTAGTTCATTCGAGGTTATCAATGATATAGACACCAGCGGAATACATGGTCTTGAAGGCTCCGATAAGGGGTCCAAGGAATCAACGCTCAAGTTCGACGACAGTAAAGAATGCTATTTCAAGCTTATCGATTCAATGCACATTATCCCAATCAAGGTCATGACCAAGACAATAGGATATTACTACGTGCAGGAAGATATCTTAAACGTCGCAAGCGACTCGAACTACTTCCTCGGCTATAACGGCGAGCGTGAGCAATCTGTTGTATCGATGATAGCGAGCAAAATCGTGAAGGCGTTTGATAAGAAGTTCCTCGAGGATAACCAGAACTTCAAGGAGTTGATTGTCGAGGCCATTGAGTATTTCAATCTCAACGAGCGCAAGATTCGTTTCCAGTACATCCCCGCCGAGTATATAGTGCCATTTAAAATAAACGAAGATGAGGATGGCAATGGCACATCTGTTGTAGAGCCTGCGCTCTTCTATGCGAAGCTGTACCTTCTGCTCCTGTTATTCAAGATGGTGTCGATTGTATCATCCTCAAATGATACTAAGGTGCACTACATCAGGAACAGCGGAATCGATAAGAACGTGGCAAATGCTATTCAGGCCATCGCAAGAAAGATGCAGTCCCGTCAGATAAATCTGACGGATATGTTCTCATACACAACGCTTGTAAACAAGGTTGGTAATGGTAACGACCTATTTATTCCGCTTGGTCGTAATGACTCAAAGGGAATTGAAACTGAGATACTGTCTGGTCAGGACGTTCAGTTGAATACTGAGTTAATGGAATTGCTCAGAAACGGTTACATCTCGGCCACTGGTGTTCCGGCAGTCATCCTCAATAACATTAACGAAGCTGACTTTGCAAAAACCCTCGAACTTGGAAACACCAGGTTCCAGTCTAGAGTCGTGTCGCTTCAGTTGGATTTCAATGACGGATTGACTGAGTTGTACCGCAAATTATTGCGATGGACGACTACATTGCCGGAATCTGCTATAAGTAATTTCCATTTCGAATTCCAGCCTCCGAAGTATTCTCAGTCGCAGGTTAAGAACGATCTCCTCGGAAGCTTCCAGACTGAAATCGACTTTGCAGCATCCATATGCTTCAACCAGGCTGAGATTGAGGATAACGTGAACGGCGGTTCAAGCCCGCTCATGAGAGAATTCAAGGCACTGTATGCCGAAGAAAAACTCCCGATGATGAACGTTAAACGCATTAAAGAGCTCGCCGATAAAGCCCGCATTATGGCTAAACAGGTTGAACTCAAAGACGCCGCATCCGGAGAAGATGAAGATGATATGGGTGATGGTGGTGGAGGAGAAGCTCCGGCACCAGAAGAAGCCCCACAGTAAATTTACAATAAGAATCCCCGTACGGAATTTCCGTACGGGGATTTATTAACGCCTTACGACTGAACGGTGTACGCGTTAGTCGCAATGTTGAGAGTGCTTGCAGCGTAATTGGTAGCCGGCTGCTTCTCAGGCGCAGAGGAATAGTTAGCATCGGGCTTGTTGTCGCTTGCGGTGCTACGTACTCCAGTGATGCTTGTAAGATCGTTGAGACCCGGATTGAAGTTCAGGTGGTTGCCGAGAATCTTAAACGCATTAAGCAAACGAGTTGCGTATGTGTTTATAGCCAGAGACTCGTACTTGACCGCGGTGAACTCGACGTCGAGTGTGGTCATTGAATGGGTACCGGCCTCATAGTTGAAGTGGTCCTCCGGAACCTTCTTCGGGATGCAGTTTGAGAGCATGCATGCATACTCAACATTATTACCGCTTCTGTCGGTTACCAGATAAATGAACTCAGCAGTGTGGTTTGCCTGGTTTACCGGAAGGGTTGAACCGTGGTATGTTGCCAAACCGGTCATCGGGTCGGAGATACCAGTAATCCAGAGGTGGAGCAGATTGCGTACAGGTGAACCTGCGAATTCATATACCTTTACGGTAAATGACTGAGTGTCATCCTTTGCAACCGTGGCCATGTCAACTGAACGACCAACGTAACCGCCGGTCATACTCTCTGTCTCAAGAGTAATGTCGCCGATGCCGCTTACGCCGGTATTGCCGTATTCGAGAATGTGCTTGAATATCTTCATCTCACTGCCGTAGCCCGCGCCTTTATCTTTATCGATAAGGAACGCTGGCTGACGAATCATGAACAGACGTCCATAACCGCCGACGAGGGGAGTGTAGATTTCAGATGAAGCATGCGTCATGTCGAGGCCGCCTGCAAACAGGGAATAGTTTGTTATGGTCTCGGCGATATGGTCAACGTCATAGTCGGCGTTAAGACCACTCATAATGCTTGTTCCTGCCATGTTATGTTACCCTCCTTTCTTTAGGTGCGCTTGTTGACATCGATTTCGATGATGGTACGCTTGTTGAGCTGACGGAATGTAACCGCAACATAGCAGTGCAGTATGGAGCGTTCAGCTTCCCATGTGTTCATATCGAAGTAGATATCGAGCGACTTAACCTTAGAGCCAACCCACGGAGAGAACTTAGCCATCTCAACCTGAGTGAACGCCGCACGGTCTGCAGGATCGGCGAAGTTGTACAGGTTGTTCCAGCAGTCGCTCTCAAGCTGATTCTTGAGGTCGAACAGGGTGCGCATGTTATTCTCTTCGAGCAGGTCAGAGTTGATGGTCTGAGCCGTGTTCTGAGTAGCACGCGCAAATGTATTATCAGCGATAGTCTCATAGTAGTTGAAGCGCTCGTTGTAGAGCTTCTCCTTGAGATTGTTATCGGTGGTTGTGAGCTCGATGGACGGAGCCAGGGAGTTCTTGATGTGGCCGGAGAGAGTTGCGTAGCTCTTAACGAACGGAATGTGGTTTCCGTAGTTCTTTACGTGGAACGCAAAGTTGCATGCCCACATGTAAGTGGTCGTTACGGTAACGCGCTTGTTCGTCTTGGGGTCACGCACCATATAGTGCTGGAACTCCTTGCTTGCGTATCTCTCGTTCATATCCTTGAGGTTCTTGATAGCCTGGTTGATCTGGAGGCGGTTATCGATGATATTGCTGTCCAGAAGAATCATGCAGTCTTCACGAACGCCTGCGAGCTGGTACATCACTCTCTTAACTTCCAGCGGATAGTTAGCATCAAGGATGATGTTGAGCGGAGTTCTACGAGGAGCCATGATGGTCACGTCGTATTCGCCATTGAACGCCTTGATATACGCCTCGGTGAGAGCATCCTCAGCAGACTTATTGTTGAGAGCAGCGGCTTCTGCAGCGGTGAGAGCCTCACCAGAAGCTTCAGCAGCAGTAACTTCAACATCGTTTGCGAAGATACCATCAGAACCGCCAAGAAGCGGAACGCCGACAGTGGAATCGAGAGAATATACGTTGGGGTCGGAGTCGTCTTCGCCGATGATATCGATGAAGGAAGCCTTGTACTGCTCACCGACGATGTTACCGAATATCGGGTCGAATTCGTCGAGATCAGGTACAGCGACGCCCTTGACACCTGCAGCGATTGCATCGTTGAGAACCTCAACATATGCATTGTACAGAGTCTCGACAGCGGACTCGTCGACCTTGATGTCGAAGTAAGAATCGCCAGCGTCACGATCGTCCATCACATCAGTGATGAAAGTGCTCTCGTTGAACTTCGTAGAAGTAACGATGGAGCCGACGTAGTTAGCGACCTTAGAGATGCCGTTGGTGGTATTGATAACCTCGAACGAGTAGAACTTGATACCGTAATCCTTCTCGTAGGAAGTATCCGGAGAGATACGGAATCTGAAGTTGTTACCATACACGCCGCGGCCGGTCATGTTGATGTAGAAGAGTGGAACAGCGTTCCATGTAGCTTCGATGTCCTTGTTATCAGGGAGCTTGCCCTTTTCGAAGTTGACAGCGAGCTTAGCGAAAGCTGCAGACAGCGCATCCTTGTCGGTAGCGCCACTTACCCACTCGGTCTTTGCGGTGCCATTGTCGTCGAGAACGGGGTTGCCGTCGGAGTCAACGACCATAACACGACCATGGTTAACGAAAGAAGTATAGAACTTGATTTCCAGCTTCTTTGCAGTAGGCTTGGTCTGAACGTAGTCGTATACGTTTACAACCTGGCCGTTAGCCATAGTAGTGGGTGTAACGATTACCTTACCAGCAGTGTTTGTAGCTCTCTGGAGGTATACGGTCTTACCCTCGGAATCGGTAGTCTTCTCGTAAATCTCAACTGCAGGTGTTGAAGCATCCTTGGGTGCCTCGCCGCCGTTGTCGGTTACGAGCTTCTGATACTCTTCCTCGGAGATCGTCTTGTTGATGGTCCTGTAAACAGGCTCATCGTTATCGTCAAGAAGCGGATTGCCATCCTCGTCGTACTCGAGAATGTTAACCTCTTCTGTAACGGTCCTGTAAAGGGCGCTAACCAGAACGTTAGCGTATGTAGCGTCGTTAGGCATGACGCGCATGCAGTATACAGATGCGTTACCTGCCTTCAGCTCAGCCAGCGGCATAAGCAGCGGCTGCCCGTACTTAGCATAATCGGAATCACCATAGGTGGTCTTGAAGTCGGCAAGGTCAGTCTTCTTTACCAGCACGTTGTCAGGACCCTGACTTGATGCGAATACAGCAAGGAACTTGACATTGGTGTCGACCGTCGTAGTCGTATCTTCATATGCAGTGTTATCATTGATAACAGTCATGACATGAGGATGAAGCCACTTTGGTGCAATTTGTGTAGCCTGCGGCATAATGATTTGCCCTCCTTTAGGTCATTAGTATTTTAATAGTATGTTTCAACCTCGGTGTTTCGAGGGTCACATTTTAATTATGCTTTCCAATGGGCTTTCCGCCTCTTCTTTTCCGTCTCTTGCACGGTTTATAGACGCGGTCACCATTGAATCAAAGTCCTCGAATATAATAGATGTGAACGTAGACGCATACTGACAAATTTGTCTAATAGACGCAGTCATGTAGTCGTACTCGCTCACAGAATCCGATTTACCGAACTCCTTTGCAAACTTATACTCAGGATTACTCTTGCAACGAAAGCAGACTGCAAGAATCATCTCTAACACAGCACTGCATACGCCGTAATTAACATGGTTCAACTCCATATTTTTACGCCACATCTGCAGCACTTTTGTATACGGAATGTTTTTTGGAAGACAGCCGCCAACGATAAAAGACAGGAACATCTCAGCGTTGGCTAAGCTTTCGATATGGTTTCCGGAAAACAGTACCTGATTTTTCAGATACTTCAGAACCTTACACGGTTCTGGCTTTCCTCCATTAATCGCAACGTCTCGCCATTCTGATTCGTACACGAATACTTTCATCATGTTGGGGTTGTTGAGGTTCTTTATGTCGACCAGCTTGCCGTTCTGGAATATGCCCACGTTGAACACGCCTATACACTGTATGGTGTCAGTGTAATCCTGCGCGAACTTCTTCGTTGATTCGAAGTAGTACTTGGGTATATAGAACTCACAATAGTCGGCGTCTAACAGGACATTATTGTCTTTGTCCAGTTTAAACATACCCACGTTTTACATCCCCTTTCTTAAGAAAATGTTAAGATGCGTCAAAGCAAAGCCGAGTACAATACTGTAAAGACTTAAGTAATTGGAGGCCTGACGGATGAATACTGAAATGAGTCTCACAGAGGCATATATAAATACTTATGGCAAAATAACTAAATCCGAGTATGAGGCAATGACTGAATCCACAACACTGACGGCAATAAATGTATTCAGGAAAAATGCAGAATTAATCAACCAGTCTTACGGGAGATGTGTTACTGCATTCAGAAACAGAAATAAGTACGTTTTCAATGATGCGTTTATGGATTGCATGCGGATATGCGACCGTACAATCGACCAGCTCAACTACATCGATGAGAATACAATACTCAATGTAATCGCTCCGATGTTTATGATAAACGGAAAGTACAACGCCATCGGAGATGTGGCTACTATAGGAAAAGCCGCGGCTGGCATTGCTGGGACGACCATATACAAGAATCCCTTTGGTGGTCCATCTTCATATGTAACAGCAAAGGGCGGCGGCAATGCAATGAAAGCACTGCTTATCGGAAGACTTGACGGAATAAAAAAGAGCTGCTACCAGATGAAAGAGCAGCTCGGATGATATAGAATGGTATGGGCAAGCCCATACCATTCTAATTTGTCATCACCAAGTGGTTCTATGATAGTTACGTATATTCTGGTTGCCGAGATATATTTCGACAGGAATGCTGAGCTTCGAAAGATAGCTGACCATTGTAGGTTTAACAACATCCATCCACAGCAAGCCGCCGCATCCACAACCAAGCGCCGGGAACGCAATGGAGTCGATTCCGTATGCCGGAATAGCCTTAGTTACCAGTAAGTCCAGCCCATGTCGTATGTATTCGATTTTACTAGGGTCTCTCCAGTGCATTTTTGTGGCGAAGTTGATGACGAACTTTTCAGATTCTGTATCACATATCTGAAATGGATTGTCGCTCATCACCCTCAGCGGATTTTCTTTTTTAGCGCATTCTTTGATGTATGGAACGAATATTTCTGGATATTTATTCTTAAACTCGAGGGCGAGCCCCTTTCCCATTATTCCATCACAGTTCACCGGGTTCACTAAGAACCGGCACGGCGAGTCGAAGATATCGCCGTGAAGTATTTTAAGATTCATCATGCTTACTCCTTTCGATATAAAAGAGCCATGGAAAATCCATGGCTCTTTTGGCGTCAGTTTCCTTTCCGCATCATGTCTGAATACAGTCTGGTGAGTACCGTTGCCATGTATACCCAGAATGGATATCTCATGTACGATATTTCATCACCCATAGACCATACCGGAATTGGGTGTTTTACCCAGAATTCATAAACACACTCCGGTGTAAGGAAAGCTTCAATCGGATAGTCTGCGGTGCTTGACGGGTTGTCCAGTGTGGCACTTGCATCTGTCGATATGTATGTGCTGACTTCAACAGCCCCGGCGCTTTTTATCTTAAGCCCCGTAGCATACGATACAAGACCATTATTCATTGCGGTTACATCTTTCCATGTGTTTGGAAATACTATAACCGAGTTTGCTGTAATAAACAGCGATCCATATTCCCCGCTGCTTTCAGCAGACTTAGTCGCATATGGCAGAATAAACAGCCTTAAGACCTCAGATATCGAAGTCTTTCTGGCACTCACAGTTGCCTGTGCGAACTCCTCAATAGTCCAATCGAGGTCGACCTTAAACGAGCCGTCAGTGTTTGTTGTGCTTGTTGTTTTTTCGTCCATGTGGGCATCCTCCTTTGTTACTGTTATGAGATTGTCCTTTGACAAAATTCTTGGCTTCAGTCTTAATCTCGTCATACGAGAGCGGAGCCGGAATAGTGTAAACAATCTCATCATACAGAACGAGGATCCGCTTAGTGATGAACGTAGTTGCTTCATCAGACGTACAAGAGAGGTAGTCTTTTGACGCCTGGGCGAATATGCGATTTAACTCGGTTTCAGCCTTCAACCTACACTTGAGCTCAGCATAGATGTTGTTGGACTGTGCACACGCCGAATGAATTGCCTGGAGCAATGCCTGGCGGTATCCCTCCATCAATCCATCATAACAAGTTCCGTACATACCCAATTCACCTCTTACTCTTCTGAGCTGACTTATGGGATGACTTGGGAGCCTCCTTTGTAGCATCATCGTCAACAGCATCGACGGACCAGGTCCTCCCTACAGCGCCAGGGGATGCAATAGAGATTTTATTCGGGTGGGCATCCCCTAACTCTCTGAGTGCAATATTGATATCGGACCACGGCTGTTCCAGAGAGATGCCCATCTGTCTGACAAGCGTGACATCCTTATCTACGATGAGGAGAGCGTTCAGGAACAAGAAACTTCCGTCATCCGAAGGGATGATAGTGTAGTTAAACTGGTCGACATTGAGGTAAATAATGTCGTTGCCAAGAGCCAGTCTTGCGAGTCCTGTCCCACCTACCAGGTCAATTATATGACCAAGCATTTCGTTGGAGCACTCGAAGGCCGTGTCATGCGGGTCGAGAAAATCCTGGGAATCGGAAACGCCATCGCCGAGATACTGTACTCCGAGCGTTCCCGTTTTCGGGCTATATACCATGAACGCCATCCTGGCTTCCAGAAAGGAAGGCCACTCAAGTTTACTCTCAGTTTTGTTCATAATTAATTCCTCCTGTTATTTATTTCTTTGCCGAAATTTTATCGGCAAATGCGAGCATGCTGATGTTTGTGCGGATTATTCCAGCAGCATCAGCAAGCCATACATCCTGGAATATCGAGTCTTTTGAAACAGGACCGTTCACTACGAAGTAATTGTCAATCCACACATGGTCCCCGTCGATATACACATTCACGATATCGCGATATGCAGACGCACACCTGAATCCTTCACGGGATGTCCATAAACCCTTAATGACAACGCAGGTCTTTGGAGTCGTTGGGCGTTCGGGTATGCAGGCACCGGCCGAACCGTTATTTTTGATGTCCTTGATTGCCTCCAGAACGCATGCCGTGTTGATGTTTATCGTAACGGCTTCGTTATTGGGTCCGAGAACGGCGAGCTTGTCGCGCTTCTCTTCAGGGAGTTCATTCGGACGAATTATTGCTCTACCATCGGCAAATAACTTCATACCGCCCTTGGTAACAATCTCACTGATAACGTGGGTATGGCCATCATCGTCCACTACGTTAGTAATCCATTTCGAGTCATCAGACTCTTCATGAACGCCGGTATACTCAGCGCAGACGCTAGTGGGCGTATTGATGCTCTCGACGTACTTGATGTATGAGGTGTTTTCTGCGATAAACTTATCGCGCATAGGCATGAAGTGATCGAGATACGTCTTGATTACGTTGAGAAACGCATTCTCGCTTTCAGTCGTCGGGAATGCGTGATTTATCAAGCGCAGAAGCATACGCATCGTGTTCTTAGCGAACATGACGTCGTCCTTGTTGTAAACGTCAATGTACGCAATAAGCCTGATCATGCTGAACAGGAAGAGGTTATTGAATGGATGGTATGTTTCGTCGAGGAACCTGGTCTCGATGTTAAGGCATCTAAGGTACAGGTCTCCGCCGATTCCGATCTTGGTTGCCTTTTTATTGTACTTATTGACCACATAAGTGCTTCCGTGATACTCAAAGAAATTAGACGCAATGGTCTTAACTTCTTTATCGGAGCCGTCGCCAGTGAGTCTCTTGAATATGTAATCCATACTGTTCAAGGACTTTACTGCAGCGATAGCCTTTCCGAGAGCATCCTTAACAGCCTCGTCGGTTGTTGTAGCATACTCATCCTCCATCGCCTTGAGACGCTCGTTCATCTTCTTCTCATACTCGGGCGACGTATAGTAGTCATACTGCTTCTGCATCGCCTCTCTGTACTCGGACTGTATGTAGACGAACTGATCGCGGATGCGAATATAACGTGCGGCGGTAGCATAGATGCTATCAAACAAAGCGAGATTTGCATCCTTATCATCGCCGTAAGCATCTCCGAGCACCTGCCTAATATCAACGTCGCTAATGCTGATTGCCGGGAGTTCCTCGTCTTTGTCGGGCTTTATCGGGAATGAGAAATCTCCATTACTCGGAGACTTAATCAGACGCTCGATTACGGATATTGAACCGAAATCTACGCCTTCAGCGTCAAAATAGTTTTTGGTAATCGACTCCATGGACTGGAATGCTTCGCTAACCTCCTTGACAAGAGCGCCGAGCTCTTTTATGTTCTCGGGGGATGCCGGAGCTTCACTAGACGGAGTCTCAGGATTTTTCGGTGTCGCATCGGCGGCGACCATATCCTGATAAATGTTGGGATTTTCCATAAATGCTATTTCCTTTCGTTTAATTTATTTGCATTGATTTACAACGTTGTATCCATAGATATAAAAAGCAAACCCCACACGAGTGTTATTCGTGTGGGGCTTTTATTGTTTTAGAAGTTGTTGAGGTCAACTATGAAGTCAAGCGGGATATCCGCGTCGTCATTGAAATCGGCATAGACCTCTTCATCAGTATTGTTTTCGACAGATGTAACCAAGCCGGCACTTGCGAGTTTATTGCGCTGGCGTCTGGCTTCTTCCATCGCATTGGCATAGAGTTCTGCATACTGAAGCTCATCCTTGTATTCATCCTGTTTCTGGAGAGCGTCAATTACATCTTTTGGTACAACTGATGATATTGGAGCTTCCTCCTGGTCTAACCCAAGGTTCTGCTCCTCTATCTCGGTAGAGCCCTTACGGATTCCAAATGTACCCAGGTTGTCACCGTGATAGTAAACGTACATCGCAATCAAATACGACATAACGCAGTCATCATGTTTGCCCTTAGCAGCTTCAACCTTACCGCTGGATGTCTTAACTAATGAGCAAATATCATCAACGAGGTTTGATGTGTAAATTTTATCTTTAAATTCACACACCTGTCTCTGAAGAATTGCCATCATTCGCTCACGAGATTTTGGAGATGTGAACACTCCATAGTGATTCTTAACAGAAGCTTTTTTCTTGAGTATAGATTCAACTGAAGTTTCACGGTTGATCTCTTCCTGGAGCAGATCTCTTGAGCGGTCAAAGTACAGTCTATCTGAGATTCTGCGACGCAGTAGCATGTCTATGATTGCATCACCTACAGAGTTTCGCTCTATACAGAGAACTCCTCTTGGTATGTAATCAAGAATCAGAGATTCCATAACAGCGGCGAAATCGACCTCGCCAATGTAGCAGCATTTGAATTCTGCTACAACGCACAACGTATATGGATTGATTATAGTCATCGCGTTGTTATCCTGGTTTGCACCAGTTGAGCAGTCGATGCCTACCAAATACGGTATATGCTTATCGAGCTTCTCATACAAGTCGAGCTTGAAGTGATTGCAGATGATGATGTCGCTAATTGGGAACCTCTTGTTGCTATTGAGATACTCAATATCGTCTCTATCGAACGGAGATTCGTTAGAACCACGAAGTCTCTGAAGAAGGACCTCACGTTTAACTGTGAGAGGGTCGCCTACACTCTCTGCCATCTCATCGAACCATTTTTCAGTCTTACCAAGTTGCTGGTACGAGTACTCGATGTACATGATATTTACTGTGCCATGGGCCTTCATGTATTCTCTGATTTCATCGAATGTTAGATTGTATAGGCTATCTGTCCATCGAGGCATGCCATCGACAAGAACCATTCCTTCCTGTCCACTAGGAGTGTCCAGGTCGCCAGGTGTAGATGTGAATATTCTCCAGTACGCCGCATGGTTTTTCTTTGCATTCTGTGACGCTGTTACATAGACTGGAGCGGAGTTTCTAACTATAGTAAGAATCTTAGAGGTGAACTCAAACTCATCATAATACAGAAGAGGAGCTGTAAGACCGCGGGCAATGTTCAATGCCGCTTCCTGCGTTGCTGCTCTGCCTTTAACTATGATTTCGTTACCGTTTATAGGATGCTTGATTTTCTTAGCATTCTTTACCTCTTTAATTACCTTACCATCATCTGCGGAATATGCATGAGCAAACCTGAGATATGGTGGCAGGAGATCAAGTTGAGTCTTTAGACGAGTGAGGTTTGTTTTGGATGCCTCCTCATCCTTGTTTAAGAATACCGCCTGAGAGTTCGATGTGCCGAACAGGTATGCCCATACAAACAACGCAATCGCCGACTGAGTCTTACCAGTCTGACGAGGAATGTTCAGGTCGCTGTCGATGCCATGCATAGCACACCATGCCTGAGCAATATTTCCGCGATGCGCTGAATAGTGCATGGGCGGACCACCTTGTACAGGTATCATGGATATTTCTCTAAGGAAATACCATATATTCTGAACGCACTCGAGCATTACCCACTGTATCTGGTCAGGAGTTATGGTGGGACTCCAGGGGTCAATTGTCGTTATTATAGGATTTTTGACTTCGAGCATGAAGTAGTATTCTTTCACGCCGAGAAGTTTTAATTCGCGCGCAACTTTCAGAAACGTTGTATTCGTAGTTTTGAAGTCATACAGTTTTCCGTTTATGCGCTTTATTCTATCGTTACCCATCTTAAGCAGTCCTCCGAGTTATATCAGCCTTCATACCCAGCAGGATACTCTCCGAGATATACACCATACTTAATTTCGGGTATCTGGTATGCAATTATCTCATCCTTGATACGCATGAGCTGCTGTTTCATATCCAGCAGTGACTGCTTGCTGTGGGGAACGATGTATTTCGTGTTGCCGTTATCGATAACAGCGATGTAGTAATCAATCAAATCCAGTTTGGAATGGATATAGCTGACGAGCATCATCTTGTCATCGTTATTGCGGATGCTGTTCTTCTCGATTTCAACGTAAGACAGCATCGCCGGGTCAATTCTCTTGAGGGTCTTCTGACGCATTCCTTCTGTGATATATGGACTCTTTTCTTCGAGATAAGATTCCAGAACAGTTGCGTCGGCCTCGCGGAATATCTTAGCGATACGCTCAGCAACAACAGCCTCCGTCACAGCGCCTTCGCCACCCTTGATGAGTGCAGTTGATATAGAGTTGATAACCTTCTGAATGAATTTTGAGGGTGAACTCAGCATAAGCTTCTTGAAGTTCTCACGAACCACGTTCTGCTTTCGCTTCTGAAGGTCTTCAACTGTATGAATGGCGAACATCGTCATGTCATGAAGGTCGCCATACACGTTCTGCGGAGACTGGTTTACTTCCTCGGACTTACTGTCCTTGGAACGTGCGATAAGCTTTTCAAGGACGCTGTTCAACTCATCGCCGTATCCAGATTTAACGACGAAGACATCTGCCTGGAGTTCTTTCTTGATGTTGTCCTTTGTTTTATAGTTGTCGTAGGTACACGCATTGAGTATTGGGAGCTTAAGTACTGTACCAAGGAGTTTGTCCTTGAGAGCAGTCTTAATGCCCACATTACACCGAGCGTACTCGAGTCTCATTACACGAGATAGTCTCTGGGGTACCGAGTTAGAGTATACGATGTGACCCATCTCGTGAAGAAGAAGAGCCGTCATCTCTTTTGCAGTCGCTGCGAGGTCATCGTCCGTGAATACCTTGGAATCAATTTCAACCGTCCATTTATTGGTTGAATTCCATGCTTTACGGATAGCTTCATCGCCACGTTCTTCTACAATAGCCTGAATGATATCATTGATGGTGTTTTCCTCAGGGAATACGGACATGATGAACATAGGTCCCTTATTCTCGACGATGACAATATCGATATCCTTATCCTGGAAAATCGCCTTCAGGTTTCTGCGGAGTTTAGCGATTGCCGCGGTGTTGTGTCTGTTTTCATTCAGAGACGCAAATGCTTCGTCCATCGCCTCAGAATGTTCTTTATCCAACACGATTTTCATTATAATCATTCCTTTCTTAATGCGGGGTTTCGGTATTAACTTAATGTTTTGGGCTTAAAAATCTGGACACCCGGAAGTGTCCAGATTTAAAGGTTACTTTTTCTCGGCATCCTTAACGCTGAAACCGCGAGAGTTTATCTTTACGCCGCCCTCTTCAGAATTCATAGCAGTAAGGATATCGTCAGGAATCGTGTAATTGTGGAGTTCGTACTCTGCATTCTCCACATCATCGCACCGTGACATTTCCCCATACACCGCAAATCCTACAAGTCGACGCTTGCCATGCATAGCTGCGAGAATTATAGAAGGTATAATGCTTGTGTTCACGAATTCCACAGTGCTCTCTTCTTCTCCATCAGGGTCGTTTGCATATGTAAGAATGAGACACGCCGGGACATTCATGTTAGATATTCGAATAATACCGGGGCTGTTTGGAACTTCATCCTTCTGGATGAAAGGCTCGGATTTTGGTTCGGTGTTATCCTTCTTTTTTGAATATAGCCAATCAGGCAACTTAATACTCATAATCCAATCTCCGTAGTAGCTCCAGCAAATTCGCCCATATTGAAACTTATAGACTCGACGCCGGGTAATGATTCTGGAATTAAGAAAATTCCGTTGTATATCGTAGACAACGTCTGCCTAGCGTTCATCAGCGCCATATACTGCCGAGAAAGGTCGCGGCGCAGAGTTCCGATGGTTGTAACTTCGTCCTCAGAAAAATTGTCTGAATCGTTCTCGACAGCTTCGTTTAAGGCGATAAACGCCTCATAGTATTTTTCGAGCGTGTCAACGAATGATGCAAACTCCGATGGAATTACGGATCCCGCCTTCAAAGCATCCGTCACAAATCTTTTCGTGCCGACGGACCATATATAAAGCGGTCTCAGGTATGTAGTTTCGAGTATCCGTTCTGTCATATTGGATATGAAGAACGTTACCAGTTTTACCATTGCAATGGTCATTTGTTTTCCTCCTTATATTATAACTTTGGGTCTTTCCATAGCCCAGTTTATATTAAGGTTAAGCACCCGATAAAAAAACACCCCGTGCCCAGGACGAGCACGGGGTGTTTCTCAGGGAGGTAAATGCCAACAGCCTAAGGCTTACTCAGACGATCAAGCGCAGACGAAGTCGGAGTTCTTGATGGTCATCTTAGCCTGAATACCCTGGATTGCCTCAGTAGTGCAACGTACGGTTGCCATGATGTTGGTCATGGAGCCGCCGGGCAGGTCAGAAGCGCGGTAGCCAGAGTTTGCTGTGGTAAGAATGTGAGTTGCGTACTTGTAGTGCTTGAATGTGAACAGCTCAGCATCGATCGGGAACGGAATGATGCGAAGAGTGTTGTTCGCAACCATGTCGCCGTTGGGCTGCTTGATCTTCTCAGGAATCTTGCAAGCGGAAACGACCTGGATCTTCACATCGCCACTGTTCATGATGCCATAGCTGTAGTTCAGCTTAACGCCGCCGAGGGAGTCGCCAGAGCGTACAACCCACTTAACGTTATCGCCGAGCAGAGAGATGTAGCGAGGATTGCCGTACAGAACGAAGGTCATGTTCTCGATCTTAGCAGTGTCAGCGAGGTCGATGACAGCGCGGTCAACCATGAACTTAAGTTCCTTCTCGATGTATTCGGAGCGCAGTGCAACGGTATCGTATGCAGAGTGGTCGCAGTCGAATTCAGGTTTTTTGACGAAGCTGGTGAAATCGAGAACGTCAACCTCAACGCCGTCGTACTTAGCGAACTCGTCATCGAGGAACTTCAGGATGTTGGAGTCCTCAACTTCGGTATGAATATCAGACAGATTGTCGTAAGTCTTCTTGTACAGGTCGATATCGAGAAGCGCCTTAGCATCCTCGAGCTGCTCAACGGAGTAAGGAACGTCCATTCTGAAGCCGTCCTTGATGAAGAACTGCTTCTCTTCACGTGCGTACTGCAGGGAAACGTGGCGCTCGTTGTTCTCGTTTGAGCAATAGCCGCCGATATCGAACTTCTTAACAACGCCGGAGCAGGAAGATACAGACATCAGACCGGTTGTGAAATCGATGTAGCCGGTTACACGGTCAGCGATTACATCATCCTTGGTGAGGCCGTTGCCAGTCTGCTTAGCCTTAGCGCTGAAAGCACCGTCGAGGAGTCTACCATCAGCGATGTTGAACTTCCAGTCAACGGGATACTTGTCGTCGTTAGCGTCGTATACTGCGGTAATCTTAACGTCGTATGAGAGTCTGTCGTGGCCCTTTACAACGTTGCCCTTTGCAGGGTTGGAAGCGTTTTCGGTAGCGAGCTTGTCGATGATGTCGAGCTCATACTGCGGCATAGTGAAAGGCTCGGAGAACTCAATCTTCACGCCGGAACCAGCCTCGAAGAACTCGCTGTAGGTGCCGTCGAAGAAGCATCTGGGATACTCCCAACGCTTGCCGGTCTTGTTGTCAACAACGTAGCTGCGCTCGATGTGCTTTCTGATGATCGGAGACTTCGCAACCTCAGTCTGAACGATGTCCTTAGCGGCAGCCTTGATATGCTGCTTAACCAGGATAGGCAGGTCGAGAGTCTTGATAGGCAGCAATGAGGTTACGCTCTGGGACTCCTTAACGAAGTCCGCAACGCAGTTGTCCCACATGGTGTTGACTGCTTCATAGCAGGCTCTTGCATGACCGTATGCCTCAGTGGGCTCAGTCTCAGCAGCTTCCTGGAGCGGCTGAAGAACGCTGTTCTTGAATTCACCCATATATGTAGGGTTGTGAATCATCTGACTGAGGTCCATCTTGACATCAACGCCACGTGCCATGAAGTCGGACGCCGTTGATTCGAACATCTGGTCGAATGTATTCTTATGGGAGCTATGACCGAATCTGCCAATGGTTTCGGTATCTTCAAAACCATTAGTAGCCTCAGTTAAAAATGAAAGTGCCATAATAGGGTTCCATCCTTTCTTGTCTTTAAGCAAAGATTTATTTTTAAATTAGTGTTTATTACCAGACTTTCTATTGACCTTATCAAGGTCTTCGATATGTGCGGTCTGGTCGAGAAACGGTTTGTTGTTGCGTATCAGACTAAAGCACAATCTGATAGTCGCAATGAGCTGCTGGTAGAACATCATTGACTGTACATAGCCAGCCTCTTCGAAGCGCACCGTCATGTATTCGCTCATGGACGAGCTTACCTTGCGGAGCTTATCCAATGCCGAATTAATTACGATGTTTGCTTCCAGTGAATCGGGTCGGCTGCGCTCAAGCCTTTCGATATACGATTGTACTGAGTTGTACAGCGACATGTAGTCCCGATACAGATTATATTTTCTCGTGGCTCCGGATGCTCCCGTAGCGGTTTCAGTGTCTTCATCGTCCAATGAACTTAGGTCCAAGTCATCGTCGTCTTCACCATCGTCATCGGAATTTTCATCCGCACCATCCTGAGAATCTTCAGAATCGCCGTCTGCTGGTGGGGTTCCAGCAGAATCTGGAGCTGCGTCCGGAGAAGGTGGCGTGTCATCCCCCCCGCCATCAGGCGAATCTATAGACACGGGGGTAGCTTGGTCATCCCCGCCACCAGAATCATTTTCTGCTGGGGGTGGGTTATCATCCGGGCTATTGTCGCCGCCAGTATTAGCTTCAGCGCTTGGTTCTTCGCTGCCATCATCAGTCGACGAATCGCCAGAATCGGCTCCTGCATCAGGAGGCTCTGGAGTATCATCGTCATCGGCAGCAATATCATCAGCCCCAACCTCATCTGGAGGATTGTCTGCCTGAATTTCAGCGGTATCATCTTCGAGAGATGGGGTATCGCTATCATTGTTTTCTTCTGGAGGGTCCTCCGCCGGTGGTGGTGGCTCGGCCGGTTTCCTGTCTGGGGGTCTGGTGCCTATGCCACCACGCTGTCCGTCTACTTTGATGGGGGTTGCTTCGACTTTAACTTTGTCAGCGTTCTCCTCATCAGTATCATCCTTCTCGTCATCAGCTTCTGTAAACAGAAAATACCGTGCCATGGAAGGAGCATTGCGTTTTTTTGTTTCGCGTGGTATTAGTTCAATCATGAGAATCTCTCCTCACTTTATACACGTTCAGAGTTGGTCTCAACACGCTCAAGTTCCTGCACAAGTTTGTCGTGCATTCTCATGAGTTTGTACACCGTCTGATTGGTAGTTTTACCATTGGCAACGTCGGCTTTGGCGTCGTCAATTTTCTGCTCGCATACTTTGATCTCACTCTTAAGTTCGCGCACAAGTTCATTTCTTATACGTTTATCCTTTTCACCTCCAAGCTTTGTTGCTATAAAGAGGATTATATTTATAATCGGATTTATCTTAAAAGCAAGCATGTGAGCTATAGCAAGTTTAAGCCCGCGGAAAATCTTTTTGCGGAAGCCAGGCTTTGCAATGTACTCTTTGCGACGCTCATCGTCGGCGTCATCGAATTCTTCGATACTGTCGTCGATTGCTTTCGTTATGTTATTAGGTACCTTGGCAATAGCCTTCGTGGCATTTTTCCAATTCTGTTTACCCCGCCGGGCTGACGCCGCGACTTTTTTGGCGCGTACATCCGCGTCTAGTCCGGCGTTCTGGATTCGTCTGCTGAGAGATTCCTTCGGTGCCTCAGGACCCATATCGTAGTTATCGGAGATAACCCCGGGAGCCTGACCGTTATTACGTCTCTCATATGTGACGAGTGAATCAATCTCCTCACACCGTTCGAACATTTCCGTCAATTGCTTGAACATCACCTGGGATGATACGGAGGTATCCTCCATAGACTCCTCATACAATCCTTCCGGGTTGTTGATATAGTCGTTATACAGATATGCGGAGTTTATTTCGAGCATCGCTTTTTCAAGCATGAGGTTTTCATCTCTGCGCTCAGCATAGAATGATTCAAGCTCGATATCGGCCACGGCGTTCTCATACATCGTGTTTATAAGAACGGTCGGGTCGTTGTACGCCTGACTTACGCTTTCAGTCACGGTGAGCTCATTATGCTTAATAACCTCCATGTCCGTAGCCGCAGCTTCTTCCATAGCATGGCGGGTATTCATCGGAAGAAGGTTATGATGATTGCGGAAATAATCCGTGTTCATGATACGGCTCATTACGTTTGAGAGATGGAGCTTATTACAGGTATCGGCCATCGTATCCCCATCTGCAGTCGAGAGAAGCTTGATGTTTGCCGTAATACAATCCGGACGGTGTGCCGCAATCATAATGCGCATATAATCCGGTAACGTATCAAGCCTGTTGGAAAGATTCTTCTCAGCAAGGTCGATGCATTCGTTCGGCGCTTTATATGCGGCGTCATACACGTCGGATATTCGTTTGTTTGTATCGGTCATGTCGTTGCTGGTGAAGGTTATTAAATTCGGAATACCGCCGAACTGCATAATCTTCATCTGCACTCTCTGCTCCAGATGCTTTAAGTCGTCCATCTGTTCAACGGAGAGTTTTCCCTGATACTGAGTGATTGTAGAATCAAGCTGCTCTTTCAGGGAGTTGTATGCCGTTATCGGAAGAGGGGTGTTCTGCACCAGATTACTGATGAACTCATACCCCTTAAACGGCTCAGCATAAATAAGTTTAGCGTTCCCAAGTATAACCGACAACGGCATCTTTGAGTACACGTCGTAGTATTGGAACGCTCCTGCTTTAGTGTAGTTGGCTTTCAGCTCATCATATGCTCTGCGGATTATTTTATCCGGAGTATTGATGATGTTATTAACGTTTACATCCATTTTGCCTCACCCTTTCGTTATCTTAATACACGCCCCATGTCATCAAAGAAGCGTTTCATCTTGTTTGAGTTGATGGCGTCTGTAAGCTGATGAATAGACGTGGTGCATAGTTTTCCGCATTCGGTTGCTGCTCTGGCATACGCCCTAGCAATAACTTCATTCTTTGGCTCAGGGAAGGACTTTGTACCAAGGACCTTCACTGTGTTGAGAACGACTCTGTTCATGACCACAACCTTGGGAATCGTATATCGCCCAGCACCCATCCCAGATACAGCCATAATGTAATCATTGTAGATTGCATTCAGCTTCTCTGAATAATTTGGTGGAACGTCTCTTACACTATTCATTGCGTTAAGAGACCGGATATACTTTGTATAAAGCTCGGCATATCTCTGAGTATCTACCGCCCTTACTTTGTAATTGCGGAACTTTGGATTGTGGAGCTCCATATGTTCGATTCTGTTGATTCCGGCACTGATTCTGGCTTCGCTGAAGAACGCGGTAATCTTTGTCACAAGGGCTTTGAAGTATCGCTTTATATCCTCCATGATTCTGCGGATAACTTCCTTAGAATTCTGGAGAAACCGGTTAACATCCTCGGAAGTCTCCAAGCATAAATTAGTACCATATGGTAAATCCATATCAACCTCTAATGCATGGAGTAACTCCTCATTTCCCATCTTATTCAGCCCCTTTCTTAGTAAGTATGGTAATTAACTGAATGTTCTCGGGGCTAAAAAGCACGAGGCGGACAAAGCCACCTCGTGCCAATAATTAAATGTATTCGTACAACTGCTGGTCCATGTGATATGTATTATCCCAGTTTTCCAGCAACTGTTTTCTGTCACCATCCGCAGACTGCCAGTCATCAATCTTAAGACTGATATTTCCATAGACGCTATTGATTTCTGGGTAATGCTTCATCGTATTATACAAGAAACATTTCACATCCAGAGTCGCAAGATCAAGGAAAGACTGGTAGCATGTATCTTCGATAGACTGAAGGGATGGGTCCTGTGCAAACGCAAAGTCTACGTCGACAAATGCCGAGTTGATTGCGTTGTATATGCGAAGACGCCTCGGGGGTTTCCAATCGAAGGTTATCTTTGGTATCATCTTGGCCGCAAGTCTAGCTGATGCGTTTGCAATCATAGACTGCTGAATCAACCCTCCGGTTATCGGGAATCCACCATAGTAGGACATGCCTGTTACGGTATCGTCCTTATACTCAACTCTCCGCACAAAGAGTATTTTTTTGTTGTGAAACACGTCCGGCAGAAGGTACTCTTTCCAGTTCGACCCGCAGTCGACCTCTTTAAGAACAGACGCCACATTTTGGTCACCTGACTTAGCCAGTATAACACCACTACTAGAGCCTGTCAGTGAAAAGGTTATGGTTTCATAATACGGGTGATAGTTAGAGAATACCGGAAGTGTCTGTGTCTGTATGACATCGGCAACTATTTTCGGAGTGGGTTCTTCGAAAGGCAGTGCGATTGCGTATATGCCGACATTCATCTGGACAGCAGTTACAATCTGAGATAAGTTCAGCATACTGTATCACGTCCTTTAAAGCTTGGACAGGTAGCCGCTGATGTTCTTGCGAACCTGCTCCTCAAGCTTGATGCCGAAAGTACTTCCGCCGTTTTCTTTAATAAGAAGATGTGACTTGTCTTTTGAGAGGCCTAACTCCTCAGGTGTAATCTCAAACGCCTCTGTTATCATCTGGCAATTCTGAGATTTAGACATAGCATACTTGCAAATTTCCACAATGGGAATTGCTGGTGCTATGAAGATAGAACTTGCAGACTCGTTTACAGCTTCAATACTCTTTGTAACAGCCTTCGGCGCTGAAGTTGAATGAGCTTCAACATGTGACGGATAAAATACCCAATCATATGTGATTAGCTTTTTCATATTTACAGTCGGAACGCCATTTTTATTGATAAGCTCTGCGAGCGCTCTTGCTGAAAATCTCGGAATCATACCCTGAATGATCTTCTTTGCAAAGTTCATACCGGCATCGGTACCAGCATCAGTCTGGATATGCGCGCATATGAGATTGCCCTGGCACCTGGGGGATGAAATTTTGTGAGAGGTATTGTTGGGGATTGCGTTCATGATTCTTTCTGGGGATAGCTTCTGTCCCTTCAATGATGGGGTTGGGTGGTCCATCTCGCCGAACCATGAGTTATTTTTCATAAGATCCTGGATTTTCTCGTCGTTCTGGATACATGACCAGACATTCTGCTGGTTGTACATTCGGTGGTTTCTGTTCATAACACCAAATGACTGCAGTGCGGCATCGAACTCAACGAAGAAAATTGATGGTTTATCGCATATCTGAATATTGCTTGCGGCGGCAAGGTCTGGTGACACATCCTCCTTCAGAAATACATAACCCAGGGTGTCGTCTGTATTCATGGTTATGCCTCCTTTTCTTTCAGTTCGCGAAGTTCCTCTTCAGCCTTCGCTTTAGCGTCCGCTTCAGAAAGCTCCTGACGGTCCATCCAATACTTGGTACGGTCTTTAATGAACTTCTTATCCGGATCGCCGAAGACTTTTCGCTTGAGCTTCGCAAACAGAGTCTTTGCGCTGTCCTCGATTTGTCCATGAACGGATTTATCACGCTTAGCGCGGTTATCGGCAGTCGTGTTGATATTCTGATTGCTGAGCTCAAGGTCCTTCTCAGATTCATCTGAGCGGGCTTTTGCCTTAGCAAGATTCTCTCGTTCCGCGTCAAGCTTGGATTTTGTGGAAGCGTCATCGCCTTTGAGTTTAAGCTCAGCGCGCTTTCTCTGTGTAGTAAGGTCTTCGATTTCCTTCTGGATTGCCACGTATTCCTTGCTACCGGGGCTCGCCTTCTTAAGGGCATTCTGCTGGTCCTTAATGCGGGCATCAATGCTAGCAAGGCTGTTGTTGACATAGGTGTCAACAGCATCCTTACGCTCTTTGTCTGTCATAGCCTGCAGGGCTTTGTCGCACTCCAGAGCATACTTACCCTCGAGCATTGAGTATATTTCGAGATAGCGCAGAAACTGCTTATGAGCTTCACGATACTCGTTTATGTTTGCCGCACTCGCGTTTTTGCCGTTAGCCTTAATCTCATCCTCGATATTGCTCTCCGCCTTAGCAGTTATGCTCTTACTATTGTTTTCAATGAGCTTAACGAGGTCATCCCATTTCTTTTTAGCAGCGTCCATCTTCTGTTTAGCCGCGTCTACGCCAGAACCTGTGTTATGACCGTTATTGGACAACCTCTCGTAGTTAGCCTTTGCGTTATCGTACTCGGTCTTTGCGGCATCACGCTCTTTTTCCTTCTGCTTAAGCTGGGTTGCATTTAGCACCTCGCCAGTGCCTGTTACTTTAGATGCCAAGTCCTTTCCTATGTCGGCGCCAGAACGATTTACCTCAACTTTAGCTCCACGATTTTTTACGGCGTTGCCATTCTTATCGATAATCTTGCCGCCTTTTTCGGTTTTGGTTGTAGAGACTCCGAGGTCGCTTAAGAACTTTTGGCCGTCTTCATTAACGCGGTCGAGCACCTTAGTTATGTACTGGGATACATTCTGTGCTCTGCCGACGATGCCGTTATATCCTCTCTGAACGAACGCCTTTGCGACCTTTGTAGTTTCGGCGTCGTCTTCTCCGAGAGTAATTCCGGATTTTGCTATCAGATCGTTAAGGGTTTTAATCGCTTCATTGAGCATGGTGACTTCAGCATCACTAGCCGTTCCATTATCGATCTTCGGCTGAATTTTTTGGATTGTGGCGTTTACGGACTTAGCAAGTTCCTCAATCTCATCTGGGGTCATGCACAATTCAATTGCGCTATCGATATCGATAGCACCAGCAGACAGCATTGTGTTCAGCTTATTGATGTTCCCACTGAATTTCTGCTGTTCCCCCTTATCCTTGAATTTCTTGAGAAACTCTGCAAAGATATTTTTAATCTTTGCAATTACTCCACCGAAGCCAGTTTCAGATGCGGCAGCCTCGAGAAGATACTGAAGAGATTCGGCACCGGACTCTGTCAAGAGTCCGTTTTCCTGAAGTTTCAGCATCTGCATGTCATACTCGAGCATGCATGACTCTCCATATAAAATAGCACGATCAATCTCCAACTGAAGGAGACGCTCGTCTTTTGTAAAAGTCATATAACTCATTCCTTTCTTAAGGTTTGATATTAAACGATTGTTTTCATGGCGAATATCAACGGGTAAAAGGAAGAGACATGAGGTGTCTCATGTCTCTTTAAAAAATACGTTCCATCATAATTCTGCCGAAATTATCAACCGCGAATTAGAAGGGTCACGTGTCTGCAGGTCGGCCGACGCCACATTGAAATCAGAATCGACCGTGCACACTATCGGGCAGACGCTTGTCGATGCGTTGCTTCCACTAATGGTGACCTTTGTTACATTCGGGGTTCCACTATCAAGATACGATGATAGGTAAAACGATCCAATGGCACTAACCGATGGAGACACGCCCGTTCGCATCGGCGATATCAATGGTACATAAAACAATACATCCTTGGAGCTTCCCCAGTATCCGCCATGCCCACCACCAGCAATAACGGGATACTTATGCACCGTCGGAATGGGGGATTTGATGACCTGAAGATACCGTTGGCATTTTGTCATCTCAGTTGCCGGGCTGGGATGAACGTACCTAGTTGCAGTGAACCCAGTCTCCAGTTTCACCCAGTTTATAGTGACCGTCTTTCCAGAATTTACATATATCTCAGCATCCATGTGCGTATCTTGCTTGGTATATATTGCAACGATTCCAAAATCCGTGCTTATTCCATGCTGTTTGGTTTCGTTGGTGATTTTTGCAGAAACTTTGTAAACTATAGAATCAATCGATGCCGACAATGAGAGCTGCTTACCGACAAAACCAGTCCAGTCCTCAATCTTTTGATATATGCATGCGGTATTGTTTGAATTATTCGTTATCGTGATTCCAGAATTATTTTTTATGATGGTCACGGATCCCTCAGAATCGCTTGCTTGATACGACATACCTTTCCACATATCTACAGTATACAAATTGCGATTAGACTTCGTCAATGCCCAATTTATAACTTCACGCTGATTTATTTTGAAGTCGGAATTGATTAGGATATTATTGCCTATATATTCTGAATCCATGACCCATTCGCCGGATGCAGTTGTGTCGATGTACCGGCTTGCGGACACTCCGAGATGGGGAGATATGAATATCTGTTTTATCCACATATTGTTTGTGCCGATAACTCCGCTTCCATTGAAGTTAGATACAATGAGCAACCCCTGAGCTGTGAGATAGCTGCCATTTATAACTCCGAAGTCTGGCAAATCAGCGAAGCCGCCGTATGTATTGCCAGCGTTGGCGACGCATCTGTATATGCACGTTTTTCCAGATTCGCCAAGACATGTATTGACACTGGTGCCATCGGCAACGTCAATTACACGGACATAATCGGATGATGAGTATCCATTTAGCGTTGCAGCATTAATATTGGGAAACCCAAGACACCATTGTCCCCACGCGGGAGAGGATAATAATGTATTATACATTCGTGTATATATGTGCATGCAATCCGACAAAGCAATCTGAGTAGTATTGCCTCCCAAGTTTATTACATAGACGTCATACCAATTCGCCGTAGGCAGACCAGTGCCAGCACGTATACGATATATGCCCGGTTCCGTAGCCTCGTCAACATTGAAGCCATCGATGATATGGTCTATACGATGTACAAAACCAGATGAATCTCGCCCATTAAGGGTCGACGCATTGGTACTATCGGTGTTTAGTGATACATTTCCCATGAAAGTTTTCTCCTATTATACAAGTTTATTTATAAACTTGTATAATAGGATTTTTGAGATAATAATGATGTCTGGTAATATCCAGACATCATTATTATCTCAAAAAATCACAACTCTGCAGACAATTCGATGTAGCTGTCGGGGTAATATGGTATATACAGCGGTGACGATGGATCCGCATCCGGAGCGTTTATACTAATTTTAACGCATTTATCACTCGTATACCACGACGTACTAAATGTTGCGCTTCTGTCTATGTTGGTATTTGCTTCAATAGCACATCCATTTTCATAATTCGCATATTTAAGGTGAAACAGCACAGTCGGAACAACGCGCATTTCATTACATGGAATAGTTAGGGTCCACTCGTTGGTAGTGGGACTTGTATATTGCCGTAAAGCGAACGGCAACTCCGAAGATAATATGCGTTGATAATATCTTTGGCACTTCACGAGCTCGGTTGCTGGATTTGGAGCGGTAAATGACGTGCTGCACGGACCATTTTCAATCTTAATCCATTTAATCTTAACAGAGCTTCCTATCGGTGTTGTGTTCGACCAACCGATACGCACTTGGTCGATTTCCTGATCATCCGGTATTTCAAATATCTGAGATTTCAGACCGAGCGCAATGGGGGCCCACTGGTACCCTTTATCTGTCGAGCCGTCGCTCTTGCTCGTTTTATGAATTCCGAATACAAACGATGCGTTATCAGAAAGCGCTTCAACCAATATAGATACAGCATACCGACTGTTACCGAGATGATTTTCGAGTTTTTGTGTGAAAAAACACGTGACATCATTCGATATTGTGGTGAGCGTGATTCCATCATTATTAACAGCTACATTTAACCCACATTCTGGCTGTATCGACCAACAATCGACAGTATATCCAGTAGATGCATATTCCATTTTTCCACGTTGGTTTACTGCAAAATCCGGATTTATCAGTAGATTTGGGTTGCTCACTGTACGAGACGACATTATGGATGGTAGAGTATCATCACTAGATAATGTCACGTTGCCCAATGCATCGGTCGACTGCACTTTCAGCAATTCTAATGCAGGGTCTGGTGGAACGAACGGAGTTGCAATACGGCCAAGCTCAAGTTTTGCGTTTGCGATATCGACAGAATGGCCACTCTCATACACAACATATGGGTACACCACCCACAGATCATTGGCGGTGCCATATACAATAGCGGCATGGTATGGCGTATTGCTATACCGCAGGACTGTGCCATTATTATCTTTATGCGCCACAATCGTTGTAGAATATCTAACAGCATCGATATCCAAAGATATTGTATAACTTGCTCCCTCGGTAATCATGGAACCCGGTCCGCATGGAAACGTCTGTTTAATGCCGACGTTAGTTCCAGTATTAACAATATGCAGCCCACAATCAGTTGGAGACACCTCAATACCATTATCTGGATCGGATTGAACAATCCAGCGATCGACAGCGACTTCTTCCTCCATTG
>CAVCKO010000009.1:4374-4986 GCA_963602825.1 Treponemataceae bacterium | reverse complement strand
GCTTTTTCCACGTTGGTTGATGAGGAAGGATGGGTTTACAAAGAGATTTGGATTACTTGATATTTCGCTAGCATGAAATCCATTCAGGGTCTGCGCATTAAGGGTATCCATATTGAGAGATACATTACCCACGATAATATCACACTCCTATAATACAAAATTATAAATAATTTTGTATTATAGAATCTTCGAGATAATAATGCCCCGTGCACAAATCGTGCACGGGGCATATATCTGTTTACTCTACATTGCCGCCGTCAGCAATAACAAATTCGCGATTAAACGCGACATCGTTCATTATCTGAAAAACCCGATCTTCACGAATGACAATCCAGTCTCCTTCACGGAATATCAGATCAGGATCAATTGTCGTTCCATCATATGAAAGACCACAGCGGCCACCGAGGCGTCTTTCAGCAACGACACTCAGTCCTGTAAACTTCCGAATTTCTTCATCAGAAGTCGTACTCTCGATGCGCATCGCTTTTACGGTAGGGTGTCTGTATGTGTACGTATAAAACCTTGTCATGATAATGCCTCCTTTCGTGAGTACTATTTTATTTAAAAGTAAGAAATCCCATAAAAAATGAGGTGAGGGTTTTACCCTCACCT
>CAVCKO010000009.1:0-4364 GCA_963602825.1 Treponemataceae bacterium | reverse complement strand
GCTGACAGGACTTGAACCTGCACAGTTGCCTGGTAGAACCTAAATCTACCGCGTCTGCCAATTCCGCCACAGCAGCTCGTTGAGACTCAAACCCACCATCATCTCTAATGCGTGACCTCCGTCACGTTCCCTGCTTTGCCTCGACTATTGCCGAGACGATTGCCATATATGTAAACGCTGTTACGCGGTTTACTAGAATGTTATGCTTCGGTTGTGACAGGCACCAGATATCTTACCGGTTTACCTGTCTTCTGAGCATACTCGATTTCGGATCTAGTGCTGTCGCCGATGTACCCGTTTTTGTTGATGACGAAAATTTCGTCAGCCATGTCGATTTTACGCTTGTGCATATCGTCGAGCATTTCCTTAGTGCCCTCGGACCAGACTTCGTCGTCTCCAGAGTGGCCAAACAGCCCAACTGAAATTACGATGTGTTCTTCAAGGGTGAGTTTCTTCTGAATTTCCATAAATTCGTCTTTAAATCTTGCGCTTCCGCACAGTGTGGTTACAGTGTACTTGCCAACCATCATAGACCTCCTATTTTATATTGTTAGCGTATTGGTTGGGAGACCGGGATTCGAACCCGGGGAATCAGGGAGTCAAAGACCCATGCCTTACCTCTTGGCTATCTCCCAGTCTCGATTATTAAAAAGTTAGCAAATATATTAAAAGTAAGCGCACTCACAATGTGTCAGACCCTGAAGAAAACTATAATACAAAGATATTTATATCTTTGTATTATAGGAGGAAATTATTGTGGGCAATGTATCACTCAACGCTTATTCCCCCGATGCTCAATCGGTTCAAGGTATAACGCCACAAAATATAGTTGGAAGCGGAAAATTTGAATATAATTCATGGGCTAATGGAAAATACACAGATGCCAATGAAATAATAACCGACGAGCATATATTTATTGCAAATGTTAAAAACCTACCAACTGTACTGCATGGTAACCCGTTTGGGTTTCTTGATGTTAAGACTTACAGTGGATGGTCCTTCTCACCAACAGCCGCTAAACGTATTATTTTGCAAACGTTCACGCAATGTGATGGTGAAATTTACCAAAATTCGCGGTATACAAGATGTTCATATGACGGCGGCGAAACATGGAGCAACTGGGCCCCAGAAAATTCTGAACTACTAACCCCGTTAATTACAAATGCCACAGGCGGCACTGGTTTGTTAGGATTTTCAGTCAACTCGATAGTTTCGGTAAAGGATTTTTTCAGAAAACTGTCTACTTTATATAGCACTCATTCCTTAGATAAAACGAATGCGGCAGATGATTATGGAGTCGCTACAATCTATATCCCGTGGTCGGTAGCTTCTCATTTTCAGCTATCGGATGATCATGGTAATATGATACATATCGACGGTGGGTTTGCACAAGGATATATCGGAAATCCCGACAACGACTGGGGATGGGGATGCTTAACGTACACCAGTCAGCACGCAGATGAGGTTAATGGTGGAATGAGTGCTACATATCGAATATCGTTCAGAAACACCGGCACCCCGGTAAACTATCACGACTTCATAGAGCCAATCTCCAATGCATATGCATCATTACAAAATCTTTTCGACAATCCCAATTTCAGCATCAACCAAGATGGTCTCTCTGAATACAACACGGCGGTGACAACATCCAACTACGCAATGGATAGATGGAAAGGTTCCACAACAAATCCCGTATTGGTAAAATATCTTACAGACGGCGTAATTAATATAACGGCGTCGAATGATGCGGGTTATTTTTATCAGCCACTTGAACGCATAATGCTCAATTCCGAGCTGAGCATGACCGTGTATTGTAAAGGAAGCGGAACGATTGAGTTTGGGCAATTTGCATCGTCGGGCGCTTACTACCGTACGGTTGCATTATCTGATACTTGGACGGCATATCGGTTTACGTGGATGCGAATCAATGCCCCATATGGGACAAGTGAAGCTCCCTCGACCGACATCGGCATCCGGCTTGTCAGTGCATCTACATCTGTAGATATAGCTTGGGTTAAACTTGAATATGGTAAACCTACAGCATATATCCCGCCAAATGAACAGGCTGAAATCTTAAAATGCCAGCGGCACTATAGCGTACCATACAGCAGTCTCAATCCAAACGGATTGAATCCGCGGGGCCTCAATATAGCATTAACGAAAGAGGAGTTTCTCAGAATCGTCAATGGCCCGGGCGGATTCTATACGATCAATGAACATTTCCCAACGCCAATGCGAATTAAGCCATCGGTTAGATGGTGTGGAATAACGAATCCCAATGGGACACCAGGTGAAATATTATATGACCATCCAGCAGACTGGACAAACGGTGCGGCTGTTTCCGGAATAACCATCATCGGATATAAACCAGATAAAACTGGCATGGCGTATTTACGAATGGTATCGAATTACGATAACGAATCTGACATACCAGCAATGTTATACATATCATGCTCATACTATGCGGATGCGAGGGCATGACTGACAGGAGAGTGGAATTCCACTCTCCTGTCAATTTTATCAAAGCTGATACTTATCCTGAAGTTCGTTGATGCGTGCGCGCCATACTTCTCTTTCAGCAAGCTTATCCGCATACTCTTCCTTCGTTGCAGCGCCTTCCGCAATCTTTGCTGCAATGTAATCGGTATCTGCGAGCTGGGACTTTAATGATGCGATTTCAGAAATGGCATCAAGTTTTGCGGTCTCCGGCTCCTTGTCTTCGTCGGTTCTGAGAACCGGCTTTCCGTCAACGAGCTTGTAATTATAGATGCCGCGATAATCGGTAATCGGTTCATCGAGGTAATTCCCCTGAGCATGGTGATACTTATCACCGCTGCCGTTGTCGATGATGGTCCAACCTGTAGTGTCCGTGATAAATGCGGAACTGTTTATCTCGGTAATGACGCCGTCGCTGTCGGTCTTGACATAAACGTCATACCCGGGGTCAATGCCCATTTCGGGAATAGAGTCTACGGAAACGCCGGTGTTGTCGGTTACCGGAGTCTCGTCTAATAAAACTGCCATGAAAAAGCCTCCTTTAAGTTTAGTTTCTTATAAAGCTGTTAATGGAGGGTTCATTTACAAATCTGCGGA
This sequence comes from Treponemataceae bacterium, assembly GCA_963602825.1. Taxonomy (GTDB): domain Bacteria; phylum Actinomycetota; class Coriobacteriia; order Coriobacteriales; family Coriobacteriaceae; genus Collinsella. The sequence continues at coordinate 1,271 of CAVCKO010000009.1, read as the reverse complement.
TAGCTCGATATAACTATCATCATCGCGCGGTATGTAATATGGCGCGCTGTGATCGCCATCTGGAATATAGAGATCGACTTTAACGCAGTTGCTGGTTGTATACCACGATATTGCGAATGTGGCGTCCTTATCAGTATTCGTTTTGCAGTCCATCGCAGCTCCGTTCTCATGCCCTGTGTATTTCAAGTGAAATGACACCGTTGGAGCAATGCGCATTCCGTTACACGGAATATCAATGCTCCACACATTATTGGTTGGAATAGCGATGGGCAACTCTGACGCATATATACGTCTATAATATCTCTGGCATTTCAATAATTCGGTACTGTAATCAGAGATATTAAATACTGTTTCCCCTTGGCTGAGTTTAACCCCGTATATACTAACACCCTCAGTCTTTGAGAAAATACGCAGCGTCCCAGCGTATATATTTACGTATATTCCATTTCCACAGTCTGCCGAAGAACCTTCGCTGTCTTTACTAGATGGCACAGGAATTCGGCCAGTGAAAGTTCCATGGTCATGCCCAACTATAACGTAAACATCGGTACCTGCAATTACGTTATATACAAAATCTGGCAATGGCTGCGTAATCCACCACCATCCATCTCCAACAGTATCTCCACTCTTCTGAATACTTACACCTCCATTATCATATGTCGTAAGTGTGGCTGATAATGACTCAGACGTTCCAGAGACATGAAGCTTCCAGCGATCTGCCGTATATACGACAGCCGATAATGTAGCAGTGTATGTTTTTTCTCTTCTTTGGTTAACTAGGAATGACGGATTGTCTAGTAAGTTGGTGTAGTATTGGTTCTGTGCTATCCAAGTACTCCAGTCGTTATCATTGATTTTAGACCGTATGTATGTTACGGTAGGATTTGTTGGTATGAACGTTTGATATATCCACCCACCTTCAAATATTTCACTCATGATTATGCCATATGTGCTAATCGGGGCATTTGTAAATGGCGCAGAAATAGCGTAAACACCGGGCAATACTGCTAAATTACAATCGGCGACTACGCCTCTATTTACGTACATGCTTGATGGTAAAAACCCACCAACGGATTGTGCATTGAGAGAATCGCTATTCGAGGATACGTTTCCCATATTCGTCCCTCCTATAATACAAAAATATAAATATTTTTGTATTATAGCGTTGATGGATAAATCGTTTGAATGTGTGCATTTTGTAGCATACGCAACCCGATGGAGTTTGACACTCCATCGGGAATATATTCAGGCTTATAGGGTTACACCAATGT
>CAVCKO010000008.1:0-78661 GCA_963602825.1 Treponemataceae bacterium | reverse complement strand
TGCAGGGAGCGCTCCCGCAAACCGCCTCTTGACAACTTATAGGAGCGTCGGTTTTGTTTTTCAAAAAAGCGTCGTGCTCGCCCCTAGTCGATTCATCGTAGTAAACCGGCATAGTTTTTGACGTGACAGCAATGTTGCGCAACAAGGTTGGTGATTTCTCTCGTACGGTGTAGTTGGAAGAACTGCGCGGGCGCATTGCGGCTGCGGCGAGAGACGGGAGATGCGATGTATTGCACCAAGTGCGGAGCTCAGATACCCGATGGCTCCATGTTTTGCACGATCTGCGGCGCTCGCGTGGGCGGCGTTGAGGACCAAGCAGAGCCTGCGGCGTTTCCGGTAGGAGATGTGCCGGTGGACGACCCTGCGGGACGGCGCGCTCTTCAGGATGTCCCGTCTCCTGTGATCTGGAAACGTTTTCGTGAGCCTCCTTTGATCGTGGGACGTTTTTGTGGGTCTCCTATGACCGAGCCTGCCGAGGCCTCTCAGCCGCTTGTTCCGACGCCGCAGCCCAAGAAACCCAAGCACAAAGGCCGTATCGTCGCTGCCGTTATCGGCGGTGTTGCCGTTGTCGCCATTGTCGCCGCTATCGTGATCGTGCCGCGTATTGGCGCGTCGTCCGAGGTAACTTCGGGTGGCAAGGGCTATGTTGTCTGCGCATGCGAGACTAAAGTGCTGCCCAAGAACAGCAAGGGCAAAAAGCTCAAGAGCTATACCGTCGAGCTGGCGCCGGTGTCTGGCAAGGGCAAGAGCTACACCATCAAAGTGGATGGCGAGGACGGCTTTGTCATGGAGGACTTTGGCGAGCTGCCCGACCAGAAGTACCAGATGACCATCACCTCGGGCAAGGGCAAAAAGAAGAGCACGACCACCATGAAGGTCGACTATACCAAGGAAGGTTCGGACGCCCCCAAGAATGTCGAGCTCACGCAGTCCAAGAAGGAGGCCAAAGCCTCTGCCAAGGCGGCGGTCAAGACGGCAAACGAGCTGTTCACCGACAAGATCCTCGAGTACCAAAAGAAGTACGGCGAGGGCGAGGCTGTTGAGATTGATGATTCTTCGATGTTTGGAACACGGGGCGTTGCCTACGCTAGGCTCATCGATTTTGACGGCGATGGCCAGGACGAACTGTTGATTGAGTACTCTGACGAGCCGATTGAAAATGACAATGGCGCCGCTGCTGCCAAGGTAGAGGTCTGGGCTTATCGCGATGGTGAGATCGAGAAGGTATACGAGCCCGACACTCAGGTTTACACCATGTGCGCTGGCGTCTCGCTTTACGTATACGAATATGATGGTACCTATGGATTCAAACGGTATCTGCATGATGGGGAGACAATTAATTTCAAAGAAGTCCCCGATGGCTTTAACCAATCCCATGATGGCTACGAGTGCGAATTCAACGCCTATGACGGCAAGTCATTTAGCGCCATTGTTGGCCCTGTGTCGATTGACGATTCGAAGGTGAAAGACATCAATGAAGTGCGTGAGTTTGACGCTGAGTTGTTCAGCAGCGAGGAAGTTGTAGCAAAAAGCATCGCAACGGTTGCCACGACGCTGGAGCAGCTGAAGTCGAAGGACGATGACAGTGCGCAGGCGAGCTACGAGGCCGTCTCTGCCACGCAGGATGTCGACTTTACGGCTGCGGTTGGCGAAGGCCCGCTGAACCCGTCCCCCGATGACACGTGCCAGATCACGGCTACGTGGACCTATCCTCAGGTAAAGGGCCAGGGCGTGGGCGTCGCCAAGTTTAATAAGGATATGGTCCAGCTCGTTGCGGATACGCTCGAAGCGAGCAAGCAGGCCTCGATGGATGACGAGGACAGCCGCGTGACCATGATGTACACCGCCGAGATCGTCTCGATCGATGGCGATATTGCCTGCGTGCGCACGTTTACCGACAGCTATCAACCTCCGTATCGATCGGAACGGGTGACGAGGTCGGCGTACTACAACCTCAAGACGGGTGAACAGGTTTCGCTTGAGGACTCGCTTGCGCAGCACGGGCTCTCGTTCGATACCCTCAAGAGTGAGGCCAAGCGGGCAATTAAGACGGCAAAGCCGGATATGGACTCTGTGTCCGAAGACAACATCGACGATGACGATAATTACACCGAGGATCATTTCTACTACGATGGCAAGGGCTATATCATCGTCCTCGATACTGGCGAGTTTGACTGCACGGCATGGGATACCCACGACTTGGTTGCGCACGCCTTCGACTCGAGCTATTCCTGCGGCCAGGATGTAACGCCCGAGCGAGCCAGGGCTACGTACGTACCCAATGAGTAAGGTGGACCGCGAGGGATAAATTGAACAGTCCCCGGTGACGCAAAACGCAGCGCCGCCGGGGACTTTTTGATGCAAATTGGCTCCGAAACAAGCAATCTGGGCCAGCCGCGCCACGAAAAGCGCCCATCTACTACGTTGGCCCGGGTTGGACCGACCATGGAGCGTTTTTTAACAATGCGGCAAGACGTTTACCTGCGGTTTTGTTAACACAAATATGGCTATGGTTGGCACCCTTGGGTTAAACGTAGTAGATGGGCGCATTTTTTGGTGCACAGCCCAAGAAGGGATCATTAGCCGCGCTGGAGGCCGAAGAGTTTGGCGTTGCGCTCGGCGACCATCATGTTGATATCGGCGATTTCCATCTCGCCGTCAATGTAGGGCTGGTAGGTGCCGTACGGGTCGCCTGCTCCCAAGCTGCAACTGCCGCAGTTGTCGCAGCTGCCGTTACCGCAGCCCGCGAGCGCCAGCTTAATGATCTCCTCGCGTTCGGCGCGCGTTGTGTCTTTGATGAGCTTGCTTTTTGCCATGACGTTCCTCGATTCGCTTGTGACCGTCGGCCGCGCATGTCTTGTAGATACCGGCGGGCTTTGCCCATCATAGGCTTTTGCGCGGGTAGAATGCATGGATAACTTATTGCTTACGGGCGACGGAAAGGAATCGTTGCATGGACCAGGATAAGACGACCGTAATGGGTGGCTACGGCTCCCCGCGGACGGGCAATGGCGCCGATGAGACCCGCGTCGTGCCGAATCCCGGCTACGCTGCCCCCGATACGACGCAGGTGTCGGCCGATCCCACGCGCGTTGTGAATTACGGAAACGCAGCGCAGGACCCGTATGGTGTCTCGTCGCAGAGTCCCTACGGCAACGCGGCGGCAGACCCTTATGATGACCTGCTGCAAAATCCCATTCCGCAGCCTCAGCAGACGACATATATGCCGCGCACGGCACAGCCGCGCTACGAGTCGCGCGACCGATATGCGCGCGAGCCGTATCGTGAGTATCCCAAGTCCATCCCCCGGTATGGCGAGGACGAGGAGAAGAAGCCTTCGCGTTCCTCGAGCGTGATCAAGAAAATCCTGATCGTGCTGGCGATCTTCTTTGCCCTGTCAGCTGTGTTTGCCATCGTGTCGGGCATGCTCAACAAGCGGGGTGCCACGACTGATACCACAGCCGAGCAGACCGAGACTACCCAGTCCGGCACCTTCGATTTGAGCGATATCCCGGGTCAGTACTGGTCCAACGCCAAGAAGCTCCTCAAGTCACGCGGGGCCGATCTTTCGAATGCCGTGATTCTGACCGATGACGGCTCAACGCCTGTTGTCGACGCCAACTGGGTCGTGACGTCTGCCTACTATAACGACAACGGCAACCTCGAGATTCAGCTCACGCGTAAGGACAGCTCGTCGGGTGATGCGTCCGGCGACCAAGGCGGCGCGGACAGCTCGAGCTCTAATACGCTGGAGGACCTGAGCAACAAGGCCCAGGAGCTGGGAGATAAGGCCCAAGAGCTGGGTGACACGGCTCAGAATCTCGGCGATATCGCACAGAACCTGGGCGATATGGCAACGAACGCCTGGGGTGCCCTGCAAAACGGCATTTCGGGCGCGCAGGGGAACTAGCGGTCGAGCGGCTAGAGCCTTAGCAGTGCAAACAAAAACGGGGCGCAGGTTGCGTGACCGGGCGCGTAGGCGCGTTGGTCGGCGGTCCTGCGTCCCGTTTTTGCTGTCGATTACAGCTGCTCGGCCGGGCGGTCGGGCGAGCTGAAGCCCGAGTCAAATGTGACGACGCACGAGACATCGGGCCGGCGCTCGTGCACGATGCGCGTGACGAGCTCCAGCAGCTCCTCGTCGGATATGTCAAAGCCGTCGGGACGCACCAGGTCAAGCGAAACAAAGCCGTCGTGCTCGTGCAGGTCGTGGATGGAGAGCGCAGGATCGATCTGCATGATGCCGCGCTTGACCCAGCCGCGCAGGTCGTCGCCGGTGGTGGCGATGGGGTCGCAGTGCAGCGTAATGTCGATGCCCATCTGCCGTTTGATATCGTGCTCGATGGTGTCCAGGATCTCGTGATGTTCAAACGCATCGCCCTCGCCGGGCATTTCCACGTGTGCGCTGGCAAACTGGCGGCCGGGGCCGTAGTCGTGCACCATCAGGTCGTGCGTGCCTAGGACCTGCGGATACGACATGATCTTGTCGCGGATTGCCTGGACGAGCTTGGGGTCGGGCGCTTGCCCCAACAGCGGGCTGATGGCGTCGCGCACCAGGCCCATGCCGCTGATGCAGATGAAGATGCCCACGCCCAGGCCTGCCCAGCCATCGAGGTCAAAGCCGGTCGTCTGCGAAATAAGCGCTGCGGCCAGGACCGAGGCCGAGGCAATGACGTCGTTTTTGGAATCCTGCGCCGTGGCGATGAGCGTCTCGGAATCGATGCGGTTGCCCAGCGTGTGGTTGAACGCCGCCATCCAAAACTTGACGAGCATGGACAGGACAAGGGCTGCCATGGAGAGCGCCGAATACGCGGTGGGGGAGGGCTTGATGATCTTGGTGACCGACTCCAGGATCAGGTTGATGCCGACGGCGCAAACGAGAACGGCGACAAACAGCCCCGCCAGGTACTCGTAGCGACCGTGGCCATAGGGGTGCCCCTCGTCGGCCGGGCGGCTGGCAAGGCGGAATCCGAGCAGACTCACGATGTTGCTCGAGGCGTCGGAAAGGTTGTTGAAGGCGTCGGCGATAAGCGAGACGGAGCCCGCGAGCAGACCAGCTATGCCCTTGGCCAGACACAGGGTGATGTTGAGGCCGATGCAGATGAGGCTTGCGGCAAAACCCGCGTTGGTGCGGCAGGAGGTATCGACCGGCTCGCTTTCGCTGCCGGGAACAAGCGTATGTACCAGCCGATTTACAAATAGCATGGCGTATCTCCTCGCATTCTCATTAAGGGGATAGTGTAGCTCGCGCAGACGCAACGTGTACCGATGCTCAGAAAATGCAGCAATGGTCTGCCGGCGCTAACGGGCGCGAGGCGGAGGGGAACGACTGCCCGCGCGCGTTCGAGTTCACTGCGCCTCCCCGTCCGACCGAGTGCTCCATTTTGGGCCACATGGGTATGGGCATGTGCCAGTTTGCTCGACATACTTAATGTCGACAGCCCCTGTGCAAAGGAGGACGTTTCCATGGACGAGATGTTTGCCATTAAATGCCAAAACTGCGGCGGCCCTATGTACTCACACCAGGCTAAACGCAGCTTTGAGTGCGCCTATTGCGGCACGGTCGTTCTGTGGCAGGCCGATGCGGGGGAGCCCAAGAGCGCTTTGGGCATTCGCCATGCGCCGCTGACGGTTGTCGATGGGCTACTTAAGCTCACCCATGTGTCGCAGCTCGAGCGCCCGGAGGACCCGGACTGGTATTTCTTTAATTCGCACTGGCGCAATCAGTCGGTTCTGGAGCATCTGCTATGGGAGGACCGCGGCACGGCGCAGGAGTTCCAAGAAGCCACGCACGTGAGCATTCCCTGCCCCTTCTGCGGCGCGTCCTTTGAGGGCGAGTCAACGCAGCGTGTGTTTGAGTGCCCGTCCTGCGGCAACAAGATCGGCATTGCCGACTTGCTCAAGCCCGGTACGTTTAGCAAACGTCTGACCATGGGCGTGGGTGCGGAGTATGTGCCGGAGCAGGGTATTCCCTGCGAAATTTCGCCGCAGCAGGCACGTGCCAACGCGCTGCAGCTGGTGCGCCAGTACCCGGATGCCTTTGCCGGGCACGACGTGGAAGACGCGATCCAAAACGACATGATGCTCTTCTATTTCCCCATGGCGCTGGCGGACCTGCGTATGATGGCGAGCTTCCCGGGCAAGGGCCTGAGCAAGGAAACCCTGGTGTACTACGAGGTGCTCGACTGGGCGTATCCGCGGGCAAACTATCTGGATGTTCGCCTTATGGGCATTTTGGAGCCGTGGGACTTTGCCAAGGTTGGGCCGTTTGACCCGGCCATGCAGGAAGGTGACTTTCGCGTTGTCTCCGTCGATGCGTCTACCAAGGACCAGGTGGTCATTGATAAGTTGGCGCTCGACATTGCCGGCAACGATGCCGAGGCGGTGCTGGGGCTCAATAAAAAGAGCATCCGCACTTGGGCGCGCAAGGCCCGCAAGCATAAGGACGGCCTGGTGATGGTGCCGGTGTACTTTGTCGATCGTCCGGCGACGGACAGCCGCGATGGCGAGCAGGTGCGCATCGCCGTGAACGGCCAGACGGGTCGCGCGGCCGCGGTGGTGTTTAGCGACAAGCGCGAGACGCATGTGGTGGCACCGCTCAATCCCAACGTGATGCTGTCGAGCGAAAGCACCGTGCACGCCACGCCCATCGAGGTCAAATACGTTAAATCGCCGTTCCTATACCAGATCGTACGTCGCGGAGGCGGCGAACAGCCGCGGCAGGTGGCAGCGGCGGAGGGTTCCTACCGAGAGGAGAAGCCCAAACGCCGCGGTCTGCTGGGTGCGCTATTTGGGAAATAGGGAGTAGTGCTGGGGTGTCGGGCTGCATCACAAGGTCATTAGATGAATTTAAAAGTGCTGGGAACGTGCTACCATTGCCGATAGCCTTAATCTTGTAGAAGCGGAGGCCGGATTATGGGTTTTGCGGATCAGCAGCTTCAGATTCAGGTACCGTATTCTCCTGACGACACGTTTAATGCCTTGGAGGCAGCTATGGAAAAGCTGCCTAAAGTAAAAGTTGATAGCGCATCGCCCGCAACAAGAACAGTTGCAGCCGAGATTGGTATGAGCCTTTGGTCCTGGGGTGAAAATATCAGTATTTCGGTTGTTCCAGTTGAAGGCGGATCTGGCGTTACTGTCAACTCGTCATCTAAGGTCAGGACAAACGTATTAAACGGGGGCAAAAATGCAAAGAATATTGCCGAGATAGTCGATGCCCTATCGAAGGAGCTCGAGCAGTATCCGCAGGTTTCACAGACTATTGAGACGCTGGTGGATAGTGGTGATGTAGTTGCAAGGCCCGAGAGACTTGCAGCGCTGCGTGATAGTGGAGTACTTACCGAGGAAGAGTTTGCTGCAGAAAAGGCGAAAATCCTTTCGTAATTAGACACGATGGTTGGATTTGCTTTCTGTTATTGAACTTGTTTATACCAGGCTGAAAACATCGTGTGGAATAAAAGTGCGAAGTAGCCTCGCCTTATACGGCAATAGGGACCTCTTTTGGGCGCCCTGCCTTTGGTGCGTCGGCGAGTCGTGCCTCGATGGAAGCTTTGGACACCATGCGCTTGGCGCCGTCCTTCCATGAATCCAACATTCCTGCATTTATCAGTTGCGATACCCGTGCTGAGCTAACACCGAGCATACGTGCGGCATCCGCTGCGGTGACGGCGGGGATGTCGCCGAGCTCGCGGCTGACGGCCACGGCGATAATCTTGCCGCCGTGTTGTGGCTGGTGTCCAAAGTCCGGCGCGGGAAAATCGACGCCGCCCATAAGGTGATGGTCGACCATACATGCGAGAAAATCGGCGGCGCTTTCGACGGCGTCGTTTAGGTCGGATCCGAACGTTCCACCTCCGTCCAGCGAGCCACATGGCACGGCATCGACCATACCGTCCGAATCAAAGAACTCGAATTCCCATACGTAAAGCATGTAAGGCCTCCTCTAATGGCGAATAATACGAGGCGTACTCCTAGAAGCATTGCCAGTCGCATCGATGCGGCTGATCATGTCTATCTTAAAGCCTCGCGCGGACTCGAATTTCAATGTCGCCTAGCGCCTTCGTGCAGGATTCCCGAAGTGACTAAAATGTGACCATAGAGGCAGTTTTAGCGAACCCCATGGGAGTGACACGCATGGACAACAGCACCTTGTTGTTCCAGGACAAAGGTTCGGGCAGGTTTAAAGACGTCAAGATCTAGCCTAACCGTATCGAGGTGCTCAAGAAGGGCACGTTTGGTGGCAAGCGCACCGAGATCGTTTACCTTAAGGACATCACGGGCGTCAACAGAATCAAAGGCCGCGATGTTTTTCTGCGCAATCGACTGTTAACCGCTTGCGTCTTTAGTCTGAGCAGCCGTGCGAAGGCCCAGGAATTTGTGAACGCGCTGAACATGGTGATGTAGCCGATAGCGGCGTTCGGACCAAGGTAAAAATCGGGGGCACAGAGCGGTGTTCTGCGCCCCCGATTGAGTCGATGTGTCTAAAAGGCCGGCTTGCCTATTCGACAACGTCCTCGTTGTTTTCACCGTCACTGGCAAGCATCGCTGCGCCGGCGGCCGTCGTCGCCACGGCGGCAGCGGCGAGCCCGGCGGCAATGCCGGAGCCATCGCCCGTGTCGGCAAGTTTTCCGCCCGATCTCTTGCCCTGGTCGCTCTTGTTGCCCTTGCCATCCTTGTCGGCGCCGCCTGCGTTGGAACCCGTGCCGGTGCTGGCGCCGCCTGCACTGTCCGAGGCCGCTACGGTAAAGCTTGCGGCTCCATCGCTGGCGAGCGTGTAGTTCTGCGCCGCGTCGCCCAAGAGACCGTTCACGCGCACCCAGTACGTTCCTGCGGCAAATGTTTCGCCCTCGGCCATTGCCGTGCCCGGAGCGCCGTCCGCGTCGTGCACAAACTCGAGATGGGCCGTGCAGGCATCGGTTTCGAGCTTGCCCTCGAGTGATGCCGCAATCTTGGCGCGCACGTCTTCGCCGGCCTTAAGTCCTTCGAGTCCCTCAAAATGGGGCGTCAGCGCGCGTGGATCGATATCAATGGGCACAGAGCCCTGCAGCCCCGTAACGGTCTCGTTGCCCAGGGCGTCGACATCCACATATTCGATGGCAAACGCATGGCCCGAAGCCGCCACGTTGAGTACGTTGCTGCTGTCGACGAGGCGGAAATGACCCTCGCCAACGGTCTTGCCGTCCTGGAGTGAGGCATCGCTCAGCGAGTCGCCATACGTCATGCGCATGCGGGTCGGGAGGTAGTACGAAGCTGTCTGCTTGTGCTGTGCATCGTAATTGCGCTGGTAGATGCTCCGTGCCAGCGCCGCATCAACAAAGTCGGACGCGATGATGCCAATGTGCTTGAGGTAATCTGACTTTGTTGTCTCGTTGCCGCTGGGGTTAATGTACGGGCTCTCGTACAGATGCTCGTTGACCACTCGCGCTGCGGTAAATGGGTTGTATTGCGTACAACTGGTGTAGTTGATAAACCAGCAGCGCTCCATTACCTGCACCGTGCTCCCGTCTTCGTCAGCGACATCTACGGGGTTGCGCTTGAGTTCGGGTGCGGCCTTCAGAGCCATATCGACCCAGTCAATCTTACTGGAACCCGTGCAGTCGTAATGGTCTTGGGCATATACCTTTGTGCAGTAGGCTTCTTTGGTGCCTGCGTCGTCGGTCTCATCAAAGCCCTGAACGTTCTGAACGAGGCACATGGATTTGCCGGAATGCGCCTTGATCTTGCCATCCCATTCGGTAAGGTCGAGGCCCCACGTGTGACCGCTTACACTGTTGCCGGCGAGTGCAAATCGACGCAGCAGGACGATCTTTCCGCGCACCTCGTTCAGTGTGGGGATTCGGCTCGACGTGTAGAACAGATTTGGGTTCTCGCCCATAACCTTGGCGAAAGCCGTCGTAACACTTTCATCGGTAGCCTCGTCATTGCCGCTCGACACGAGCAGGATGAGCGCCTCTGATGGGTTTTCGTTCAAAAACGTTTTGAAGTAGCCGATGACATCGGAGAGATGCATAAAGTGCCCGTCTTTTTTGAGCAGGTAGCAGATCCCGTGGTCGATGCCGGGGTCGTCGCCCTTTCCGAGTCGGATATCAAAATAGCGGATTCCCTCGAGCAGCTGTGTGGGTATGTAGTCCTGTTGGCACTTTGCAAGCGAAGTCTGGGGTTCGGTGTCGTTGTCCACGCTGCAGGTACCCGAATCGTGCGTGCCCGGGATGCTCAGCTCGTCGAGGTACTTGTTGCCATTGACGTAGCTCATCCAACATGGTCCGTCGACGTAGCTGCTATACGTGGTCCAGTCGATGCTGCTAACCGTGGCATTGGACTTTTCCATGGTGTAACCGACAAGTTCGAGCTCCCACGGAATGCTCTTCCTCTTATGACAGATCTTGTTGTTGTCTTGGTCTTTGCCATCCGATGCTATTGCCAGGTAATTAATGTCTTTTTTCTCGTTTGTGCGGTCTCGAATAATATAGGTTCCGTCGAGCTGACGGTCGAACGCAAAGGCACGGCTGTCCTTCTGGTCGTACTCGCCGCCCCATACGTGGATGACCTTTCCATCTTTGTCCGAGTCGTCGTCGACCGACCAAATGCTGTAGCCCGTCTTTTTATGCTCTTCGAAATTGAGCAAGGTGCGGATAGCATACCAGTTTGTATCGTCATTCTTGGTCGTTACGTTCTCAAGGATGAGCTTGTTGGACGTGCCGTCATTAAACAGGTGGCAGACGTTGCCGCGAACGTTGCCGTCTTGGTTGACGCTTGCAGTGCGAAAATAGCCCGCGGGGCGAAGGCGAATGACGAAATTGTCGAGGCTGACCGACGCTGTGGCAGCGTCGTCTGCAAATGCCGCTCGCAGGGGAAGGCCCAATCCCGCGGTTTCGGGCAGGCTTGCAAATGGCGACAATGCTGCGAGTCCTAGGCCCAACGTGAATGCTCGACGGCTGATGGCGTGGTGTTCGGTCATAACTCCTCCGTTCGCAGGGTGCGGTTATGCACTCTTTTTGGTAACTATACTGCCCGGATGTCTAAACGTGTTGGCTTAATTGTCTGCGCGGCGCCATAAATCGGCGGGCGGACGCGTTGGGGCGCTTGTCTATTTGTGCTGCTACCGCGCTGGGGGTGGTTTTGCCGCCCGGCACCCTCGCGTTCGCCGGCTATCGGCATAAGAAAAGGAGGGTCGGTTTGCCGGCCCTCCCTTGGTACGAAGCGCTGGGACACCGTCGCTTGTTTGCACTGCGCCCGTGTCTCCCGTTGCGCTCGCCAGTCGCTTAACGCTTGATCTCGATGTCGTCGAGCTTAACGTCCATGGCCTCGGTCTTGGCCTCGGCGATGTCATCGGCAAACTCAAGGGACTTCATCATGGTCTCGACGGCGTCCTTGTGCTCTTCGACGTTGTCGATACGCACGTACACACTGCCGCCGTCAACGTCGGTGAAGTACTCGGTCGTCACACCGCCGGAGTGCGTGAAGTAGGCGCTGCGCCAGGTCTTGCCGTTGTACTTAACGGGGTCGCTCTCGGTCCATCCAGAGCTGGCCTTCCATTTGGCCTCGTAGTCGAACAGCTCATCGGCGTTCTTGTCAGGATCGAAGACGGGGATGAAGCGGTCGCTGGCGTGCTCGCTCTCGGTGAACTTAAACTGGGCCCTATCGGCCGTGTCGCCTGCGACGTCGGTGATCTCGACGCCCTCGGGGACCTCGACCTTAAACCAAATGAAATCGGTCCTCATATCCACGGCTGGCTTTTCTGCTCCGCCGCCACCGCCGCTTCCGGTAGCGCCGCCGCTGCCACCGCAGCCCACCAGGGAGACTGCGGCTAAGAGGCTTATGCAGAGGGTGAGAATCGCAAAGGCCTTCTTTTTCATGGTCGTGTCCTCCTCGATCTGTAACCGCCCATGGATTACCTGCCTTTACTGTACGCGCGAGCGGCTCGCTAGGGTGGGCCATGTGTCCCATTCTGAGGGCCGGATTTGCGCCGACAAGTGGCAATATGCGCGGATCCAAAAGAGGGGAGGGCCGATGCCTGTCGGCCCTTCCCGGGGTTGGGTGCCCGTTGCTTTAATGGGGCGCATGTGCGCAGGTGCGCGTAGGCGCGTGCGGGTGTCCCGTTACTTGAGCTCGATGCTCGAAATCTCGACTTCGCGCGCCTCGGAAACTGCCTCTGCCATGTCATCGGGGAATTCGATGGAGTTGAGGAGCGCCTCGGCTTCTTTCTTGTGCAGGTCGAAGTTCGAGATAAGGACATAGATGCTTCCCGGCTCAACGTCGGTAAAGAGGAGGGTTGTGATGCCACTGTTGTCCTCGTACGTTCCGACGAGCCACGTCCTGCCGTTATACTCGATGGACCCGCCATCCTTCCACTGGAACGTATCCCCCTTCTTTTCCGCCTGGTCGGCGTGGGATTCCTCGGCAGTCAGCGCTTTTTTCCAAACGGGGATAAAACGATCGGCCGAGGCGTTCTCGTTTTCGGGGAAGGTGAGCTGGACCCTGTCTGCATTCTTGCCGGCGGAGTCGCTTACGCCGACGCCCTCGGGCATCTCGACCTTAAACCAGATAAAGTCGGTCTTCTTGGCGACGGGGGCCTTTTCCTTGCTCTCGCTCTTGGCGGTGCTGCCGCCTCCGCCCGATGCGCTCCCGCCGCAGCCGACAAGGGCAAACGCGGCAAAGAGGGCGATGCAAAGGGAAAGAATCGATAGGGTCTTTTTCTTCATGGTGGCGTCCTCCTTGTCTGCCAGGGACATCGTGCGCCGCGGATCGCTGGGGCAGCGGTTGCGCGTGCACATGATGCCTTTGTTTACTGTGCGGTTATTCCTCCATTCGTCGTCCGGTGCCGTGATGAGCTTGCCCCAACATAGGGCTCCTTACCTATATGTATGCCCCAGTTGCCGCTGCCCGGAAGTCTCGAAAGGTGGGCCATGTGTCCCATGTTTGTGTCGCTGCCGCCTATCGTGTGCCATAGAAATCCGCGATGGCCAGGTGCGCTGACGCTCCTGTGCTTATGGGCTAGACTTAGCACCATTACGTGATCGATGCGGTCGGTCGGCGGTTGCCACCCGACCGATGTATATGACTTGAAGGTGCATGTGTATGAGCCAAGAGATGATGGACAAGACCTGCCGCGGGTTTGCCGAGGCGCTGGCCGCGCGCGAGCCGGTTCCCGGCGGTGGCAGCGCGAGCGCCTTTGTGGGCGCGCTGGGCGCCTCGCTGTGCGGAATGGTTGCCCGCTACGGTGCGACCAATCCCGCGCTTGTTGATCGTGCGGATGACCTGACGCGCGCATTTGCCCAGGCAGATGAGTTGGCCCAGGAGCTTGTCGAGTTGGTTGCCGAGGACGTTCGTGCATATGGGCAGGTGTCCGCGGCGTATGGTATTCCGCGTGGCGATCCGGCTCGAGCGACCGCGATTCAGGATGCGCTGCATGTGGCCGCTATGCCGCCGTATCGCATTATGGATGCCTGCGGGCGTGCGCTGGCGCTGCTCGAGGACATGGCCGACAAGGGTTCGCGTCAGCTGCTGTCCGATGTGGCGTGCGGCGCCGTGTTCTGCCGTTCCGCTATGCAGGGCGCGAGCTTGACGCTCTTTGCCAACACCACGTCTATGAAGGACCGGGCGCGCGCCGAGGAGCTCGAGACCGCGTGCGATGAGCTGCTGGACACGTGGTTGCCGCGCGCCGATGCGCTGGCGCGCCGCGCCGCCGACGCTGCAAGGAAGAGAGGATAGCCATGGCTGAACTGCTGAAGGGCGCTCCCGTCGCCCGTGCGTTGACTGAGGAACTTGCTGCTCGCTGCGTGGCTTTGCGCGAGCGCGGCGTTGTTCCGACGTTGGCTATCGTGCGTGTGGGTGAACGCGAGGACGACCTATCCTACGAGCGCGGTGCGCTCAAGCGCTGCGAAAAGGTTGGCATTGAGGCTCGCCGCGTTTTGCTTCCCGCCGATGTTTCGCAGGACGAGCTGTTGGCGGCCATCGAGGACATCAATACCGATTCGTCTGTTCATGGCTGCCTGATGTTCCGCCCGCTGCCCGCCGGCCTTGACGAGGACGCGGTTGCCGCGGCACTCGATCCTGCCAAGGACGTTGACTCCATGACGCCGGCTTCGCTGCTCACCACGCTTTCGGGGCGCGGCGAGGGTTTTGCCCCCTGCACAGCCGAAGCCGTGCTTGCTTTGCTGGATCATTACGGCGTTGAGCTGGATGGAGCTAAGGTTGCTGTGGTCGGGCGCTCGCTGGTGATCGGGCGTCCTGTTGCCGCCATGCTTACGGCGCGCAATGCGACCGTGACGACGTGCCATACGCATACGCGCGACCTTGCTGCCGAGTGCCGTGCTGCCGACATTGTGGTTGCCGCCGTTGGACGCGCGCACACGATTGGCGTGGATGCCATTCGCGAGGGCCAGACGATCATTGATGTTGGCATTAATTGGGACGAGGCCGCTGGCAAGCTGGTGGGTGACGTCGATTCTGATGCTGCGGAGCCGGTCGTTAACGCCATCACGCCCGTGCCGGGCGGCGTGGGCGCTGTGACGACGGCGATCCTCGCCAAACACGTGATCGAGGCGGCCGAGCGCGCATCGAAATAGGCGTTTTGGGCTGTTTGAGGGGTTAGCTCTATACCCCGTGGACAAAAAATGCCAAATATGAGTACTGTTGCCAAGATAGTCACATATTCTTTAGGTCAAATAGGCTCTCTAACGATATTTATTATCGATAAAGAGCCTTTTTTATTGGACCTATGAGGAATTACATCATCTAATTTTTGAACAAATGTAGACTTTCGACACCCATACGTAGCAAAATTGATGTTACTAAATTGGTGACAGTACTCACATTTGGCATTTTTTGACCACAGGGGTTGCCAGCGCCGCGGTTTCGCCCTTTCTGCGCCGAAGCGATACACTGTTATCGTTTGATTTCTTCGCTCAAGGAGGATGCGCATGCCGTGCACAACGATTTTGGTTGGTAAGAACGCGAGCTACGACGGGTCGACGTTGGTTGCCCGCAACGAGGACTCGTCCAACGGGGTGTTTGAGCCCAAGCGTATGCGCGTGGTGCATCCCGACGAGCAGCCGCGCGTCTACACGAGCGTCCTGAGTCACCTGACCGTTGAACTGCCCGATAACCCCATGCGCTACACGAGCGTCCCCGATGTTGTCCCGGGCCACGGCATCTGGGCCGAGGCCGGTTTCAACGAGCTCAATGTGGGCATGTCCGCAACCGAGACGCTCACCACCAACGAGCGCGTTCGCGGCGCCGACCCGCTAGTCGACTACGTGCCCGCCAAGGGCAACGAGGACGAGGACGGCTATGGTCCGGCGCAGCCCGGCGGTCTGGGCGAGGAGGACATGGTGACCCTGGTGCTGCCATATGCCAAATCCGCCCGCGACGGCGTACGCATTCTGGGTGACCTGCTCGAGCGCTATGGCACCTACGAGAACAACGGCATCGCCTTTAGCGACGTGGACGAGATCTGGTGGCTCGAGACCATCGGCGGTCACCACTGGATCGCCAAGCGCGTGCCCGATGACGCCTATGTGACCATGCCCAACCAGCTGGGTATCGACAGCTTTGACCTGGATGACGCCGAGGGCGCCCAGGCCGACCACATGTGCTCCGCCGACCTGCGCTCCTGGATGGCCGAGTGGCATCTGGACCTGACGCTGGGCGTCGAGGGCGACGGTCCGGCCGCGGTCTTCAACCCGCGCGAGGCCTTTGGCTCGCACAGCGACAGCGACCACGTCTACAACACGCCGCGCGCCTGGTATATGCAGCGCTGCCTTAACCCCAGCGATGTGTGGGACGGTCCCGAGGCCGACTACACGCCCGAGAGCGATGACATCCCCTGGAGCCGCGTGCCCGAGCGCAAGGTGACCATCGAGGACATCAAGTACGTGCTTTCGAGTCACTACCAGGGCACGGAGTACGACTGCTACGGCAGCAAGGGTACGCCCGCCACGCGTGGCGCCTATCGCCCCATCGGCATCAACCGCAACAGCCAGCTTGCCGTTCTGCAACTGCGCCCCTATGCGCAGCCGGCCTATCGCGCTGTACAGTGGATGGCTTTTGGCTCTAACTCGTTTAACGCGCTAGTCCCGCTGTACGCCAACGTCGAGACCATGCCCGAGTACTACGCCGACACGCAGGCCCGCGTGACCTCCGAGAACTTCTACTGGGCCAACCGCCTGATCGGCGCGCTCGCCGACGTTCGCTTCCATGAGTGCGGTCGCGCTGTGGAGGACTACCAGGAGAAGGTCGGCGGCATGGGCCACAAGCAGATTCACGACGTCGACGCTGTCGTAGCCGCGCTGCCCGAGGCCGAGGTACCCGCCGAGCTTGCCCGCGCCAACGAGGAGTTTGCCGAGCGCGTGCGGGTGGAGACCGATGCCCTGCTGGGCAAGGTCCTTTACACCACGAGCTGTGCCATGAAGAATTCCTTCGCGATGAACGATAACGTAAGGTAAAGACGACCTTGCAACGAGCGAGCGGGGCAAACGCCGTCGAGGGCTTTGCCCCGCTCGATTCCTATCTTGGCGGTAAAACGATTTTGTGTCGTTCGCCCAATCTTGGGTACAAGAAGGCCAATGCAGTTGTTCATGATTGGAGCCAACCATGGTTATGAAACTCGATCAGCTTGTTAACGGTGCCATCAACGTGGGCTTCGGCGCCGCTGCCGTTGCCGTCGAGGGCGGCAAGAAGGTCCTTGACGACCTCAATACTAAGGGCGAGCAGGTCCGCAAGGACGCCGGCACCCCCGATATCGCCCGCAGCGTGTCCGATATGTTCGAGCAGGCGGGTGGCACCATCTCCGACCTGACCGAGCGCTTGGGCATGCAGGGCGAGACTGCGGCACAGCGCGTGCTCGACGAGCTCATCCTGGCCCGCGTTCGTGTTATGACCGCCCCCGAGCGCACGGCCTTTTTGGCCCATGTGCGCGACATCGTCGATTCGGTCGAGGACAACGTGACTTCGGTGCCCGTCGAGTCTGTTGAGCCCGACGACGCAGAGGACGCCGAAGAGGCCGAGTAGCAGCGCAGATGGCAGATTCCACCACCGATTACAACAATCTAGATCCCTTGGGTGACGAGACGGCGGTTGTCGATGAGGTTGAGGCCGCCGTCTCGGGCGCTCGCAAGAAGCCGCGCGCCGTCGATATGGTCCCCGAGGAGCCCGACGCGATGGCGCCGGACGAGGAATACCAGCTCACGCCGGCAGGTCGTCGTGAGCGCATTGGGCAGATCGTTCGCCTGGTCAAAAAGTACCGCGTATGGGATAACCTCACGCCGGTGCGCCTGCGTCGTCTGCTCGAAGAGCTCGGCCCCATGTTCGTCAAGATGGGGCAGATTCTGGCTAACCGCTCCGAGATTTTGCCGCAGCGGTTTTGCGACGAGCTGCGTCGCCTGCGCTCTGACGTAGAGCCGGTGCCGTATGAGGTAGTGCTCCGCTGTCTGGAAGAGGAATACGGCCAGCGCTTGGGGCAGATGTTCGACGCGATCGACCCCAACCCGCTCGGAAGCGCGTCGCTCGCGCAAGTTCACCGTGCCCGTCTGGTGACGGGCGAGGACGTGGCCGTTAAGGTGCAGCGCCCCGGCGCGCAGCAGGTCATGGCGCAGGACATCGACATCATTCGTTCGGTGGTGCGCATCGTTTCCAAGTTCGTCAACACCGACCAGTTTGTTGACTTGCATGCCGTCGTCGAGGAACTGTGGGCCTCGTTTCGCGAGGAGACCAACTTTTTGGCTGAGGCCAAAAACCTCAACGATTTCTATGAGTTCCATAAGAGCGTCCATGGCGTGTCGTGTCCTAAGTCCTACCTGGATCTTTGCACCGAACACGTGGTGGTCATGGACTACATTGACGGCATCTCGATTGCCGATCCCGAGCGCCTGGTGGCCGAGGGCTATGACCTGGAAAAGATTGGCTCGGCGATTGTCGAGGACTATTCGACGCAGGTGCTCGACGACGGCTTTTTCCATGCCGACCCGCATGCGGGAAACATCATCCTCAAAGATGGCATCGTTTACTTTATTGACCTGGGCATGGTCGGGCGCATGTCGAGCCACGACCGCGGTATCGTCAAGGACATGATTTTCGCCGTGGCCGAGGGCGACGTGCCCAAGCTCAAGGATTCGCTTATGCGCTTTGCCGTGACGCGCGGCGACTCGGCCGAGCTCGACCATTCGGCCTTTCTGTCCGATTTGGACTTTATCGTTGCCGACTTTGCGGGCCTCGACCTTAAGGACCTGGATATCGGCGAGTTTTTGACCTCGCTGCTAAACCTGGCGCGCAAAAACGACGTTGAGCTGCCGAGTGTGGTGACGATGTTTGCCCGCGGCATGGTGACACTCGAGGGTCTGCTGACCGAGTACATGCCCAACGTCAACATGAT
Source organism: Treponemataceae bacterium (assembly GCA_963602825.1). Taxonomy (GTDB): domain Bacteria; phylum Actinomycetota; class Coriobacteriia; order Coriobacteriales; family Coriobacteriaceae; genus Collinsella. Next base: position 60,294 of record CAVCKO010000008.1, on the reverse strand, counting down.
CCAGATTATCCAGACGCACATCAAAAACGAGAAGAGCACCTATGCGCGCATGCGCGATATGGGGCGCGATCTTGCCGCGAGCAGCTATCGCGCGGCAAAAGGCTCGCTCGAGGCGGCCGAGTATCTGGGCTTGGCGTCGCGCATGCTCACGCGCGGCCAGCTTAAGGTGAACACGCAGATTATGAGCAGCGATAAGGCGCTGCGACAGCTGGGTGGAATTATCGACCGCATGTCGATGGCAATTGTGATCGCCGGTCTGTTTATCGGTTCGTCGGTGGTGTACTACGCGCGTATCGAGCCGGTTGTGTTTGGTATCCCGGTCATTGGCTTTATGGGCTATGTGAGCGCGCTGGTGCTGGCGCTGATGCTGGGCCGCGAGATCTGGCGCAACAGCCACGGCGGCAAGCGGTAACGATTTCCCGGGGTCGGGGAAACGGGTTATTTTGCCTTGCGTCGCGCCGGCGTGGGCTGGTCCGAACAAAACTATGCCGGTTTACGGGGCTGGAGTGCCGAACCTCGACCATGCCGAAATTCGCGCTTTTAAAACCGCAGGTAGATGAGTCGTTGGTTTTCGAAAATGGCAGATATGGTTGCGAGGTGCTGAATCATCCCCGTAATCCGGCATAGTTTTGAAACGGGCTATTCTTGCAAGGTCCGCCGACAGCCCTTCCTATCGCAAACCATAGCTTTTACCTTGGGCTTCGCCTGCGTGCGGGGCCCTTTTGCGTGCTACCATACTGACAGTAATAATCGATGGCCTAGATGGTGGTGCGGAGACGCACGAATGCGCGGTTTTCCTGCGCGTTTGGGAGAATCGGGGTGCAAGTCCTCGGCTGTACCAGTAACCGTAATTCCTCTTGGCCCGGGATGTTCGCGTCGCAGATCGGACGGCGCGCCCGGGTCGGTAAGGTTAAGTCGGATCGCCTCCCATCTTGTGCGCGACCGCGGCGCATGCCGCCGGTACGCGTTGGGCTCTGGAGGGAAGGGGGACCCCGATGGGGGAACTCGAGCGCAACATGCGCGATGACGTGGGGCAGCCGCTGGGCAATGTCCCAAGTTCAGACAATAGGAGACAAATGGATATGTTTGAGGATGAGTGCCAGCGCGCCTCGTGGCGTCCGTATGGAGCGATTGCCCGCGGCGTAGCCAAGCGCGGTCTGGTGGCGTTCCTGGCTTTTGCCATGGCTTTTGGCACCACGCCGGCGCAACTTTGGGCCGAGGGCGCCGAGGGCATTGCCGAGGCCGTGGCGCAGGCTGCGACGGGCGGCGAGGGCGCGGCGGCCGACGATGGCACCGCTGCCGACACCGGCGCGAACAGTGCGGCGGCGAGCGCCGCTGCCGATGACGCCGGCGCAGATCAGGGCGCAACTGCGAGTGCCGCGAATGGTGCCGACACCGCCGCAGGCAACGCGACTGAGTCCGAGAACTCTGCTGCGACGCCTGCTGCTTCGGAGCAGAAGAACGCCGTTGCCGCCGCGTCTGCCACAACGCTTTCGAGCGAGGCCAAGGTCTTCATCCAGGATACCAAGGATAAGGACAGCTCCTATTCCACGAAGTCGGGCGCGCTCAAGGCCGGTGAGACGCTTTGGGCAAATATGTACGATGAGGTCGAGGACGACTGGTACGGCACTTCGACTGAGTCCGTTGCCAATCCCGGCACTTGGACTTACACCTGGCTCGCCGGTACGACTAGGGCCAGCAGCAATGTCGCCGACTACACCGAGGTCGTAGGCCACGAGCAGTCGCTCACCGTCACCGCCGCGATGGAAGGCAAATACTTCATCTGCAGGGTAACGGTTGATGGCAAGGACTACTACGGGCCGTCCGTTTCTTCCGGCTCGGGTATCAATGCCAACAACATCCCTGGCCCCGTGCTGGGCGCCGGTCAGATGGAGCTTAACAGCGTCAAGCTGAATAGCGACACGCCGAGCATAGGTGATACCCTGACGGCGACTCCGTACATAAGCTATTATCAGCAAGCCCCCGCCGACGCCAAGGTTACCTACACGTGGTCCGCATCCACCTCGCAGTACTCGGGCTTTACCAAGATCGAGGGCGAGACGGGTGCTTCGCTCGTGGTGGGCGACGACCTTGAGGGCAAGTACATCAGGGTCGAGGCCAACGCTGGCGTCAACACGGTGAACAAGACCACTTCCAGCAAGGTCAAACAGGCCGGTGCGGTCGAGATTTCGGCCGTGTCCATCATCAATACCAAGGACGATACGAGCGTCTTTGCGGTGGGGGATACCGCTAAGGCCCGCGCTAAGGAGAAGGGCGGCGCGTACGGCGCGTTCGTCGACGCGAGCAAGCTCAACTATCAGTGGCAGAGCTCTGACACCAAGAGTGGCACGTATACCGACATTGCGGGTGCCACGGGTGAGACCCTCGAGCTTACCGACGCTTTAGGTGGCAAGTACCTCAAGTGCAAGGTGTCCTCGAAGATCGGCTCTTCGAGCATGGCCAACAACACGGGCGCTCTCGTTGCGGCTACCGGTTCAATTAATGTTACGAGCGTGACTATGAGCCCGACTTCGGGCAAAGTCGAGGTTGGTTCTACGATTACGGCGACCGCCAAGGCGGGTTCCACCGACGTTACCGCCGATTCGCATGTCACGTGGCAGTGGTATAAGGGCACCTCGAACACCGCAAGCAAGTGCGACACGCCTATCAAGGGTGAGACCGGTAACACCCTGACGGTGACCGCCGCCCTTAAGGGCTACTACGTCGTGGCCAAGGCCAACGGCGGCTATGGCGAGCAGAAGCCGTACTATGCGGTGGGTCCCGTTTCCGTCGCTGGCCAAGTTGAGCTTTACGACGTGCAGTTCGAGGGTTCTCCCGCTACCAATGGCGTGCGCGTAGGCGATACGCTCAAGACTAAGGTGCGCAAAAAGGACGGCTCCAACTATCACTATATCGACCGCACCGATAACGTGACCTACCAGTGGCAGTATGCAAACAGCAGCTCGAGCTACGACTCCGCCTATACCGATATCCCCGGTGCTACCGAGACCGCCTATACCGTTGACGCCGCCTATGCCGGCAAGTACCTGCGCGTGAAGGTGACGAGCGAAAATACTGTCTCCAGCACGCAGAAGAAGAGCTCCTACGGCGGCACGCAGTCCGTTGCCCCGCTCGGCCCCGTGACGCTTAAGGGCCAGTACAAGCTGGCGGGCATTGAGCTTGCCGATAAGAACGTTACGCTCAGCGTGGGCTCAAAGATCACACCGAGCGTGCAGGTTCCGGGTAGCTGGTCGGGCTCGACCAAGGACGTGCCCGACGATGCCGAGCTCACCATGGCGTGGTATGCCAAGGGCGAGGGCGATGCCGAATGGACCGAGCTCTCCGACGGCATCGATACGACCGATGGCAGCCTGACCATTTCGGACGCGCTTGTTGGCAAGCGCATCAAAGTTACGGCGAGCGCTCTCGACAACACGGTTGAATGGGTTTCGTCCGATAGCGTTACCGCGGCGGGGGAGTATAACCTGTTGCGCGTGACCACTACGCCGCAGATCAATAGCGAATCGACCCATCTCGTCTCGGGCGATAGCGTTAAGGCGACGGCGCAGGCCAAGCGCGCCGACGGTTCGGCCACCAATGGCATCGATGTCACCGACCAGGCGACTGTTGCCTGGTATGCGGCAGACGATGCGAAGGCTCCGGCGGCTGACTGGACGCTGCTGCCCGATATGTCGGGCGCCGAGGCGACGGTTTCGGCTTCAGCCACGGGCAAGTATCTGAAGGCTGTCGCCACGAGCGGAGGCTCGACGGTCGAGCTCGTCTCCACCAACAAGGTTATCGCCGCGGGCTCGCTTGAGGCTGCAGTCCAAAAGCTCAACGATGCCAATAAGCAGATCGCCGTTGATTACAGCGCCAAGGGCGGCAACGTCAATGATGCGCTGAAGGCGCAGCTTGCCGATTTGGGCTTCACCGATATTGACGTCAAGGTCTCCGAGGACGGCGTTGCCTTTAAGGCAGAGGACGCCAAGGCCACGGTCGGCATCTCCGACGCCCAGGATAAGACCAACGGCGATGTGACGTTCTTCTTCATTGACCCCAACGACTACACCGGTTACAACATCGACGGTCTGCGTAGCGCCGATGTGGCGTTTGAACTGTCACGTGATGGCAAGACCGAGTATTACCTGCCCAACAAGTCGGTGCAGGTTGCTTGGGACGAGGCTAAACTGCAAGACCTTCTTGACAGTGCTGCCGAATCCCTGCAGATTGGCTACGCGGCGGGCGAGTCCGCCGATGGCGTGACCCAAAATGTCACGCTTCCGTACAAGGCGGGTTCCGCAAAGAAATTCTCTGTTGAATGGACAAGCTCCGACACCGAGCGCCTGTTTGTTTCTGGGTATAGCTGGGAAGATAAGACGGGTAAGGTTTCGCGCGCATCGAGCGATCGCGACGTGACGCTGACCGCCAAGGTTACGGTTACGAGCGGCGACATCAAGCTTGCCGGCTCGCACGACTTCACCGTGACCGTCAAGGGCGATCCCGAGAAGGTCGCTGCCGACAAGAAGGCGCTGCAGGAGAAGGTCGATGCGGCCTTTACCTACGGCAACATCAAGTACTCCGGCACCGACGCGCCCGCCAACAAGGACGGCTTGACCGCCGACCTGCAGATGCCGCGCACGAGCACGCTCAAAATCGACGGCAAGTATTACGAGGTCAAGTACTCCGCCAGCACCGATGACATCACGTTCAACGGTTACAAGGGCACGGTCTATCAGCCGCTGCCTGGCACCGAGGCAGCGAAGACCAAGATCACCCTCACGGTGACCGATAAGTCTAACGCCGAGGTCACGGCTAGTAAGACCCTCGATTTTGCGATTGCCCCGCAGGACCAGAACGAGCTCGATGCCGAGCTGTTCCACCTGAGCCTTGCAAAGTCAACATTCTCTCAGGGTATTCTTGACGGGCAGGATGCGTCCAATGTAACGGGGAACTTGCATGCGCCGTTGAAGGTGTACGGTCAGGGATATGCAGTTAACTGGTGCTATTCCTCCGAAGAGGCTGCAGGCCACTACGGCTTCGTGTTCAGTGAGCTCCCCGGCGGCACGGAGAACACCTATCGTTTGCTCAAGTCGAGCAAACCGAGGGTTATCGCGCATGAGAACCTTATCTTCACTCAGCCCGAATACAACACGAAAGTCACAATTAGCGGCCGTCTGAAGAGTGAGCGTTTTGCCCGTTATGCCGAGCGCTATCCCGACAATTCGGACTACGCGGTGCTTGCCGGCTTGGATGTTTCTGCGACGGTAAACGTCAAGGGAACGACGGGGCTCGACAACCCGAACGAGGGCAAGACCATTACGGTGACGGCCAAGGTCACGGGCGTTTCCGCAAGTGATGCTGACGGCAATTATACCGAGCAATCGGTGGCGCCCTTGACCGAGCTCACGCTTCCTGCCGACGAAGACACGACGGCCGAGTCGGTGCTCGAGCAGCTTATGACGGCTGCCGGTTGCACGAACCTCGAAGCAAATGCATGGGGTCTTACGAGTGCGACGATGCCCGATGGCCGCGTGCTGAGCACAACGAGCGCCGCGCCGTACAGCTACTGGTCGTTCTTTGTAAACAATGGGTATGCGAGCGTCGGTGCTCCGAGCTACTACCTCAAGAACGGCGATTGCGTCGAGTTCCGTTATGTTAAGGGTGACGGCACGCAGAAGCCCTCGACGGCTCCTGCTACCAATCCCGGAACGGAGCATCCCGATGTCGATGCGGCATGGAATGGTTTTGCGAACGGCGGCTCGGGATCCTCGACGGACGCCCTTACGCCTACAACAAAGACCGATACGCCTTCTTGGGCACTTAATCTTCTGACCGAAGAGCAGCAGAAGGCAGGTGCAAGCGCCTCTGCGTCTGACCCCATTGTCGCGAACGGAAAGGTATACCTTGTCACGGGCGCTTCGGTATGGGGTGGAAAGACGTGGAATGCTGTCCTGAATGAGATTGATCCCGAGACGGGTTCCGTTCTGCGATCTCTTGAGCTTGGCTCTTCCATGGATACCACCTGCCGTCCTGTTATTGCGCAAGGCATTATTTTGATTCCGCTTTCCGGCGGCTATCTGCAGGCTGTTTCGGCGAAAACGTTTGAGACGCTTTGGTATTCCGATGCATTTACGAAGCAGAACCTGTCTTCGTTGACCGTTGACGGCGACTACGTCTATATCAACACCCTTGATTATTGGTCTGGCAATGGCAATGACGTGCAAAACGGTACGGTCAGGCGCATCAATATTCACACGGGCGCCATCGCCGGTAGCGCCTCCGTCGCTGACGGAGGTTACTACTGGTCTGGCGGCCTGATGGTAAATGGCTACTATGTCGTTGGCGGCGACTATGGCCAGGTGCGCGTGTATTCTGCCGATCTGTCAAAGCTTGTTGGTTCGATTAAGCTGTCTGGTGGCAACATCCGTTCGGCGCTTACCGTTCATGACGGTTATATATATGCTGTTACGCGCGACGATGGTACGTTGCACAAGCTGACCATTGGTTCCGATGGTTCCATTACTGAGGCCGCGAAAGTTCAGTTTGCCGCTTATTCGACTTCGACGCCCGTTTTCAGTGGTAAGTATGCTTTTATTGGCGGGACAACCGTGAACAATTGGAAGGCTAAGGCCAAGGCTAAGGCTAAGGCTAAGGGCCTGCTTTCGATCATTGACCTCTCCGATATGAGTGTGAAGCAGATTACGAAGGCCGATGGCGAAGAGCTTGGCTTTGAGTCCAAGGGCACGCCGCTCGTCTCAACGCATGATGGCGAGACGTACGTATATTTCACCTTGAACGGCGCCAAGGGCAATTGGCCTAACTACACTACCGGCGGTGGCGTGTACATGTACAAGCTGGGCGATGCCGAGGCAACCGAGGTGTTCGTTCCCGGTTCTGGATATGCCAACTATTGCATGGCCTCGGTTGTCTGCGATCAGTTCGGCAATCTGTATTACACCAACGATTCGGGCCATCTCTTCTGTGTGAAATCTCAGGCACATCGCGTCAAGTTTGATGCTCAGGGCGGCTCGTCGGTCAATGGTCAGACCCCCGCTTCGGGCTCGACTGTCAGCAAGCCGACCGATCCGACGCGCGAGGGCTATACCTTCGCTGGTTGGTACACCGATGAAGCTTGTACAAAGGCGTATGACTTTAGCGTTGCGGTGACGGCTGATATGACGCTGTATGCCAAGTGGATCAAGAAGGCCGCTGACAACAACGGCGGTTCTGGCGGCAATGGCGGCTCCGGTTCTGGCAACGGTACGAACGGGCAGCAGTCCGGCGGTGCTGTCTCGCCGGGTCAGAAGCCGGTCTCCACGACCACCACGACCGAGACCAAGGACGATAAGGATTCCAAGAAGGATTCCGATAAGTCCGGCAAGAAGGATGGCAAGTCCGATACGGGCTCGTCTGCTACGACCGCTGCTAAGAAGTCCGCTGCTGCTCCGGCACAGGAGTCTGGCTTCAACCCGCTCGCCATTGTTGGCGTGGCGGCCGGCGTGATCGGTCTCGCAGTCATCGGTGTGTTCGTGTTTACCAAGCGTCGGTAGGTGAGGGCTGTGTCCAATAAGCCTCAGGACGCCGAGTCCAAGCAGCCCGACTCGTCGTTCATCCAGCTTGACGATGCAAAGAAAAAGGACGCCGCTTCGGCGGCGTCCGCCCCTCGGCGCAAGGCGCTTTTTGGCGCCCTGACGGCCGTCTGCATCGTCTTGATCGTTGTGTCGCTGGGTTTTGTCCAACCTTCTTCCAGCGGTGCTTGGTCCATCGATTGGATCGCTCGGGCCGTGGCGGGGAAAAGCGTTGCCGGCTCTGGCTCTACCGCCTCTCGCAAGACGGAGGCAGCGGGCTCCTCGTCTTCTGACGCTGTGGACTCCGAGTCCAAGGACTCGGATGAATCTGATTCCAAGGACAAGTCTGAATCTTCGGACAAGAAGTCTGACAAGGATTCGAAGGAGAAGAAGTCCGAAGGCAAAGGCGGCAAGAAGTCCGGGGATAAATCGGGTTCGCAGAATTCTGGGTCCACTGGCGGATCAAGCGCTTCTGACGGCTCATCTTCGAGCGCTGGCTCGACGACCGGCGGTGGTTCTGCATCCAACGGCGGCGGCGCCTCTACGGGCGATCAGGGCGGCTCGCAGCAGCCTAGCCACGTCGTCACGGTGACGGTCTCGGTCACATCGAGCGCCGTGGGTAACCCTGTCTCTTCTGGCGGCACGTTCACCTTCAATGAGGGCGCAACTCCTTACGACGCGCTGTGTGCGTTGGGACTTTCTATCAATGCGCGCCCTTCGTCGTATGGTACCTATGTTGCCGCGATTGGCGGTTTGGCCGAGAAGGAACACGGCGGCACGAGCGGCTGGATGTACTCCGTTAACGGCAAAACGCCCAATACCGCCTGCAGCAATTACATTCTCAAGAATGGCGACACCGTCGTGTGGTATTACGTAACGGGCTAGAGGCCTCGACATGGCGCGCCAAACGGGCGGTTCGGACCAACATCCGAGCCGCCCGTTTTTCATGCGTAGAGGACTGGGTCGCCGGGTCTCTCGGCAAACAAAAAGCCGGTTGGAACGTGAATTCCAACCGGCTGCGAAGCGAGATTATGTTGGGCCGTCTACGACTGCGCGCCCTCGAGGAATAAGCGACGGCTAAAGTAGTTGTACCAGGTGACCAAGAACGTTGCGATTGCCTTCATGGCCTGGTAGCCGATGCTCAAAAACGTGACGCCCACAAACATGTACAGGTCGTTGAGACCCAGGCCAATCACCGACAGGATGGTGAAGATCGTGAACTCGCGCTTGCGGCTCATGCCCTCACGGTGGTCGAACACGTACTTCATGCTGAGCCAGTAGTTGACCACGACGGACGTGATAAACGAGACTGTGGTACTCATCAAAAAGTCGAGGTGGAACAGCTCGACGAGCGCAATGAGCATACCCCAGTCGATGCCAAAGGAGATAAGACCCACGACAGCGAACTTGAGAAACTGCTTGGTATGAGGTTGTGCCAGTGCCTTGCGCACGTAATCACATCCAATGCGTTGATGAATCGAGCAAGGAGATACTTTAGGGCTTTTGGAAGGGAAACGTAAGGTTTTTGCCAAGAACTATACGAACTCGTCAAATTTTCAAGAGCTAATCCGCAAACGTTGAAAATTTGCCCGTAAACGAGCGGCACCCACGGACGATACTGCGCTGAGTGCGCGTCGTCCGTGGGTGCCGTAATGCTTCAGAGGTGTCGAACTATTTTGTCTCCTCGCCCTCCAGGAAGATCTTTCGGGTCACAAAGTTGTAGACCATAACAAGCGCGGTGGCGCAAATCTTGGCGATATTGGCCTCGAGGCCCAGGCCGGCGTTGAGGGCCAGTACGATGCCGTCGTTGAGAGCCAAACCGATCACGGACAGCACGACAAAGATAATGAACTCGCGGCGGCGGCTCATGCCCTCCTTGTGCGCAAACACGTACTTCATGCTCGCGACGTAGTTAAAGATGAGCGAAACGATAAAGCCGCTGGTATTGGCGATCAGGATGTTAAGACCCAGGCCGTAGTGGAGCAGATTCATGATGCCAAAGTCGATGACGGTGGCAATGACGCCGACGACGCCAAACTTCATGATCTGCGCAAGGAGCTTTTGCATGGTACCTGCCTTAGGGTGGCGCCGCAGCGCCGTGGGGATGACAAACTCAGCAAGTTTAGCCAATCCCCACGGGTGGAGCTAGGCGCGCTCCTCGATAGCACCGTTTCTATATGCATCGAGCAGTTGGCGTAGGTCCTGGATTTGGCTGCGGATCTTGGCACCCGTATCGGTGTCGCTTACCATGCGGCGGCGGTCGGCCTCGTCAAAGCGGTTGGTCTCGCTCTCGATATCGATATTGCGGGTGAGCGCCTCGGCAACGGTGGTAAAGGCCTGGTGCGACTTGAGGCGGCATCCGCGCGAGCTCGAGATGAGCGTGTAGCCGGCGATGCCTGTTTTGGGATGGTAGGCGCGGCAGAAACCGCCATCGATGACCAGCAGCTTGCCGTTGGCGCGGATGGGCTGCTCGCCCTTGGTAGTCTTGACGGGCGTATGGCCATTGATGATGTGACCGGTCGGCGAACATGCCATGGGGGCAACGCCGAACTCGCGCATGATGTCGTCGCAGACCGAGGGCGACTTGGTTAGCGTAAAGTACGGGTCCATCGGCTCGACCCAGGTGCTCTTATCGGCGATATAGGCGCGCTCAAAGGTACGCACCAGGCGTCCGCTGGCGGGTGAGTTAAAGCCGATCCACAGGTACCACATCCAGTCGAGGGCATCGCGGTCGCCGACGCGCCAGGCTCGGCGGGCGATATGGTCGCAAAAATCGAGATAATCGCGGCCTGCGTGCCAGGTGCCCAGGCAGTTCATGCTGCTAAAGGTACCATCCTCGTTGAGCGGCACGCAGCCATGGAACAGCAGATTGCCGTTGGCGACCTTATACATCGAGCCGTGGGTGTAGAGGAAATCGATATGGCGATGCAGGTGGTCGGCGGTGACAAACTCGGACACGAGCTTGTCGATGATGTGTTGCTCCTGGGGCGTGAGCATGTAGGGGTCCGTCGGGTCGACGGTGGGGAAGTCGCTGGTCGTGAGCGGCCACACGCTGCCGTCGGCAAGCGTGACTGTGCCGGCGTCGTGATCGATTTTGTCGAGCAGCAGGCGGTTGGTCATGTCGAACTCGGGGTGGCGCTGGATAATCTGGCCCTCGAGCTTAAAGAGCAGGACGTTGATGGCTTTAATCAGCGGGCTGATGGGCTCACCGGCGGTATAGGTGGCATCGGCAAAGGCGACAAGCTCGCGCAGCGAGATGCCATAGTCGTTCTCGAGGATCTCGTAATTGTCGTAGCGCAGGTTGTTGCGCAGCACCGTGGCGATGCAGGCAGGCTCACCGGCCGCAGCGCCCATCCACAGTAGGTCGTGGTTACCCCACTGAATGTCGAGCGAATGGTAGGTGAGCAGGCGGTCCATAATCTTGGCAGCGCCGCCGCCACGGTCGAAGATATCGCCCACCAGGTGCAGGTGGTCGACGGCCAGGCGCTTGATGAGCGAGGCGAGCGACTCGATAAAGTCGTCGGCGCTTGCGGTCTCTAGGATGGACCCAACGATGCGCTCGTGATAGCGCACGCGATAGTTGTTCTCGTCCGGATGCGTGTGCAGCAACTCGTCGATGATGTAGGCGTAATCGCGCGGGATGGCCTTACGCACCTTGGAGCGCGTATAGCGGCTCGAAAGCGAGCGGGCAACCACAATGAGTTGGTCGAGCATGGTCTTGTACCAGGTGGGCGAGTCCTCGCGCTTGCTGCGGACCAGCTCGATCTTCTCGCGCGGGTAGTAGATGAGCGTGCACAGCTCGCCCTTTTCGTCAAACGTGAGCGTGTCGCCAAAAATCTCGTCGACATGTTCGCGCACGACGCCCGAACAGTTGTTGAGGATGTGCATAAAGGCTTCGTACTCGCCATGCACGTCGCTCATAAAATGCTCGGTGCCTTTGGGCAGGTTGAGAATGGCCGAGAGATTGATGATCTCGGTAAACGCGGATTGCTCGGTGGGAAATTGTCTCGACAGCAGACGCAGATACTTAAAGTCTTGCGGATTGCGATCGAATGCGACCATGAAACACCTTCCAATATGGTTGGTAAAACTGATAAACATCGTCAAACGTTTATCAGTATGCGCCGGCTTTGTTTCGATTTAGCGCCGGTGGCTGAATTGCCGGCTGAACGGTTTGCTAAATCGATTTAGTTGAGGTTGATGTGTCGGTTAAGTGGAGACGAAAGGGATGATTTTGCCCATGTTGGCGCATGGCGGGGATGGGGATGTTGATGATAAAGATATTCAATGCCAATGGTTCGAATTGGTAAATAGTGGACATTTGTATCGTATTTAGGCTTGCTGTGCGATAATTTGCGTAGCAATACTTAAGGAGCCTCATATGAGTGATTTTGTCCTGACCTGTGAATCCGCCGCCGATCGAACCCGTGAGTTCTTTGCGTCGCGCAATATTCCTGTCGTGTGTTTTCATTACGAGATTGATGGTGTTGTCCATGCGGACGATCTGTACCAGTCGATTTCACCGGACGAGTTTTTTGCTCAGATTGCCGCGGGTGCCATGCCCAAGACGTCTCAGGTGAGCGTGGGTGAGTACGAGGAGTTTTGGGGGCCGTTTGTTGCCGAGGGTAAAGACGTGCTGCACCTTACGTTGTCGTCGGGTATTTCGGGCACGTATGGATCGGCCTGCGTTGCGGCGCAGATGCTCGCGGATCGCTATCCCCAGGGCGGCAAGGTGCGCGTCATCGATTCGCTGGGGGCGTCTTCGGGCTTTGGCCTGTTGCTGGAATATGCTGCCGACGTGCGCGATAGCGGGGCTTCACTCGACGAGACAGCCGCTTGGATTGAGGAGCATAAACTCAACCTTCACCACTGGTTCTTCTCGACCGATCTGTCGAGCTATCTGCGCGGCGGTCGCATTTCGGCCGCGAGCGCGATCATCGGCACGGCGCTTAAGATTTGCCCGCTTATGACGGTCGATTGCGAAGGTGGGCTGTCGCCACGTGAGAAGATTCGCACTAAGAAGCGCGCGATTTCCGAGATGGCTAAGACCATGATGGCACATGTGCAGGACGGTGCGGATTATTCGGGTAAGTGCGTCTTGTCCCACTCGGCGTGCCGTGAGGATGCCGAGGCCGTTGCGGCGCTGATTGAGGAACAAGTTCCGCAGCTCAAAGGCAAGATTGAGATCAACAATATCGGTGCTCTGATCGGTTCGCACACCGGACCTGGTACGGTGGCGCTCTTCTTTATGGGTGACAAACGCGTGGATTAACTTGGCCCATCACGTCGCTGCATGATTGCTCAAGCGAAAATGGCCCGCCTCACGTTTTGTGGGGCGGGCCTTGCTGTTGCGGCTAGCGTTTCTTTCCGCGGAAGAAGAAGCCGTGGAGCGATGGCTTGAGTCCACGGTTGGCGCGACGCTCCTCGATATGATCGTGGATCGAAGCGACACGTTCGATGACTTCGTCGGGAATCGGCACGTCGGGATTCATGTTCTCGACCTGGCTGACCTCGGCGGCGGCGACCTGGTCGATAATGGGCACATCGTCGCGCGAGATGACGGGCGTGGCGTCTTCTTTCATCTTGCGGTAGCGCTCCATCATGTCGGTCTGCAGCTGTTGGGCCGAAGGCGGCGTCCAGATGATGGCGTTGGCGCCGGCGGCGATGGTTTCGCGGATGCTCTCGGGCGTCTTGCCGCCCGGCGCGATGAGCGGCAGATTGGGATAGTGCTCGCGCAGCTCGCGAAGGACCTGGGGCGTGTTTTTGCCGGCCGCGATGTTGAGGATCTTGGCTCCGGCGCGCACTTTGGCGTGCGCATCGTCGTCGCAGCGAACGACCGTGGCGATGACGGGGATGTCGGCGATGTTGGTGATGTGCTCGACCATCTCGGCAGTGGCGGGGGAGTTGACCACGCAGCCCGCCGCGCCCTGCATCTCGGAGACGGCTGCCATCTGTACGGAGCGCTTGCCGGTCGTAGTTCCGCCGCCCACGCCTACAAAGACCGGGCACTCGGCGACAGTTAACAGCGCCTGCGTAATGGCAGGCTGTGGCGTGAAGGGGTAAACGGCAAAGACGGCATCGGCATTGGAGTTGCGGATGACCGCCACGTCGGTGGTGTAGATAAGCGACTTGATGCGACGACCGAAGAGCGTAAAGCCGCTGGCCTCCTCGATCTCGTCGGGCATGCGGAGGGCCGCCTTGCGCAGGCGCCCGTCGATGGGCAGCGGCTCCATGGGGAGCAGTCCGTTGGGGGTCACGGCTACCTGGGGCTCGGTGAACTCGTCTGCAAGCTCGACCTCGGAAAAATCGACCGAGGCGACGATGTCCTCGTGAACCTCGGCGGGAACATCGATGGGGGCCTGGTCGTTCGTCGCGGCAGGCGCGTCGAAGGAGCTGGTGCCGACAAAGGCGTCGACGCGCTCGTTCAAATCGTTGAGAGTATCCATGGAGGCTCGATTCTATGCGATGGTGGCTGGCAGGGTGCCGACAGCGTTGTGCTTGCTAAACCGTTTGACGAGTTGATTTTTCCCCGTCGCGCCATCCGTTAGACCGAAGGGCCGGCGAACGTGAAGGAGCTGTGGTGGCGGGGATTGAGGTGCTATCTTGAAAGTCCCGTTTAAAAGAGAGGTGACGCGGTATGGAATTGGCAGCAATGTTGGGCTCGATTGGCCTGTGTGTGGGCGCAATCGTTGCCGCCGCGGTCATCTACTTGGTGGTCACGGCCATTAAGGGAAAAAGGGCCGACCGCAAGGAGCGCGAAGCACTTAAGCAGCACCGTGACCAGCAGGACAAGCGCGCACGGAGATAGTTTGTTGAGTTTTGAATCCGTGCGCTAGCTGCGTTTTCGGATCAGGGCGATGTAGAAGCCCTCAAAGTCGCGGCTAGGCGGAATGGTCAGCGTGCCGGGCATGCCGTTGGCGACGGACGAGACGTGGCCCGCGGCGATGGCCTCGGTGAGAGCGTTGCACTCGATGTGCGGCTCTTCGCCAGCTTCCTGAGCGCGGCGTGCTTCGCTTTCACTTGGCGTGCCGTCGAGGGGGATAAGCTCGCAGTCCATGTGCTTGTCGAGGGCCTCTTGCAGGGCGTCCTCGTTTTCCTGCGGCAAGATCGAACAAGTCGAATAGACGAGCGTGCCGCCCGGTTTGAGGGCTCCCATGGCGCGGTCCAGAAGTGCTCGCTGCGAGCGGGCGCACTTGCCGAGCAACTGCTCGGTGAGGCCGCGCAGGCTCTTCTCGTTGCCGCTGATGACGGTGCCCGTGCCGGTGCAAGGGGCGTCGAGCAGGATGCGGTCAAAGCGGAAGAACTCGTCGAGCTCGCGTGCGTCGATGCGCATGACGGGCACGTTTTTTGCACCTTGGCGGTGGAGGTTGGCTTCGAGCTTCTCGGCGCGGGGAGTGCTCATCTCGCAGGCCGTGAGGTGCGCCTGGCCCTGGGTGAGGGCGGCGATCTGCGTCGTCTTGCCGCCGGGGGCCGCGCACATGTCCAGGATGTCCTCGCCGGCCTGAGCGCCCAACACCAAAGGCGGCATCATGGACGACAGGCTCTGCAAGTAGATCTTGCCGTCGCGGTAGATGTCGAGGTCCCACAGGTCGGAAACCTGGGCCTCGGGCAGGATGAAGGCGTCCGGATACCAGGTAACGGTTTGGTGCGCGATGCCGGCCTCGTCGAGTGCGGCGGCGATGTCTTCGGCAGTCGCCTTGATCGTGTTGGCGCGCAGCGTGACCGGGCGTGTGGCCGCAGCGCCGAAGCCCTCGATCATGAGCTCGGCATTGGTGGGGGAATAGGCGCCGGCGACCGTGTCGACCATAAAGCGCGGCAGGTCGGCGGCGGAGTGTTGGGCGGCAAGCTGGTCGGAAAGCTCGGTAGCAGCAAACTGCCTGAGCTTGAGCTCGGCCTTGACCTGCTTTTTCTGCTTACGACGACGCGGCTTGGACATCCGTCTTTCCTTCCCGTCCCAAATTGATTACTTTCCGGGCACGCCGCTACTGGCGTGCTTTAGTACTGGCTCTCGTGCTTGCTGAAGAAGTCGAAGCGCGGGGGCAGCGGCTTCACGCGGTGCTCGCCGGGCTTCTCGCCCAGGCTCTCCACAAACTCGTCCGTGGAGGCAAAGATGTTGTCCCAGCTAAAGAAGGCGACCGGATCGACGTCGAAGTACTCGCAGATGAGCTCGCAGCCGGCCGGGACGATGCCGTGCATGAGCACGGTCGCCACGCGCAGCTCGGTAAAGGCGTCGACGAGGGCCTGCGTCATTGCGGTGTTCGCCTCGTTACCCTCGAGCTTGTTGGCGGCCTTGGAGGCGTCGCTCCAGCGCTTGTTGGCGGCACGCAGGTAGTCGTCGCACACGGCGAGCGCGCGGTGCGTCTCGAACTTGTACATGGCCTGCTCAAAGGCGAGGGCTGCCTGCTCGGCGGCTTCGACCACGGTGGCGGAGGCGGCACCGGCGGGGATGCAGCCGTTGCGGTACGGGCTCTCGTCGCCCTCCTTGACGGCGACGCCGTAGAAGCAGCTGCGGGCCAGGCGGTTGAACACGCCGGTCAAAAGGGCGCTCTCCTTAAGGGCCGGATCGATGACGCGCTTGTCATCGCAGGCGCGCACCTCGTTGCCGTCCTTGTCTTTGCCGGTCACGCGCGTGTCGTATGCCTTGGGGCTAAAGCTCACCGGCTTCTCGGACAGGCCGAGCGACAGCCAATGCGCGCGCATCTGCTCGCAGGTGTAGTGGTTGAGCAGGTCATCTGCCGGCGGGGGAGGCGTCTGCGAGGACGAGCTTGCCTTTTTGCCCATGTAGAGCAGGTGATAGCAGGCGCTGACGGTGCTCTGCGTAAGGTCCCAACCTAGGGCCTCCCACATGGCGGTCTGCGCGATGCAGTAGAAGTAGATGTTGTCCTGACCGATGAACTGGTAGATCTGAGCGTCGTCAGAGCACCACCAGTCGCGCCAGTCGAGCGAGCTGTGCTGGTAAGTGGGCGCGGGGACCTGCGTGGAATCGGCGGCGGGCTCGCCCATGAGGGCGGCATCCTGGGCGGCGACGCCATCGGTCACGCCGGCGGCCTTGGCATCGCGTGCGAGCACGGTGCGGGTGTAGCTGATGGGCGCCCACAGGCTCTCGGGCCAGCACCAGCAGGTGACGTCGTTCACGCCGTCGACCTCGGGCACCGGAACGCCCCAGTCGATGTTACCGGTGATGCGGAAGGGCACGAGCGCCTTGCCGCTGCGGAAGCGCACGCCGCCGTTTGCAAGCACCGCGTGGGCGTCGTCGCGCTCCTTCCAGCTGGGGAAGGTGACGGTAAAGCTGCTCTTGTTGCCCTCGGGCTCCAGCACGGTGTGCTCGGGCAGCTGGTCCTCGACGGCGTCGAAGGCCTCGCGGAACTTGTTCTGGATGTAGAGTTGCGCCGGCAGCAGCCACTCCTCCATGGTCTTGGAGACCACGGAGCGAACCTGCGGATTCTGGGCGAGCTTGGCGGTATAGGTCTTCATAAAATCGAGGTAGGCCGGCAGGTCGAAGTAGAGGTTGTCGACCGGGCGCAGCTCGGGCACCTCGCCAGTGAGCTGGCTCTTGGGCGCGATGAGCTCCTCGGGCTCAAACTGGTGACCCAGCTCGCACTCGTCGGCATAAGCCTTCTCGGACTTGCAACCTTGGATGGGGCAGCGGCCGATCACCTGGCGGCCGTTGAGGAACGTGCCGGCCTTGGCGTCGTAGAACTGCAGGGTAGAGCGCTTGGAGATGGTGCCCTGCTCGTGCAGGCGCTCGACAATCTCGGCGGTCACCTCGTTATGGATCTGCGCAGCCGGTTCAAGACCCGAGCCGCCGTAGATGTCGCAGCTGATGTTGTAGTTGTTGAGGGTCGCGGCCTGGCGGGAGTGATTGGACTCGACGTACTCGCTAATGGACTTGTCGTAGCCCTCGTTCTCCTTGAGCTTGCGGTAGCTCTCCATGATGGGCGAGCCGTAGCAGTCGGTGCCCGAGGTGAAGATGACGTTCTCGCGGCCCAAACGGTCGCGCAGGAAGCGGGCGAAGAAGTCGGCCGGGACAAAGACGCCACCAACGTGGCCAAAGTGAAGGCCCTTGTTGCCGTAGGGCTCGCCGGCGGTAACGATGGCGCGGCGCGGCCAGCTGGGACGGTCGTTCATGGAGTATTTGGATGCCATGGGACTCCTTCGCATATGGTGAGGGCGCGGCCGGGCGCAAGGCCTGGCGACGCGGTGGTCAATTCGTGCATATCGTTCGACATTATCGCACATGCGGACGGGTACGTGGCAGGGGCGCTATCCTAAGATGCTATGAATGAGATTTCCAACATACATGCGTTTGAGGACGAGGATTTTCTGCACTCCTGCTTTGTGTGGGGGATGGCCGTGCTTGTGGTGTTTGTCGTGTGCCTGGTGCCGGTGTTTATGCTGCTGGGCGGGCCTGCGGACTTGGATGCGGCTGACGCGGGCGGCTGGACGGCTGTCTTGGGCTGGATAGTCGGCTTGGCTGCGGTTTCGGCGGCGTCATTTGCCGTGCACGAGCTGGTTCACGGTGTGTTCTTTAAGTTGTTTGCGCCCGCCGGTGCGCATGTGACCTTTGGGGCGAACCTCGAGACATGCATGATCTATGCCTGCGCCGAGGGCGTTGTGTATTCGCGCCGGCGGTACATGGTCATTTGCCTGGCGCCGACGGTTGTTTTGACGGCGGCGTTTGCCTTGGGCTTTGCGCTTTCGGGCTATCCGCTGCTGTGCTACCTGGCGGCCGGCTTGCATTTGTCGGGCTGTGTGGGCGACTGGTATTACGTGCGGACCATTTTGCGCGACCGCTGCATTGTCGCCTGCGAGGACACGTCCTTTGGCGTTCGCTTTTTTGGAAAGTAGACTCGATGATTTTTCTGGGACGGGGAGATGTCGATGAAGCCGTTGCTGCTGCATGCTTGTTGCGCGCCGTGCTCGCTTGAGCCGGTTCGCCTGCTGCGCGAGGAGGGGTTTGAGCCCACGATTTGCTGGACCAACCCCAATATTCAGCCGCGCGATGAATGGCAGCGCCGCTTGGACGAGCTGCGCCGGTGGTGTGCTGATGGCGACATCGAGCTTATCGAGGCAGGGGAGGACCGCGAGCGCTGGGAGACCGGCGTGGCGCCGCTGGGCGCCGATCGGCCCCGTCGCTGTCGCGCGTGCTATGCCCTGCGTCTGGCCGAGACATGCCGTGTGGCCCAGGAGCACGGGTTTGAATATGTGGGCACGACGCTCGCCGTTTCGCCGTATCAGCTGTTCGAAACCTGCAATGATGTGTTGGAGCGTCTGGCTGCCGCCCGCGGGCTTACACCGGTGATTCGCGATTTTCGCCCGTATTATCCCGAGGCCACGCGTCGTTCGCGCGAGCTGGGCATGTATCGACAGAATTATTGCGGCTGCCGATTCTCGGCCGTCGAGGCGGCCATGGACCGCGCCCGCATTCGCGACGAGCGCAAGGCTGCCAAAAAGTAGTTCATTTGGGACGTCAGCCTGCTAGGATGTAGAGCGGACTTTAGCTATATAAGGAGTATCCGACGTGTCTATGCGTACCGATGATTTTGACTACAACCTTCCCGAGGAACTGATCGCCCAGGCGCCTGCCGAGCCGCGTGACTCCTGCCGCCTGCTGGTGGTGGATCGCAAGGGCTCCCAGGCGGGAACGCCGCTGGAGCACGGCGGTACCGTCGAGCACCGCATCTTCCGTGACATCATCGACTATATCGAGCCGGGCGATGTGCTCGTCATTAACAAGACGCGCGTGATGCCGGCCCGCCTGATCGGTCGCAAAGCCGGCTCGGGTGGCGTGGTCGAGACGCTGCTGCTCAAGCGCCGCGAGGATGTTGACCCGCTGGGCCATGTTTGGGAGTGTCTGGTCAAGCCGGGCAAGCGTCTGAAGCCCGGTGCTCAGATTGAGTATCGCGCCGGTGGCGCCCATGCGCCCGAGGGCGCGCCCGTGGTGCTGACGGCCGAGGTCATCGACTTTGTCACCGATAGCCGTGGCGGCCGTCTGGTGCGCTTTGAGCCGGCCGGTTGCAATGCTGCCGGCGAGCCGCGCACGCTCGACGAGGCCATCCACGCCGCCGGTCACGTGCCGCTGCCGCCCTACATTACCGATTACGAGGGCGACCCCGAGAAGTATCAGACCGTGTACGCCATGAAGGAGGAGCACTCGGCTGCTGCTCCCACGGCGGGTCTGCACTTTACGCCCGAGCTTATGGCTGCCATCGAGGCCAAGGGTGCGAAGTTTGCTGCCGTCGAGCTCGAGGTCGGCATTGATACCTTCCGTCTGGTGGAGGAAGACGACCCCGCGCAGCACGTGATGCACACCGAGCGCTACCACGTGTCGCAGGAGGTGGTCGACGCCGTGCATAAGGCGAAGGCCGAGGGACATCGCGTGATCGCCGTCGGCACCACCGCGGTGCGCTCGCTCGAGAGCGCCTTTGACGCGGACGCGCCGGTGTCCGATCCAGCTGTGACGGCGCGCTATTTTGAAGGCCGCGAGGACGGCGCCGACACGCTAGGCCGCGGTGACATCGTAGTGCGCGAGAATGCGACGACGCAGCTCTACCTCATGCCCGGCTCGACCTATCACGTGGTCGACGCGCTGATCACAAACTTCCACGTGCCGCGCTCCACGCTCATGATGCTCGTGAGCGCGCTTGCCACCCGCGACCAGATCATGGATGCCTACGCCGCCGCCATCGAAGAGCGCTACCGCTTCTTCAGCTTTGGCGACGCCATGCTCATTCAGTAGGTTACGGCGTTTTCCAAACGCCGTAACCGGCCGACGCTGCAAACCCGCCAGAGCGGCAATCTGACGTTCAATCATCGGGCATGACCAGAAGGTCAATGCCCTCCTCTTTCACGTCATCTTGCTCGCTCTGGCGGGTTTTCGCTGACTTTGCCAGAACATCGGTGTTGCCGTGGTTCAACCTGCCAAAAAGGGACAGGTTTATTTTGGAAGGTTTTATCTGGGCAAACGTTGCTGGCGCAATGGGGACTGGTTTATATGCACCAAGTTGGTGCAAAGTAGCCTGACCCCTTTGCACCAAAAAGTTGCGGTGAGATAGTTCTTGAATTGGCCTTTTTGAGGGCTAAACAGGAACTATCTCACCGCAACTGCGTTGGGGTGTATTTGGCGACTGACTTACTTGCTCGTGAAGAGCCAGATTGCGATGATCACTAGGATTGCGGCGATGATGCAGACGATGGCGCCGGTGAATTTGATGCGTGAGTCGCGGGTTCGCTCGCGTACGTCGTCCTCGGCGGCCTCGAGCTGGACGACTTCGCGCTCGGTTTCGGCGTGCTCGGCTTTGTCTCGGGCCAGGGAGCCCGCAAGTGATTCGGTGATCTCGGGGTGGTCGTGTATCTCGGTCGCTTGCTCGATAATCGACTGAGCATGTGCGGCATCTGCTTGGGCGTTGGCGATAGCCTGCTCTTGCTCGCGGCGCGCCTTGTCCTCGGCAGCGACCTTCTCGCGCAGTTCGCGCTGGCGTGTCGCGGCGGCAGTTTTTGCGGACTGTAGCTCGTCGCGCGCGGCGTCTGCTTCGGTTGTCACGGCCTGGTGGGCGCGCTTGGCGTCGGCGATGGGGGCCTGCGCCTGCTCGACGGCTTGCTCAGCGGCGGCGAGCGAATGCTCAAGGTCGGCGCTGATGCGCGGGACGTCTTCTTCGGCTTTGCGCAGGGCGTCAGCCGTGTCGGAGATCTGCATCGAAAGCTCGCTGGTGCGCACCGTATAGTTGGCGGGATTTGCCGAAGGATTGCGCTGCAGCTCGGCGTACTCGCGGCGCAGCGTCTCGAGCTGGGCGCGCGTGGCGTCGACGGTTTGCTGTGCGGCGGCAATGCCGGCGTCTCGCTCGGCTTGGACCTTGTCGCGGATTCGCTTGGAGTCCTCGAGGCGGCGAACGAGACGATTGCCGGTCTCGCGCGAGCTCGCCTCGCGGGCCTCCACAGCGTCGAGCGCGGCCTTCAGACGGAGCTCAGCCGCGTCGTCTTCTGCCTTCATTTGTTCGAGCTGGCTCTTGAGATCCGTCGCTTTGGCGGCATGGGCGTCGCGATCGATTTCGGCGGCCGCTGCGGTCTTTTGCGCCGTGGCGATGGCCTGGCGCTGGTCGGAGACAATCTGGTCGTAGCGGCCTGCGATGTCCTGACGCGTTTCGAGCTCCTCGGCCTGGTCTGCAATGCGCTGCTCAAGCTCTGCCAGGTGGGCACGGGCGTCGGCGAGTGCTTTCTTGGCGGCGTTCATCTCGCGCATGGCCGACGCGCCCTGGGCGATAAAGGTGCCCACGGCGTTGGCGGTCTTCGAGACGGCGGTGCCTAAGTCGTGGCTTGCGGCGGGGGTGTGCGAGGCGGTCGAGCGCACGGCATCGGCGGCGTCCGTATCGGCGGCCTGCGGCGCGGCAATATTTCCGGTGCCGCCCTCGATTACGGAAAAGCCAGCCGCGTGCGGGTCGACCGCGTCGGCGCCAATCGTGGGATGTTCGAGCTGCAGGAACGAGGGCATGGTGCTGCCTTGGTCGGCAACGGGGGTCTCGCCGGGTACAAAAGTCGAGGCTGCCTCGGCGGCCTCTTCTTCCTCGGCATCGACATCGGCGTCGGCGACGGCATCCTTCATGGCCTTGACGGCATCCATCATGGAGTCCATCACAGCGTCGAGTTCTTCTTCTGAGGACACCTCGATGGGGCCCGCTGCTTGCGGGGCGGCATCTTGTACGGGGGCGTCGTCTTGAGCGGGCGCATCGTCGTTTTGCTCGTCGGCATCTTCGGCGACAGGGGTTTCGGCCGCAGTGCTTTCGTCCAGAGTGGCGTCGTCGACGTCGGTATCATTGCAGGTCACGGCGTCGGCATCTGTGGTGGCGTCTGTGGAATCATCAATATGCTGTTGAGTCTGGGGGTCCAGCTCGTCTGTCATAGGCATTTGCTCCTCATCGTTGTTCGTCACCCTATGATAAAGTCTCGCGCCGACATCCCGCGCCCCGCAGCAAAGTTTCAAAACGTGTTCGATGACTCGTTTCGATAACAAAAACCCGGCCGCTTTGTCCAGTTGGTACTTGACAATCCCTTCGCCGAACGACGTGGTGCCGTTCGCCTACCGCGGTCTTTTATTTTCACTTGAACACGCTAAAGTTGCATCTCAGCTTTTGGCGCGTTTATTTGGATGCGCGCAGCCGGCGGGTTCGCCCGTCGCGATTATGAAAGGACTTCCATATGGGACTTTTCACTGGTAAGACCGTGATCATCACCGGCGGCGGCAAGGCCACGCTCAAGGACGGCTCCGCTGGCTCCATCGGCTACGGCATCGATATCGCCTTTGCCAAGGAGGGCGCGAATCTCGTCATCACCGGTCGTAACGTTGCCAAGCTCGAGGCTGCCAAGGAGTCTCTCGAGGCTGAGTACGGCGTCAAGGTTCTGCCTGTTCAGGCCGATGTCTCCGCCGGCCAGGACAACGAGGCCGTCGTGCAGAACGTTATCGACAAAGCGATTGAGGAGTTCGGTCGCATCGACGCCGTCGTCAACAACGCTCAGGCCAGCGCCTCGGGCGTGACCATCGCCGATCACACCATGGACCAGTTTAACCTGGCCATTTACTCCGGCCTCTACGCCACCTATCTGTATATGCAGAAGGCCTATCCCCACCTGAAGGAGACCAAGGGTTCCGTGGTCAACTTTGCTTCGGGCGCCGGCCTGTTTGGCAACTATGGTCAGTGCAGCTACGCCGCCGCCAAGGAGGGCATCCGCGGTCTGACCCGCGTCGCCGCCAACGAGTGGGGCCCCGACGGCATCAACGTCAACATCGTGTGCCCGCTTGCCTGGACTGCCGCGCTCGAGAACTTCCAGGATGCCTACCCCGAGGCGTTCAAGGCCAACGTCCACATGCCGCCGGCGGGCCACTACGGCGACGTCGAGAAGGAGATCGGCCGCGTGGTCGTTCAGCTCTGCGGCCCCGACTTTAAGTACATGAACGGCGAGACCGTCACTCTCGAGGGCGGCATGGGCCAGCGCCCGTAGGGGTTACGCGGTTTTACAAACCGCGTAACGGCTCGACGCCGCGCGGGCCGCATTTGGACAATCTGACGTTCAACTTCAAGGGCGCGACCAGAAGGTCAGCGCCCTTTCGTTTCACGTCACCTTGCCTCAAATGCGACCCGCTCGCTGACGTATGCTCTACCTGCGGTGTCATCTTGTTTCAAGGCCCCTTGCTCGCTCTGGTGACCGCTCGCTGGCGTTGGCTCTACCTGCGGCGTTGTTGTTGCTGGCAATTGGTGCCGGGACAGCTAATTTGTCATAGAAGATATCTATGACAAACAAGCGTATTTTCGTAGTTCCGATTGCGCTGGACTAGTGGTCAAATATAGCTCAGCCGTCTGGTCGAATGTGCGCGCGTCCAGATGCCATTTTTATTCTGAGGCATGAAAGGACAATCATCATGAAGACCTCGGTTGTGGGTTTCCCCCGTATCGGTCGCATGCGCGAGCTCAAGTTCGCCTGCGAGAAGTACTTCCGCCACGAGCTCTCGGCTGAAGAGCTCGACCAGACCGCCCGTGACCTGCGCCTTGCCCATTGGACGACGCAGCGCGATGCAGGCATCGATCTCATTCCCTCGAATGATTTTTCGTTCTACGACACCACGCTCGACACCGCCGCGCTCTTTGGCCTGGTGCCGGAGCGCTACCGCGCGCTCGAGCTTTCGCCTCTCGATACGTACTTCGCCATGGCCCGCGGCTACCAAGGGTCGGCCGGCGACGTCCACGCGCTGCCCATGAAAAAGTGGTTCAATACCAACTACCACTACAACGTTCCCGAGATCGATGACGCTGCGGACATCGCGCTCGTCGGCACCAAGCCGCTCGACGAATACCTCGAGGCCAAGGCCGCGGGCATCGAGACCAAGCCGGTCGTGCTCGGCCCCTTCACGCTGCTCAACCTTGCGAACTTCACCGGCAGCCGCCAGCTCGCCGACGTCGCCGAGCCGCTGGCCCGCGCCTACGCCGACCTGCTCTCTCGCTTGGCCGATGCCGGTGCCGCCTGGGTCCAGTTCGACGAGCCTTGGCTTGTCCGCGACCTCGAGGCCCAGGATATCGCCCTTTTCAAGGAGCTTTACGCCCTCGTCCTTGCCGCCCGTGGCGAGTCCCGCGTTCTACTGCAGACGTACTTCGGCGACATCCGCGACTGCTACGCCGACGTGTGCGCGCTCGACTTCGACGGCATTGGCCTCGACTTCATCGAGGGTGTGCAGACGGCCGAGCTTGTCGCCAAAAACGGTTTCCCCGCCAACAAGATGCTCTTCGCCGGCCTCGTGAACGGCAAGAACATCTGGCGCAACCACTACGGCCGCACCATCGACGCCGTCGCCGCGCTGCGCCAGGCCACGCAGGCGACGATTGTCCTCTCCACTTCCTGCTCGCTGCTCCACGTGCCCTATACGCTCGAGCACGAGACCCAGCTCGATGAGTCCTATCGCCGCCACTTCGCGTTTGCCGAGGAGAAGCTCGGCGAGCTGCACGAGCTCGCTGCCGTCCTCGACAGCGAAGACCCCGCATCCGCCCCGGCCGCCCAGACAAACGCGGCGCTCATGGGCGCCCGTCCCGACAGCGTCGACGAGGCCGTCCGTGCCCGCGTGGCCGCCGTGCCCGCCGAGGCCGAGACGCGCCTGCCTGCCCGCGCTGAGCGCGAGGCCATCCAAAAGCAGGAGCTCGGCCTGCCCGAATTCCCGACCACCACGATCGGCTCCTTCCCGCAGACGCGCGAGATCCGCTCCATGCGCGCCAAGCGTCGCCACGGCGAGATCTCGCAGGACGAGTACGACGAGTTCCTGCGCGAGCAGATCGCCGAGGTCGTGCGTCACCAGGAGGGGATCGGCCTCGACGTGCTCGTTCACGGCGAGTTCGAGCGCAACGATATGGTCGAGTACTTCGGCGAGCGCCTGAACGGCTTTGTCTTCACGCGCTTCGCCTGGGTCCAGTCCTACGGCACCCGCTGCGTCAAGCCGCCGATCATCTGGGGTGACGTCTCGCGCCCCGAGCCCATGACCGTCGCGTGGTCGAGCTATGCGCAGTCGCTCACCAAGAAGCCCATGAAGGGCATGCTCACCGGCCCCGTCACGATCCTCAACTGGAGCTTCCCGCGCGAGGACATCCCCGTGCGCGACAGCACCCGCCAGATAGCCCTTGCCATCCGCGACGAGGTGCTCGACCTCGAGGCCGCCGGCATCAAGGTGATCCAGGTGGACGAGGCCGCGCTCCGCGAGAAGTTGCCGCTGCGCCGCAGCGACTGGCAGCGCGAGTACCTCGACTGGGCCATTCCCGCGTTCAACCTGGTCCACAGCGGCTGCCGCCCTCAGACGCAGATCCACACGCACATGTGCTACAGCGAGTTCACCGACATCATCCCGGCGATCGACGCCATGGACGCCGACGTTATTTCGTTTGAGGCCTCGCGCTCCGAGCTCACGATTCTCGATTCGCTGGCCAAAAACCACTTTGAGACCGAGGTGGGCCCGGGCGTGTACGACATCCACTCGCCGCGTATCCCCTCCGAGCAGGAGATCAGCGACGCGCTGGCCAAGATGCTGCAGAAGGTCGCGCCCGAGAAGCTCTGGGTCAACCCCGACTGCGGCCTCAAGACCCGCAGCGATGCGGAGGTCTGGCCCTCGCTCGAGCACATGGTCGCCGCCGCGGTCAAGCTGCGCGCGCAGCGCTAATCGCGCGCCAACCGCGTGGCGCGGCTCGGTCCACGACGCCGCCCGACCCGCCAGTCGGGATGGCGCACCCTGTCCGCGCGCACCGTCTACATGCCCGTTTGATGTATAGGGGCGGCTCGTTCGCGGGTCGCCCCTATAATGGTCTGCGTATGAACCGCAACCAAGGAGTTCCAGTTTATGGACCAGAGCCTCTTTAAATTCGACCTGATCGCCGAGGACCCGACGACGCACGCGCGCGCCGGCGTGCTGCACACCCCGCACGGCGACATCGAGACGCCAATCTTTATGCCCGTGGGCACCAAGGCAAACGTCAAGGGCATTCCCACCGAGACCGTCAAACAGCTCGGTGCACAGATCGTGCTCGCCAACACGTACCACCTGTCCATGCGTCCCGGCGAGGACACCATCGCCGAGCTGGGCGGACTGCACAAGTTTATGAACTGGCACGGCCCCATCCTCACCGACTCGGGCGGCTTCCAGGTGTTCAGCCACAACGACGCCGTTAAGCTCACCGACGAGGGCGTGCGCTTTATCGTCAACGATTACGACGGCCGCCATGTGTTCTGGACGCCCGAGGACAACATGGAAATCGCCATGAAGCTCGGCTCCGACATCTGCATGCAGCTCGACCAGTGCCCCGGCTATCCCGCCACGCGCCAGTATGTCGAGCGCGCCGTGGAGCTGTCGAGTATGTGGGCAGAGCGTTGCTATAAGGCGCACACCCGCGATGACCAGGCACTCTTTGGTATTGTCCAGGGTGGCATGCATCTGGACCTGCGCCTGCGCTCGCTGCGCCACCTGGAGGAGTGCGGTGACTTCCCCGGCTACGGCATCGGCGGCTACTCGGTGGGCGAGGACCACGAGACTATGTTCGAGACGCTGGCGCCGCTGGCTTCCGAGTACATGCCTAAGCACAAGCCGCGCTACCTGATGGGCGTCGGCAACCCGACTACGCTCGTGCGCGGCGTGGGCGTGGGCATCGACATGTTTGACTGCGTGCTGCCGACGCGTACCGGCCGTATGGGCACGGCGTTCTCCAGCGAGGGTCGCCTCAACTTCCGCAACGCGCGCTTTGCGCACGATGACGGCCCCATCGATCCCACTTGCACCTGCCCGGTGTGCACGGGCGGTTACAGCCGCGCGCTCATCCGCCACATGGTCACGCAGAAGGAGATGCTCGGCGGCATTCTGCTGTCAATGCACAACATCTACTACCTGCTCAATCTTATGCAGCGTGCCCGACAGGCCATTATCGAGGGCCGTTACGGCGCGTTTGTAAGCGACTGGATGAACAGCCCGGCGGCGGTGGATTACTAATGCGGGCAAGCTTGCGGGGTGTACGTTGCCGGCACGGGCGTTATATTCGCTGGCGTCGGCTGCATGACCGCTGACCGATAGCTTGCAAGCACTTGATGCTTCGTGGGTACCATATCGAATGGTTGATGTTCGGGCGGGTGTTTGGCGCATGGCGTCGACCCCGCCCGTTTTTCTTTTTCTCGATAGGAGTACCCATGATGAAGAATGAGAGCGTCGAGGGCGAGCCCGCCTACGACGAGACGTACCGCCGCGGTCCCGTGGTCATGCGCGGCCCCATGATTCCTAAGGACAATACCTACGCCAACCTGCTGGCGCCCGAGGAGTCGACCGATTGGCTGCATGCCGATCCATGGCGCGTGCTGCGTATTCAGGCCGAGTTCGTCGATGGTTTTGGCGCGCTGGCCGAGCTCGGTCCCGCGGTAACCATCTTCGGCAGCGCTCGCACGCCCAAGACGGACCCGGTCTACAAGGCGGCGCGTACCGTCGGTCGCAAGATCGCCCAGCGCGGCGTGGCGGTTATCACCGGCGGCGGCCCCGGCATCATGGAGGCGGCCAACAGGGGAGCGGCGAGCGTCAACGGCAAGTCGGTTGGCTTAGGGATCGAGCTGCCGCACGAGCAGGGGCTCAACAAATACGTGAACCTCGGCATGGACTTCCGCTACTTCTTTGTGCGCAAGACCATGTTCGTCAAATACAGCTCGGGCGCCATCGTGTTTCCCGGCGGCTTCGGTACACTCGACGAGATGTTCGAGGTGCTTACGCTGGTACAGACGCACAAAGTCAAACGCATGCCGCTCGCGCTGGTGGGCGGCGAGTACTGGCAGGGCCTGTTCGACTGGCTCAACGGCCCGGTGATGGACGCCGGTATGATCAGCCCGCTCGATCCCGAGCTCGTGCACATCACCGATGACCTCAACGAAGCCGTCGACGTCGCGCTCAGCGGGTTGATGTGAAGCGATCGTGCCGCCGCGACATGAATATGCATGGCAATCTGATGCTATCTAACATCAGTTTGCCATTTTTATTGGGTATACTGATGCAAAAGACGAGTCGAGGAGGTCGCGTATGTCTACTGCAACGGTTAAGCCCACGACGGTCCGCATCGAGGAGGGGCTCAAGGAACAGGCGACTGAGTTTTTGGATTCGGTTGGCTTGAGCCTTAATTCCTATCTCAACCTTGCTGTTCGGCAGCTTGTAAATCAGCGGAAGATTCCGTTTGAGATTGTGGGTCGACCTGAGGCACCCAACGAGGCGACGAGGCGCGCCATGGTGATCGCCGAGGCTCATGAGCTGGGAATTTTGCCGGACGACAGCCCGTCATTCGATAACGTTGATGAGCTGATGTCGTTCCTCGATGAGGGCTAGGCGATGTTTGAGATTAAGGTCGAGGCTCAGTTTAAGACCGACTATAAGCGAACGATGTGCAGCTATCCGCAGCTAAAAACCGAGTTTAAGGCAGCTGTCGCCGAGCTTGCGGCACATGGCTCGCTTCCGGCAGAGTATGGTGCCCACGAGCTCTCCAACCCGGGCGGCAACTACAACGGTCACATCGATTTCCATCTATCCGACGGCCTGGTCGACGTTGTCGTTCTCTACCTGCCACACAAAACTAATCCAGTGATCCGACTGGTAAGAATGGGTTCGCATCAAGAGTTATTTCAGGGCCCACTGGGCTAGTCGCTCGCTTCTAGGTTGCGGTGGAATAGGGATTGATTTGCGGCTGATAAGCCAAAAACAGTCCCTATTTCACCGCAAGTGATGGGGGCGTCCCGCCTGTTGCTACAGCTTTCGGTTCTCTTCTTCGCTGGATTTCGTCCAAAAGCTCGGCTGCGACTTCGCTGCTTTTGAAACAAATGCTGCAATCCTCTTTCTTTGGAAAAGCCAGTAATGGAATGGTTCCGTACCAGACGGTTTCCTCGTCAATCACTGCCGCGCGCAAACGCCCTTCAGTTTTGACGGAATAGTCGATGCCCATTTCGGCAAAGACCGCCTTGATGTCATCACGTGGATTAGAGGCAATGATGATCTCAATGCTAATTCCTCGAGCCATGGAGCTGGTGAGCGAATCCTTGAGTTTCGTAAAGCATGCGGAAGATGCATAGGGTGCGGCTATGAAAACGTTCTTCGTGGCATTGACGATATCTTTGTTTAGGGTCTCAAGGAAATGCGAAGGGTCAATTAGGATGTTTGCCTCGGCTTGGCTTGCGTCTTCCGCTGCATAAACCTCGTACCCCAGCTTGGCGTAGGTCTTGAGTCTCTTCTGGTACATGCGGGCGAGCATGGGTATCGATAAGTCAACGTAGTCGAATATCTCAACCCGCCGCTTGCCCTCGTGGCTTCTATGGAGCCTGCCCGCCTGCTGCGTGATACTGCCGTCCCACGATATCGGCGTGGCAATGAGTAGAGTGTCAAGGTAGGACAGATCGAAGCCCTCGCTCAGAAGGCTTTCGGTGGCGACGATGATTCTGCGCTCGTGCTCAAAGCCAGGAAGCTTGCTCAGTATCGCTTTCCTCTCTTTAGCATCAATTTCTCCGGTAAGGAGGATTGGCTCGTGTTCATGGTCGCGAAGGAGCCTGCAAAGCTCCTCAGCATGCTTTTTCCTTTTAGACAGCACGAGCGGATGCCGACCGTTTGACGCGGCTTCAAGAGCGTCGTTGACAATCAATTCGTTTCTAGCTGCATGCGCGCACAGAAGGTCGAGAATCTGATTGAAGCTTGCGCCTGGCTCGTAGGCGGGTAGTCGAATTCCGGTAAAACGAGGCCGTACGATGCGCTGGATGCCCTGCTGAATCGCTTGCGTTTTTGGATCGATGACATAGCGAAGCGGGCCGCAAAGCATGGAGAGCGCCCGCGTAAGGCCGTCGGAGCGCTCGGGCGTTGCGGAAAGACCGTATACGTATTTTGCCGGGGCAGACTTGAGAACAAGCTCGAGCTGTGGCGCGGCGGCGTGGTGACATTCGTCGCAGATAATGAGGCTGTAATTACGAACAAGGTCCTTAACTATCGGCTCTCCGGTTTGGTGGTCTTTGCCAGATAGCGACTGGAACGAAGCGACGTCGACGAGGCCGCTTACGGCGGTTTTGCCTCCTCCTATTTGTCCGATGACCGGAGGCTGCCTTTTGCTGATTCGTCCTTTTGGGGTTCGGACGGGTTCTCTGTTGTCCGTAATGTCGATAAATCGCTCAAGCTGGGATTTCCATTGGGTTATGAGTGCGGTCTTGGGAACGATGACGAGCGTTGGAAGGCCAATGGAGGCGATTAGATAAGCTCCGATGACGGTTTTACCGAAGCCCGTCGGCGCGGACATGATTCCGTCTTCGAACGAGAGCATCTGGTCAGCGGCGATTTGCTGTTCAGGGCGAAGGACGCCTTTAAATGTCATCACAATTTGATTGTCGGATTTGCGTTCGTCTGAATAGTGGGCAGCAACACCGGTTTCTTGGAGCAGCTGCTCAAGCTGAGTTTTGCAGCCTCGGGGAATCGCGACATAACCATCTCTCAGTTCGCTAAGGTCTATGAGCCGCGGTTTGCCGAATACTGATTGATGCATGGACTGCGCGCGATAGAATTCCGGGTTAGCGAATGTTGCGAGGCCGCGGATTTCCATTTGAGCCGCTGGACTCAGAGACTTCTCAGGGATGTACAGCATATCGGCTTGTGTGACGGGCAGCGATGGGGGAAAGTCTCGCGATGTGAGTGGTAGCCGCTTTCGTGGCTTTTGGACATATCGTTTGGCCTTGTTTGCCACCGTAGCTGTTGCTAGCCCGTGTGGGTTGCCCCCAATGGTCTCGATCAGATTTTGCACTGTCGAGTGCGGAACCAGCTGGACTTGCGACAGATAAAGCCATTGGTCGGGAAAGGGCTCGAATTGTTCGTCTACAAATACGCTGTTTCCTTCACGTTGCGCCTTGCCTTGAAAGGGAAGTGCGATAAGGTTTCCAAAGCCTCCATCGGGGATAGTGGCCTGAGCGGGTAGCATTCGATCAAAGGCCTCGAACGTGATTGTTTTATTGAGCGCCGCAGCTTCGGTTATGAGGCAACTTCCAAACTCTCTGGCAGCCTTTGCGCTGATTGGCTCGAGAAAGAAAAACCAGATGTGTGCGCCGTTGCCTGACCTTGAGCGCTCGACGGCGGCGTTAATGTTCCGTCGTTTTGCAACAAGCCGTACGGTATTTGTTGCCTCTTTCCAGTCTGCTTTGTCAAAATCGATGACGAAAACTTTCGTGTTGCAGTCCCTGTCGAGAACATATTGCCCGAGGACATCGCGGAACCGGTCATCGTTGCCTTTAAAGTGAGCAATGATTGCGGCATCGCTTAATTCGGGGAAGACGCGATTTGTGCACTCTGCGCATCTGACTCTTTGTTGGGCTGCTTTGGGGCAAATGCCCGCTTTCCACTCATTTGCGCAAGCGGGTGTATAGCCGATGCCCCCGTCTTTCCTGCGATATCCGTGAGCGTAAACATCTTTGCGCCCGGTAAAGAGGCTGCGAAAGAGCTCGAGTTTGTCGCGTGCTGGGCTCGCGCTGGTGACGATGCCCTCGATTTGCGCTCGTTCATCGAACAGAGCGCCAGCTTCTTCCCATTCTTCGAGTGTTGCGTAGCGTACATCTGAACCGTTGTTGCAAATGACGATTTGTCGGCGTGTGTCCGAAGTATGTGCGATCGTCTTATCGAATGTGAATTGCATGGTCCCAAAGAGGGCGTATTGATGCATGATGTTGCCCATTTGAATGCCGTTCTTGTATTGGAGTTGCTGAGACGAGGGTACGGCATTGCTACTTTCTGGGGTATGTAATTTCGATTCAAGTTTGCTAATGGCGAGGGATTATTCCGCGAACGGCTTTCGGTCGATGCCAAAGCGCGCGACGGCCCTTGATAACCAGGATTTCCGGTCATGTGTGTGGCCGGAGGCGCAAAGAGCGGGCTTCATTCGGACCTGGTGGGCAAAAAATGGCAAATATGAGTACTGTTGCCTGGCTAGTACCATATCATTTGGAAAGCATTTAAGACCAATTGGCTGAGATTAGATATTTCTCAGTCCCTTACCACGACGTTACGGGGCTTTATGGAGTTTGAAATCGGTGAAAGCGGGCAATTTCAGATAAATTTTGCTGTTACTAATTTGGTAACAGTACTCATATTTGCCATTTTTTGCCCACTGGGTATCGTCGGGGCCAATCAAAGCTTCCCAAACAGCTGGGAACGCGCCGATCGCCAGCAATATCTTGTATGTGGATGGCGCGGCAAAAAAGTTGCGGTGGAATAGGGATTGATTTGCGGCTGATAAGCCAAAAACAGTCCCTATTTCACCGCAAGTGGTATGGGTGGCCCTAATTGGCAGGTTGGTAGCGGGGGCAGTAACTGATGGCGATGGCGTCGACGCCTACGTGGGTGGCGATGGTGCAGCCGATGGGGCCGGTGCCGGCGTCCACGTAGTCCTGGCCTGCTAGCGCTTGGTTGACGAGCTCTTGCTCCTCGGCGGCGCCGGTCGTGAGCACGCGAACGTTTGAGCCTGGGTGCTCGGTCAAAAACTCGAGGCAGTCAGCCATGGTGTTGGCGACGATGCGCTTGGCACCGCGGCCCTTCTTGATGGCCTTGATCTCGCCCGATTTCCACTCCGGCGAAACGGCCAGGCGAATGTTGAGCATCTGCGTGAGCTGGCCGGCGAGCTTGGGCGCACGGCCGTTCTTAACGAGGTTCTCGAGCGTGCGGGGAATCAGCAGCAGATGGGCGTCGGGCAGCGTCGCGCGGACCTGCGCCTCGGTCTCGTCCAGGCTGCGGCCGTCCTCGCGCATGGCCAGCGCGTACTCCACGAGCAGGCCCTCGGCACCCGAACCGGTGCGCGAATCGATGCAGCGCACGTCGAGCTCGTGGGTCTCGGCCACCAGGTTGGCGTTGGCATAGCAGGCGGACCACTCGCTGCACAGCGAGATAAAGATGGCGCTGTCGTGGCCGTCGGCGAGCACGCGGTCAAAGAGCGCCTTGAACTCGCCGGCGCTCGGCTGCGAGGTGTGCGGCAGCTGCTCGGAGCCGGCCATGCGGGCGACGTACTCCTCGGCGGTAATTTGCACCTGGTCGAGCAGGTCCTCGCCCTCGATAATCACATGCAGCGGAATCACGTAAATGCCGAGCTCTTGGGCGCGGGCGGGGGAGATGTCCGACGTGGAGTCGGTTATGATGGCAAAAGACATAATTGCACCTTTCGTTGGGGCGTTTGCGCGCCGCCTTCTGAGAGCAAAGTGCGACAAGTATAGTGGAGTTGCTCTACATTGCTAGGTTCAATTGTTGAATAGTCAACAGTTTGAAGTGGTGGTGTGGAAATCATCAACTGGGGAAGAGGGATGCCGATGGAGGCACTGGAGATATGCAGGCGGCCGATTGTGCTGTTCGATTTTGACGGCACGGTGGCCGATACGGGTCGGGCGGTGATGACCTCGACGCGCAAGACGCTGGCTGCCCGCGGATTTTCTGAGGCGCAGATGGGTGACCTGCGCCGTATGATCGGGCCGCCCCTGTGGAAGAGCTTCCACGACTTTTATGGCTTCTCCCGCGAGGAGTCGCTTGTGGTGGCCGATGAGTACCGCGCCTTTTTTGATGAGCTGGGACCGGGGGAGTACCCCGTGTTCGATGGGATTCCCGAGCTGCTGGATGGGTTGGCCGCCCAGGGCAAGCGTATGGCCGTGGCGACGTCGCGCATGGAGGCAAAGTGCATCGATATGGTGCGTGAGCTGGGGCTTTGCCAGTTCGAAGCCGTGGTTGGCATGAATTCGCCGCAGGGGCGCGAGACCAAGGCAGATTCGGTCCGCGATGCGCTGGCGGCGCTCGGTGGGACGGCCGACGAGGCCGTGATGATCGGCGACCGCTTTAACGATGTGGAGGGCGCGCACGCGATGGGTGTGCCGTGTATCGGCATCTATTCGGGCGCGGCGGCGCCGGGGGAGCACGAGGCCGCGGGTGCCGATGCGGTGGTGCACTCGGTGGCCGAGCTTGCTAAACTTTTCGCTATATAAGTATGTGATGTGAGGGGCGGGCACGCTGCCGCTCATTGGTAAGGAGGTCGTCCATGAATCAGGTGGAGCAGAGCGTCGCTGAGTATGTCGATGAGGTCTGGGAAGATGTCGTCGCCGATATCAAGCAGCTGGTGAGTTATCCGTCCGTGGCAGTTTCTGCCGATGCAGAGCCCAGCGCGCCGTTTGGCCGCCCGGTCCGTGACGCGCTCGATTGCGCGCTCGGCATTGCGCAAAAGCTCGGCTACCAGACGAGCGACGACGAGGGCTATGTGGGCATTGCCGATATCCCGGGCCGCGGTGACAAGCAGCTCGCGACCATTTGCCATGTGGACGTGGTGCCCGCCGGCCCCGGCTGGAACACCGACCCGTTTGCGATGGAGCGTCGCGAGGGCTGGCTGCTCGGCCGCGGCGTTATCGACGACAAGGGTCCTGCCGTGCTGTCGCTCTACGCCGGCGCCTATCTGCTCAAGCACGGTATTACCCCGCGCTACACCTTCCGCGCGCTGCTGGGCTGCGATGAGGAAGTGGGCATGTCCGACGTTCACCATTATCTGGAGAACCACGCGAACCCCGACTTTCTGTTTACGCCCGATGCCGAGTTCCCGGTCTGCAATGCCGAGAAGGGCCAGTTTGGGGCGACGTTTGTGAGCTCCAAGATCGACGGCGGGCGCATTGTGTCCTGGAGCGGTGCCGAGGCGAGCAACGCCATTCCGTCGCAGTCTATCTGCGAGCTTGCGATTGCCGTCGATGAGCTGCCGGCGCCCGTTGAGAACGCCGACCGCCTGGAGATCACGGCGCTCGATAACGGGCATGCGCAGATTTTCGCCCACGGCATTGGCGGTCATGCCTCGATGCCCGAGGGAACGGTCAATGCCGTCGGCCTGATCGTGGCGTATCTGCGCGAGGCCGAGGATGCGTTTGGTGCGCGCGACGAGCGCCTGCTGACGCCTGCCGAGCACGAGTTCGTTAAGTTCTTGGCCTTTGTGCACGCGGATGCCTATGGTCGTGGCCTGGGAATCGATGCGACGAACACGGCGTTTGGCCCGCTCACGTGCAACCCCGGCGTCATCCGCGTGGTGGATGGCCACATTGAGCAGGTCATTGACGTGCGTTTCCCCGACAGCACGAGCGCCGATACCATCCGCGAGCAGCTCGAGCCACTTGTGGGCCGCTTTGGCGTGACGTATCGCGTGGATCGCGCAAAGGTGCCGTTCTCGGTCTCTGCCGACGACCCGGCCGTGAAGGCGCTGATTGACACCTATAACGAGTTTACGGGTAAGCATGCCGAACCCTTCGCCATGGGCGGTGGCACGTACGCACGCAACTTTGCCCGCGCCGTCTCGTTTGGCCCCGAGGAGACCGGCCTGGAGCTGCCCGCATGGGGCGGCCAGATGCACGGCCCCAACGAGTGCGCCAACGAGGAACAGCTCAAGCAGGCGCTCAAGATCTATATCGTGGCAATCCTGCGCTTGAATGAGCTGGAGCTTTAAGGTTTCGCGGTTTCCCAATCTAAGTTGCGGTGGAATAGTTCCTAGAATGGGCCATTTGATGGCCAAGCAGGAACTATTTCACCGCAACTTTGTTTTTATTGGTGTAAAAGGCGGGTCATGCTTGTCGGCGGGATTGTTATTCGTTTGTAAAGGCTGGGCCGCGCTTGCGGTAAGGGTCTATCAGATGCCCGTAAGAAACCGCAGCTGGCGCGGCTGTCGCCTGATCGAGGTCGTATCTTTCCAAACAGCAAAGCGGGCAGGGTGCCCGCGAGTTGCATGTATGAAAGGAAGATCATGCTCGATCAGGCTTATTCTCGTCGTCAGTTCCTCGGCCTCGCTGGTGGCCTTGCCAGCATCGTCGGACTCGGTCTCGTTGGTTGCGGCGGCGCAGGCGCATCCGACGCCGCCGACAAGGGCAGTGCCGCTGCCGCTGCCGAGTCCGTCTCCGGCGAGGTGACCTACGACGGCGCCTCCTCGTTCCAGGCTCTCGTCGAGGCTGCTGCCGAGAAGTTCATGGACGCCAACCCGGACGTCTCCATCTCCGGCTCGGGCAACGGTTCGGGCAAGGGCCTGACCGCTGTCGCCGCCGGCACCGTCACAATCGGTAACTCCGACGTCTTCGCCGAGACCAAGCTCGAGGCCGATCAGGTCAAGAACCTCGTCGACCACGAGGTCGCCGTCGTGGGCATGGGCCCCGTCGTCTCCAAGAACGTCAAGGTCGATGACCTGTCCCTCGAGCAGCTCAAGGGCATCTTCTCCGGCCAGATCACCAACTGGAAGGAGGTCGGCGGCGACGACGCTACCATCGTCGTCCTCAACCGCAAGGCAGGCTCCGGTACCCGCGCCACCTTCGAGGCTGCCGTCTTTGGCGACGAGGCCGTCGACTTTAAGGGCGACGCCGAGCTCGACAAGTCCGGTGACGTCCAGACTCAGATGGGCAGCACCGACAACGCCATCTCTTACCTGGACTTCTCGCACTTCGATGACCCCAAGTTCAATGCCATCAAGGTCGAGGGCGTGGAGCCCAAGAGCGCAAACGTCACCGACGATTCCTTTAAGATTTGGGCTACCGAGCACATGTACTGCGCGAAGGACGCCGACGAGGCCACCAAGGCCTTCCTGGAGTTCATGCTTTCCGACGACGTCCAGGGCAAGCTCGTCGAGGAGCAGGGCTTCATTCCCGTCTCTGCCATGAAGGTCGTCAAGGACGCCAGCGGCAAGGTCTCCGCTAAATAAGTAATCGCCCCGGAAAGGTTTGCAATGGCAAAACAGCTGCCAAAGCGCGACCTTGAGAACGTAGGCCTGGGCGTCACGGGCGCGTGCGTAGCGCTCGTGACGCTTGTCGTTGCCGCGCTCATCTTTATGGTCGCCCAAAAGGGCCTCTCGGCATTTGTTAAGGACGGCGTTTCGGTCGTCGAGTTCTTCACCGGCACCAAGTGGGACCTGGCCAACACGGCCGAAAACGGCCTGCCCTATACCGGCGCCCTGCCTCTGATCATCACCTCGTTTGCGGTCATGGTGCTCTCCACGCTCATCGCGCTGCCCATCGCCATCGGCTCTGCCATCTTTGCGGTCGAGATTAGCCCTAAGTTTGGCTCCAAGGTCTTTCAGCCGCTTATTGAGCTTTTGACCGGCATTCCCTCGGTCGTCTTTGGCCTGATCGGCTTTCACGTGGTCGTTGGCCTCATGAAGAGCGTTTTCCACGTGAGCACGGGTCTGGGCATCTTGCCCGGCGCCATCGTACTGGCCGTCATGATTCTGCCGACGATGACTACGCTTTCGGTCGACGGCCTGCGCGCCGTGCCCGATAGCTACCGTCAGGGCTCGCTCGCGCTGGGCTACACCCGCTGGCAGACCATCTGGCACGTGGTGCTCAAGAGCGCTATGCCATCGCTCATGACCGCAGTCATCCTTGGCATGACCCGCGCCTTTGGCGAGACGCTCGCCGTGCGCATGGTTATCGGCGGCATCGAGGCCATGCCGACGTCGCTGCTGTCGCCTGCGTCCACCATCACCACCACGCTTACCACGTCCATGGCGGTCTATGCCGAGGGTTCGGCCCAGGACGACGTCTTGTGGGCGCTCGGCCTGCTGCTGATGGGCATGAGTCTCATCTTTATCCTGATCATCCATCTCATCGGCCGCAAGGGGGCGAAGGCTCGTGGCTAGCACGCGCATCCTTATCGACGAGGCGAGACTCGGGCGTGTCCAAAAGCAGGACCGCATCGCCACGGGCGTGCTGACGGCAATCGTCGCCATCGTCATGCTCATCGTCGTCTCCATGGTGGCCTATATTCTGTTCGAGGGCATCTCGACGCTGTTCCAGCCGGGATTTCTCACGCAGCCCGCACGCGCCAACGGAACGCAGGGCGGCGTGCTCTACCAGCTGTTCGACTCGTTCTACCTACTGCTGATCACCTTAGGTATCTCGGTGCCCATCAGCCTGGGCGGCGCGGTCTTCCTGGTCGAGTACGCGCCGGACGGCCCCATCCGCGACATCGCCTCCACCGCCATCGAGACGCTGTCCTCGCTGCCCTCCATTGTCGTAGGCATGTTCGGCTTTCTGGTGTTCTCGGTGCAGCTGGGCTGGAAGTACTCCATCATCTCCGGCGCCGTCGCGCTCACCATGTTCAACATCCCCATCCTGGTGCGCGTGATTCAGCAGGCGCTCGAGGACGTGCCGCAGGCCCAGCGCGATGCGTGCCTGGCCATGGGCCTCACTCGCTGGGAGGCCACACTGCACATCCTGATTCCCGAGGCCATGCCCGCCATCGTGACCGGCATCGTGCTTTCGGCCGGCCGCGTGTTTGGCGAGGCCGCGGCGCTGCTCTTTACCTCGGGCATGAGCTCGCCGGTTCGCCTGAACTTCTTGAGCTTTAACCTGTCGAGCCCCACCTGCGCCTGGAACGTGTTCCGTCCCGGCGAGTCGCTGGCCGTGCACATCTACAAGATCTATGGCGAGGGCAGCCCCGAGGCCCAGCAGATCGTCTGGGGCACCGCGGCACTGCTGATGATTTGCGTGCTGCTGTTTAACGTAGTCGCCCGTATCGTAGGCAAGCAACTGGCAAGGAGGATGACGGCCGAATGAGCGAGATGAATGCGACGCCCGCAACCGAGGCGGCATCGTCCGACACCCAGGACTTTTTGTCGAGCGTGGGGGAGAGCGAGAAACGTGTTCGCGTGAGCGGCAAGGCCGTGAGCGACGAGGTCGTGGTCTCCACCAAGGACGTCAATGTGTACTATGGCGACCACCATGCGCTGCACAATACGTCGCTCGACTTCCACAAGGGTGAGATCACGGCGCTCATCGGGCCTTCGGGCTGTGGCAAGTCGACCTTTTTGCGTAGCCTCAACCTAATGAATCGCGAGATTCGCGGTTGCCGCGTGGAGGGTGAGATCAACTACCGCGGGCGCAACGTGAACACCAAGACCGAGAACACCTACGAGCTGCGTCGGTCTATTGGCATGGTGTTTCAGCAGCCCAATCCGTTCCGCAAGTCCATTCGCGACAACATCACCTTTGCGCCCAAGCGCCACGGCATCACCGACCGTGACGAGCTCGACCGCATGGTCGAGGAAAGTCTGCGCGGTGCCGCGCTGTGGGACGAGGTCAAAGACAAGCTCGACAAGAGCGCCTACGCGCTTTCGGGCGGTCAGCAGCAGCGTCTGTGCATTGCGCGCACGCTGGCGCTCAACCCCGACGTGATCCTGTTCGACGAGCCCTGCTCGGCGCTCGACCCCATCTCGACGTTGGCGATCGAGGACCTGATGTCGTCGATCGTTGCCGACCGTGCCATCGTCATCGTGACGCACAACATGGAGCAGGCGTCGCGCGTGTCCAACCGCACGGCGTTCTTCTACATGGGCGATATGGTCGAGTACGACGAGACCGACGAGATTTTCCAACGGCCCAAGGATAAGCGGCTGAATGATTACCTCACCGGTATGTTCTCCTAGTCCGGGACATGCTTGAGGCCCGCGGCGGCCACGGTTGTCGTGGGACTGATTGGAGAGGCGGGTCATCTCTTTTGCGAGATGGCCCGCCTTTTTGCTCTGCGACCGAAACGACCACCACAAAGGGGACAGGCACCTTCGTGGTGGTTTGGGGTGGGGCTCGCTGCTATCATGGACAACGTTGAATTTCTACGAAGGAGCAGGGCATATGGCGATTCTTTTGGGATGCGATTCCATCAGCCTAGAGTTTCCCACCAAGCATATTTTCGATAGCGTGACGCTCGGCGTGGGCGAGGGCGACCGCATTGGTATCGTCGGTAAAAACGGCGACGGCAAGTCGACGCTGCTGAGTGTACTCGCCGGCACGCTGGAACCCGACGACGGCCGCGTGACGCACCGCCGCGGCACGACGATCGGTCTGCTCGGCCAAAAGGACAACCTGGTCGATACCGACACCGTGCATCATGCCGTCGTGGGCGACGCGCCCGAGTATGAGTGGGCGTCGAGTCCGCGTACGCGCCAGATTCTGGCCGGCCTCATCAGCGATGTGCCCTGGGAAGGCACAGTGGGCGAGCTTTCGGGCGGCCAGCGCCGTCGCGTGGACCTCGCGCGCCTGCTGATCGGCGACTACGACGTGCTCATGCTCGACGAGCCCACCAACCACCTGGACATGCGTACCATCAACTGGCTTGCGCGTCACTTAAAGGCCCGCTGGCAGCGCGGTCAGGGCGCGATGCTCGTGGTCACGCACGATCGCTGGTTCTTGGACGAGGTCTGCACCAGCATGTGGGAGGTCCACGACGGCCAGGTCGATCCCTTCGAGGGCGGCTACTCGGCATACATCCTGCAGCGCGTGGAGCGCGACCGCATGGCCGCCGTCACCGAGGAGCGCCGCCGCAACATGGCGCGCAAGGAGCTCGCGTGGCTGAGCCGCGGCGCCCAGGCCCGTTCCACCAAGCCCAAGTTTCGCGTGGATGCCGCTCGCGAGCTGATCGCCGACGTGCCGCCCGTGCGTGACGAGCTGGAGCTCAAGCGCCTGGCCGTGAGCCGCCTGGGCAAGCAGGTTATCGATGTGGTCGACGTGGACGCCGGCTATGCGGATGCCGATGGCACGTCCAAACAGGTGCTCACCGATGTGACCTGGCTCATCGGCGCGGGCGACCGCTATGGTCTTTTGGGCGAGAACGGCGCCGGCAAGTCGACGCTGCTCGACGTGATCCAGGGCAAGATCGCGC
Source organism: Treponemataceae bacterium (assembly GCA_963602825.1). Lineage (GTDB taxonomy): Bacteria > Actinomycetota > Coriobacteriia > Coriobacteriales > Coriobacteriaceae > Collinsella. The sequence goes on along the minus strand of CAVCKO010000008.1, from coordinate 19,035 downwards.
CCCTGCGCGGTCGCGTGAAGATTGGCCAGACGGTGCGCTTTGGCGTGCTGTCGCAGCAGCTCGAAGAGCTCGAGCCCTACATGGGCGACACGATCCGCGAGGTGCTCAGCAACTATAAGAAGTACTACGTCATCGACGGCAAGGAGACTTCGCCCGAGAAGCTCTGCGAGCGTCTGGGCTTTACGACGCAGCAGCTCTGGAGCCGCATCGGCGATCTTTCGGGCGGCCAGCGCCGTCGCCTGTCGCTGCTGCTGACAATCCTGGACGAGCCCAACGTGCTCATCCTGGACGAGCCCGGCAACGACCTCGATACCGACATGCTGGCGATTGTCGAGGATCTGCTCGACGGCTGGCCTGGCACGCTGATCCTAGTGACGCACGACCGTTTCCTCATGGAGCGCGTGACCGACCAGCAGTGGGCGCTGCTCGACGGCCACCTGACGCATATGCCCGGCGGCGTGGATCAGTACCTGCGCCTGTGCAACGCCACCGCCGAGGGCGAGCCCGTGGGCGCGCCGAGCGCCAAGACCGGCACGTTCGACACCGGCGCTGCAGCGGTTGCGGCCGAAAAGCCCAAGACGAGCGGGCAGCCCAATGGCCTTTCCAACGCCGAACGCCAGAAGCTTCGCCGCGAGGTGAGTTCGCTCGAGCGCAAGATGGAGACGCAGCGCGCTCGCGTGGAGGAGGCCGAGGCCGCCATGGCCCAGGTCGATCCCACCAACTACACGGCGCTGGGCGAGCAGCAGGCAAAGATCGACGAGGCCCACGCCGCCATGGACGAGCTGGAGATGGCGTGGCTCGAGGCGAGCGAAAAGCTCGAGGGCGAGGAGTAGACGAGGATGATCAAGGCCGCGTTTTTCGATATCGACGGTACGCTGCTGAGCTTTAAGACCCACCGGATTCCGGCGTCGGCGCAGCAGGTGCTCGACAGCTTTCACGAGCAGGGGATTGCGTGCGTGATCGCTACGGGCCGTCCGACCTACCAGATGCCGGACTGGCTGTTCGACCTTGGCTGGGATGCGTACATTACGCTTTCGGGTCAGCATTGCTTTGATGCCAGTGGTGTTTACCGCAGCTGCCCGATCGATCCGGACGATGTTGCGGTGATCGTGGACCAGGTGGCTCAGGGGCGTTACGACTCGCTGTGCATGCAGGGCGAGAATTCGTTTGTGAACCGCCTGTCCGAGCGCGTGGTGGCTGCTGCCGATAATGCGGGTATTTCCTACCACGAAGAGCCGTTTGAGCATGCTTTCGATGCGCCGGTCTACCAGTTCTGCGCCTTTGTGGACCCGGCTGACCAGGGCATTGTGAATGAGGCCCTGTCGCATTCGACAACCACGCGCTGGTGCGATCTGTTTTGCGACATTATTCCGGCCGACGGCGGCAAGGACCTGGGCGTGGCGGCGACGCTCGAGCGCCTGGGTATCGACGCGAGCGAGGCGATTGCCTTTGGCGATGGTGAGAACGACCTGTCGATGTTCTCGGCCGTGGGCACGAGCGTGGCCATGGGCAACGCGCAGGAGACCGTCAAGGCCGCCGCGACCTACGTAACGACCGCCGTAGACGACGACGGCATCTACAACGCCGCCAAGCACTTTGGACTGATCTAGCACCCGGCACTTGGGGACGTTCCTTTTCGGCCGGCAGCTGGGGACACTCCTTGCGCGCCGTGCGCCACGCGCCGGGGTGTCGTGCCTCACCCGCGCGTTTTGTGAAACACGGCTAACTTTTTGGTCAATGCAGTAAGACATAGGCAACTTTTGCGGTAAAGTAAGCCAAGGAAAGTATCCAAAGGCTAACTAGCAATCATCGCGAAAGGCGGCCCATGGCCCTACGTGAATCCGGAGAAGACTACCTCGAATCGATCTACGTTCTGTCGCAACGCCAGGGCATCGTGCGCTCGATTGACGTTGCAGAATACCTCGGCGTGACCAAGGCGAGCGTGTCCAAAGCCATGGCGACGCTGGAGAACAACGGCTATGTCGAAATGGGCAAACGCGACGTGCATCTGACAGAGCGCGGGCTAGAGGTCGCCCGCCAAATGTGGGAGCGCCACTGCTTTTTTGTGCAGCTGCTCGAGGATGCGGGCGTTTCGGCCGAAGTTGCCGCGCAGGAGGGCTGCCACATGGAGCATTGCCTGAGCGAGGAAAGCTTCGAGAAGCTAAGATCGATGCTGGGCCGGGACAGCGACCGGGACCAGTAGTCCCATCAACTAAGTCCAACTCAGACAAAGAACCCCGCCAGCAAGCGATGCCCAGGAACCATCAGCGATGTTGCCGCAGGTCCCGGCAGGGATGTCCCCTCCAAAACATCCCGCAGGCAAGTGGCCCCGTTGTCCATAACTCCGTAGGAGCAGGACAACGGGGCCACATTTGCTGAGGACGTTTTGGAGGGGACATCCCTGCCGGGACCGTTCGAGTACAAGCTACAGGTTCTTGACACCCATCGCGCGCATGGCGTTCAGGATGGCGATGATTGCCACGCCCACGTCGCCAAAGACGGCAAGCCACATATTGGCGATGCCCAGCGCCGCAAGCACCAAAATCAGCAGCTTAATCCCCAGCGCGAAGATGATATTCTGCCAGACAATCGTCATGGTCTTGCGCGCCACGCGGATCGCGCGGGAGATGTTGGACGGCTTGTCATCCATGAGCACCACGTCGGCGGCCTCAATCGCAGCATCGGAGCCCATGGCGCCCATGGCAATGCCCACATCGGCACGGGTGAGAACGGGCGCATCGTTGATGCCGTCGCCGACAAAGGCGAGCTTGCCCTTGCCGCTTTCGGCCGCGAGCAGCGCTTCAACACGCTCGACCTTGTCGCCCGGCAGCAGCTGCGCGTGGAACTCGTCGAGGCCCAGCTGCTTGGCCACGGCGGCTGCCACTTTCTCGCGGTCGCCCGTGAGCATGACGGTGCGGTTGATTCCGGCGGCGTGCAGATCGCGGATCGTCTGCTCGGCATCGGCCTTAACGGTGTCTGCAATCACGATGTGGCCGGCGTACACGCCGTCAACGAGCACATGCAGAATCGTTCCGACGACCTCGCAATCGGGTGCTTCAGCGCCGGCTGCGGCGAGCATCTTGGCGTTGCCGACGACGACATGCTTGCCGTCGATGGTTGCCGTCACGCCGTGGCCCGCGTCGTTGGCGGAGTCGTTCACGCGCTTGGGGTCGACCTCACCCTGGAAGGCGGCGCGCACCGACTGCGCGATGGGGTGATCGGAGAACGACTCCGCAAGGGCTGCGACCTCAAGCAACGACTGCTCGGTATAGCCAGCCTCGGGGTGCGCCGCGACCACCGAGAACGTGCCGTTGGTGAGGGTACCCGTCTTGTCAAAGACGACGGTGTCCACGTCGGCGAGCGTCTCGAGGTAGTTAGAACCCTTGATGAGAACGCCCAGCTTGGACGCGCCGCCGATGCCGCCAAAGAAGCTCAGCGGCACGCTGATCACGAGGGCGCACGGGCAGCTGACGACTAGGAAGGTCAGACCGCGCAGAATCCAGTCGGACCAGGCACCGGTGACCAGGCCGCCGCCGAGCGCGAGCACCGCGGCAGCGCCGGTGACGGCGGGGGTGTAGACGCGGGCGAAGCGCGTGATGAAGTTCTCGGTGCGCGCCTTCTTTTCGCTGGCATTCTCCACGAGCTCTAGGACGCGTGCGACGGTGGACTCGCCAAACGGCTTGGTGGTGCGCACGTGGATGAGGCCCGTCATGTTGATGCAGCCACTGATGATATCGTCGCCGGACTTGGCGGGTCGGGGGACTGACTCGCCCGTGAGCGCGGCGGTGTCGAGCTGGGTTTCGCCCTCGACGATGACGCCGTCGATAGGCACGCGCTCGCCGGGCTTGACCACGATCACGGTGCCGACGGCGATGTCATCGGGAAAGACCTGATCGAGTGTGCCGTCGGCTTGCTCGACGTTAGCGTAGTCGGGCGCGATGTCCATCATGGCACTGATCGACTTGCGGCTCTTGCCCACGGCGTATGCCTGGAACAGCTCGCCGACCTGGTAGAACAGCATGACGGCGGCGCCTTCGGCCATGTGCGGGTCGGTATCGGGGAAGAGCACCATGGCAAACGCGCCGATGGTCGCGACGGCCATAAGGAAGCTCTCGTCGAAGGCCTTGCCGCGGCGGATGTTATTGAATGCCTTTTGCAGTACGTCGTAGCCGGCAATCAAAAACGGCACGAGGAACAGCACAAAGCTGGCGTAGATGTCGCCTGGGGTGCCGAATGCGGCGGTGAGGGTGCCAAGCTCATCGAGGGCGTACACCACGGCAAAAATGCCCAGCGCTACCAGGATGCGGTTGCGCTTATGCTCGAGCGACTCTTTCTTCTTGCGCTTCTTCTTTTTCTTCTTGGGGTCGGCGGTGGCCATGACTCGTATCCTCCCATTTGAATGTATGAACACTCACTCATATAATTTCGCGTGCAAAGGCCGCGGCAAGCGCGGCCTTTGCAGGTTGGCGTAAACCTGGGCTAGAGAATGATCTCGCAGTCCGGCTCGGCGTCGGCGGTGAACTCCACGACACGGTCGAGGACCTCGTCGAACTCGGTGTCATCGGCCTCGAGCGTCAGCTTCTGGGTCATAAAGTTGACGGACACGGATTTGACGCCCTCGAGCTTGGCCAGCTCGTCTTGAAGCTCGCGTGCGCAGTTGGCGCAGTCGATCTCGTCGAGTTTAAACTGCTTTTTCATGGTGGGTTCCTTTCCCTGTTTTGCGGCTTGGGTGCAGGCCGCGCTGGTACCGTGGTTGGTTGCTATTCGCAGATATGGCTCATGCCCTGGTTGAGCATGGTGTAGACGTGATCGTCGGCAAGCGAGTAGAGGATGTTGCGGCCGTCGCGGCGGAACTTGACCAGGTGCGACTGCTTAAGCGTGCGCAGCTGGTGCGATACTGCCGACTGCGAGGTTTCGGTTGCCTCGGCGATTTCGGCCACGCAGAGCTCGCGGCCCATGAGGGCATAGAGAATCTTGATGCGCGTGGTGTCGCTGAAGACCTTGAACAGGTCAGCGAGGTCGTAGAGAAGCTCCTCGTCGGGAAGGTCCTCGGGCGAGCAGGTGGTGGGGACGATTGGCTCAGTGGCCTCGGTGTCGGGCTTCGTTTCATCAACGCAGACGCTCATTGCAATATCCTTTCATATGAACATGCGCTCATATAACTCACTTCCGATTATATGAGCGCATGTTCATATGTCAATACAATTTGCGATAATTTCGATGACTGCTTGCTGTCTCTGCGATTTTCTGTGGGTTAGGATGCATCGACACAATGCTCGCCAACATATTTCGAGATGTTCGGCCAGCATGCTAAGAAAGCCGCCTCGAGAAGCATTAGAGCTGTTCATATTTGTACTTTATCTTGTTAAATACCGTGAGAATCAGTTCTTTTTCTACGGGAGTTCCTGCAGAATCAGTTTTATCTAAAGTTATATTGAGCATTGCTGCAGCCAATCAGGCAAATCGGTGGCCGAATAAGTCGAAAAATGTAGGTGGACATCCGCAGAGACCGCCTTTAGAAGAGCGAATTCTCAATTAGATCAATAATCGCGTCGTCTTCCGCGCGGTTTTCATCGATTTTTGCGGACATTTCGCATTCCCATGGCCCATTGATTTCTTCAGCAAGGGCCCCAACGTGTTGCATGTCATCGGGTTCGGGCACATCGTTGATGCTCGGGTCATCAGCTTGCGGATATTGGCTTGCAATTTCGCGCTTGGTGGCCTCTTCTTCTTTGTGCGCCTCCAGGATGCGGCGACCGTATTCGAAGTAGCGCCGCAAGACAAATTGACGAAGATTTTCTTGCAGGATGGCGAAGTTATCCGGGAGTCGACCGGGCCAGATCTTCTCGCGAATGCGAATCGCTTCCATGACCCGTCTAAAAGCGGACTGTTTGAAAAAGGAATGACGACTAACTGTGATAACGGCATATCCCATGTTTCGCAGCGTGTTTCGGCGTTCCTCGTCAATTGATTGCTGCTCGGGCTCGTCGTGGTAAAAGCCGTTGTATTCGATATCGGTCATCGAATTTTCGAGCAGCGCGTCGAGGTAGAAAACCGTCCGTCGCGTTAGGGCGGCGTATCTTTTGGGGACTGGGATCGGATAATCCGTTTTGATGGCACGTATGGCTAAGCCACCCATTGACTTGGGCATTGTCAGCATCATGACAAACGCCGTTTCGAGTGGAGAGCGACAGCCTCCGCGTACATAAGAAAGTGCCTTAAGGGCTTTATTGGATCCACGATACCCCGATGCCTTTGAAAAGAAGGCTCTGAGCTCTTCAACGCTGGTTAGGGCTGGGCGCTCGCGATATTGAGTTTCGTCGGACGTTTCAAGCGCGTAGGAGCCGCAGATTTCAAAGTAATACTCAACGAGCTCAGTAAGGTTGAGGTCGGCTGTTGCTTCTAACGCGCACAGCTTGATATCGACGATGTAGACGTTCGGCTCGAGTTCTAGGTAGCTTTCTGCATCAAACGTATAGCGCGAGCAGTGGCAGATGCAGCCCTTGCGGTGCCTATTTGCATTATTGGAAAACGTCAGCACATGGATGCTTTCAGAATCGACATTCTTTCTGTTGAGCCATGCTCGCGCCGCTTCCAGGTCGGACGTGGTCGGCGCAGACACCCTGATCTTTTCCATAGGTAAGGGATCGATCGCGTAGCTTGCGAGCGAGTTGGCTGTTTGGTATACAGCGCGTGCCGTGGTATGTGACAGAACGATTCCCATACGCGCATGATGGCATAGCAGACGCCACATACGCTCGAAACTTCGGGCAACGGTATTGGGGCGCGGCTTATCTTCTGCAAACGGTGGGCTTTTGAGCTGTCGTATCGAGGGAGCAGCTTCGGCTGGGGAGGTTTCTGCCAGCTGCGCTTTTTTTGGTGAACTTTAGTTGCGAATTCGTAGCCTCTAAGCGTTTTTGCTGACCGTCCAGATGCCTCACCAACTTAATGTGAGTTATTCGGCCTTATCCTAAATGAATGGTGCGATCGCAACGTCTCATTCGAATTGATTCAGGTAGATTAATGGGGCTTGGTTGCGAAATTAAGGCGACTACAGCGCTCGATTGCGGTTCGAGGGGCCTTGACTAGTGGTTCAGCTGGCCGAACAACTCGAAAAATGTAGGTGGGCCAACCAGTCGACTGTGTGAAGCACGCGTATTTGCTCGTTTTGATGAAAACTAGGGTGCAGCCATAAGGCTGCGCCCTAGTTTACTGCGTGCCGGTGCGCCCAGACGGATTGTGCTGTGCCTGGCGGGCGCTCCCGCAGGTGGATCGGTTATTTCGCAAACAGGTTCTTGAGGTTGAACTCGGCTTGGACGGTGCGGAGCATGAGATCGGTGTCGTCGAGGCCCAGGTGCTGCTCGTTGGCGTCGGCGGCGAGGGTGCCACGGCGGCGCGCCCAGTTCTCGAGCGCAGCGGGCGCGGACTCGCGGGGGAGCGAGCGCACGTCGGCGTCCAGGCTGCGGCAGATCTGGCGCGAGTCGATGACGATGATCTTGCCTGTGCGGCGTGCCTCGGCGTAACCGTCCAGATGAATTTTGAACCAGCTGTCCTCGAAGGCGGCATTGTGCGCCATATAGGGATACTTCTTCATGAGCTTGAGCAACTGCTTCTGCAGCTTCTTGTTCTCGCGGAACGGCTTTTTGCCATCGATGTCGTTCCAGGTGATGTGATGGATGTTCGATAGCGGCACGTCCTCGCCGCGATAGATGTCGGGCAGGCCGCAGTAGTGCGCCTCGGCGTCATGCGGCACGGCGTCGCTGGTGAGCTCCATGATCTCCCAGCCCACGTTGAGGATGTAGCCGCGCTCGGGCGCGCGACCGGTGGTCTCGATGTCGATGCCCAGCACCGTGCCTTGGATGGGCTTGCGGGCATAGGCTACGCCGAGTGCGTCGCGGTCACCGCGGATCTCGCGCATGACCGATGCTGCGGTGCGCTTTTGCATCTTGCCGATGGCGGCGCAGGTGTCGGCGTCGGACAGGCCGCGCGAGAGCGTCGCGGGCGTCACGTTACGTAGACGCGCCTCGCCAATCTGGTCGCACAGGTCGCGGTTGCGGTCGGCCAGGTCGCGCACGGTAGCAAAGTCGAAGCCGGGGTCGCCCTCGGCGGTAAAGTACTCGGTCTCGAGCACCTTGAGGGCCTCCTCGCCCTTCTGGCGCTCGGACTCCATGGCGCCGTGATCGCCGTAGATAAACATGGGGATAAACGGCTGGCGTTCGTATTCGAGTGCTTGCGAAACATTCATATGCTGCTCCTTGGACGGGCCGCGTTGCGCGGCTCGGGGTTACTGAGTTGTGGCGAGATGATAGTTTACCATGGGCAACTATTGGCACCGCGCCCGGGACAACTACAATACCCTAGTTGACCGCTAGGACTTTTACAATGCTGCCGAAAGACACGAAAGGTTCCATCCGTCATGGATTTACTGATTGATATTCTGCTCGACGCCGGCAAAGACACGCTCTCGCTGGTGCCGTTCTTGTTGGTGACGTACCTTGCGCTCGAGACGCTCGAGCATGTTGCGGGCGACCGCGTCAACGGCGCCATCAAGCGCGCGGGCGCCGCCGGCCCCGTGGTTGGCTCGTTGCTGGGCATGGTGCCACAGTGCGGGTTTTCGGCCATGGCGGCGACGCTGTTCGCCGGCCGTGTTGTGACGCTGGGCACGCTAGTCGCCGTGTTCCTCTCGACCTCCGACGAGATGTTGCCGCTGCTGCTTGCCGAGCGGGTTCCCGTGCAGACCATGGCGATGCTTTTGGCTTCGAAGGCGCTGATCGCGCTGGTCACGGGCTTTATCGTGGATGCGGCTATCCGCGGCCTTCGTCGTAATGCCCGCGCGCATGCGGCGATTCGCCGTACCGTACTGGGGACCGCTGCCAATCCGGCTCATGTGAACTGCGCGCACGATGACCATACCGGGGGCGACATCATTGACGAGGTGGCCGAGGCGGGCGTAAGTGCCGATCACATCCACGAGCTGTGCGAACGTGATCATTGTGGCTGTGACGAGGATGAGGACGATCACGGGCACGACCACAGTCACGACCATGGTCACGCGGACAAGCACGAGCACCACCACGACCACGGCCACTCCCACGAGGGCGCGCCCATTCTGTCGATCATCCGCAGCGCGATCTCGCACACCGTGCAGGTGTCGGTTTTCATTTTCCTGGTAACGCTGATTCTGGTCGCCGTCCTCGAGACCTTTGGCGAGTCCGCAATCGAGCAGTTCCTGCGCGGCAACGAGACGCTCGCCGTCCTGGGCTCGGCGCTTGTCGGTTTGATCCCCAACTGCTCTGCCGGCGTCGTTATTACGCAGTTGTACCTCGAAGGTGCGCTACAACTGGCACCGATGCTCGCCGGCACGCTCATTTCTGCCGGCGTGGGCTACCTGGTGCTGTTCCGCACCAACCGCAGCGCTCGCGAAAACGCCGTGTTCCTGGTCATGATGTACGTCATCGGCGCCGGTTGGGGACTCGTTCTCTCCGCCTTCGGGCTCTAAGTAGTTTTTGGGACATGCCTTACAATCCACCGTCGTGGCCTGGGCGCTGGATGCGCGCCATTCGCCAAACAAAAAGGTAGATTTTTAGGCATGTTCCAAAAATCTGCCTTGGTTAGCGCAGCAACTCGGTGAGGTTGCGTTTAAAGCGGGCTCGGTCCTCGCTGGTGAAGGCTGCCGGCCCGCGGGTGCGACCGCCGGCGCGGCGCACCTTCTTTTCTTCGTGGCGAATAAACAGTTGCATGTCGATGATCGCCTTATCGTAGACGCGCCCGCGCACGCCAATGGCGGCGGCATCGCGGCCGAGCACCATGCTCGCCAGGCCAATGTCCTGCGTTACGACCACATCGCCTGCCTGCAGACGCTCGACAATAGCAAAGTCAGCGCTATCGGCTCCCACACTCACATCGAGCGTCGTGACCCAAAAGCCCCGACGAGCGTGCTCGGCGTCGCGCGGATCGTCGCGGCGAATGTGGCGTTCCAGGTTCTGCGTGCTGTTGCCGGCGATAACGACGGCGACGCCCGCCCTCCGCGCGCAGTCAATCGACTCGCGCGTGACCGGGCAGGCGTCGGCATCAATAAACAGCATCTTTGGCATCTAGCGCACCAGTTTGCCAAACTGAATGGCGCGGACAATGAGTGTCACGCCAAACACCAGCAGCGCGGCGCCGCTAAAGATGACGAGCATCTTGGCCGACCACAGCGGATAGATAAACACGAACATGCCCGCGATGATGGAGAGCGCGCCGCTCAGGATGGCGAGGGCGCGGTTAGACGAAAGCTCGGACTCCAGAATCGACATGACGCCCTCGACGATCCAGCCAAAGCCGGCGACGACCACTACAAGCGTGGTGAGCGTCGCGGTCGAGAAGGCCTGATTGCGCAGGATTATGACGCCGCCCAGAATGATGAGCAGGTTGGAGATGATGCTCGTAACGCGCCAGCCGGTGGGCAGCAGCGGCTCGAAAACAGCGGTAAACAGCCTGATCGCGGCCGTGATCACAAAGTAGAAGCCCAAGACGGTCGTTAGGAAGACGAGGGACTTGGCGGGCGCAAACAGCAGTGCGATGCCGGCGACGAGCGCTAAGACGCCCGTGATGGCGTAAATCCAGCGCACGGCCTTGACGGCCTTGCCTGCCATGCTTTTCTCGTCAAATCCAAACGCGCTCGATTGCTTGTCATCGTTCTTAAAGATGCCCATGATGTCTCCTTTCCGTGCGGCGTAAGCCGTAGCTCTTGCAACCAGTATCGCCCAAGGGCGCCGTCGCGTGGGGCGGAAAGGGCGAATGGGAGCCTCACCTTCCCGAATTGTTATCTTTGTTCCCGTTTGGATGTGGGATATTCAACAGATGTAGAACATTGCGGCTCTGTTCGTTATTGCCTACGTTTTAGGTTAGATTTTCTTAAGGACAATTGGCTTTTATTGAGGGGTTCCTATGAACGAAACAGTTCCCGCAGCGCCGGTAAGCGCCGAGTCGATGGCAAAGCAGGGTTGCGAAAAGCTTGGCCTGGACACGTTTGACACGCTGGTCCGCCGCGCCCGCACGTGCCGCCGATTTGACGAGTCCATGCGCGTACCGCGCGAGTTTTTGCTCGAGCTGGCGGAGCTGGCGCACCTGACCCCGTGCGGTGCCAATGCCCAGCGTCTTCGTTTTCATGTGGTGAGCGGTGCCGAGGACTGCGCGCGCGTATTTGATGAGCTCGCGTGGGCCGGTGCGCTCAAGGACTGGCCGGGTCCTGATGAAGGCGAGCGCCCGACCGGCTACATCGCGATTCTTGCCGAGCGCACTGTTCCGGGTAAGCCCGCCGCGCCCATCACCGAGGTCGACACCGGCATTGCCGCCCAGACGATGATGCTCGCCGCCCGCAGCGCCACGCCCGAGGTGGCGGCATGCATGTTCAAGGCCTTTACGCCCCACGCAATCGACGCCATGGGGCTCGATAACGACAGATACGAGCTCAAGCTGATCATGGCTTTTGGCGTGCCAGCCGAGACACAGGTGATCGACGCGATCGACTCCAACCCGGATGGCTCTATCAATTACTGGCGCGATGAGACGCAGGTGCATCACGTGCCCAAGCGTCCGCTTGCCGACGTGCTGCTGTAGTTGCGCTTCGTTGCGGCGCGATCCGGCGGCAAAACCACCACAAAGGTGCCTGTCCCCTTTGTGGTGGTGCGAGGGGAGGGCGTGTGGCCGATCTGTATTTGGTGCGGCATGGGCAGACCGAGCTCGATGTGAAGAACATTTTGCAGGGCTGGCGCGATTCACCGCTTACGGCGCGCGGGCGCGAGCAAGCGCTGGCGACGCGTGCGGCGTTCGAGGACCGCGGCGTGACCTTTGACCATGTGTATTCGTCTCCGTTGGGGCGGGCGCGGTGTACGGCCGAGCTGATCGTTGGCGAGGGCCGTTCCATAGAGCTGGTCGATGAACTGCGCGAGTGGCATTTGGGTTCGTTGGAGGGCACATCAAACCGTGAGATGCCGGCGCAACCCTGGGGCGATTATCCGGTTGCCTTTGGTGGCGAGTCGGAAAGTGAGCTTCGCGCACGTATGGTCGCGGCACTGTCCCGCATCATGTCCCGACCCCGGCACGACTGCGTGCTGGCCGTCTCCCACGGCTCAGCCTGCCAGGAGTTTCTTAGATGCGTGACCGGCGGGGGAGAGCAACCCGACAACGGTGCCGTGCTTCATTTTGGCTATTGCGACGGGGCGTTTTCGCTCTTGGATTGGTAACAAACGAAAGGACCCCCCTATGAATAAAGACCTGTATCTGGTCCGTCATGGCCAGACGATATTTAACCTCAAGCGCATTATTCAGGGCTGGAGTGACTCGCCGCTTACGCAGCTGGGATGCGACCAGGCGGCGCGTGCCGGCATGTTTTTGCGTGCGCGCGGCATTGAGCCCGATCATGCCTACACCTCCACACTTCATCGCACCGAGCAGACTATCGCCAACTTGTGGCCGGGCTTGGCGTACGAGCGCCTGGACGGCCTGCGTGAGTGGTTCTTTGGCGACTTTGAGGCCGAGCGCGTGATGCTCATGCCCGAGCGCCCGTGGCGCGACTTCTATTGTCAGTTTGGCGGCGAGGGCCAGATGCAAGTGCGCGAGCGCATGGTGGCGACGTTGACCGAGCTTATGCAGCATCCGGACCATACGTGCGTGCTCGCGGTGAGCCACGGCTCGGCTATCAAGGAGTTTATGGATCACGTGAAGGGCGCGGCGGCAGACGAGCGCGACCGTGTGCCGGGCAACTGCTCGGTGCTGCACTTCGTGTTTGATGATGCGACCGATACGTTTGACCTGGTTGAGATCTTTACGCAGGAAGACTACGCGCGCGAGTTGGGGCTAGAGCCGCTCGTGGCGGCAGCGGGTCCGCAGCGCGGGTAGCGCGGGCGTGGCGATGTGGATCGCCGACATCATTACTCGATGTGAAAGGGGCGGGGATGCATGCGCATGTATCCCCGCCCCTTGTTTGTTGAGCTGCCGAGTCTTTGAGCTAAGCGTTTAAGCCTGGCTAGAACCACCGTGCAATTTGGTGGGTGAGCAGGCCCGTCGGAACCTGCGGTGCGGCGCCTGCGACCTGCGCGGTGGGGAATAGCGCGGCGACGGTAAAGTTGAACGGTTCTTTGCCCGTGTAGGTGCCGGCCGTGCGGGCCTCGTCTGCCAGCAGCTGCGACGCCCCGGTCAGAGCGGCTGCATAGGCGGGGTCGTCGGCCAGTGCCGGCTCCGGTGCCTGATCGAGCATGGCTCGGATGGCCCCGACGGCGTCCTCGCGCTTGACCTCCCATACGCGATGCGTGATGCCCGCGGGGTCGGTGACGGCGTAGAGCGAGGCGCCCTCTTTGGCGGCGCCGAGGATGATATCCATGACGGGCGAGGCTTCGTAGGCGAGCGACACGGGGCGCGGCTGAACTTTGAGCTCGGCGATCGCGTGCGCAGCGGCGAGTGCATCGACGTTCTCGGCGACAGCCGCGTCGCTGCCCGTCAGCACGTTAACCGGGCAAATCGCCACGACACCCGTCACGTGACCCGGCTCGCCCGAGCATTCGTACACGTAATACGCCGCGCCTGGATCCTTGAGCATCAGGCCGTCGGCGATGGCGCCGCGTAGGGCGTCGTTGCCGCTCAGGATACCGCCCATCTGCGGCAGCGCATCGAGCACGCGGTCCTGAGCCGGTCGGATGCAGGGAAACGGAAGTGCTTTCATGGACGGTCCTAACGTGTGAGTCGGTTTGTTCGCGGCTTATTATGCCCCAACTTGGCCGCTTGCGTCCCAGAGCGTGTTGTCAGCGAGCGCGATGAGTACGTTCTGGCAGCGAACGATATCGGCGTGGGGCACATACTCGTTGGGCTTGTGCGCGAGCGCTAACGAGCCGGGGCCGTAACTCATGCAGTTGCGGTTACCTGTCTTGCCGGCAATGACGGCAGTGTCGGTGTAGCCGGTAAAGAAGCCGACGGTCGTGTCCGCGTCCGTTACGTCATCGGTGACACACTTGAGCGTGGCTAGAAGAGGAGAACTTGGGTCGCGCTCGATGGCGGGGCGGTCGCCTGTCGCGGTATAGCTGCCATGGCAGCCGGGAACGGCGGCTTCGGCGACGGCGATGGCCTGCTCTACCATGCGCGTCGCGGCGGCCGTATCGGTCGGCGGGGTCAGGCGCATATCGACCCAGACCTTGGCGTGGTCGGACACGACATAGGGACGGTAGCCGCCCTCGATCTGTCCAAACGTGATGGTCGATGGACCCAGCTCATCATGTAAAGGCAGTGTCGCAAACGCGTGGCGAAGCGCGCAGACGACCTCTGCCATGGCGGCGACGGCATCCGCGCCCTTCCAAGGCTGGCTCGCGTGCGCCGTGACGCCGGTCATCTCGATTTCGAACCACGTGCGCCCCTTGCGCGCCACCTGAATCTGCCCATCGGTGGGCTCGGTATCCAGCACCCATTCGCGCGGGCCGACCCAGCCGGCGGCAATCGCGGCCTCGGAGCCGCGCATAAAGTCTTCCTCATCGACCGAGCAGATGAGCGAAAAGCCGCGGCGGGGCAGCGCGCCATCCGCCGCCACGCGCTCGAGCGTATGGACCAGTGCAGCAATGGCGCAGGCCAGGCCACCCTTCATATCGCAGGCACCGCGGCCATAGAGTTTATCGTCACGCACGATTGCTCCGAGCGGCGGAATGCCTGCGTCCCAGCCGTCTCCCAAGGTGACGGTATCCATGTGGCAGATGTAGACGAGCCGTGGCTCGTCGCTCAAACCGGGCACGGTGACCATGAGGTTGCGGCGTCCGGGGAGCACCTCGATCTCCTCGACCCGCATAGCATCGAGTGCCGGGTGGTTCAACCGTGCCAGCCGTTCCTCAACCAGCGCTTTGATATACCGCTCAATTTCATCCTCATACGCGCCTGGGTCTGAGCTGTCGATCCGCACAAGCTCCTGCGCGAGCCGCCAGGCAAAGTCCTTGTCAACCATATGCAACCTCACAATCAGTTTGTTTTCAAAACCGATTGTAAGCCTCCCGAGAGATCCGTGACGTGCGCGTAGCAGTATTTACCGTTCGCAGGCCGAGCGGGCTCGTTTGCCGTCCGAGCGGGCTCGCAAACGACGTAGCGGGTACGTACCCTTCATGGACGACATGCTGTGCGACATATCTGCCTTTCGGTATCACCGGATACCTCCACAGGTTTTGGCAATAATGCCGGACCTGCCCGATTCTGTGGACGATTCACGCAGGGAGCGTCTTTGTGAGCATCCGCTCGTCAAGCATTTCCTGGGCACCCCATTACACGTGTTGGCGCAGGGCAGCTGCGGACGTAAGGGCGATCGCATTGTCAGGCATGTTTGGAACGGGGAGAGGCCGTTTGGCTCCGTGCGGCAGACAGAGTTTGGCCTCGATGTCGCGTCCCCACTCTTTACCCTGCTGACCCTGGCTTCCTCGGTTTCAAACGAGCGTTTAATCATGTGCATGTATGAGATGTGCGGCACCTTTGCCGTGTGCAAGATTGCGCCTCGGGTAAAGTCGGCACTTGTGCAGGCATATGGGGGCCGGTGGGGCGACGCGCGGCTGGGTTGGGAAAACGTAAAGGATGTCTCGGGGAATCCAACGGACTTGTGGAAACGACCGCCCTTGATCGAGCTCTCTGAGCTTACGGAGTACGTCGATAAGATCCGGGGGCTCCGCGGCGCTAAATCGTTCACACGTGCCGCGAAATGCATTACAGGGATGGCGGCATCGCCGCTCGAGGTCCAGGCATCGATGCTGTTTGGTCTTTCGAGGTTACGCGGCGGCGAAGGGCTGCGCCTTACCAATAACGTTGAGATTCGTATGACGCGCGGCGCCCGCCTGATTTCGGGGCTCGATAGGCGCTATGCCGATATCCTGCTGGCAAATAAGGACGGCAGCCGAGAGTGCCTTGTTGAATGCCAGGGTAAAGCCATACACGGATCCATAGAACCCAAGATCTCTGACTCCGACCGAACGAGGGCCTTGCAAGCGATGGGATATCCCGTCGTTTTGATGACCTATGGCCAGCTGGCCGACTCCGATGCCTTTCGCGTGGTGATGGAGCTCATCATGTCCTATCTCGATGCGCCGCTGAAAGACAAGACACCGCGGCAGCAGCAGCTCGAACGCCGGCTTCGTGAGGAGATATTTATCGATTGGTCGGGAATGTAGTCGTGCAGGTGGAAAACGGTCGCACGAACTAGAGCTTTGGGTGCGAAAAAGGCTTCAGTTTCGCCTTGGAAGGGCTATAAAATTGCAATCCAGAACTAGTTGTTTCGGAAAATCGACAGTCAACTTGGATGTGGTATACAGAGATCGATTTTTACCTACTAAAGCCCCTGATAAAGTTGTTTATCAAAGCAGGTGCGCTCTGTGACTTGGGTATGACTGTCGATTATCCGAAAAAACTTGTCCTGGGTAGCATTATCAAAACCAGCCGGAGCAAAGAAATCGGCCCCCGTTTCGCGAAAACGGGGGCCGAATGGGCTTCATGACCTTCCTGGCGGGCTTGGCGCCGGCGCTATTTGATCACGCGCACGCGATACATCGACGGAATCTGCTTGAGCGCCTCGATGGTGCTGCTGTCCAGGTGCTCGTCGGTGTCGAACATGGTGTAGGCGTTCTCGCCGGCGGATTCGTTGGTCATACGCTGCACGTTGGCGTTGTCCTTGGCCAGAATCGCCGTGATCTGGCCGATCATGTTGGGCACGTTGGCGTGCAGACAGGCGATGCGGCTCGCGGCACGCGCCTTGCCCATGCTGCAGGCGGGGTAGTTGACGCTGTGCGCGATGTTGCCGTTCTCCAGGTAATCCTTGAGCTCGCTGATGGCCATGTCGGCGCAGTTGGCCTCGGCCTCGCCGGTGCCGGCGCCCGAGTGCGTGGTGATAAACGTATTGGGCATCTTGACGGTCTTGGGCGTGGCAAAGTCGCAGCTAAACCAGCTCAGCTTGCCCGCGCGCAGGGCGGCGTCGACGGCGTCCTCGTCAATGATGGTTTCGCGCGCGTAGTTGATGAGCACGGCGTCGGGTGCCAGCAGGTTAATCTGCTCGGTGCTGATCATGCCGATGGTGTCAGCCTTACTGGGCACGTGCACGGTGAGGTAGTCGCAGCCGCGGCAGAGGTCCTCGAGCGTGCCGACGCGCTGCACCTCGCGGCTCAGTACCCACGCGTGCTCTACGGAAATGAACGGGTCGTAGCCGTAAACGTCCATGCCCAGATCGACGCAGGCGTTGGCTACCTTGGAGCCCACGTTGCCCAGGCCGATGACGCCGATGCGCTTGCCCTTGAGCTCGCGGCCCACAAAGGCCTTCTTGGCCTTCTCGGCATCGACCTGGATCTCGGGGTCGTCGGCGTTGTCGCGCACCCAGTTCATCGACTGCACTACGCCGCGGCTCGAAAGCACCAGCATGCCCAGGACGAGCTCCTTGACGGCGTTGCTGTTGGCGCCGGGGGAGTTAAAGACGACGACGCCCTTCTTGGCGTACTCCTCGACGGGGATGTTGTTGACGCCGGCGCCGCAGCGGGCGATGGCGCGGATGCCCTCGGGCAGCTCGTAGCCGTGCAGGTCGGTCGAGCGCATCAGGATCGCGTCGGCCTCCTCGGCGGTGCTTACAAACTCGTAGCCCTCGCCAAACTCGACTTTGCCGTCTTTAGTGATGTCGTCGATGGTCTTGATCTTGCGCATGAAAAACTCCTTAGCGGATTTGTTTATAACAAGTGGTTTGAAGTGGCTGCTCGGCCCGCGGGTTGCGGGCTAGTTAGATCGCGGGCTCAAACTATGCTGCGCTTCGAAGTCTTTCATGTACGTGGCCAGCGCCTGCACGTCCTCCATGGTGACGGCGTTGTACACGCTGGCGCGCATGCCGCCGACGAGGCGATGGCCTTTGACGTTTTGGATCTGGTGCTCTGCCGCGTCCGCAACAAAAGCGGCGTCGAGGTCGGCGTCGCCGGTGCGGAAGGTGACGTTGGCGATGGAGCGGCTGTCCTCCTGCGCGGTGCCATGGAACAACTCGCTTTGCTCGAGCAGGTCGTAGAGCAGGTTGGCCTTGGCCCAGTTGCGCTCGGCCATGGCTGCGAGCCCGCCGGTCTGCTCAACCCAACGGAACACCTTGCCGCACACATAGATGCCAAAGGTGTTGGGCGTGTTGAGCATGGAGCCCTTGGCGGCCTGGGTCTTAAGGTCCAGGTACTGCGGCGTCTGCGCAAAGGCGGGGCCTTCGGCGATCAGGTCGTCGCGCACGATAACCACGGTCACGCCCGCGGCGCCGGCGTTTTTCTGCGCGCCGGCGTAGATGAGTCCGTAGCGCTCGACGTCGAGCGGCTGCGACAAAAAGCAGCTCGAGACATCGGCGACCAGCGGTACGTCGCCGCAATCGGGCAGCTCGTGGTACATGGTGCCAAAGATGGTGTTGTTCTGGCAGATGTAGACGTAGTCGAGCCCGTCGCCCGCGGTCTCGGCGGCAGTGCGCGCGTTGATGTCGGCCATGGTGGGGATGCGGTCGAAGTTGGTGTCCTCGGAGCTCGCGAGCAGCACGGCCTCGCCGTACTTGGCGGCCTCTTTGTACGCCTTGTTGGCAAAGTTGCCGGTCACGACGTAGCCGGCGCGGCCGCGGCGCATGAGGTTCATGGGGATGCCCGCAAACTGCAGCGTGGCGCCGCCTTGCAAAAACAGGACACGGTAGTTGTCGGGGATGCTCAGCAGGCGGCGCAGGGTTGCCTCGGCGTCATCGATGATCTGCTGGTACATGCTAGATCGATGGCTCATCTCGAGCACGGACATGCCGCAACCGCGGTAGTCCATCATCTCGTCGGCGATCTCGGCGAGCACGTTTGTAGGCAGCGCGGCCGGGCCAGCTGAGAAGTTGTGCACACGTGCCATCTTCTAGTTCCCCTCGTAGTCGTTTGAACGTTCGGGATACTTTAGCACAGTGGAGCGCCAGGCGCGACCGCATCACGGTAAAACTCGAGTGCGCCGCTATGATTCCTTGATTATCAACTTCATCCGAACACTTCCCACATTCATCCGCACATGTACGGA
>CAVCKO010000007.1:0-81051 GCA_963602825.1 Treponemataceae bacterium | reverse complement strand
CACCAGAGCGACAACTTGTCATTCAAAGAGGACGGCATGACCAGAAGGTCTATGCCGTCCTCTTTTCATGCCAATTTGTTCGCTCTGGTGCCCGCTCGCTGGCATTACCAAAACATCGGCGGTCCAATAATGATCCCCTGGGGACGGAGGAAAAGTAGTCGTTGGGGACGTTCTTGTTTGACTAGTCGTTTAAGAACGTCCCCAATGACTAGTCGAACTGCTAGTTTGTGCGGGTTGTGGTTTTGTGAGCTGCGGGAATTTAAGATACTGTACAACTGTACGCTAACTCATCTTCGTAGTATATTGCTACCCGCAAAACTCCGCACCATTGTGCTGTGAGACGCTAAAGTGCCTTCGTACAATGGTTGTTAATAGCACGATTCGGCTAAACGATAGGATGGATGGTCCAAGCGTGAGTCTCGGCAGCAAACTATCCGATGCAAAGGTTTCCTTTGCAATCTTTAAACGCGACATCAAGCGATTGATCGTGAATCCCGTCGCCCTGGTGGTTGCCCTGGGCGTGTGCGTCATTCCCTCGCTGTATGCCTGGTACAACATCGTTGCCAACTGGGATCCGTACGGAAATACCCAGGGCATTAAAATCGCCATCGCCAACAACGATCAGGGCACCCAGAACGACCTAGTGGGCGAGCTTAACGCAGGCGATAAGGTGGTCGACCAGCTCAAGGAGAACGACCAGCTTGGCTGGACTTTCGTCGACTCGGCGGCAGATGCCAAAGAGGGCGTCGAAAGTGGCGAGTACTATGCTGCCATCGTGATTCCCAAGAACTTCTCCGACAATCTCGTCTCGATGCTCGACGGCAATTACCATCAGCCGAAGCTCACCTATTACGTCAACGAGAAAAAGAGCGCCATTGCGCCCAAGGTCACCGATACCGGTGCCAACACCATCGAGGAGCAGATCAACTCGGAATTTGTCTCCACGGTGGGCGAGACCGTCGCGGGCATTGCCAAAGATGCTGGCATCGACCTTAAAGACAAGGCAACCCAGACCCAGGATTCGCTGGCGGGCTCGGTGTCCGAGGCGTCTGATACCCTGGGCGAAGTACGTGATTCCATCGGCGACATGAACGCCGCCATCGACAAGACAAGCAGCTCGATTGCTTCGGCCGATGCTGCGTTGGCGGGCCTGCAGGGACAGGCGCCTTCGCTAACGCAGGCAATCGCTCAGGGTAATGACCTGCTGAGCGAAGCTCGCACCACGGCTGGTAAGTCCATCACCTCGCTTTCCAAGGCACTCTCGGAGGGCAGTATCGCGCTGAGCAAGACATCGGCTTCTGCGAACGCCGCGGTTGGAAAGATGACGGGCGCTTTGACATCCACGACCACTCGTATCGACAACTCGCTCGAATCGCTTCAGACGACGATTGACCACAATAAGGCCGTTATCGGGCACTTGGAGATTCTCGCCAATGACACGTCGACAGGTTCCGAGGAAATTGACGCGCGCATTGTATCGACCATCGATTTGCTTCGAGAGCAGAATGAAAAGCTTCAGAGCATCAAGGACGGTCTGTCTGCGCAGTCAAGCGCTATTGCAAATGACGCCGCAGCTGTCTCGGGTGCCAGCGATGCTGTCAATAATGCAATTCAGACCGGCACGACTAACCTTGGCCAGGCCCAGACGGATTTGGGCCAGAATGTGCTGCCGAAGGCTTCGAGCGCGCTCGACTCCTTTGCCGCCGTTTCGGGCGACCTGACGGGCATCGTCTCGGGCCTTACCCCTACGATTGCGAGCGCGCGCGGCACGCTGGCTCAGCTCGATGCCACCCTCAAGCAGGCCAAGACCACGCTGTCCCAGACCGACGCCTCCCTTGCCAAGGTCCAAGACAAGCTCGCAACCGCCGCCAACGATATCGCGGCGCTGCAGACCTCCGAGTCCATGGGCGAGCTGGCTGATCTGGTGGGCGTCGACGTCAATGACGTGGCAGATTTCATGGCATCCCCGGTTGAGCTGACGTCCAAGTCCATCTATCCGGTCAAGAGCTTTGGCTCGGGCATCGCGCCCTTCTACACCAATCTGGCGCTGTGGGTAGGCGGCTATGTGCTCATCGCTATCTACAAACTCGAGGTCGACCGCGAGGGCATCGGTAGCTTTACGGCGCGTCAGGGCTACTTTGGCCGCTGGTTGCTGCTGGTGATCCTGGGCGCGTTCCAGGCCATTATCGTTACGGTGGGCGACCTGGTCACTGGTGTTCAGTGCGTCAATCCGCTGCTCTTTGTGCTGGGCGGCATCGCTATCTCGTTCACCTACGTCAACATCATCTATGCGTTGTCCACCACGTTTAAGCATATCGGTAAGGCAATTGGCGTCATCCTCGTCATTGTGCAGATCCCCGGCTCGTCGGGCATGTATCCCATCGAGATGATGCCCGGCTTCTTCCAGTGGCTGCACCCGCTGCTGCCCTTCACCTATGGCATCAACCTGCTGCGCGAGACCGTCGGTGGCATGTATTCGTTCAACTACCTGTTTAACCTGTGCATCCTGGGCGTGTTCCTGATCGTGGCGCTCTTTATCGGTCTGCAGCTGCGCCCGTTGCTGCTCAACCTCAATCTGCTCTTTGATAAGCAGCTTTCCACGACGGGCCTCATGATCTGCGAGTCCAACGACCTGCCGCGCCAGCGCTATTCGCTGCGCACGGCCATGCGTGTCATGCTCGATTCGGATTCGTACCGTCGCGAGCTGCTCGATCATGCTGTGGCGTTTGAGCATCACTACCCCTACTACATCAAGGGCGGTTTTGCCGCTGTGGTGGGCGTTCAGGTCCTGCTCTTTGTCCTGTCGACGGTGCTCGATATCGACAATAACGGCAAGATCATCCTGCTGGTCATCTGGATTGTCTCGGTCATTGCCATCTGCGGCTGGCTCATTAACATCGAATATATCCGTGCGAGCCTCAATACCCAGATGCGTATCTCGGCGCTTTCGGACGAGGACCTTCGCCGCGAGATGCGCGAGCATACGGCTGCCATCCCTGCCGCCCGTCGCATGTTTGGTCTCAACGCCAGCGAGCGGGGCACCAAGGACAGCGAACAGCCCACGAGCCGTCTGCCGCATATCGGCGCGCATCGTAAGGCTCAAGATGCCGACGGCGTTGACAACGTAAACGGAAACGACGGGGACACCGCCCCGCTTGGCAAACACTCTAAAGGAGGTGAGGCATAAATGAAAAACATCCTGCACCTGTTTAAGCGCGATGTCCAAAACGTGTCTCGCTCCGTGATCGGCATGGTTGTCGTGATGGGCCTCATTATCGTGCCGTGCCTGTACGCGTGGTTTAACATCGCCGGTAGCTGGGATCCCTACGGCAATACCGGCAACCTTAAGATCGCCGTGGTCAACACCGACGAGGGCTACGAGAGTGATCTGATTCCCGTCGAGGTCAACGTGGGCGAAAACGTAACCGCCACTCTGCGCGGCAACGAGAACTTCGACTGGGTCGTTCTCAACGACCGCGATAAGGCGATTGAGGGCGTTAAGTCGGGCGCGTACTACGCTGCTGTCGTTATCCCTAAAACGTTTAGCGCCGACATGATGACGCTTTTCTCGACCGAGGTGAAGCACGCCGATATCGAGTTCTACGAGAACCAGAAGGCCAACGCCATCGCGCAGATCGTGACCGAGAAAGGCTCGAGCGCCGTCCAGAGTCAGGTCAACGAGACCTTTACCGAAACCATTACGGGCATCGGTCTTAAAACCGTGTCCAGCCTGCTCGACTATATGAGCACCGACCAGGTGAGCAACTTTATCGCCAATCTGTCCTCTACGCTGGGCGATTCGGCCGAGGACCTGCAGGACGTTCAGGCGAGCGCGACGTCGCTCGCGGGCATTTTGAGCTCTACGTCCGATTCACTGACATCGGCGGGCGGCATGCTCAAGCAGACGGGCACCGTCGATGAGTCGACGAAGCAGCTGATGGAGCATGCCAAGAGCGGCATCAATGATTCCAAGGAAGCGCTCAAGGCCGCCAACGATACCGTTAACGCGGCGATTGACGGAAGCGCGGGCTCGTTCGACAACGTCTCCGCCGAGCTTGCAAAGGCATTCGATGCCGCGAATCAGCATGTTGACCTTACGGTGTCTCAGCTCAACGAAGCCGCGGCGGCGCTCAATACGCGTGCTGACGATATCGATGCGATGGCCGATCGGCTCCGCAGCCTTGCCGACCAGGTGAGTGATGACAAGCTCAAAGACGGTCTCAAGTCCGCTGCGACGTCGCTGGGCAGAATTGCCGCGGAGTACCGCAACAATGCGAAGGACCTGACGGCGACCGCAAAGTCCCTTTCGGACGGCATGGCGGAGGTCAACAACTCGCGTGCCGAGGTCGACCAGGCCATCGCCGATGCCAAGGCGGGTATCTCGGGTGCCAAGTCCGACTACGATTCTACGTTCTCGGTTAAGGCCAAGGAGCTCAAGAAGACCATTTCGGGCGTTCTGGATTCCCTGAACGGTATCTCGGGTGACTTGGATAGCGCCGTGAGCGGTCTGACCGGCGCTTCTGGTTCGCTCGCTAAGGGTCTCTCCAAGGCTGCAAAGCTCGTCAACAAGGCTTCCGATCAGCTGGGCGAGGCGTCGGACAAGATCAGTGCCTTTAAGGACGAGCTTGATAGCGCTCTGATTTCGGGTGACCTGGCCACAATCAAGACGATGATCGGCAACGACCCCGAGGGTCTGGCCGTGTCGCTTTCCGGTCCCGTCGCGCTCGACCGCAAGCCGGTCTATCCGATCCGCAACTACGGCTCGGCCATGGCGCCGTTCTATACGATTTTGTCGCTGTGGGTGGGCTCGATTGTTCTGGCGGCCATGATGAAGGTCTCGGTTGACGATGAGCTTATCAACGAGCTCATCCCCGTGCGCCTGCACGAGATCTACTTGGGTCGCTACCTGTTCTTTGGCGGTCTGGCTCTGCTGCAGGCAACGCTCGTGTGTGCGGGCGACATTCTGTTCTTTGGCATCCAGTGCGACAACCCGTTGCAGTTTGTGCTGGCGGGCTGGGTTGCGAGTCTCGTGTTCTCCAATATCGTCTACACGCTTACGGTTTCGTTTGGCGATATCGGCAAGGCCCTCGCTGTCGTGCTGCTGGTCATGCAGGTCGGCGGTTCGGGTGGCACGTTCCCCATCGAGATGACCGGTCCCGTGTTCCAGGCGATCTATCCGTTCCTGCCGTTTACCCACGGCATCAACGCCATGCACGCCGCCATGGCCGGTGCCTACCATATGGAGTACTGGGTTGAGCTGGGTATTCTGGCGAGCTATCTGATTCCGTCGCTGGCCCTGGGCGTCGTCTTCCGCCGCCCGGTCATCAAAGCCAACGACTGGATTATCGAAAAGCTGGAATCAACCAAATTGATTTAATACAGCAACGTAAACGCCGTCGGAACATCGAGGTCTTCCAACCCGATGCTTTAGCGTAGTGAATTGCACGGGCTGCTTGGTTATTGCTACAGTAGCGGGGCGTGCCGGGGGTCCGGTGCGTCCCGTTTTTATTTGACCATGAGGCGGCACGCAGCCATACGCGTGCGGACACCACGCCCAGATTGAGTGCGAGGATGTTCCATGGCCCAATACGCTGCCAACGAAATCGAAAACTTGCCCGATAGCCCAGTAGCCCGTGAGGATTTGGGCGCGGGCGGTATTCCCCGGGGCGCCGGCGCACGCTCTCCGCTGTTCTGGAAGGTTCTGCTCCTTTCGGTGGCGGTCATCTGGGGCTACTCCTTTACCACTATGAAGGACGCACTCGGCACCATTCCGGTGTTCGCGCTGCTCTATGTACGTTTTCTGCCCGCAGCGTTGGTCATGTTTGCCGTCTTCCACAAGCGCATCATCGCGCACCTCAACGCTCGCAACCTGATCGTTGGCCTGAGTATGGGCGTGCTCATGTGGGCGGCCTATGCGTTGCAGACGGTCGGTCTGGCACATACTACGGCGGGCAAGAATGCTTTTTTGACGGGCACGTATTGCATCCTTGTGCCGTTCGCGAGCTATTTCCTGAGCGGCGAAAAGCTCACGCGCTACAACTTGGGTGCCGCGCTGCTGTGCCTAGCGGGCATTGGCCTCGTCGCACTCGATAGCGTTGAATTCAACATTGGTGACGTCATTACGCTGGCGGGCGCGGCCTTTTTCGCCATCCAGATGGCGGTGACTGCCAAGTACGGTCGCAAAATGGACATCAACGTCATCACGTTTTGGATGTTTGTGGGCAACGGCGTGCTGAGCCTGGCAACGTCGCTGCTATTCGAGACCCAAGCGCCTCTGTCCGTGTGGACGCCGAGCTTTATCAGTGCGATGGCGTTTCTCTCGGTGGGCTGCACATGCGCGGCTCTGCTCATCCAAAACGTCGGCCTGGCGCATGTCCCGGCCTCGACGGGCTCGCTGCTCCTTTCGATGGAGTCGCCTTCGGGTGTGCTGTTCTCGGTGCTGCTGATGGGGGAGGCGCTCACCTCGCGCCTGCTCGCCGGCTTCGCGCTCATCTTCCTGTCGATTATCTTGAGCGAGACTCACTTCGATTTTTTGCGTCGAAAGCCGCGCCCGCAATTGTAAACAACTTGTTGCGCCGCCCTCCCGGGGCGGCATTTTTTATGCCTCGCCCTTAAAGTAGTACCTTGCACTTTACGCTATCAAAGTGCTTGCTGCAAAAACGATACTGGAGGGCATCTATGGCACCAGCTTTGTCCGATCTTCAACCGCAATCAGCGCCCAAGGCCACCGCAGCGGCGCAGACCGCTATCGGTGACGGTCTTGTTGCAGAAGCTCAGGCTTTTGCAGACGAGCTTGCTGCGTGGCGACACGATCTCCACCAGATGCCCGAGCTGGGTAATAGCCTCCCACAGACCTCTGCGTATATCCAAGCGCGCCTGACCGAGATGGACATCCCATTTGCCACGCTCGTCGATGGTTCCTGTGTTGTGGGCCTTGTCGGCGCCGGTGCCGCCGCGGCCCAGGGCAATGGCGTCTGCACGAATGAGCAGGCCGGTACGGTCATCATGCTCCGTGGCGATATGGATGCCCTGCCTGTTGCCGAGGAGTCGGGCGAGCCCTTTGCATCCACCAACGGCTGCATGCACGCTTGCGGTCACGATATGCACGCGACGGCGCTGCTTGGTGCGGCTCGTATGCTCAAAGCGCGCGAGGCAGAGCTTGTTGATGCCAACGCTACGGTTAAGTTGCTGTTCCAGCCGGGCGAGGAAACCTTTGAGGGTGCCCGCGCCGCCATCGCCGACGGTCTGCTGCAGAACCCGCGTCCTCAGGTCGCCTTTGCCATGCATGTCAATAGCCAGTCGCCGCTTGGCCTGGTGCTCTACGGCAGCCCGGCGCTCTCGGGCGTGTACGGTTTTCGCATCACGCTTCAGGGCAAGGGCGGCCATGGCTCGAGCCCCGAGATCTGCATCGACCCCATCACGGCCGGCGTCCATGTACATCTGGCGCTTCAGGAGCTCATCTCCCGCGAGGTGCCGGCGGCCAAGGAGGTCGCGCTTACCGTTGGTAAGTTCGCCGGCGGTCTGGCCGCAAATGTCATCCCCGACACTTGTGTGCTCGAGGGAACGCTGCGTGGCTTCGACGTCGAGCTCATGGAGCACCTCAAGACCCGCATCGCCGAGGTCGTCAACGGCGTGGCCGCAACGTACCGCACGCCGGCGACCCTCGAGACGCTCTCGGATGTTCCCCCGCTCGTACTCGATGACGACATGACCCAGGCGTCGCTTGGCTACGTGGGCGCGGTGCTGCCCAAGGCCGCCTTCCTGCCGCTGTTCCACGCCATGGCAAGCGAGGACTTCGCGTTGATTTCGAGCGAGATTCCGAGTGCGTACTTTACCGTGGGCGCTGCCGTGACTGATACGGACGAGCATTTTGCTCAGCATCATCCCAAGGCACGTTTTAGCGATGCCGAGCTTCCCCTTGGCGCCGCGGCTTACACGGCGGTCGCTTTGGGCTACATCGCCGACCACCGGTAGCACCCAATCTTGCTACTCGTTTGTTTAAAAAAGGAACAGTATGTCCCAGCAACGTAAGTTCTTCCCCGGCTGGCTCGTGGTGGCCTCCGGCTTTGTGATCATGGCCACGTGCTACACCATTTTCGTCAACTGCATGAGCCTGTTCCAGCCGCTCGTCGTCAGCGACCTCGGGATCACGCTTGCCCAGTACAACATCTCCAACGCCATCTCTACCGTGGTGAGCGTTGTGGGCTCCTTGGTCCCATCGTGGCTGCTGTGAGCTTTGGTATTGGAACGTGCATGGGCACCATCACGCCTACCATTGCCGCGTCCAAGCAGTTTGGCATGGCCGACCTCGGCAAGGTCACGGGCACCATTACCTCGCTCGAGATGGTCGGCGGCACCGTGGGCGCCATCGTCTCGGGTGTGCTGTTCGACGCTACGGGCTCCTTTGCGAGCACCTGGATCGTGTGCCTGGCGTGCTCCGCGATTATGCTCGTGTGCCTGTTGGCGTCCGAGCCCATCGCTGCCAAGCTGCGCGCGAGCGTGGCGGGGGAGTAGGTAGGCCAAAGCGCATTGCCGCTTGTCTGCTTCGTCCGTGGCTGCCGCGGCGGTGCGTCAGGCCGAACGAGTCCCCATACCCTCGTTCGGTCAGACGCGCCGCCGCGTTTTATGTTTGTGCCGTATAATGACCACTACTTATGACGCGATACAAAAGAAAGGTGTTTGCCCATGCAGGCACAGAAGGCGGAGGGAACCCGCGACCTTATCGGCGCCGAGATGCGCGCCTGGCAAAAGATGCAGCAGATTGCGGCCGGCGTGTTCGAGCCGTTTGGTTTTAAGCCCATCGAGACGCCCGCGATCGAGCAGGTGGACGTGTTTGTCCACGGCATCGGCCAGTCGACCGACGTCGTTCGCAAGGAGATGTTCCGCGTGTTCAGCGGCGCCAATCTGGAGCGCGTTTTTACCGAGGGCACCGACACCAAGCTCAAGCCCAAGCAGCGCTTGGCCCTTCGTCCTGAGGGCACGGCTGGCGTGGTGCGCGCCGTCGTGGAGAACAACCTGGTCCCCCAGGGTTCCACGCCGTTTAAGGCGTACTATGCCGAGGCCATGTTCCGCGGCGAGCGTCCCCAGAAGGGTCGTCTGCGTCAGTTCCACCAGGTGGGCATCGAGTGGCTCGGCGCTCCCGATCCGGCTGCCGAGGGCACGGCCGGTGTGGTGCGCGCAGTCGTGGAGAACAACCTGGTGCCCCAGGGCTCCACGCCGTTTAAGGCTTACTACGCCGAGGCCATGTTCCGCGGCGAGCGTCCCCAGAAGGGCCGCCTGCGTCAGTTCCACCAGGTGGGTATCGAGTGGCTCGGCGCTCCCGATCCGGCGGCAGACGCCGAGTGCATTATCATGCTCATGGAGTTCTACAAGCGCCTGGGCTTCGATCTTTCCAAGCTCCGTCTGCTTATTAACTCGATGGGCGATGCACAGTGCCGTCCGGCATATCGCGAGCAGGTCAAGCAGTTTATCCTCGATCACGCCGATGAGATGTGCGACGAGTGCCGCGAGCGCGCCGAACTCAACCCACTGCGTGCTTTCGACTGCAAGAACGACCACTGCCGCGAGATCATGGCCGACGCACCGCTGATGGGCGACAACCTGTGCGATGAGTGCCGCGAGCACTACGAGCAGGTCAAGCGCTATTTGGATGCGGCGGGTATCGAGTATGTCGAGGATCCCACCCTGGTGCGCGGCCTGGACTACTACACCCGTACCGTCTTTGAGGTCGAGGCCCCTGGCGCCGGCGTCGGCTCCATCGGTGGCGGCGGCCGCTACGATGGCCTGGTCGAGCTCGAGGGCGGCAAGCCCACGGCCGGCGTCGGCTTCGCCGTTGGTTTTGAGCGCGCCCTGCTGGCCCTGCAGGCCTTTGGCAGCGACCTGGGCGCCGATGAGACCCCGTGTGTCTACGTCGCCAACGCCGGCAAGGAGTTGCGCCAGAACGTCTTTGCCATTACGCAGGAGCTTCGCGCCGCAGGTATCGTGACCGAGGCAGACTATCAGGGTCGTTCGCTTAAGGCTCAGTTTAAGCAGGCCGACAAGGTGGGCGCTAAGCTCATTTTGGTCTTGGGCGGCGACGAGCTTGCCGCCGGCAAGGTCAAGGTGCGCGACATGGAGAGCCATGACGAGGTTCTCGTCGATCTGGCCAACGTCGTCGAGGCGGTTCGCGAGCGCCTGTAGCGCATCTTTTTGAGCTGCGGGCCTGCTAACGTGCCCTGCTCATGGAGAGCGATTGTTACGGGGGTGTTTCGCTTTTATGCGGAATGCCCCCGTTTACGTATACCGCCCACCGAGAAATACGACCATTTAGGGCAAAAATCCTTGCAATGCAGAAAATACTTTTGTGTGGTAAAGCGCAATCAGCGCCGAAAGTTTTTGCCGAGTGCCTATAATGAATACCGCATGTTACGTGCATAGAAGGAGGAATGGGAGGAAACGTGGCTGAGAACCTAAGCAACCAGTCTGTACCCGAAGCCGCGGCGCGCGTCGCTGCCGTGGTCAACCGCCTCGTTAACCGAATCGGCTCGAATGCCGAATCCAAGGAGCGTCTCGCCGAGATCGAGATCCCCGAGGAGCTGCGCGACAATCTGGCGCTGTTCTTGCGCCTGGAGCGCCGTGTGCTTAGCGAGTATGATCCCGAGATCGCGGACCTGTTCGACAAGATTTTGACAGCCGAGATTGTGGCCAACGCCGGAAACCCCGGCACCCGTGCTGCCGACGAGTCCGTCGACGAGCAGGGCGTGCCCACTGCCGACGAGCCCACCGCCGTGGCGTTTCGCGAGGTCGTTGATCTGATCGACAGTCTGCCGCTCGATAAGCAGCAGGTTATCGTCCGCGCCTTTACGAGCTTCTTCCATCTGGCAAACCTGTCGGAGGAGAACTACCGCGTGGCGCAGCTGCGCGAGCGCGAGGCCGGCGCATCGACCGATACCGAGGTCGACCCCGCCAACGAGCTCACCGTCGCCTATCACCAGTTGGTAAACGAGATGGGTGTCGAGGGTGCCAACGAGCTGCTCGGCAAGCTTGAGTTCCACCCTGTCTTTACCGCACATCCCACCGAGGCCCGTCGCAAGGCCGTCGAGGGCAAGATTCGCCGTATCTCCAACCTGCTGGAGGAGCGTCCGCGTCTGGGCGGCTCCGACCTGGTGGAGAACGAGCGCCATATGCTGCAGGAGATCGACGCCCTGGTACGCACGAGCCCCATCGCGTTGAAGAAGCCCACGCCGGTCGAGGAAGCCGATACCATCATCGACATCTTCGATAACACGCTGTTCGAC
The DNA here is from genome assembly GCA_963602825.1 of Treponemataceae bacterium. Classification (GTDB taxonomy): domain Bacteria; phylum Actinomycetota; class Coriobacteriia; order Coriobacteriales; family Coriobacteriaceae; genus Collinsella. The sequence goes on along the minus strand of CAVCKO010000007.1, from coordinate 69,775 downwards.
GTTATCCCCGTCATCTATCGTCGTTTTGACGACTGGGTGCTGGGCGATAAGGCCGGTACCGTGCCGCCGCTGTGCCCGGCATTCTTCCATCCCGGCAGCTGGATCGGCTCCGACCGCGACGGTAACCCCAACGTCACCGCCAAGGTGAGCCGCGAAGTCGCCGCCAAGTACTTTACGCACATGGTGCTCAAGCTCGAGGACAAGTGCCGCCGCATCGGCCGCAACCTGACGCTTGAGGCCACCTACAGCAAGCCGTCTGCAGAGCTCATCAACCTGTGGAACCATCAGGTCGAGATGAGCACCCAGTACACGGCCCGCGCCGAGCTGATCTCCGAGCACGAGCCGCATCGCGCCGTCATGCTCGTCATGGCCGATCGTCTGAACGCCACCGTGCGTCGTATCACCGACACCATGTACCACAGCGCCGATGAGTTCCTGGATGACCTGCGCGTCGTCCAGCGCTCGCTGGCCGCCTGCGGTGCCGTCCGTGCCGCCTACGGCCCGGTCCAGACCATCATCTGGCAGGTCGAGTCCTTCGGCTTCCACATGGTCGAGATGGAGTTCCGTCAGCACTCCGTGGTGCACGCCCGCGCCCTTAAGGATATCCACGAGAACGGTATCCATGGCGACCTGCAGCCCATGACGCGCGAGGTCATCGATACCTTCCGCGCTATCGGCTCCATCCAAAAGCGCTACGGCAAGAAGATGGCGCACCGCTACATCATCTCGTTCACCAAGAGCGCCCAGCATGTGGCCGACGTCTTTGAGCTTGCCCACCTGTCCTTTGCACACGAGGAGGATGTCCCCGAGCTCGACGTGATCCCGCTGTTCGAGCAGCTCGAGGACCTCGAGGGCTGCGTCGACGTGCTCGACCAGATGCTTACGTTGCCTGTGGTGCAAAAGCGCCTTGCCCAGACCAACCGCCGCATGGAGGTCATGCTGGGCTATTCCGACTCCTCCAAGGATGCTGGTCCTACCACGGCCATGCTCGCGCTGCACTCCGCGCAGGAGCGCATTGCCAAGTGGGCCGAGAAGAACGATATCGATCTGGTGCTCATGCACGGTCGCGGCGGTGCCGTGGGCCGTGGTGGCGGCCCGGCCAACAAGGCCGTGCTGGCTCAGCCCAAGGGTTCGGTCAACTGCTTCTTTAAGCTCACCGAGCAGGGCGAGGTCATCTTTGCCCGTTACGGCAACCGCACGCTGGCTCAGCGCCATGTTGAGTCCGTTGCCGCCGCAACGCTTTTGCAGTCGGCCCCGAGTGTCGAGAAGACTAACACCGAGACCACGCAGAAGTTCTGGGATATGGCCGAGAAGCTTAACGCCGCAAGCCACGAGCGCTATCTGGACCTGCTGAACACCGAGGACTTTACACCGTGGTTCTCGACCGTGACGCCGCTGACCGAGGTCGGTCTGCTGCCGATTGGCTCGCGTCCCGCCAAGCGCGGCTTGGGCGCCAAGTCGCTCGACGACCTGCGTACCATTCCGTGGATCTTCAGCTGGAGTCAGGCGCGCATTAACCTGGCCGCTTGGTACGGCCTGGGCACCGCCTGCGAGCAGCTGGGCGACCTTGACCAGCTCAAGGCTGCCTACCAGGAGTGGCCGTTCTTCCGCACCTTTATCGACAACATCGAGATGTCGATCGCCAAGACCGACCAGCGCATCGCCAAGATGTATCTGCACCTGGGCGATCGCCAGGATCTGTCCGAGAAGGTCTTTACCGAGATGCAGCTCACGCGTAAGTGGGTCCTTGCCATCGTCGGTGACGAGTGGCCGCTGCAGCGCCGCCGCGTGCTCGGCTGCGCCGTTCGCGTGCGTAACCCCTATGTCGACGCCCTGTCCATCGCCCAGGTTCGCGCCCTTCGCGAGGTGCGTATGAACCAGGACGAGATGGCCGAGGAGAAGAAGGCCGAGTACATGAGCCTGATTCTTTCGACTGTGACCGGCGTCTCGGCAGGACTGCAGAACACGGGGTAATCGATAGCCCTGTAGTCGTTCGGGCCCGCCATAGGTTTACTTTTAGGCACGTCCTCGGACATGCAAGAAGCCCTCGCTGCGCACTTCGTGCGGCGAGGGCTTCTTTCGTCCTGCGGAGTGTGCCTAAAAGTAAACTGATGGCGGGCCCTGCGATGTCCGGTCTTCGGCGGATTACTGCTGGGGGAATAATGGCGCGCTTCGCGCGTTTGGAAAGGGCTTCGTGCTGCGGAATGCATTCAGAGGGAAACCCATCGGGTCCCTTCGTCCTCGGTCTTTAGGGATTGGGGCTGAAGGGAATTAGGTGCGCTTCGCGCGTTTTGGATGGGGTCTGTCCTGGCGGCGCGTTTGGCGCTTCGCGCCTCGCGTCTTATCGATCGGGATTGAGATGCATTTGGCGCTTCTGACCTTATGACTGTAGCGGCCGCGGTCCCGTTTGGGATCGCGGCCGTCTTGTTGCGGGTCAAATATGAACGTTGTGTTAATGACTCGGTGGACGGTGGCGTTTTTCGGTGAGCGGCGTATCCTTCCTACGGTTTATCTAGTGTGTTAGATGAAAGGAAGAGGGCGCTCGTCATTGTTTGAATGTGAATTGCCGTTTGACCACAAGAAGCTGCATCTGGAGCTCGAGGATAAGAACTTCGCAGGTGTGATGGAGGGTCATCAAAACGAGTTTGAGACTACGAAAACGCAGCAAGAGCTGGTAGAGGAGTCGCTTGCCAATCCTTATGGCTCGCCTTCGCTCGAGGAGCTTTGTGCTGGCAAGAAGGATATCGTTATCATCAGTTCTGACCATACGCGTCCGGTTCCCTCGCGCGTGACGATGCCTATTCTGCTGCATCACATTCATACTGCTGCGCCCGAGGCTCGCGTTCGTATTCTGGTTGCTACGGGTATGCACCGTCCTTCGACGCATGAGGAACTCGTCGACAAGTATGGCGAGGAGATTGTTGCCAACGAGGAGATCGTCATGCACGTCGCGACTGACGACAGCATGATGAAGAAGATCGGTACTCTGCCTTCTGGCGGCGAGTGCATCATCAACAAGATCGCTGCCGATTGCGACCTGTTGCTTGCCGAGGGTTTTATTGAGCCGCACTTCTTTGCCGGCTTCTCCGGCAGCCGTAAGTCCGTGCTGCCCGGTATCGCCAGCTACAAGACCATCATGTACAACCACAACGGTCAGTTTGTGAACGATTCTCATTCGCGTGCCGGCAACCTGTGCCACAACCACGTGAGCGAGGACATGTTTGCCGCTGCCGAAATGGCCAACCTTGCCTTCGTGCTCAACGTGGTGCTTAACGGCAAGCACGAGGTCATCGGCTCCTTTGCCGGCGACATCCACAAGGCCCACGAGGCTGGCTGCGAGTTCGTGAAGAGCCTTGCCGGTGTTGAGCCCGTCGAGTGCGAGATCGCCATCACCACCAACGGCGGCTACCCGCTCGACCAGAACATCTACCAGGCCGTGAAGGGTATGTGCGCCGCCGAGGCCACGCTTCCCGAGGGCGGCGTGATCATCGATGTCGCCGGTTGCGCCGACGGTCACGGCGGCGAGGGCTTCTATCACAACATCGCCGATAACGATCCGGCGGAGTTTGAGCGCGCCTGCATCGACCGTCCCAAGGACGAGACTCTGCCCGACCAGTGGACGAGCCAGATTTTTGCTCGCATTCTGGCACATCACCCGGTGATTATGGTTACCGACCTGTGCGATCACCAGATGATCAAGGACATGCACATGACGCCGGTCAACACCCTGGAGGAGGCGCTCAAGCTTGCCTTTGAGATGAAGGGTACCGACGCCAAGGTCGCCGTTATCCCCGATGGCCTGGGCGTTGTCGTCGCTCAGCACTAGCGAATGACTCAATCACATCGTTTATAACCGACAAGAAAGATAAGGTTTTATGCTTACCAAACTCCTCTGCGAATTCGGCGCGACCGCCCTCATGATCATTTTTGGCGTGGGCGTCCACTGCGATACCGTGCTCAAGGGCACCAAGTATCAAGGCTCTGGTCACATGTTCGCCATCACCACGTGGGCCTTTGGCATCTCCGTTTGCCTGTTTGTCTTTGGCGGCGCCGTGTGCATGAACCCCGCCATGGTGCTTGCCCAGTGCATCGTTGGCTTGGTGCCGTGGGGCAACTGCATTCCCTTCATGATTGCCGATATGCTCGGCGGTTTTGTGGGTGCCTGCATCGCATGGCTCATGTATGCCGATGAGTTCAAGGCTTCCGAGGGCGTCGTCGATCCTGTTGCCCAGCGCAACATCTTCTCGACCAACCCCACCACCGAGGGTACGAACTTCGCCCGCAACTTCTTCTGCGAGGCTATCTGCACCTTTGTCTTCATCAGCGCCATCCTCGCTGCCGCCAGCCGCGCCGGCGAGAATGTTCTGATGCTCGCCATTTGCGTTGGCCTGATTGTTTGGGCTGTTGGCATGGGCATGGGCGGCATTACCGGCTTTGCCATGAACCAGGCTCGTGACCTTGGTCCGCGTATGGCTTACCAGGTGCTGCCGATTAAGAACAAGGCCGATAACAACTGGAAGTACGGCCTGCTTGTTCCTGGTATTGCGCCGTTTGTCGGTGCTATTGTGGCTGCACTGTTTGTGCATGGTTTCTTGGGCATGTTCTAGTCTGAGGCTACATAGTTGTCCGCTTCCCGCATGGGGTAACTTCCCAGCGCGTCCTCGGACATGAAAGAACCCCCGCTGCGCACTTTGTGCGGCGGGGGTTCTTTCGTCCTGCGGAGTGCGTTGGAAAGTTAACCCTTACCGAGCCCTGGGCGTTCTTGGCTGTGTTCGAGCAAGCAACACTACATATGTATCTGAATTTGGATGGGAGGGGCTTGTTGCTGGTGGGGGCGTTGGGCTGTTGTTGGCACTTTGGGATGGATTGTGCGTTTGGTTGGATGGGGCTTTGGGGTGCGAGTGGCACTTTGGGACGTGTGGCGCCTTGGAGTGGGGAGGGGCTTTGAGATGGGGTTTGCACTTTGGGGTGGGGTGGTTGCTTAGTTGAAGAGGGGTTGTATGGCCGATAGGTAGTCTTTGGCTACGTCGGCTTTGTTTGCTTGGAAGTTGTGCCAGGCCCACCATTGGACTGTTCCTACGAAGCTTGAGGCTATGTGGTGTAGTAGGAAACTGCGGTCCATCGTTGCTGCTGGGCCGGTTGGGGTGAGGGGGACCATTTCGGCTGCTCGGGCCATGATGGTCTTGCGGAGGCAGTCTGCGAAGACGCGTGAGCCGGCTCCTGCTACCAGCGCTCGGACGCCTTGGCGACGCTCCCAGAGGTTGTTGAGGATGTGTTCGACTTGCACGAGCGGGTCGTCGAACGGCGTGCCATCGTCGTCGAGGGCGTGGGCGCAGATATCGCTTACGAGCTCGGCGAGTAGGTCGTCTTTGCTCTTAAAGAGGCCGTAGAACGTCGCGCGGCCCACGTTGGCACGCGCGATGATGTCGCCGACGGTGATTTTGCCGTAGTCTTCCTCGCGAAGGAGCTCGGAAAACGCCGTGACTATAGCGGCGCGGCTTTTGGTTTTGCGAGCATCCATTCTTACGCGTCCACGTGGACGAGCAGGCAGCGGAGCGTGCCCGAGCAACCCTCGTAGGGGCGCTTGCCGGCACCGTAGCCGACAGCTTCGATGCGATAGCGGGCCGGCAGGTGCTCGGACGTGCGCAGCGCGGCGACGATGGCGGCGCCCGTGGGCGTTACGAGTTCGCCGGCGACCGGTGCGGGCGTGAGGGCGATATTGCCCGCCTGGCACAGGTTGACGACAGCGGGGACGGGAATGGGCATGAGGCCGTGGGCGCAGCGAATGGTTCCGTGGCCCTCGGAGAGCGACTCGACAACGATGTCCTCAATACCCAGGTCATCGAGGCAGATGGCGACCGAGCAGACGTCGACGATGGAGTCGACGGCGCCCACCTCGTGGAACATGACGGTCTCGGGCGTTTTGCCGTGGGCCTTGGCCTCGGCGGCGGCGAGCGCAGTAAAGATAGCGAGCGCGCGACGCTTGGCGCCATCGCTCAGCTGCGAGCCGTCGATGATCTCGGTGACGTCGGCCAGGGAGCGGTGATGATGGGCGTGGTGGTGTCCGTCGTGGTCGTGGCCGTGCTCATGCATGTGCTCGTGGCAGTGAGCATGCTCATGCTCGTGATGATGCTCGTGCTCGCCATGGTCGTGATGGTGGTGATGAGCGTGCTCGTGCATGTGCTCGGCAGTAGCTTCATTGCCATAGAGCCAAGCCATGTCGTGGTCGTGATTCTCCAGCTCTGCCGCAAGCTGAACATCGAAGTCGCAGGCGTCGATGCCATGCTTGTTCACGCGCGTCACGGCAATCTCAAAGCCGTCGACCGGAAGCGTGGCGAGCTGCTCGCGCAGATGCTCCTCGCTGGCACCCAGGTCGAGTAGCGCCGCGACGGTCATATCGCCGCTGATGCCCGAGGTGCCGTCGATGATAAGCGTGTGCTGATGGTTGGACATGAAATGCTCCTTAGCGGGCGCAGGGCGTGCCGGCGCTCAGATGATTGATAAGACTTGCCTGGTAGGCGGCGCCGAAGCCGTTGTCGATATTGACGACCGAAACGCCGCTCGCGCAGGAGTTGAGCATGGCGAGCAGTGCGGCCACGCCGCCAAAGCTCGCGCCGTAGCCCACGCTGGTGGGGACGGCGATGACCGGACAGCTCACCAGGCCGCCGATGACGCTTGCGAGGGCGCCCTCCATGCCGGCGATGGCGATGACCACCTGTGCCTGGGCAAGTTCCTCGGCATGAGCGAGCAGGCGGTGCAGGCCGGCGACGCCCACGTCGTAAAGGCGGTCGACCTCGTTGCCATAGAATTCGGCCGTCAGCGCTGCCTCTTCGGCGACGGGCAGGTCGCTCGTGCCGGCGCAGGCGACGACGATGCGTCCGTTGCCGGTGGGGGAGGGCATGCCGCCCACGAGGGCGAGCTGGGCGTCCGGGACATATCCCAGGTCGATGTTATCGGCAAGAAGCTCCGCGGTGCGTGCTGCCTTATCGGCATCGAGTCGCGTGACCAGGACGTGCTCCTGGCCTGCGTCGCGCAGCGCTTCGATAATGGCGGCGATCTGCTCGGCGGTTTTGCCGGCGCCGTAGACAACCTCGCCGGCTCCCTGGCGCACCCCGCGCGAAAGATCGAGCTGAGCAAAGCCCAGATCGGCGGTCGGCGCCGTCTGGATGTGCGTGAGGGCATCGGCCGGTGCAACATTTCCATCTGCCACGTCACTTAGCAAGTGCTCAAGATCGCGTTTGTCCATATAAGTTCCCTTCGACGTAGTAAAGTTTAGCACGCAAAGGGTTATTTCCGAACATTAGAGCAAAATTGTTCGGAAATCTAATATGTCAGATTTGATGGAGTTGTGAGGCGAACTCGCTAGTCGCGCAGGATGATGTCCATGGCGAGCATCAGGTTGCGCTCATCGATGGCAAACGGTGCCGCCTCGCGCGTCTTGGGCTTGGCGCAAAACGCGATACCGGTGCCCGCGGCCTGGATCATGGGGATGTCGTTTGCCCCGTCGCCGATCGCGACCGTGTGGGCCATATCGACACCGCACTCAACTGCCCAATCCAGCAGCTGGATGAGCTTGGACTCCTTGGTCACGATATCGGCCGCCAGCTTGCCGGTGAGCTTGCCGTCCACGACCTCCAGGCGGTTGGCCAGGCAAAAGTCGATACCCGCGGCGGCTACGATCTTGTCGGCAACCTCGTGAAAACCGCCACTTACTACGCCGACCTTCCAGCCCTTGCTGTGCGCCGAGCGCACAAGCTCCAGCGCACCGGGGGTAAACGTCACGCGCTCAAAGGTGCGCTCGAACACGCTCTCGTCCAAACCCGCAAGCAGTCCCACGCGCTCCTCGAGTGCCTGCTTAAAATCGAGTTCGCCGCGCATGGCGCGCTCGGTGATTTGCGCCACCTGCTCGCCCACGCCGGCTTCCTCGCCCAACAGGTCGATAACCTCCTGGTTGATGAGGGTGGAGTCGATATCCATAACAATGAGGCGTGCAGTCATGACGGGCCTTTCCAAGTGCTGTTTTATTGGGGCATATTGTCGCACGTGACGCGTACGGGCGGGTGCCGCAGTGCGTCAATTGTTTCGTCTCCGTCAAGTCTTTGGGCAGGAGCCACTTTTTCGCGGTACATCGGCACAGGTGCGATAAGATAGAACGCCATGTCTGGCTGCGCGGTTTACGCAGGCTGGGCAAATCTGTACGACGCCGCCCGGAACGACACGGGGCGGCACAGATCCATAAAGGAGGATCACTGGTATGAGCCAGACCCGTCCCATCGACGAGCATTCCATGCACACCCGTACCTGCGGCGAGCTTCGCCGCGAGAACGTGGGCGAAGAGGTCACCCTCACCGGTTGGGTGAGCCGTCGCCGCGATCACGGCGGCCTTATCTTCTGCGACCTTCGCGACCGCGAGGGCATCACGCAGCTCACCTTCGACCCCGAGCACTCCGACGGCGATGCCTTTAAGATCGCCGAGACCATGCGTCCCGAGTGGCCCATCAAGATCCACGGCGTCGTGCGCGCCCGTGGCGAGGAGACCACCAACGCCAAGCTCGCGACCGGCGAGATCGAGGTTCTGACCGACCACGCCGAGGTGCTCAACACTTCCGTCACTCCGCCGTTCCAGATCGAGGACGGCATCGAGACCAGCGAGGATACCCGTCTGCGCTATCGCTATCTGGACCTCCGTCGTCCCGAGATGATGGCCAACCTCAAGCTGCGCTCCGACTTTACCTTCGCCATTCGCGAGGCGCTGCACAACCGTGAGTTCATGGAGGTCGAGACGCCCTCCCTGTTCAAGTCCACGCCCGAGGGCGCTCGCGACTTCATCGTCCCCAGCCGCATCCAGCCGGGTAACTTCTACGCCCTGCCGCAGTCCCCGCAGCTCCTGAAGCAGCTGCTCATGGTCGGTGGCGTCGAGCGCTACTACCAGGTTGCCAAGTGCTTCCGCGACGAGGACCTGCGTGCCGATCGCCAGCCCGAGTTCACCCAGGTCGATATCGAGATGTCCTTCGTGGACCAGAACGACGTCATGAGCGCGCTCGAGGAGGTCCTGTCCGATGCCTTCGGCCGCATGGGTGTCGAGATGCCCACGCCGCTGCGTCGCATGGACTACTGGGAGGCCATGGACACCTATGGCTCCGACAAGCCCGATACCCGCTACGGTATGCACCTGGTCGACCTGACCGACGTGTTCGCCAACTCCAAGTTCAAGGTCTTCGCGACCGCCGCGAACGAGGAGGGCTCCGTCGTCAAGGCCATCAACGCCAAGGGTGCCGGCGCCTGGGCCCGTGCCAAGATCGATAAACTCGCCGGCGTGGCCTCCACGTTTGGCGCCAAGGGCTTGGCCTGGATCGCCTTCCGCGAGGACGGCTCCATCAACAGCCCCATCGTCAAGTTCTTCTCGGACGAGGAGATGGCTGCCCTGCACGAGCGCATGGACGTCGAGCCCGGCGACCTTGTGATGTTCGCCGCCGGCCCGCGCCTGCTCTCCGACGAGATCCTGGGCGGCATGCGCTCCCACATGGCCAACGCGCTTGAGATCAAGCGCGAGGGTCACGACTTCCTGTGGGTCGTCAACTTCCCGCTGTTCCACTGGGACGAGGACCGCAAGGCCTACGCCGCCGAGCACCAGCCCTTCACCCTGCCGACCGAGACCGACATCGCCAAGATTGAGGCCGATCCGCTGGCAGCCGGTTCGTGCACCTACGACTTTGTCATGGACGGTTTTGAGGCCGGTGGCGGTGGTATGCGTATCCACAACGCCGAGATGCAGATGTCCATGCTCAAGCTTCTGGGCTTTACCGAGGAGCGCGCCGAGTCGCAGTTCGGCTTCCTCATGGAGGCCCTCAAGTTTGGTGCGCCCCCGATGGGCGGCTTCGCCCTGGGCCTGGACCGCGTGTGCATGCTGCTCACCGGCTCCGACTCCATCCGCGACGTCATGGCGTTCCCCAAGACGGCCAGCGGCTCCGACCTCATGTCGGGCGCCCCGAGTGCCGTTTCCGGCGCCCAGCTCAAGGACGTCAGCCTGCGCCTGATGTAGGCGAGCGACTTACATATTGCTTGCAACGAGGGAAGGACGCGCGCCTTCCCTCGTTTTTTATACGCCGAGATTGTGAGGGCATGGGATGACCGGGCGTCGCGGAAAGTGCGTCCCGGAATCTGCGTCTGGAATGGGATGAGCTTTCCGCTAGGGTCGTTCCGCGGAAACTGAAACCCGGAATTTGCGTTCAGAGCGGGTCGCGGTTTCCCAAACAGAGCCCTTTGGGAAACTGCGACCCAGACTCCAGCCAAATAACGGGACGCACTTTCCGGTTGAGCTGTCTAACGGAAACTGTGCCCCAGAATGAGCGCTCAAACGGGGCAGTCTTTCCGCAACAATTGTCTGGCGGAAAGCCTGCCCCAGTTTCTTATAGCGAGTCTCTCTGGATCAGCTGCATGTGCATCACGGAGGTGGTGGGCTCGGCACCCTTGATCATGTCGAGCGCAATGTTGGCGGCCATGTGGCCTTCTTCGCGCAGGGGCTGGCGGACGGTCGTGAGCGCGGGGACGCAGCGCGTCGCAATCTCGTGATCGTCGAAGCCGACGACAGAAATATCCGCCGGAACGGATAGGCCTGCCTCGTTGAGTGCGGTGATGACGCCAGCCGCGATACGGTCCGATCCGCAGAGCACGCCATCGAAAGCAATCTCGCGCGCGAGGATCTGGTGCATGGCCTGATAGCCGTCTCCGTTGTTCCAGCCGGTATAGATAACGTTTGCGTCTGGGAGGTCTTCGCCCAAGACGGCGCGGTAGCCGCGCAGGCGGTCGACAACGGCGGGGTTGTCTTGCGGTCCCAACACGGCGACGATATCTTTGCGCCCTCGCTCCTTCATAGCGAGCGCTGCAAAGCGTCCGCCCTCTTCGTCGTCAGAGTAGACCGTCGAGAACACATCGCGATAGGGGTGGCCCTCGAGCTGGCCGCACAACACGGTAGGTACGCCCAGCTCGCGCAGCACCTCGAGCAGCTCGCTGCCCTTGTAGGGGGAGACGTCGATCACGGCGTCGAACGAGCGGCGCTCAAAGTGCTCGCGTGCGCGGTTGCGCTCATGCGTAGAAGACGCCTGCAAGATAACGGGCAGATAGGACGACTCCGACAGTTCCTCGGTAATGCCGCTCAAAAACTCGCTATAGGTGGGGTCGCTGAAGAGTTCACTCAGGGGCTCGGTCACGAGCACGGCGATGATTTCCGTGCGCCCGACAGCGAGCGCTCGGCCACGAGCGTTGGGGACAAAATTGACTTCCTTGGCCGCCGCGCGGACGCGCTTTTTGGTTTCCTCGCTAATGCGGGGCGAATCGTTGAGAGCGCGCGATGCCGTGGAGCGCGACACGCCGGCAGCTGCGGCAACCTCGGCAAGCGTAGGTGCGGTGCGAACTGGTTGGGTCATGGCGTCTCCTGGAGAATGCGGTCGATGTTGTCGCTGATACGGGTTGGTGCGGATACAGCTTACTATAGTGCGCCTGAACAGCGTTCATGGTATCCGGTGACCGGTGTCGTTTTGCAACCAAGCCACAATCGAATACGTCTCGTGTGGGTGAGATATCAGCGGGCGTGGTGGTTGCCTACGAGCTTAAGAACGATGTCTTGCGCTGAGTGTCGATACTCAGGGTGACATAAGTGTCCCGGTTGTACAACCGGTTGCACCGTTAACCCGACCAAATCGACCGTTCAGCGGACAACCGGTTGCACAGTTTTTTGCATCGACCGTAAGATAAGGACAACCGGTTGCACAAGAATCACTACGATGACGAAGGAGCATCACCATGGACGCCATTAACGATTGGGAAAACCAAGCGCTCACCCACAGGAACCGCCTGGCACCCCATGCGTACTTCATGGGTTACGAGACCGCCGATCTCGCCGCTACGTACAGCCGCGAGCTGTCGCGCGGGTTTGTCCAGCTGTCCGGCTCGTGGCAGTTCCGCCTCTTTGAGGGGCCTGCTGCCGTCTCTAACGAGGAGCTTTCCACGTACGAGCCCGAGTGGGATCACGTGGAGGTTCCGCACCTGTGGCAGGTGGATGGTTATGGCAACCTTGCCTACACCGACGAGGGTTTCCCGTTCCCGGTGGATCAGCCGTTCGTTCCCTCTGACGATCCCACGGGCGTGTACCAGCGCATCGTCAATCTTCCCGCCGTGCCTGCCGGCGCTCGCGAGATCATTCGCTTTGACGGCATCGAGAGCTATGGCGAGCTGTACGTCAACGGCAAGTTTATCGGCATGACCAAGGGCTCGCGCCTGTCTGCCGAGTTCGACGTGACCGACGCGCTTGTCGAGGGCGACAACCTGTTTGCGGTCAAGGTTCTGCAGTACAGCGCAACCTGTTTGCGGTCAAGGTTCTGCAGTACAGCGATGGTAGCTATATCGAGGACCAAGACATGTGGTGGGCATCGGGCATCTTCCGCGATGTGTACCTTATGCAGCGTCCCGCCGCACACCTGGTCGACTTTAGGTTCCGCACGCACCGCGAGGGCGATGCCGCTCTGATTACGCTCGATACGGTGGCCGAGGGCGCTTCCCGCGTCGTGTTTACGCTCAGCGATGGCGAGAACGTGGTGGCTACGGGCGAGTGCGTCGACGGCCATGCCGAGTGCAGCGTTGCCGATGCCCACTTCTGGAATCCCGAGGACCCCTTCCTCTATGACCTTACGTTTGAGGTCTACGACGGTGACCAGGTCAGCGAGTACGTCCCGCATCGCCAGGGCCTTGCCGAGGTGACGGTCGAGGGCAATCATATCTACCTCAACGGCACTTACTTTAAGATGCATGGCGTCAACCGCCACGATCACGACGATCACAAGGGCCGCGCCGTGGGCCTCGATCGCATGCGCCGCGACCTGGAGCTCATGAAGCAGCACAACATCAACGCGGTGCGCACGTCCCATTACGCCAACGACCCGCGCTTTTACGAGCTGTGCGACGAGTATGGCATCATGCTGGTCGCCGAGACCGATATGGAGAGCCACGGCTTCGAGAATATCGGCAATATCGCCCTGGTCACCGACGACCCGGCATGGGAGCCGGCCTACGTCGACCGCATCGAGCGCCTGGTGATGCAGGAGCGCAACCACGCCTGCATCATTATGTGGTCGATGGGCAACGAGAGCGGCTATGGCTGCAACATCCGCGCGATGTACGCCAAGGCTCACGAGCTCGATGGTCGCCCGGTCCATTACGAGGAGGACCGCAACGCCGATACCGTCGACGTCATTTCCACCATGTACTCCCGTGTGTCGCAGATGAACGACTTTGGTGAGCATCCGTTCCCCAAGCCGCGCATCAACTGCGAGTACGGTCACTCCATGGGCAATGGCCCCGGAGGCCTGTCCGAGTACCAGGAGGTCTTCGATCGCTGGGATTGCATCCAAGGCCAGTTTATCTGGGAATGGTGCGACCACGGTTTGGCTGCTGTGACCGAGGACGGCGTTGCCTACGATATGTATGGTGGCGACAACGGCGATTACCCCAACAACAGCAACTTCTGCATCGATGGCATGGTGTTCCCCTGGCAGCAGCCGAGTCCGGGCCTCACTGAGTATGGCCAGGTCATCTGCCCGGTTCGCATGGCTTATGACGCCGAGGCAGGCGAGCTGACCGTCACCAACAAGCGTTGGTTTACCACCCTCGAGGATGTCTGCCTGTCGGCCGAGACCCTGGTGGACGGCGACGTTGTGTGCCGCAAGACGCTCATGCCCGGTGCGGTTGCCCCCGGCGAGTCCGTCCAGCTGCCGCTGGTGATTCGCGAGGCCGCGGTAGGCGAGACCCTGCTGACCGTGCACGCCTACACCATGGCCGCTCACGTCTGGTGCGAGCCGATGTTCCAACTGGGTGCAAGCCAGTTTGCCGTCGCCAACCATCCGGCGCCAGCCATCGCGGCTCCCACTCGTCCTGAGCTTACGGTCGAGGAGACCGAGCAGGAAATCCGCATTCACTCCCTCAACGGTGAGCTGACCTTCAGCAAGGTCAACGGTACCGTGAGCGAGTGGAAGGCATCCGGCCGCGACGTCATGGCCTCTGGTCCCCAGGTTGGTTTTTGGCATCCGCTCGTCGATAACCATGCGCAGGAGTATGACTCACTGTGGAAGGACAACTTCATCGATGTGATGCAGACGTCTACCCGCAAGGTTTCTTGGAAGCAGGATGGCAATGCGGTCGTCGTGACCGTGAGCCAGCGTATCGCTCCTCCCGTCCGCGCGTTCGGCATGCGCGTCGAGCTCGTCTACACCGTGCTTCCGAGCGGTCGTGTCGACCTCAAGGTTTCCGGCGAGCCCTATGGCGATTACTCGGATATCATCCCGCGCATCGGCATCTCCTTCGAAGTCCCCGGTTGCGATCGTGCCGTCGAGTGGTATGGCCACGGCCCGGGCGAGAACTATCCGGACTCGCTGCGCGCCAACCCGGTCGGTCATTACCGCACCACAGTCGACGACATGTTTACGCCCTACGTTATGCCTCAGGACTGTGCCAACCGCGAGGGTACCCGCTGGGTTGCCCTGCGCTCTAGCCACGGTGACGGTCTGGTCGTGACACGTCCGAGCGACGCCGCTTCCAACCCGTTCTCGTTCTCGGCATGGCCCTATAGCTGCGAGGCCATCGATAACGCCAAGCACGTCTACGACCTTGTTCCGGGCGACACGGTCACGGTCAACATCAACGACCAGTTGCTCGGCCTTGGCTCGAACTCTTGGGGTTCCGAGGTGCTCGATTCCTATCGCACCCGTTTTGAGAGCTTCAGCTTTGAGGTGTCCCTGCGACCGCTGACGTCTGCCGATCTGGCTCAGGCGCTGGCACCCATTAAGGAGGCATAAGTCATGCATGTCTTTAACTCGCGTGCCGACTTCGATGCTCAGATGAAGTCCGTCAAGAAGTGGATGCGCACCGGCCAGGCGCTCGATGGTGTTGCCGACCTGCAGCACGACGTGGCGTACTCTATCGGCGACTCGCTGGTGTATTGGTGGGTGAACGCCCACGAGGCGGCTACTGCCGATCTGGTCGGTCACCGTCGCTACCATGCCGTGCTCGCTCCGCTCGACGGCGCCCTGACCGTCGAGGTTGCCCCCAAGGCAGGCCTCACCTGCGCCCGCGCTTACAGCGATATCGATGATCGCGAGCGCTTTGAGGGTGCGGGGGAGACCGTGACGATTCCCGCCGGCGGCGTTGCCGTCGTCGAAATTGACGAGGCCTACCGTGTCGTGGCCAATGCCGCGGATTCCCGCGTCGTGGTATTGCACGTGACGGTCGAAGGTTATTCCTTCCCCAACAAGTAGTATTCGTCCGTTTGGACGTTTGCTTCGCGCCGTTAAGGGGGATGGCTTTGTTGACTCCCTTTTCCCCATTCCCCTTAGCAGGTGCGCCGTCCGTGTTTGCACTTGCAGCTCGGACGGGTTTAGATGACATTTAATAGATGATTGGGAGGGCTTATGAGCTCTGAAAAACGAGGAACGATCGGTTCGTTCGCTCTGCTGGGCATGACGGTTGCCGCCGTGTTCGGTATCAAGAACATCATCAACAACAACGCGGCCATCGGCTTGGCAGCTGCGCCGTCGTTCTTCTTCGCCACGCTTTTGTACTTTGTCCCCTATACCCTGGTTACCGCCGAGTTCGTCGGCCTTAACAAGGACTCCGAGTCGGGTGTGTACGCATGGGTTAAGACCTCGATGGGCGGCCGCTGGGCGTTTCTGACGGCATTTAGCTACTGGTTCGTTAACCTGTTCTACTTTGCGTCCGTCCTGCCCAACGTCATCATCTACGCGAGCTACGTGTTCTTTGGTGCCAATGCCGAGCTTTCGCAGCTGTGGATCACCATTATCGAGATCGTCGTCTTTGCTATCGCCACGTGGGTTTCGACCAAGGGCGCTAAGTGGATCGGCTCTATTTCCTCCTTCGGTTCGACCGCGGCTCTCGGCCTGACTGCCGTGTTCATCCTGCTGTCCCTGGCTGCTGCCTTTGGCGGCGTTGAGTTCGCTACGGCTCCCACGCCCGCCAACATGGCTCCCGACATGAGCAACTTCGCCACTATGTGGGGCTTCTTCGGTACGCTTGCCTGGATCATCCAGGGCGTTGGCGGCGCTGAGTCTGTCGGCGTGTTCCTTAACGACCTTAAGGGTGGCGTCAAGGCCTTCGTGCGCACCGTCGTTATCGCCGGCCTGACCATCGGCCTTCTGTATGCAGGCGCTTCGCTGCTGGTTAACCTGTTCATCCCCGAGGGCGGCGTTGCCATCTCCACCGGCATCTTCGACGTGTTCGGCGCTGTCTTTGCCCACTTTGGCATTCCCATGGAAGTGTCTACGCGCGTCATCGGCCTGATCCTTCTCGCCGCTACGCTGGGCTCCCTCATGATGTGGACCTCCGCTCCCATCAAGGTGTTCTTCACCGAGATCCCCAAGGGCGTCTTTGGTAGCAAGATCGTCGAGCTCAACGAGCATGGCATTCCTGCCCGCGCCGCTTGGCTGCAGTTCGCCATCGTCGTCCCCATCCTGATCATCCCGGCCCTGGGCTCTGGTAACCTCGACGACCTGCTCATGATTGTCACCAACATGACGGCTGCCACCGCTCTGCTCCCGCCGCTGCTGATCCTGCTTGCCTACTTTATGCTGCGTAAGAACTTCGACGCTGCTCCCCGTGGCTTCCGCATGGGTTCGCGTACCTTTGGCCTGGTCATTGCTGCATTCCTGCTTGTGGTCTTCTGCTTCGTTCTTATCTGCGGCACCATTCCGCTCGATCAGCCTCTGTGGCTGACGCTGGTCTACAACGTTGGCGGCGTGGTTGTCTTCCTGGGCCTTGCCGTGATGTGGTACAACCGCTACATTAACCGCCTGCGCGAGACCGATCCCGAGGCCGCCGAGAACGAGCTTCGCCCCTCCGTCCTCGACATGATGGAGTAGCGGCTAGGATTAATCTACGGCTGTGGAATAAATCGATTCCCTTTCCTAAGGAGGGGCCTTACAAGGCCCCTTCTTTTGTGTTTTGGGGCATGGTTTTGGACCCCGTGTTCAAAAAATGCCAAATATGAGTACTGTTGCAAAAGAGGTGTCATATTTTTTGGCCTGTTCTGAGCGAAAATGGGCTCATAATCAATTTATCTAACCCCCTTTAAAGGGCGTTTGACGGCTTTTAACCTCTTCAAATCGCTCAAAGTAGGCAAATGGCTCTCGATTTTGCTGCTACTAAATTGGTGACAGTACTCATATTTGCCACTTTTTGCCCACGAGGTGTTCAGAGGAGCTCTCGACAAGCATCTAACGCTACAATAACTACCACGTGGCTGGGTTTGCCGGCCGAATGTGCGATGTCGTGGGAGGGGACATGGTCGAGTTTACAAAGACGATTAAAGATCCGTTGGGATTACATGCCCGCCCGGTTGCGCTGCTCTATGACATCATTGCCAAGCATCGTAGCGACGTGTCAGTCAGCATCGGCGATCGTCACACGGATGGCCGCGATGTCATGGGACTCATGGCTCTCTACGGCGAGTGCGGCGAGGACGTCGTGTTCCGCGTTTCGGGCGTGGATGAGGCTTCCTGCGTCACGTCGATCAGAAACCTCTCGCTCTAAGCATGACGGGGCGCGGCAAAGGACAGCTCTTTGCCGCGCCTTTTTGTTTCGTATAGGAAACTTTTTCGAAAACTGAATAGAGACTCTTTCCAAAAAGTTAACCACGTGCTAGTTTACTATAGCGAACATAGACGTGGTTAACTTTTAACGCGTCGATGTTGAGGACGAACTGACGTTAGGAGCAACTCATGTCTTGCGGACCGCAGATGCCGGCCATGCCGCTTTCGATGGTAAAAGCGGGCGAAACCGTGCGCGTGTCTCGTGTAAAGGGCAATGAGGATATGAAGCACCACCTCAAGGACCTCGGCTTTGTCGAGGGCAACGAAATCCACGTGGTGAGTTCGAGTGGCGCCAATATCATCGTCACGGTGCTGGGCGCACGCTTTGGTATCGATTCCAAGGTTGCCATGCACATCATGACCGTCGGTTAGTCTGCAGCATTTCATAAAAACCGAAAGGGGGATAAGAGGATGAAGACGTTGGGTGACGTTAAGGTGGGCGAGAGCTCCACCATCGTCAAGCTTCACGGTGAGGGTGCGCTTCGCCGCCACCTTATGGACCTGGGGCTCATCAAGGGCACTTCGTTCAAGGTCGTAAAGGTTGCACCGCTCGGAGATCCGGTCGAGATCAACGTGCGTGGCTACGAGCTCTCCATCCGCAAGGAGGAGGCTGCCGTCGTCGAGGTCCAGTAAGGGCCGGCGGCACATATTTCTGCAGATAAAGTTAGGTTTTTCTAACTTAATGCAGCATCTTTGAAGCACATTATCCAGCCTGCGCGGAGAAAGCAGCGCGGGCACACAAGGAAGAAGGATTGAATGGCGGATTCTCAGATCCATGTCGCGCTGGCGGGTAACCCCAACTGCGGCAAGACCACGCTTTTCAACCTGATCACCGGCGCCAACGGCTACGTTGGCAACTGGCCCGGCGTCACGGTTGAGAAAAAGGAAGCCAAGCTCCTAAGCGACAAGAACGTCACGATTACGGACCTCCCCGGCATCTACTCGCTTTCCCCCTACAGCCCCGAGGAGCAGTGCTCGCGCGACTACCTCATGAGCGGCGAGCCCGATGTCGTCGTCCAGGTGGTCGATGCCACCAACCTCGAGCGCAACCTGTACCTGGCGCTTCAGGTTATCGAGACCGGCCTGCCCGTGGTCGTCGCCCTCAACATGGCCGACTTGGTCGAGAAGAACGGCGATAAGATCGACACGGACAAGCTCTCCAAGAAGCTTGGCTGCCCGGTCATGATGATCTCCGCTCTTAAGAACAAGGGCATCACGGAGCTGTTCGATCAGGTCAAGAAGTCTGCCGCTTCCAAGGGCCAGGTGCCGGAGCACAAGTTCGATTCCTCCATCGAGGACGTTCTGGACCACATCGAGAACAACCTGCCTGCGAGCGTTCCTGCCAGCAAGCGCCGCTACTACGCCGTCAAGCTGTTCGAGCGCGATGCAGACGCCTGCAAGCTCATCAACCTCACTAAGGAGAAGGCTGCTCGCGTGGAGGAGCTGGTCGCCCAGTGCGAGCAGGACTGCGACGACGATGCCGAGTCCATCATCACCGGTGAGCGCTATGGCGTCATCGCGCACATCATCGATGAGTGCCTCACCAAGGCTCCTGCCAAGATGAGCACTTCCGAGAAGATCGACCGTGTGGTTACCAACCGTATCCTGGGCCTGCCGATCTTTGTGGTCATCATGTTCTGCGTGTACTACATCGCCGTTTCCACCCTGGGCGGCACGGTGACCGACTTCACCAACGACCAGCTCTTCGGTACCGACGGTTGGTACGTGCTCGGTCAGGGCCGCGACGCTTACGACGCGGCCGTCGAGGCTGCGGGCGACAACGCCGACTCGGTCGACCCGGCGCAGTACGGCCCCTATGTCCCGGGTATTACCACCGTGGTGCACGACGCCCTCGTGGCGGGCGGTACCGAGGACGGTGGCCTGGTTGATTCGCTGGTCTGCGACGGCATCGTCGGCGGCCTGGGCGCCATCTTCGGCTTCGTTCCGCAGATGTTCCTGCTCTTTGTGATGCTGTCCTTCCTGGAGGACTGCGGCTACATGGCCCGTGTCGCCTTCATCATGGACCGCGTGTTCCGCCGGTTTGGCCTGTCCGGTAAGTCCTTTATCCCCATGCTCGTGTCCTCGGGCTGCGGCGTCCCCGGCGTCATGGCCACCAAGACCATCGAGAACGAGAAGGACCGTCGCATGACGGTCATGACCACCACGTTCATTCCCTGTGGCGCTAAGCTGCCGATCATTGCCCTGCTCATGGGTTCCATCATCGGCGATTCTTCTACCACCGCCGCGTGGATTAGCCCGCTCTTCTACTTCCTGGGCGTCTTTGCCGTCATCGCCTCGGGCCTCATGCTCAAGAAGACCAAGCTCTTCGCCGGCCGTCCGACGCCGTTCGTTATGGAGCTTCCTGCCTACCACTTCCCGGCGATCCGCTCTTGGGCGCTGCACGTGTGGGAGCGCTGCTGGGCCTTTATCAAGAAGGCCGGCACGGTCATCTTCGCGTCCACCGTCGTGGTGTGGTTCCTGTCCAACTTTGGCAGCTACAACGGCTCCTTTGGCTTCCTGCCTGCTATGGAGGGCATCCCCGAGGAGTTCATGGACTACTCCGTGCTTGCCATGCTCGGTAATCTGGTCGCTTGGATCTTCGCCCCGCTTGGCTTTAGCACCTGGCAGGCAACTGCGCTGACTGTTTCTGGCCTTGTCGCCAAGGAGAACGTCGTCGCCACCGCCGGCTCGCTGCTGTCGGTTGCTGACGCCGCCGAGACCGACCCGAGCCTGTGGACCGCGTTTGCCGGCATGTTCCCGACTATGGGCGCCTGCGTTGCCTTCGGCGCTTTCAACCTGCTGTGCGCCCCGTGCTTTGCCGCCATGGGCACTATCCGCAATCAGATGGACTCCGGCAAGTGGACCGCGATTGCCATCGGCTACGAGTGCGCCTTCGCTTGGGTCATCGGCCTGTTCATCAACCAGTTCTACAACCTGCTTGTCCTTGGCCAGTTTGGTATCTGGACGGTTGTGGCCATCGTGCTGCTGGTTGCGATGCTCTTCCAGATCTTCCGTCCCATGCCCAAGCACGCTTGGACCGACGAGGATGAGACCAACACCGCTTCCGCCGCAGTTTCCGCTTAAGTCCGAATAAGGATTAGCCCCTTTCCACGAGCCCGGGTGTCCCAGCGACACTCGGGCTTTTTGGTGGGGGAGATGTGGCGTTTCCGCAGATAAAACCGACCAAAATAAACCTGTCCCCTTTTGGTAGGTGGAGAATGGGGTAAAGTAAGTGATGGTTAACTAGAGGAGGCTTGCTATGGCACCTATCGATATTGTTGTGCTGGCCGTTATCGCCATTGCGTTTGTCGCCGTGTGCGTGCGCATTTATCGCAAGGGCACCTGCGCCGACTGCGCTCAAGGTGGCGTTTGCACGGGACATTGCTCCAACAAAAAGACGTGCGCCGCGCTTAAGGGCGTGGACAAAATTGCCGAAGATTTGAGCCGCGGTATTCATTAGCCGACCAGCGTTTGGGAATGCATTACTTCGGATACGGCAGTTGCTGATACGATAAGTACGTTAGCAACTGCCGCCGAGCGGCCCAAACGAAAGGAACCCTGTATGGAGTCCTCCGCCTACCCGATGCTCTTTAGTCCGATCAAGGTCGGTACGACCGAGGTCAAGAACCGCGTCTTTATGCCGCCGGTGTCCACCAACCTGGCCGATCATGGCTATGTGACCGACGACTTGGTCGATCATTACCGTGCCCGTGCCAAGGGCGGCGTGGGCCTCATCATCACCGAGGTCGTGACGGTCGAGCCTACCTATACCTACCTGCCGGGTGACATGTGCTGCTACGACGACACGTTTATCCCTGGCTGGGAAAAGCTCGCCGCGGCCGTCCACGAGTATGGCTGCAAGATTATGCCGCAGCTCTTCCACCCCGCCTACATGGCCTTTAACATTCCGGGCACGCCGCGCCTCGTCGCCCCGTCCTTTGTGGGCCCGTCCTATGCCCGCGAGGCGCCGCGCCCTATCACGGTCGATGAGATCCACGAGCTCACGCATCAGTTTGGCGACGCTGCCGTGCGCATGCAGAAGGCCGGTGTCGACGGCGTCGAGGTCCATGCGGCGCACGCCCACGGCATGCTCGGCGGCTTTTTGACCCCGCTCTATAACAAGCGTACCGACGAGTACGGTGGCTCGCTCGATGCCCGCATGCGCTTCTTGCTCGAGGTCATCGCCGAGATTCGCGAGCGCTGCGGCAAGGACTTCATCATCGACGTCCGTATCTCGGGCGACGAGTACACCGATGGCGGTCTGACCCTCAACGACATGATCTACGTCTCGCGTCGCCTGGAGAAGGCTGGCGTCGACATGATCCACGTGTCGGGCGGCACTACCATCAAGCGCGGCTCCGCGATTCCCGCCGCCGGTACGCAGCAGGCCTCGCACGCCGCCTGCTCGCGCGAGATCAAAAAGCATGTGAACATTCCCGTCGCCACGGTCGGCCGCATCAATGAGGCATGGATTGCCGAGGAGCTGATCGAGGACGGCGCTGCCGACATCTGCATGATGGGCCGCGCCAATCTGTGCGATGCCGAGTTCTGCAACAAGGCCGCTGCCGGCAATGCCGATGATATCCGTCCCTGCATCGGTTGCCTGCGCTGCCTGAACGGCATCATGTTTGGCAAGCGCATCTCCTGCACCGTCAACCCGGACGTGGAACGCGACGAGGCCGGCTACGAGCCTGCCGCCGAGGCAAAGAACGTGCTCGTTGTGGGTGCCGGTCCTGCGGGCATGGAGGCAGCCTACATTGCCACCAAGCGCGGCCATAACGTGGTGCTCGTGGACAAGCAGGACGAGCCGGGTGGCGAGATGCGCATCGCGGCCGTTCCGCCGGCAAAGCAGGAGCTCACCCGCGTGATCAAGTATCAGTACCGTCGCCTGGCCGAGGCCGGCGTGAAGTGCGTATTTGGCACCGAGCTTACTGCCGAGGACATTCAGCGCGACTACGCGGGCTACGAGGTTGTCCTGGCCTACGGCGCCGAGCCCATCGCTCCGGCATTCATGCAGGGCTTTAAGCAGGTTATGACGGCTGACGACCTGCTGGGTGGCAAGGCTTTCCCGGGTAAGAAGATCGTCATTGTGGGCGGCGGCACCGTTGGCTGCGAGACGGCCGATTACCTGGCCCCGTTGGTCAACGACCTTTCGCCGGCCAATCGCGATGTCACCGTTATCGAGATGACCAAGACGCTTGCCGCCAACGAGGGCGGTGCCGGTCGCGCGGTGCTCATCACGCGCATGCTCTCCAAGGGCGTCCATGTGCTGACCGAGGCCAAGGTGACCGAAATCACCGAGGACGCCATCAGCTACGAAAAGGACGGCGAGGTCCACACCATCGCCGATGCCGATACGCTGGTGCTTGCCATGGGCTATCGTCCCAACACCAAGCTGGCCGACGACCTTACCGCTGCCGGCGTTGCCACCCACGTGCTGGGTGATGCCAACAAGTGCGGCAACATCCGCGATGCCATCGGGGATGGCTACAAGGTTGCCTGCGAACTCTAGTCAACCCCTTGGTGCATGAGGAGGGGCGTTTCTGCGCCATCCGATAGCAAAATAGCGGTGGTGTCCCGGGTTTCGGGATGCCACCGCTTGCTCTTGCGGTGCTGGCGACGTGAGCACTCCCTCTTTCACCGCAATTGAGGGGATGGGGGATGCGATAGTATTACGTGGTGATATTCGACAAACCGTGAGCTTCATTCGAGGGCTTTATGGAACAACACCAGCATTATCAGAGCCTGCAAGATCAGGCATACAACGCATTGCGCTCCAAGATCATCTATGCCGAGCTCAAGCCCGGCACGCGCCTTTCGGCGATTGGTCTGGAAAAGGAGACGGGAATCGGGCGCACGCCCATTCGCGAGTCCTTTGTGCGTCTGCGTGAGCAGGAGCTAGTGGAAACGCGTCCCAAAAGCGGCACCTATGTCTCAAAAATCAGCATGGAGCGCGCCGAGAACGCCTGTTTCTTGCGCGAGAAACTCGAAAGAAGCGTACTCATTAAATGCTGCTCGGCAGCCACGTCCGAGCAGAAGCATCGGCTTGAGCAGATTCTTGCCGAGTCCGAATCGCTCGACCATCGCGAAACGCGTCGCTTTTTCGACTTGGATAACCTGTTTCATGAGACGTGTTTTGTGATTGCCGGCCGTCACATGTTGTGGGATTGGATGAAGAGCATCAATACGCATTTTGAGCGATACAACTGGTTGCGTATGGTGTCGCAGGATCTGGATTGGGAGCCGATTCGTCGACAACATCGTCGGATTCTCGAGGCCATTAAGAGGGGCGATACCGACACGGCGAGCTATCTTGCCGAGACGCACTTGCACCTGATGCCCGAGGAGCAGGGCCCGGTTATCGCCTTGCATCCCGACTATTTCGAGCTTTCCAAAGACTCGTCTATCTAGCCCATCACCGCATCTGCTCGAGACGCAAAAACGATGCTGCTCACCTACAACGTTTTGCAAGCGAGTTTTTTAAAAATGCCTAAAATGGCTCAGACTGCCGACAATTGGGGAACGGGGTGCGCTATGGCGCAGATGAGGATTAAGGACATTGCCGCCGAGGCGGGCGTGAGCCCGGCCACGGTCTCGCGCTATCTCAACAACCGCCCCGGGCAAATGACCGAGGAAACCCGTGCTCGCATCGCGGCAGTTATCGAGCGCACCGGCTATCGCCCACGTGCTGCCGCGCGCAATCTGCGCAGCTCGCGCACCAACCTCATCGGCGTGATCTTGGCCGACATTGCTAACCCGTTCTCGAGCGCCATGCTCGAGGGCCTTTCCGCCAGCGCCGCCGCGCGCAGCTGCTCGCTCATGACCGCCATTAGCGGCAACGACCCCGCCAAGGAGGCAGAGTCGCTCACCAGACTTATCGATGCCGGCGTGGACGGCCTGGTCGTCAATACCTGCGGAGGCAACGACAAGGCGATCGCCGCGGCCGCGGGGCGCCTGCCCGTTGTGCTGCTCGACCGCGATGTTGCCGACGGTGGCATCGATCTGGTGACCTCTAACAACCGTGAGCTGGTTGCCGGCCTGGTAGACGCCTTGGCCGCTGCTGACAGCGAGCGCCTGTGCCTGCTCACCGAGGCAAGCGACGGCAGCCCCGTGCGTCGTGAGCGCGCCGAGGCCTTTGTCGACGAGCTTTCGCGACGCGGCCTTGCGGGCGAGGTCGTCACCCTGGCCGACGGTGGCGCCACGGGTGTCAGTCGCCTGGACGAGACCATCCGCGACTATGCGGGTAAAAAGCTCGGCCTCATTGCCGTCAACGGTCTGGTCTTCCTGCGCCTGACCGAGGCATTAGCGCAGCTGGGACCTTCATTGCCGGCTGGGCTCAAGATCGCGACATTTGACGATTACCCTTGGAACCACGTGCTCTTTGGCGGCGTGACCACGGCCGCGCAGGACACCCCCACCATTGCCGAGCGCGTGGTCGAGCGTCTCTCCGAGCGCATCGACGTCGTTACCACCACGGTAGGCGAGGCTGCAAGGCTTGCCCCCAAGCGCATCGAGATCCCCTGTCACATCGAACATCGAGCCTCGACCTCGCGCTAGCCGCTCGTTCGCAACGGCCTGCTCAAGCACGTTTTTTGAGCGCTTGATACGCTTTAACCCTGCGGAAACATTTTTCTGCGATAGTATCTGCGATATAGACCAGTCGAAACCCGCCCGAAAGAAAGGGGAGCGACATGAACCAGCAGAACATCGATTACGTACTCCGCTCCGTAGAGCAGCGTGACATCCGCTTTGTGCGTCTGTGGTTTGTCGACATTCTCGGCCGCCTCAAGAACTTTGCCATTAGCCCCGAGGACCTCGAGGTCGCTTTTGAGGAGGGTATTGGCTTTGACGGCTCCGCCATCGAGGGTTTTGCCACGCCCGAGGAAGCCGACATGCTGGCGTTTCCCGATGCTTCGACCTTCCAGATTTTGCCGTGGCGCCCGAGCCACAATGGCGTCGCCCGCGTGTTCTGCGACGTGTGCACTCCCGATCGCAAGCCGTTTGCCGGCGACCCGCGCGATGCCCTGCGTCGCATGTTCCGCAAGGCCGAGAAGGCTGGCTATCTGCTCAACGTGGGCGCCGAGCTGGAGTATTACTACTTCCCCGACGAGCATACCCCCGAGCCGCTTGACAACGTGGGCTACTTCGATCTTTCGGTGAGCGATGCCGCCCGCGACCTGCGTCGCAACACGGTCCTCACGCTCGAGAAGATGTCCGTGCCCGTGGAGTACACCTTCCACGCCGCCGGCCGCTCGCAACACGGCATGAGCCTGCGCCACGCCGAGGCCCTGAGTATGTCCGACGCCATCACTACGGCCAAACTCATCATTAAGCAGCAGGCCTACGAGAGCGGTTGCCACGCCTCCTTTATGCCCAAGCCGTTGGCGGGTGAGGATGGCAGTGCTATGTTCCTGTGCCAGTCGCTGTTCGACCATGACGGCAACAACGTCTTTTGGGGCGAGGACGACGAGAAGTACCATCTCTCCGACGTCGCCAAGCACTACATGGCAGGTATTCTGGCGCACGCGCGCGAAATCAGCGCCATCACCAACCCCACGGTCAACTCGTACAAGCGCATCACCACGGGTGGCGACTCCGTGCCGCAGTACGCCACGTGGGGCCTGCGCAACCGCGCGAGTATGGTCCGCATCCCGGTCTACAAGCCCGGCAAGCAGCTGTCCACGCGCATCGAGCTGCGCAGCCCCGATCCCATGGCCAATCCGTACCTGGTCAACGCCGTCACGCTGGCGGCTGGTCTGGACGGCATCGAGCGCAAGCTGGAGCTCCCGCCCGAGGCCACGGCCGAGACGCTCAAGCTTACCGACCGTCAGATGGTCGAGGCCGGCTACACGCCGCTGCCGCGCTCGCTCAAAGAGGCGCTCGACGTCTTTGAGGACTCGCAGTTTATGAAGGATGCCCTCGGCGAGCACATCCACAGCTTCTTCCTTAAAAAGAAGCGCGACGAGTGGCATAAGTTTGAGTCCACGATCACCGAGTGGGAGATCAAGCACTACCTGGCGAACTCCTAATCGCGTTGGCTTGTTCCAGTACGATTGAGCTCATTTCTTTGGAGGCCGATATGTCCGAAAAGAGTGCCCTGTTCATGGCGCGCACGACGCGCTTCCACGAGTTTGCCCGCAGCCTGACGACCACCCTGGGTGTCGAGGTGAGCCTGGCTACCCCCGATTCGCCGACCGCGGCGCACGACTTTGACCTGCTGATCCTCGATTCCGATGGCATCCGCAGTGACCGCATCGATCAGATTGCCAAGTGGCTTGACGATCGCGGCGGTGTCCCCATGCTGGTGATCGTTGACGACGAGGCACTCGGTACCCTGCGCCTGCCGAATCACGCGCATGCCGACTTCGTATGTCCCACGGCGACGCCCAACGAGCTCAAGGCTCGTGCGCAGCGCCTGATGGGCGAGGAGGAGACCGTCACCGCCGATGATGTGCTCAACATCGATAACCTCGAGATCAACCTGGCTACCTACCAGGTGACGCTCGATAACGAGCCCATTGACCTGACGCTGATGGAGTACTCGCTGCTGAGCTTTTTGGCGACGCACCCCAACCGTGCCTACAGCCGCGAGGTGCTGCTGCACCGCGTGTGGGGCTTTGAGTACTGCGGCGGCACGCGCACCGTCGACGTGCACATCCGACGCATCCGCTCCAAGGTGGGCCCGCAGATCGCGGCGCACATCACCACCGTCCGCGGCGTGGGCTATCTGTTTAAGGACTAGCAAGTAAATAGAGGAATGTGAGGGTACCGGAAATTTCTCCAGTACCCTTTTCTCGTTTAGGGCGAAAAGAAGACCTTTCACCGATTAAAAGTATGTCAGTAAAAACAATATTAAACGTATAACACTATCTAGCAAATATCATCTAGTTACCGTATCTCCCTACAACACGGATGGAGGAAGAAATGCGTTATTCGAGAAAGGTGATTGTCGGATTTATAGTGTTGCTTGCCGCCCTGATGTCTCCAAGGTTGGTTTTTGGAGACGACGACTTGGTCCGTGTCACACCGCAAATAGCTGTGGAGCAAGCGCAAGCTTTCTTTGATGATGTATCGGATGAGCCGGTGACCGCTTGTGACCCAGTAAAAATGGTGAATTCCGATGGGGAATCAATCGGGTATATCGTTCGTGCGAAGCGGGATGACGTTAACTATGGCTACGTCGTATTTGATTCAGAGCGATCTTGGTGGATCAGCGAATACTGCTTGGCTCCGAACGCCCCTATGCCCATTGAGAATACAAGCGATGAAATAGCCCTTCTCGCATCCCAAGATGACATCGTTGCTTTGAAATTTGACGAGCTGTCTTTTGGTATTGCAGATCTGGATAATAACGTTGTTTTAGATGAGAAGGGATGCCGGTCAACAGCGGTGTTTTCTGTGGGAAATAGCCGCAGCGGATCTCCAGGCAGGTTCGAGGATGTTTTCGTATTGCCCAAAGACCTGTATAAACAAGGATATGTCATTGACGCAAGTAAAACTATTTCAGGCATGATAACGCCTACACAATCAGAGGTTATTAAAGAAACGGGGACCTATGCTTGCGATGTGTCTGCGATGTTTGCGGTAAGCAGCCATTATGTAACGCTAAACCGGCTCAAATTGCCAGACTTATATCATGAGCTTTGGCAGTTATCGGGAACATCCGGCAATCCAAATAAGTCATTCGATCAAGCTACGGGCCTTTACTTTACCCAAGGAGGGACTCCATCTCCAAATGCTGCCCCGGCTATTAAGGAGTTCTGTGCTAGGCGCGGGAAAAGGCTTGAGACATCATTTGCTTGGTATCCATCTTGGGATTCTTTCAGGGCAACTGCAGATTCTGGAAATCTCAGTATCTTTTCTGGGACTCTCAGGTCAAGCCATGACGCTCATGCGATGGCTGTTGCGGGATATGTGGCTATGCACAATACATATTCAAATGATAAGAAATATATGCTTGTTGTCTGGGATGGTTGGTTCAATCAGCTGCGTTTTCTTCCATATGACACAACGATTTATAAATCGCATGAAGGGACGTATTGTGGAGAGTGACGGCGAAGATGATAGAAAGCGCATACGTAAAACGCTGGGGCTTCTTTGTGCATTTCTTGGGATATTGGTTGTCGCGGCCTATCAACCGAGCCCCTCGGTCGTCGGTGGAAAAGATGACGAACATATTTCAGTTGAAGTACAGACGCTGTCGGATATTCATAACGGACAATTTGAGGCTCTCGTGTCAAGCGGAGGGCGGAAAGAGATTGATATCCGTAGTTACTTTAATACCGGAACCGCTTCAGGGCTGAAGGCGGGAGAGAAATGGATTCTATTCTTCGCAAGTGATGCCAATTTAGAAGAGGAAACTTTGCATCCCTACTATATGGAAAAAGTTAACTAAATCGGTGAGGAGCGAGAGGAATGATCAACAGAAGACAGCTATTCGTCTTGGCATCAGGAGCTGTTATGTTTGCTGGGGCGAGAAGGGCCAACGCTGCGCAGCTTACGAATGTGCAAAAACGATTGACGCTTGTGACCGACATGATAGTTCGGAATGAGGCTGGGGTTATTGTGTCCTCGGCGCGAAGCAAAGATGTCTTGGGTGCCGGAAATAGAAAAATGGCTGTTGGCAGCATAAACAGGAATAATGACGGTGCAGCGTCCCTGACAAGAGCGGCAACTAAGAATTTGGTGACGGTTCATAGGGAGTCAGATGATTCACTGCCGGTGTTGGCAAAGATTGAGATTGTTGTTGAATATTCTGAAGATGGGCAAAGCATTGCAATTCGGTCAGGAAAATATTCGATAATTCAAACCGATCCGCTCGTAATGTATGCAAACGCTTGGTATGCGCTCATGCAGAAAGATAAATATGTGATGAACTACTTCACAGAAAGCGAAGCATCATATGAAACGGGGTGGGGGCCAACGCCATACGACGCGGAGAAGGATAAGTGGACGTGCGGATCAGGCATGGGCGCGACGATTACGGACTTTATTAACGATTCAACATATAGTTTTGCTATCGACTGTTATATCGAATAGACATACGGCATAAAACGAATTGGCTTATAAGCATGTCATTACTTAAGCAAAGCTGAAATCTTGGCATCTAGTGCTCGGGACTGCCCAGCTTGGGGTACAACTCAACGTGAACAACGATGGCCCGCCACGTGTTTGGCGGGCCTTTGGTTATTTGACGAAAGGATCGCAGCCATGAGCGAGAACGATTCCCAGCGTCCCCAGGATGCGGGCAACGCCGGCGAGACCCAGCAGCAGCCGCGTGTGCAGGTGGAGTCGACGCCTGCCGACGGCAACATTCCCTACGTGCAGGCCTATGACACGCAGACCGGCAAGCCGCTGAGCGGCCAGCAGGTTGTAAACAAGCACACAGTGGTCAAGACCAAGACCAAAAAGCTGCCGATCTTTATTACGGCGCTTGCCGGCTGCGCCTGCGGCGCCCTGCTGGTCATCGCGCTCATTATGAGTGGCACGCTCAATATTGGCGGTGGCAAGAATGCCGTGACGGCGGGTGCTTCGGGTTCGTCGACGCAAAAGATCACCATCGACTCTGAGGACACAACGCTGGCCGAGGCGGTCTCTGCCAAGGCACTGCCCTCTGTCGTTTCCATCACTGCGACTTCGAGCGGTAGCCAGAATGGCTCACTTTCGCAGTCTGCTGACGAGTCGGATAGCTCGGGCAGCGTCGGTTCGGGCGTTGTGCTCGATACCGAGGGTCACATCCTCACCAACAACCATGTGGTCGACGGCTATGACCAGTACGTGGTAACCATGGACGACGGAACCACCTACGAGGCCGAGTTCGTGGGCAACGATGCCTCGAGCGACCTGGCGGTCATCAAACTCAAGGACGCCGATGCCTCCAAGCTCACCCCGATCGAGATCGGTGATTCTTCCAAGCTCAACGTGGGCGAGTGGGTCATGGCGATCGGTTCGCCGTTTGGCAACGAGCAGTCTGTCTCCACCGGTATCGTCTCGGCGCTCTACCGCTCCACGGCCATGAGCTCTACCAGCGGCAACACCATCTATGCCAACATGATCCAGACCGATGCTGCCATCAACCCGGGCAACTCCGGTGGCGCGCTCGTCAACGACAACGGTGAGCTCGTGGGCATTAACTCGCTCATCGAGAGCTACTCGGGCTCCAGCTCGGGCGTGGGCTTTGCCATTCCCGTTAACTACGCCAAGAACATTGCCGACCAGATCATTGACGGTAAGACGCCGGTTCATCCGTATCTGGGCGCCACGCTTTCGAGCGTCAATGCGCTCAACGCCCGCACCAACAAGCTGAGCACCGACAGCGGCGCGTATGTGGCGAGCGTCGTCGAGGACGGTCCCGCCGCTAAGGCTGGCATTCAAGAGGGCGATGTCATTACCAAGCTGGGCGATGACGAGATTACGAGCGCCGATGGCCTGATCATCGCGCTGCGCAGCCACGAGGTGGGCGAGAAGGTCGAGATTACGCTCATGCGCGGCAAGGAGGAGAAGAAGGTCACTGTTGAGCTGGGCTCCGACGAGGAGCTGCAGAATCAGCAGCAGGACGACAGTTCGACCGACACCGGCAACGGCGGTATTACCGATGAGCAGCTGCGCCAGTACCTGGAGGAGCTACTCGGCCAGCAAGGCCAGGGCCAGGGTCAAGGCTACGGCCAGGGTTACTAACGAGCCGTATCACACATACCGATGCCAGAGGGGGCTGTCCCGCCAACGCGGGACAGCCCCCTCTTTTCTTGTTGATCCGTTGGAGGCGGAGGAAAACGGATCATTTAGAAATGGCAAGGGCATGGTTTGATCGCGCGATCCACTCCGGTCTGGCGGCTGCCGATTCGGTGCGGTTTGAAAGGGTTATTCGGCCTCGTCGTGGCCGGTGGTACTCTAGTAGCCGTTTGAAATCGAGCGAAGGAGTGCCGCTATGGAGCAATCGAGCCTGTTTGGTGACGGTGTGGATATCGATACCAAAACGCCCGCGAGCGCGGATGCCGCCGCACCGACCGACGCCCATGCCCAGGCGGCAGCGCGCGCGGCCGAGCTGCGCCATGAGCTCGATTACCACGCGTACCGCTACTACATGCTTGACGCACCCGAGATTACGGACGCCGCTTTCGACAAAATGCTCGTTGAGCTGCAGGAGATCGAGGCGACCTACCCCGATTTGGTGACGCCCGACAGCTATACCCAGCGCGTGGGCGGCTACGTGAGCGAGCAGTTTACGCCGGTCACGCATATGGCGCGCATGTATTCCATGGACGATGCCATGGATCTGGACGAACTTGACGCGTGGCTCCAGCGTGCCGAGGATGCGCTCGGTGCCGGCAGCGTCACCTATACCTGCGAGCTTAAGATCGACGGTCTGGGTGTGGCGCTTACCTACCAAAACGGCACCTTTGTGCGCGCCGCCACGCGCGGCGACGGCACCACGGGCGAGGATGTATCGCTCAACGTGCGCACCATCAAGGATGTGCCCATGCATCTGTCCGAGGCGGCGCTCGCCCACATGGGCGCCGACCGCGAGCGTACCATCGAAGTGCGCGGTGAGGTCTACATGCCCAAGGGCAGCTTCGTGCGCCTAAATGAAGAAGCCGATGCCGAGGGCCGCGATCCCTTCGCCAACCCGCGCAACGCTGCCGCAGGATCCTTACGCCAAAAGGATCCAAAGGTTACGGCGCGCCGCGACTTGGCCACCTTTATCTACGCCATTGCCGATACCGACCCGCTGCACGTCCACAGCCAGCGCGAATTTCTCGACTGGCTGCGCAGCGCCGGCTTCAGCGTCAACCCTAACGTGGCTCGTTGCGCCACGCCGGCCGAGGTTCACGAGTTCTGCGCCCAGGCACTTGAGCACCGCGGTGACCTGGACTACGACATCGACGGCGTGGTCGTAAAGGTCGACAGCTTCCAGCAGCAGCTCGACCTGGGCTTTACCGCTCGCGCACCGCGCTGGGCCATTGCCTTTAAGTTCCCGCCCGAGGAAAAGCAGACCGTACTGCGCGAGATTCGCATCCAGGTAGGCCGCACCGGTGTGCTCACGCCGGTCGCCGAGTTCGACCCGGTGACGGTTGCCGGCTCCACTATCGCGCGCGCCACGCTGCACAACATCGACGAGATCCGTCGCAAAAACGTGCGCGAGGGCGACACTATCATCGTGCACAAGGCGGGCGACGTGATCCCCGAGGTCGTGGGCCCGGTGCTCGACAAGCGTCCGGCCGATTCGGTCGACTGGCGCATGCCCAAGGTCTGCCCCGTGTGCGGTAGCCCCGTGGTTCACGAGGATGGCGAGGTGGCCTACCGCTGCGTGTCCATCGACTGCCCCGCACAGCTCAAGGAGCGCCTGCTCCACTGGGTGAGCCGCGGCTGCATGGACGTCGACGGCCTGGGCGACGAGATCGTCGACAAGATGATCGCCGCTGGGCTGATTCACGACGTCGCGGACTTTTACCAGCTCACGGTCGACGACATCGCCGGACTGGACACGGGACGCACCTATGCCAGCTCCAACAGCAAAAAGGGCGTCAAGAAGGGCGACCCCATCCCGGTGGGCCTCAAGACGGCCGAGAAAATCATCGCCGAGCTCAACAAGTCCAAGAGCCAGCCGCTCGGTCGCGTGCTGTTTGCCCTGGGCATCCGCCACGTGGGCAAGAGTGTGGGCGAGGTTATTGCCGAGCGATTCCTGTCGATTGACAAGCTCATCTTGGCGAGCGAAGAGGATATCGCCGAGTGCGAGGGCATCGGTCCCAAGATTGCGGCGAGCGTCAAGCAGTTCCTGGCCGTGCCCGAAAACCTTGCCGTGCTGGAGCGCCTGCGCCAGGCGGGCCTGTCGCTCGAGGTCGACTTGGGCGCCGCGCATGCACAAGCCGCAGCCGACGCTGGCGTGGCAGGTGATCTCGCCGATGCGCAACCGCTCGCGGGTCTGACCTTTGTACTCACGGGCACGCTCGTCAACCGCACTCGCGACGAGGCGGGCGCGGCGCTCAAGGTGCTCGGCGCCAAGGTTTCGGGCAGTGTGTCGAAGAAGACGAGCTATCTGATCGCCGGCCCCAAGGCGGGCTCCAAGCTCGCCAAAGCCGAGCAGCTGGGCGTGCCCGTGCTGGACGAGGACGCGCTCGAGCAGATCTTAGCTACTGGTGAGGTGCCCCAGGCTTAAGGTGCCGATAATCAAATTGGATAACCTCCCGGAAAGTCTGATACTTTCCGGGAGGTTTTTATTTGGGTGCGGTGACGGACACCGTGATCTGCGTCATGTAGGTTGCTGAGGGTGATCCTGCGGATCGGTACCGTCTCGGAGCGATAAGAGATTCATACAAAGCAGAGGTGCCCGTAATGGTTGATTGCCCCCATTGTGGTGATTTTTATATACACTAACATTAACATTAACGTGTATACTAAGCAGCGAAGATATATGTTGAGAGGAGCCGCTATGGTTACCGTCGCGTTTTCGGAACTGCGCCAAAACCTTACGCAGGTGGCCGAAAAGGTTGCCAATGAGGGCGAGGAAGTTGTGGTCTTCAAGCGGAGCAAGCCGTTGTTCAAGATCGTGCCGCTCGACTATCAAGGCCCGGTTGCAGTGGAATATGACGCTACCCAGGAGCGCGGGGGCGCAAAGCCGACGCGCGGCTCGGACAAGCCCAAGCGCGACGTGGGTACGATGTGGCATCCCAAGATCACCTGGAAGGAGATTCGCGAAATGCTCGCGGAGGATGAGGACTACCAGGAGTATCTCGATATCGTAGCCAAAATGCCAAAAGGAACGCCGCTCGATACGATGACAGTTGAAGATGAAAAGCGCGTTGCGAGGGAGCGCTACCTATGAGAGCATTTCTCGATACCAATTTTCTGCTCGATTGCGTGCTTCCGGGCCGGCCGGAACATGCGTCGGCGCAAGCGATCAAGGGGCTCGTCGACGTGGGGCTTATCGAGGGCGTTGTTTCGGCTTGTTCTCTCAAGGACGCGTACTACATTCTCACCAAACAGGCCGGCGAGTCGCGCGCCCGCGAGGTGGTACGCGACTGCCTTAAGAGCTACTCGTTAGAGCCTCTCGACCAAGAAGCTTGTTTTACCTCCGCCTATTCCGATGAGCCGGACTTTGAGGACGGCTGTATCCGTGCGATGGCCGAGCGTGCCGGTGCGGACTTTATCATCACGCGCGATCGAGCCGCTTTTGTGCGCTCGACCATCAAGACCTTCTCGCCCGCAGAGTTCATCCGGGCGTTTCCGATTCCGGAGGAGTAAATCTGCCATATCGGGGATTGTCCTCGACATGGCGGTTCTCCTGGGGTCGTCGCTGATGATGTCGTCGATGAGGGCGATTTCGCGTCGCCCCGCTACGCCACCAGCTTGTCAAAGGTTCCGCGGCGGTTGAGTACGGTAAATGCAATCACGCAAATGACCGCCGACAGAATCGAGCCGCACGGCGAGGCGATGCCCATGGGAAACAACGTATCGGAATAGGCGTTCGACAGCAGCCACGCGCCCGGCACGCGAATGAGTGCCACAGCCAGCACGTTGTGCGCAAAGCCGATGTAGCTCTTGCCATACGCAGCGAAAAAGCCGCTAAAGCAAATGTGGATGCCGGCAAAGATTGCATCGAAAATATAACTGTGCATATAGCCGGTACCGGCCGCGACCACCGCGGCGTCCTTGGCAAAAAAGCCAATAAACGCCGGCGCCACCAGCCACATCAGCGCTGTAATCAGGCAGCCGTACACCACCGAGATGGTCATGGCATCCTTGAGCACCTGACGCGCGCGGTCGCCCTTGCCCGCGCCGGCGTTTTGTGCCGTGAGCGCGCTGACGGTGGCACCCATGGAACTCGGCACAATGAACAAAAAGCTGATCATCTTCTCGACCAGGCCCACGGCGGCGGCGTCGACCAGACCGCGGTGGTTGGCGATGACGGTGATAAACATAAACGCCACCTGGATGCAGCCGTCCTGCACAGCCACGGGCACGCCGATTTTAAGAATGCTGCCGAGCACCTCGGGCTGGGGGCGCAGGTCGCTGCGCTTAACGTGGATATTCGTGCGACGGCTTTTGAGCCACATGAGCGCAAGGGCAACGCTGGCCGTCTGTGCGATGACCGTGCCGAGTGCGGCGCCCACGGGGCCGAGCCCCATGTGGCCGATAAACAGAAAATCGAGCGCGATGT
This sequence comes from Treponemataceae bacterium, assembly GCA_963602825.1. GTDB lineage: Bacteria > Actinomycetota > Coriobacteriia > Coriobacteriales > Coriobacteriaceae > Collinsella. The sequence goes on along the minus strand of CAVCKO010000007.1, from coordinate 33,967 downwards.
TGATGATGCATGCCACGCCAATTACGTACATGGGCGAGCGCGAATCGCCCAGCCCGCGAAAGATGGCCGAAAGAATGTTGTACGCGGCGATAAAGGGAATGCCGATAAAGCAGATACGCAGGTAGGCGGCAGTGCCTTCGACGGCTTCGGCGGGAGTGCCAATGAGTGCCACGATCCGCGGGCAAAGCGCGAGCAGGACAGCGGCCAGTACCACCGAGACACCCATAAAGAGCGTGATGGTATTGCCGATGGCGGTCTCGGCGCGATCGAAGCGGCGCGAGCCCACGGCGTGGCCGACGATGACCGTCGTTCCCATGGCCAGACCAACGAGTGTCACGGTAATGATATAGAGCGTCTGTGCGCCGTTGCCCACGGCGGTGATGCCGGCAGCGCCGCTAAACTGCCCCATCATGTACAGATCGGCCATGCCGTAGAGCATCTGCAAAAAGTACGAGAGCATATAAGGCAGGGCAAAGACCGCGATGGTCTTAAGGACATTGCCGCGTGTGAGGTCGTGTTCCATGGGCGGGGCACTTTCTGGCTTGGTTCGTTTAGCTACCAGTGTAGTGAAAACCCTACAACGATTGTAGAGTCAAGGTTTGTATTGGCGGCGGGGCGAAAAAGTCACGACCGCGGACATTTCCAAATGAATACGGGGGCGCGCCTTGCCGAATACGATGCTTTGACCCCTCCGTGCCCCCTCACCTCGCCTCAAACCATCACAACATTCGACGTTTTTTGACAAAATCGGGAAAAGCATCGAATGTTGTGATGGTTTTTCTGCCACTCGATCGGGTGGAATCGCTTTCTTGCGCACGCAGGTGTGCGGACCCGTGGGCAGGGGAATAAGGTTGGTTATCCGACTCCATTGGAGGGCTCATGGACCTGCCGATCGTCCTGTCCCATAAGACTGCCTGGATGTACCACAACGTGGCGCGCCCGTCCGAGCCGCTCTCGCGAGCAAGCAGCCTATACGATGAGGACTCGCTTGCTAGCGAGGCGGAGCCGACCGCGGGCCTGCCCAAATTGGGGCTCGATGCCAAGGGGCTGAGGGCTTCGACGGCAGTTGGGATCGTTACCGACTATCTGGTTTCGCTTGGTATTCCACGAGAAGAGCTCGATCATATCGATACGCTCGTTAACTTCGATTTTGAGCGCTCGACGCCGGCTGGATTTAGGTGCCACGTGTTTGGGGCGCCGGTACCCCCAGGCCATCTTATCGAGGTGGCGGAGGGCCTTCTAGTGGTTGATGAGGTCATGTGCTTTGTCCAAGCGGGTTCGTGGATGAGCGAGCCCGAGCAGCTGGAATATGGCTACGAAATCTGTGCCCGATACCATTTGAATCATCTGTCGACAGGCGATTATATCGAGATGGGGCAGAGGTATACCGTTGCCGATTTGATTGCTTATTGCAATGAGAACCGATCTCGTCAGGGGGCCATACGCGCGGCCGCCGTGCTCAAACGCGTGCACGATGGCGCGCGATCGCCCATGGAGACGGCCACCTCAATCATGGTCGTAGCAAAACGTTCCCAGGGAGGGCTGGGATACGCCAAGATCGAGCTCAACCATCGGGTCGATGTTCCCAGCGAGTTCAAGTATCTCGCTAAGGCCGGGTATTTCGAGATTGACGTATATGCGCCTGCGAGCGGTACGGGAATTGAATACAACGGTTCGGACCATCTTGATAAACAGCGCAGCGCGTCGGATGCGGAGCGTATGACCGTGCTGAGCGCGCTGGGCTTTAGGATGATCGTCCTCACCGGGACTCAGTTTGCCCATCAGCTGCAATTGCACCGGGCGATGAACGCCATCGCGCTTGCTATGGGCCTCAGGTGCGACCGAAGCGAAGCGTTCCAGAAACGTCAGAATGACCTGCGAGAATTCGTGATTCGACACTGGGACGGCGGCCTTTAGGGGCGTTTCGGCCCTTCTACGGGGTGCTGCGGGCAGGCAAATCATCACAACATTCGACGTTTTTTGCCAAAATAGGGAAAAGCATCGAATGTTGTGATGGTTTGTGTGTTGAGGATGGGCTTGGGAAGCCGGTCTTGCTCGCAAAGGTCTTTCGTGTCGTACGCATGTCGACCCATTCTTCCCGTGCGGTACTATATTCCCCGAAGAATAAAGGTCAGCGTGAGGGGAGGGCTGCGTGGACGGGCACGTGCAACATGACGGTTTTGGCCGCGATATCAACTACCTGCGCATTGCCGTTACCGACAAGTGCAATTTTCGCTGCATTTACTGCATGCCGGCAGACGGCGTGACGCCCCGCGCGCACGATGAGCTACTCAGTGCCGAGGAAATCGCCCGCTTTGTGCGCTTGGTGGCGGGGGAGGGCATTCGCCGCGTGCGCCTGACGGGTGGCGAGCCGCTGGTCAGCCGCCGTATCATCCCGCTCATTCGCGACATCCGCGCGATTCCGCATATCGAGGACATCTCGCTTACCACCAACGGCGCTCTGCTGCCCAAGCTGGCACCGCAGCTCAAAGATGCCGGGCTTAACCGCGTCAACATTTCGCTCGACACACTCGATCCTACGCTCTTTAGAAAGATCACGCGCCTGGGTCGGCTCGAGCAGACCATGGCTGGCATCGACGCGGCGCTGGCTTGGGGCTTTGAGCCCGTTAAGGTCAACTGTGTTGTGGTGCGCCGGCTCAACCAGGATGTGGCGGCCCTCGCGCGGCTCACGCTCGACCGCCCCATCCACCTGCGCTTTATCGAATACATGCCCATTGGCGACGAGCGCACGAGCTCGCATTGCGCCGTGGACCCGCATGCGCCCGCGCTCAATCCCGAGTTGTGGGACGCGAGCGACACCGTGCCGAGCGACGAGCTGCGGACGCGCATCAATGCCGGGGCCGCCGCGGTGGGCCTAGGCGAGCTCGAGCCGCTCGACATCAACGACGCTCCTGCCGGCGCGGGCCCTGCGCGCTACTGGCACTTTCCGGGTGCGGCGGGAACGGTCGGCTTTATCAGCGCCATGTCCAATCATTTTTGCGCGAATTGCAACCGTCTGCGCCTGACGGCCGATGGAAACGTGCGTCCGTGCCTGTTCAGCGATGCCGAGTATTCGGTGCGTGACGCGCTGCGCCGTGGTGATGATATGCAGGTGCTTTCGATTTGGCGCGATGCCGTGGCCCACAAACCGCAGGAACACGCGATAATTGAGGGCACGCAACGATTTATGTCCCAAATCGGAGGATGATCATATGGCCAAGAGCAGGTACGCCGATGCCACCAAGGTCGCTCGCAGGGCCGCGATGTCTGCCCACAAAGTCACGGCTGCGGCGAATGCTGGCAACGCCGACGCGTCCGCACAGACGACTGCCAGCGCTGTCGCCGAGCCCGCCCGTGACGCCCGTCGCGACGAGCTGACGCACGTGGACGCCAAGGGTGAGGTGCGCATGGTCGACGTGTCCGACAAGGCCGAGACGCATCGCATTGCCATTGCCGAGGGCACCATTCTCATGCATCCCGAGACGCAGGCCATGGTGCTGCAGGACCGCGCCAAGAAGGGCGACGTGCTTGCCTGCGCGCGCGTGGCGGGCATCATGGCTATCAAGCGCACGAGCGACATCATCCCCATGTGCCATCCGCTGCTCATTACCAAGAGCAAGTGCGACATTGCGCCCATCGCTCCGGCGGGAACGCCGGCCGAGGACGTGCCCGAGGGCTGGGCGCCGGCGCGCACGGACGGGCAGGTTGGCTTTCACGTGCTGGTTACGGCGGGCGTGACGGGCAAGACGGGTATTGAGATGGAGGCTCTGACCGGCGCGAGCGCTGCGTGCCTAACGATCTACGACATGTGCAAGGCCGTCGACCGCGGCATGGAGATCGTCGACGTGCGCCTGCTGCACAAGGAGGGCGGCCGCTCGGGTGCGTGGGATCGTGCAGAGCGCCAGGCCGCTGCTGTTGAGGCCGTGGCCGCTGACGGTGCCGCACTCGCGAGCGCACCCGTCGCCGTCGCGCCCACGGCTCCGACACCGGCCGTCCCCGCGATCGCGTTTATCGGCTACCAAAACTCGGGCAAGACCACGCTCGTCGAGAAGGTCATTGCCGAGCTCACCCGCCGCGGCCTGCGCGTGGGTTCGCTCAAGCATCATGGGCATCACGGCTTTGATATCGATGTGCCCGCTAAGGACACCTGGCGCCATCACCAGGCCGGATCCAAGCACGTGGGCCTCATCTGCGCCACGCGCTGGGCGGAGTACGCCGACACGCGCGAGGAGGACGAGATGCCCGCGCGCGAGCTGCTGTCGCGCTACAACGATGTCGACGTGGTGATCATCGAGGGCTACAAGACCGAGGGCTTCGACAACATCGTGGTCGCGCGCTCCGGTGTCGACCGTCTGCGCGGCAAGAGCTCGCTCGACCTGGTCGATGGTCGCACGCTGGCCCTTGCCTGCAATGAGGCCCTGGCGCGCCAGGCCTTCGACGCGGGCTTCGCGACCCGAGCCATCAACATCAACGACGCCCGAGCCATCTGCGACCTTATTCAAGACCATCTCGCCTAAAACCTGCCAAAAAGGGACAGGTTTATTTTGGCAGGTTTTATCTGGGCAAACGTCATTTCCACCACAAAGGGGACAGGCACCTTTGTGGTGGTTTTTGCTTTGGCGAGCCGTGCTCGTGCCTTGGTATACCATGTACTCCATTTCCGATTGCATCCAACATCGCCACACTACCCAGAAAGGCCCCCATGGACGCCACATTCAGCAACATCAAAGCCGTGTTCTGCGATATCGACGGCACGCTGCTCACGAGCGAGCACACGGTGTCCCCGCGCACTGCGGCGGCGATCCGCGCTCTGCGCGAGCGTGGCGTGCTCTTTGGCCTGTGCACCGGGCGCGACGCCCACGCGACCGAGGCCATGTATGAGCTCTGGGGCATCGACGGTCTGGTAGACGTGATGGTGGGCTGTGGCGGCGCCGAGGTCATCGACCGCGCGCACGGCATCAACGAGCTGAGCTACCCGCTGCCGGGCGAAACCATCGCGCGCATCTGCAAACACATGGCGGACCTTCCGGCAACGCCCGTTTGCCCCCGAGACGGCGTGTTCTACGTTCCCGAGACCAACGCGTGCGTGGAGCACCTGTCGCAGGTCGACGGTGTGCCCTATATGGTGGTCGATTTTGCCGAGTTCTTGCGCGAACCGCAGCCCAAGGTGATGTTTACCATGGCGCCCGAGGTGATGCCGCAGGTCATCGAGCGAGCATCGACGTTCGTCGACGACACCGTTAAGGCAGCCGCCCTGCAAACCACGCAGCGCCTCTACGAGTTCATGGACCCGCGCGTGTCCAAGACGCGCGGCCTTGTGCGCGTGGCGGAGCTCAATGACATGGAGCTCCAGAACATCTGCGTGTTTGGCGATGCCGATAACGACACCTGCATGGTGGCCGACGCCGGCGTGGGCGTGGCCATGGCAAACGGCAGCGACGCCACCCGTGCCGCCGCCGACTTTGTAACCGCGAGTAACGACGAAGACGGTATCGCGATCTTTATCGAGGAGCATCTGCTGTAGCGATCGAGCGAGAGCCATCGCAAGGGGGACAGACACCTTTGTGGCGGTCGGGCTTCCAAACCATCACAACATTCAACGAAAATCGCGATTTTGGCGAAAAGCATCGAATGTTGTGATGGTTTTCGTTGTGGGCGGGACGGTTTTCGCTGCAGGTCCGCCGGGTCGCGCCCTTCCAACCGCCACCCTCGTTACGTTTTCGCTGCATTTGGGTAAAGCGCCTGCTCCAAGCCGGCGTTGCCCTGTATACTAGAGCGGTTTAACTGTTATGCGGAAGGGAGCGCCTATGGCACTCAGCGAGAAAGATGTGCGCGGCATCGCCGAGTACGCAAAGATCGCACTGACCGATGACGAGCTCACCCAGATGACGTCCTACATGAACGACGCCGTCCAGATGCTCGAGCCCGTCTTGCAATATGACTTGCCCGACGTGGAGCCCACGTTCCATCCCATCGGAAGCCTGTCCAACGTGATGGGCGACGACCTGCGCGAACCCGAGCGCGATCTGCCGCTCGACGTTGCGCTGGAGAACGCCGGCAGCGCGCGTGACCGCTACTTCCGCGTGCCGTCCATTTTGGGAGAGGGGGAGAGCGAGTAATGGTGCAGAGCTTCGATTCCCTTACCGCCGCTCAGATCGCCGCGGGCGTTGCCGCCGGCGACTTTACCGCTACCGAGGTGGCCCATGCCTCCCTTGCCGCCATCGAGGCGCGCGAGGGCGGGGTCCAGGCATTCCTGCAGGTGTCGTCCGAGCTTGCGCTCGAGGCCGCCGCGCGCGTGGATGCCGACCGTGCCGCCGGAAAGCCGCTGCCCCCGCTCGCGGGCGTGCCGCTGGCCATCAAGGACAACATGAACCTCGTGGGCACGCGCACCACCTGCGCTTCCCGCATGCTCGAGAACTACCAGAGCGTCTACACTGCCACCTGCGTTCAGCGCATGCTCGACGCCGGCTGCCTGCCTATGGGCAAGGTCAACATGGACGAGTTCGCCTTCGGTAGCTCTACCGAGAGCTCGGCCTTCCACCGCACCAACAACCCCTGGGATACCGAGCGCGTGCCCGGCGGCTCCTCGGGCGGCTCTGCTGCCGCCGTCGCTGCGGGCGAGGTCGCGCTCTCGCTGGGATCGGACACCGGCGGCTCCATCCGCCAGCCGGCGTCGCTGTGCGGCGTGGTGGGCTTTAAGCCCACGTACGGCGCCGTGAGCCGCTACGGCGTGGTGGCCTTTGGCTCGTCGCTCGACCAGGTTGGCCCCTTCGGCCGCACGGTCGAGGACGTCGCGCTGGCCATGAACGCGCTCACCGGTGCGGGCCACGATCCGTACGACTGCACCAGCCAGGACTGCGCCGTCGACTTTACCGAGCACCTCGATGACAGCATCGAGGGCAAGCGCGTGGGCATCATCCCCGCGTTTATGGAGGCCGAGGGTCTGACGCCCGAGGTCAAGGCCGCTGTCCAGCGCGCCGCTCAGGAGCTGCAGAACCAGGGTGCCGAGCTGGTCGAGGTCGACCTGCCGCACCTGGACGCCGCCATCGCCGCCTACTATGTCATCGGCCCGGCCGAGGCATTCTCCAACCTGGCACGCTTCGACGGCATTCGCTATGGCTATCAGGAGGAGGGCTGCGCCAACCTGTCCGACCAGAGCTCGCTCTCGCGCGCCCACGGCTTTGGTGCCGAGGCCAAGCGCCGTCAGATGCTCGGCGCCTACCTGCTGAGCTCGGGCGTGTACGACAAGTATTACTACGCCGCGCAGAAGGCCCGCACGCTTATCACGCAGGACTACGACGCCGCGTATGCCAAGGTGGACACCATCCTCATGCCCGCCTCGCCGCGCACGGCCTTTAAGTTTGGCGAGATCAGCGACCCCACGCAGATGTATCTGTCCGACCTGTACACCATTTCGCTCAACATTTGCGGCAACGGTGGTATCTCGGTGCCGCTGGGCCTGGGCGAGGACAGCAAGCTGCCCGTTTCTGCCCAGCTGGTGGGACCTGCCTTTAAGGACCGTCAGCTGCTCACGTTTGCCCGCGCTCTGGAGCGCGGCTTTGCCGATGCCGCCACGGGTGCGCCCGCGCTTTCCGTCGCGCCCGATTTTGCCGGGAAGGGAGGCGAGCTGTAATGAAGGAGCTTTCCGAGGTCCTGCAGGATTGGGAGGCCGTGATCGGCCTGGAGATCCATACCGAGCTCACCGCACTCGACACCAAGATGTTCTGCAACTGCAAGCTCAGCCACGATGACGAGCCCAACGCCAACGTGTGTCCGGTGTGCCTGGGCCTGCCCGGCGCCCTACCGGTGCCCAACAAGAAGGCAATCGAGAGTATCGTCAAGGCAGGTCTCGCCACCAACTGCGAGATCCAGCGCCACTCGATGTTCTACCGCAAGCACTACTTCTATCCCGACATGGCCAAGAACTTCCAGACCACGCAGGGTCCGGTCGCCTTTGCCATGTACGGTCACCTGGATCTTGACGTGACCGGTCGCGGCGCCGCCGAGCGCCCCGACTGCGCGTTTGGCGAGGCCGAGGCTCAGAGCCTGGCGAGCGCCTCTGCCAACGCCGAGGGCCTGTCCACGTCTATGACGTCGACCATGCGCGAGGGCAACCAGCGTGCCGGCCACCTGGCCAGCTACGACGCGTCCAACCTGCAGATGCCCGAGCGCCGCGAGGACGGTTCCTACACGGTACCCATCCGCATCCTGCGCATCCACATGGAGGAAGACGCCGCCAAGATGGTGCACGTGGGCGGTGCCGAGGGCCGCATTACCGCCGCGGCCGAGTCGCTCGTCGACTACAACCGCTGCGGCACGCCGCTGATCGAGCTTGTTACCGAGCCCGACCTGCGCACGCCCGAGGAGGCACGCCTGTTTATGGAGAAGCTTCGTCGCATCTTTGTGACGCTGGGCATTTCCGACTGCTCCATGGAGAAGGGCTCCATGCGCTGCGACGGTAACGTGTCGCTGCGTCGCCGCGGCGAGACCAAGCTGGGCATCAAGACAGAGCTCAAGAACCTCAACTCGTTTAAGAGCCTGCACGACGGCCTTGCCTACGAGATCTGCCGCCAGGCCGAGGTGCTCGAGGAAGGCGGCATCATCTACCAGGAGACCCGCCACTGGGAGCCCAGCCGCAAGCGCACCGTGGTCATGCGCGTGAAGGAGACGGCCGACGATTATCGCCTGTTCCCCGATCCCGACCTGGCGCCGTTCGATCTGGACGACGAGTTCATTGATCGCTGCCGTGGCGAGATTCCCGAGCTTCCCGATGCCAAGCGCGCCCGTTTTGAGGCCGACTTTGGCATTAAGGCAGCCGACGCCGAGCAAATTGCCGGCGACCCCGAGTTTGCCGACTTCTTTGAGGCGGCCGCTGCCGGTATGGCTGGCAAGGAGGCCCAGACGGTCGCGAATCTGCTGGTCAACGAGATGATCGCCTACCTTAAGGGCGCAGGCGTGTCGCTCGCCGAGTCCGGCATCGCACCGGCTCAGGTGGCAGCCCTTGCCAAGCTGCTGGCGACCGATGCCATTAGCTCCAATCAGGCGCACGAGGTGTTTGAGGCCATGGCCCAGACCGGTGATGACCCCAACAAGATCGTCGACGAGCGCGGTATGCGCCAGGTGAGCGATGCCGGCGCGCTGCAGCCGATCGTGGACGAGGTGCTGGCAAACTGTGCCGAGCAGGCGCAGCAGTACCGCGACGGCAACCAGAAGGTCATCGGCTTTTTGGTGGGCCAGTGCATGAAGGCGAGCCGCGGCAAGGGCAACCCGAAGCTCTTCAACGAGCTGCTGAGAACGTCGCTCTCGTAAGCGGAACCCGGGAGCCCCGGCAGGGCGGGTGCTTCCTCAAAATTTCAAACAGTCCTGCGCAAGACGAAGGCCACATTAAGTGGCCTTCTTTGCGTGCGGAACTCATTTTGAGCAAGCACCCGCCCTGCCGGGGCTCCCGGGTTCTGCAACAACTCGGCCGTTCGGGTCAGGCGGGCTGGATTGAATTTGGTGAATGAGGGCGCCGTTGGCGCCCTCATTCTTTATGGATGTTGAAAACGAAGGTGAATACTTTTCCGCGAAGTGAACGACCTATTTTGGACCCCTGAAACATCAACACTTTTCTGGCTCTGTTTCCTGCGGTTTTGTCGAGTTTTTCCTGCGGTTTTGCTGGTGAAAAATGCAGATGTTTCGGGGGTCCGATTTCACTCGTTCACTTCGCGGAAAAGTATTAGACCTCGATTTGTTGGGTCGGGGGAGAGCCTTTCTTGGATGCCGGGGATGTACATCGCGGCAGGCGGATCGCCAGAAGTCGGCTGTTCCGCGCCTCAAGATTTCCAAAAAGTTAACCTTTGTTGAACTTAATAGTTAGATAAACTAAACTATTTTCCAAAAGTGTGCTCGAGCAAACTTGTTTACTCGGGTGCTAAGGCACCGTGCCGCAGTTGTTGCGGAAAAGGGAGAGACATCATGAAGAAGTCCACGTTTAACACCCTGCTTGTTGGTGGCGGTTTTCTGCTCGGCACGGCCGGCATCAAACTGCTCACCAGCGCTCCGGTAAAGAATGCCTGCGTGCAGGGCATCGCGTGCGGCATGCGCGTCAAGAACTGCTACCAGGACATGGTCGAGCAGGCCAAGGCTAATGTCGACGACATGGTTGCCGAGGCTGCCTACATCACCCAGAGCGAGGCCGCTGCTGACGAGGCAGCCGAGTAACGCTCCCGGGCACAAACTATGAGATTCTCGATTATTAGCGAGATCCCCGGCAGGACCCGTCTTCAATTGGCGGGTCCTGTGCCAGAGAGCGATCTCGATGCACTTCTTAAGCTTGGCGGCGAAATCGACGGCGTGCGCAAAGTGCGCGTATATGGCCGTATTGGCCAGATGGCGCTCGAATATGACGAGCAGTGTCGTGCAGGCGTGCTCGACGCCCTGGGTGCGCTCGATGCCCAGGCCATTGCCGACGCAAAGACGGGTTACGTGATGCAGCTTGAGCCACGCAAGCACAAACTCGTTATGGACCTGGCGACACTCATCGGTGCCCACTACGCGCGCCGCTGGTTCCTGCCTACGCCGCTGCGTGCCATCTTTGTCGTGGCCGGTTACATGGCATTTTTGCGCGCCGCTCTCCACGAGCTCTCGCAGCCGCGTCTGACCGTTCCCGTGCTCGACGCTTCGGCCATCGGTATCTCGTTTGTCAAACGTGATGTCGATACCGCGGGGCAGACGATGTTCCTGCTCAATGTGGGCGAGCTGCTCGAGGACTACACCCGCGCCATGAGCGAAAACGAGCTCATCAACTCGCTGCTCGATGTGCCCGACAAGGCGCAAAAGGTCGTCGGCGACACCGAGGTGAGCGTTGCCGCCACCGAGCTTGAGCCCGGCGACTTGGTCGCCGTTCGCACCGGCATGTCCATCTGCATCGACGGTGTGGTTGAGCAGGGGAGCGCCATGGTTAACCAGGCGACCCTGACCGGCGAGCCGCTTGCCGTCGAGCGCAGCGCAGGCGACGATGTGTTCGCCGGCACCGTCGTGGAAGACGGCAGCATCTTGGTGCGTGTGCGCGCCAACACGGCTCAGACCAAGCTGCGCTCGATCGTCTCGCTCGTGCAGGCGGCCGACTCGCTCAAGTCCGAGGGCCAGTCGCACATGGAAGACCTCGCCAACAAGATCGTCCCGTGGAACTTCCTGCTCGCGGGCCTGGTTGCGCTCACCACGCGTAGCCTCATCAAGACCTCGGCGGCGCTGATGGTCGACTACTCGTGCGCACTCAAGCTCACGGGTTCCGTTGCCGTCATGACCGCTATGAGCGATGCTGCCAAGATGGGCGTGATGGTCAAGGGCGCCAAGTACTTTGAGTCGTTTGCCAAGGCCGATACCATTGTCTTTGATAAGACCGGCACGCTGACCGAGGCGCAGCCGCGCCTGGCTTGCGTGCTGACGACCGATGGCTGGAGTGAGGACGAGGTTCTGCGCCTTTCCGCCTGCTTAGAGGAGCATTTCCCGCATCCAGTGGCACGCGCCGTGGTCAATGCGGCACGCGAGCGCGAGCTCGAGCATCGCGAGCGCCACGCCGCCGTCGAGTACATCGTGGCGCACGGCATCGCTTCGTCCATTGAAGGGCGTCGCGCCATCATCGGTTCCGCGCACTTTGTATTCGAGGATGAGGGCGCACAGCTCGAATCCGACATCAAGGAGCGCATCGAGTCTCAGATGCAGGGCTTGTCGCCGCTGTACCTGGCGGTCGACGGCACGGTCGTGGGCGTGCTCGGCATCGAGGATCCGCTCAAGCCCGGCGTGCGCGAGGCCATTGCCGACCTGCATGCGCTGGGCGTCAAGCATGTCGTTATGCTTACGGGCGATTCGGAGCGCACGGCCGAGCGCATTGCGCGCGAGGCGGGTGTCGACGAGTTTAAGGCCGAACTGCTGCCCGAGGACAAGTACGCCTATGTGGAGCGCATTAAGAGCGAGGGGCGCCATGTTGCCATGGTGGGCGACGGCGTCAACGACTCACCGGCGCTCGGCTTGGCTGACGTGGGTCTGGCCATGGGTGGCGGAAGCGACATCGCCAAGGAGGTCGCCGATATCATCCTGACCGATACGGATCTTGCCGCGATCGTGCGTCTGCGCCGCATGAGCCAGGGCCTCGTTGATCGTCTGACGAGCTCCTATTCTAAGGTGATGCTCACCAACTCGGCGCTCCTGGCACTGGGCATTACCGGCGCGATTACCCCGCAAGCGTCATCGCTGCTGCACAACGGCTCGACGATTGCGTACAGCTTGGGCAACGCGAAAGCGTATCTGCGTTAGCAGACGCGTTCGCCCACGTTATCTGGCCTGCGCCCAGACGGCATCGGTGTCGTCCGGGCGCAGGCCTTTTGCATTTGACCATTTGCTAGCTTCTCTATATAGTGTTGCTAGCGATGCTAGCAATTGAAGGGAGCAGGATCAACGTGGGTTCTGTTAGCGGCATGGCGCAGGTGAACGTTCGCGTGGATCGCCAGGTCAAGAACCGTGCCGAGGAGGCGCTGCGGCTTTCGGGCGGGTCGCTGCCCGAGCTCATCAAAAAGGTGGTGGCCAAGGTCGCGCAGGGTGGCGGGCAGTGCGAGGAAGTGCTTGCGGCCGTCGATGACCGGCAGCAGACCATCGCGTCCGATACGCCGTTCGCCGCATCATGGGCGGCGGCGGATCAGCTTTACGCGGACCTGGGCATCGCTACGCCGCCCGTGTCCGACGATCGCGATTGGGACACAATCTATTCCGAAGCCATGGACGAGCGCTATCGCCAAAAGGGGATGATCCTGTGAGCGGAGCCCCTCTTAAAATCATGGTGGATGCGAATGTGTGGGTTGATTCGTTTTGCGTTGACCATGCCGAGTCGCTTGCCGCACGCGCGTTTATTGGGCAGGCGGCGGAGACGGGGGCGTTGCTGTTCTTTCCGGTGCATATTGCTAAGGACGTGCTGTACGTTGTCCAACATGAGTTGAAGCGTAGCGTTCTTGCCAGCGGGAGAGCGCTCGACGAGGCATCTGCCCGTGCAATTGGCGATGCGGCGTTGGCGTTTGTTCGGAACATGACCGAAAACGCCATGGCCGTGGGCGCTGATGCATCCGATCTGTGGCTAGCCGACAAATATCTGTCGCTCCATCGCGATTACGAGGACAACTTGGTACTCGCCGCGTGCAAGCGCGCGCAGGTCGATTACTTGGTGACCAACGATCGCAAACTGCTCGAACATGCCGATCTTGCAGCAAAGACACCTCGTCAAATGATGCCGATTCTTGCTTTGGCCGAACGCGGCGGCGCGGCTATCGGTTGACGCGAACGGTTTGCGGACCTCTTGGACGACGATGCGCCAAGGGGCCCGCGTTTGCTATTTACAAAAGCTCGGCCTTAATGGCGGGACTTTCTGCGAGCTGCTCGGCTGCCTTTTCGTCGGAGCTGTCGAGTGCCGCCAGACTGCGGTAGACCCACTCGTTGACCTGGGTGTTCTTGACGCCTGCGGTCTGCATAAGGGCGCCTACCTCGCGGATTGCTGCGAGCAGATCGGCTTTGGGACCCGCGAGCTCGACCTCGATGTCGTGGTAGGCGGTCACTCCGCGGTTTTCGCTCACGTGGTCGATAAAGCCCTCGACGGTCTCAAGCTGCTGGGCGAGAGTAGCATCATCGTCAGCGTCCAGCGTGACGAGTGCGTTCGATACCGTGAGGGCGGGATGCCCGCAGGGGACAAAGCCCTCGATGACATCCATAGCTTCGGTAATGGTTGAGCCCAGGCCTGCGAGGGCATTGACGAGTTGCTGCTTGGTATCCATAACGGTCCTTTCGACGGGTCAATTTTGCTTGGCGAAAATATACGTGACGCGATCGGTAACAAAAGTGCGAAGTGCGGCGCACATTGGGGTCTTCACAGCTCGCGCATAGAACAGCTGTCCGCTTTCAGAACGTGGTAAGATAACACTCCACAAGCGGGGCTCGCCCCGTATGTTCCTTGAAAAGTCGACGGTTATCGGGTGTTTGCAGGCCCGATACCATCCAGACTTTCCCAACATTCGGGGGCGACTGGTTTCGACACGATAGCTCTGAGAGAGGAAGCAAGCCGAGGTCTCCTCGCCTCGTTAAACAGGGGTACCGTCAAATTGAATTGACAACAACTCTTCTTTTGAGCCTATGGCTCTCGCTGCTTAATTTATAGCGGCGCGTCAACCTGGTGATTTCCCCGACACCGGTGCGACGTCATTTTAGGGGAATGCTCCTGCGCACGTAATCGGTATGGCGCAGGCTAAGACCGAACCGGTTAGGACGCCGCGAGCGTGTCGCTGCGCGCAAAGCGTCCGAGACAAAACCAGCGACTGAGCTTGGAGATGCCGATCAGGGGGCTTTCGTGGACCGGAGTTCGATTCTCCGCGCCTCCACCAATAGTTACAGGCAGGTAGAGAAGTGTCTCTACCTGCTTTTTTATTACATATAGATACCGCGGAGAATCGAACTCTGTGCAGGGCGCGGGCGTAAAGAAAACGCGTGAGCGTTTTTAGCCCGCGGGCGAGGACGCCGGCAGGCGGCCGAAGCCGGTGCGGGTTCGCGAGGCGAACACGCGGATTCTCCGCGCAAACTTTCGACTCAAAACGGATGCGATGTTTATCGAATTTCAGCTGGCCAAGCCCCGCATCAACGGATCCCCCGTACCGCGGAGAATCGAACTCTGTGCAGGGCGCGAGCGTAAAGAAAACGCTTCAGTGACGCAGGGTGGGACGCGTTTTCCCAATGGCGGCCCAGGCGGAAAGCGCATCCCGGAATCCGCACTCAGACTGGGACGTAGTTTCCGGATGACACATCAAGCGGAAAGTACATCCCGGAATCCTCATTCGGAATGGGATGCAGTTTCCCGGCGGCAACTCATGCTCTGGGGGTTGGCCTGGCTGCCCCGACCCCTTAACTCCAAAACCTGCGCGCTCGCCATCCCAAAACTGGGTAGAAGAAAGCCAAAACGCAATCGCAGGAGGTCAATATGACTGCAGAAGATAAGGCAAAGAACGCCGGCAAGGTCGCGCTCGTTCTGGAGGGCGGCAGCTTCCGCGGGCAATTTACCGCCGGCGTGCTCGACGTTCTCATGGAGGCCGGCGTCGAGATTCCGGCGGTATATGGCGTATCGGCCGTCGCCGTCAACGGCGTGAACTACAAGTCGCACCAGATCGGCCGTGCCAACCGCATCAACCTGGCTTTCTGCAACGACAGCCGCTTCATGGGCGCCGCATCGTTTGCGTCCACGGGCTCTATTGTGGGTTACGACTTTATTTTCAACGATGTCCAGGACCGCCTGGACCCCTTTGACAACGAGACGTTCGACGCGAGCCCCATCGAGATGTACGCCGTCGCGACGGACATGCTCTTTGGAACTGCCGCGTGCCTGCCGGTCAAAAGCGCCGTACTTGACCTCGACGCCGTGCGCGCATCGACGTCGCTGCCGCTGGTGACGCCGCCGGTCGAGATCGATGGGCACAAATACGTCGACGGCGGCGTAGCCGATTCGGTCCCCATCGAGCACGTGCTGGAGGAGGCGGGCTTCGATCGCGCAGTTGTCATTGTCACGCAGGACCGCTCGTACGAGAAAAAGCCCTACGAGTTTATGCCAGCCGCACGCGCTCGCTATGCCGACTACCCCTACCTGCTCGAAGCTATCGAGACGCGCCACGACCGCTACAACATCCAGCGCATGCATCTGTGGAAGTATGAGCGCGAGGGTCGCGCGCTGGTCGTTGCTCCGCAAAAGCCGGTCGAGGTCGGCCACGTTGAGCACGATCCGGCAAAGCTGCTCGACCTGTATATTCAGGGCCGCCAGGAGGCAAAGCGTCTATTGAGTGATATCGAGGCATTTGTCGAGCGCTAGTGTCGCAACGTCATGACCCATGGACGACATGTGCAGAAACTCTGGTCGGAGCCAAAATACCTGTTGACTCGGGCGGCGAGCGGGGTAATATGGACGGGTTACTTGCAGAGCCCCGTGAATCTCTGTAACAACACGTACTGTACATGGAGGAGTCTAAGTGATTTCGAAATCGACTCACTACGCCAAGCAGGGCGAGGTCCAGCGCAACTGGGTTCTCGTCGACGCCGATGGTGCTGTCCTGGGCCGTCTTGCCACCCAGATCGCAATGATCCTGCGCGGTAAGAACAAGCCCCAGTTCACGCCCAACAGTGACTGCGGCGACTTCGTTGTCGTCATCAACGCCGATAAGGTCCAGCTTACCGGTAACAAGGCCGACACGAAGACCTATTATCGCCACAGCGGCTACAACGGCGGCCTCAAGGCTGAGAGCTTCCGCCAGGCTATGGAGAAGCACCCGGAGAAGGTCATCGAGCGCGCCGTTCGCGGTATGCTGCCCAAGACCACCCTCGGCCGTGCCCAGATGACCAAGCTTAAGGTCTACGCTGGTGCCGAGCATCCGCATGCTGCCCAGAACCCCACGAAGATTGAGCTGGAGGCTTAAAGATGGCTGAGAACACCGTTGTCTACCAGGGTACCGGCCGTCGTAAGAACGCCGTCGCCCGCGTCCGTCTCGTCCCCGGCACCGGCAAGGTGACCATCAACAAGCGTGACGCCGAGCAGTATTTCGGCCGTCATCAGCTCGTTGAGAACGCCCTTGCTCCCTTCAAGGTGACCGACACCGCCGGTCAGTTCGACGTTATCGCTCTGTGCGATGGCGGCGGCATCTCCGGTCAGTCCGGCGCTCTGCGCCTGGGCATCGCTCGCGCTCTTCTGAACGCTGGCGATTACCGTGCTGACCTCAAGAAGGCCGGTTTCCTTACGCGTGATGCTCGCGTGGTCGAGCGCAAGAAGTACGGCCTCAAGAAGGCCCGCCGCGCTCCCCAGTTCTCCAAGCGCTAAGGTTTTATCTCCTTACGAGATACAATGTACAAGCGGGGCCTGCCGATTGCTCGGCGGGTCCCGCTTTTCTTTTTCGACTAGGGTGGGCGACTGCGTTTTGCCCACTTGGGAAGGAGCGATCCTATGCCCCAGAACATCTTCGGTACCGATGGCGTCCGTGGCGTCGCCAACGCCGACCTCTCGTGCGACCTCGCGTTTCGCCTGGGCCGCGCGGCGACCAAGTTCCTCGGCCCGGATATCTGCATCGGCCGCGACACGCGTCTTTCGGGCACCATGCTCGAGAGCGCGCTGACCGCCGGCATCATGGCCGAGGGCGGCCGCCCGCACTGCTGCGGCGTTATCCCTACGCCGGCCGTGGCGCTGCTCACCGTCCAAAACGAGCTCGATGGCGGCATCGTCATTTCTGCTTCGCATAATCCGCCGGAGTTCAACGGCATCAAGTTCTTTAGCCGCAAGGGCATGAAGCTTCCCGACGCGGTTGAGGAAGAGATCAGCGCCTGGGTCATGTCCGAGGAGGCCATGGCTGCCGACACGCTGCCGACCGGCGCCGGTGTGGGTCACATCATCAAGATGAAGGACGCCCGCAAGGCATATGTCGATCATGCCATCAGCACGCTCGACGGCCTTAAGCTCGACGGCCTGGTTGTTGCCGTCGACTGCGGTCACGGTGCTTCCTGCCAGACCACGCCCGCCGCGCTGCAGCGCCTGGGCGCCACGGTCCATGCCATCAACACCGATTACTGCGGCACTGACATTAACGTTGAGTGTGGCTCCACGCACCTTGAGCCCCTGCGCGAGCTCGTGCTGCGCACCCACGCCGATATCGGCCTTGCCCACGACGGCGACGCCGATCGCGTGCTGTTCGTGGACAGCGAGGGCAACGAGATTGATGGCGACTACATCCTGGCTATCTGCGGCTCCGACCTTGCTGCTCGCGGCAAGCTCGCCAACTCCGAGATCGTCTCGACCGTCATGTGCAACCTGGGCTTCTCCATCGCAATGAAGGAGCAGGGCTTTGAGATGGTCCAGACCGCCGTGGGCGACCGCTATGTTCTTGAGCGCATGCTCGAGGACGGTGCTGTTATCGGTGGCGAGCAGTCCGGCCACATCATCTTCCTGGAGCACAACACCACCGGCGACGGTCTGGTGACGGCTCTGCAGCTGCTGGCCGTGCTCAAGCGCACCGGCCGCACCCTTACCGACCTTGCCGGCATCATGAAGAAGTACCCGCAGGTGCTCGTCAACGTGCATTCGGACAACAAGGCCGGCCTGGACGATTGCCAGCCCATTTGGGACGCCGTCGCTGCCGCCGAGAAGGAGCTTAACGGTCGCGGCCGCATCTTGGTGCGCCCGAGCGGTACCGAGCCGCTGGTTCGCGTTATGGCCGAGGCGGAGACGCATGAGCTGACCCAGCGCGTTGTTGACGATATCGTCGAGGTTGTCAAGCGCGAACTTCCCTAATGGCCAAAAACGGGTGCCAAGTGGTAAACTGACACGGTTATTTTGATTGATTGGTATGTCCGAGGGGGAGCATGTTCACTAAAGTCCTAAGGTCTTTTGGTATGCGTGGTCGAGTCCTTACGCTGGATGCTCCCATCTCGGGCGATGTCATTCCGTTGTCCGAGGTCAATGACCAGACGTTTGCCACCGGCCTTTTGGGCCAGGGCGTGGCGATTCAGCCTACTGGCACGCGCGTGATTGCGCCGGCAGACGCCAAGGTCGAGGCCATTTTTCCCACTGGACACGCCGTTGCGCTCAACACGGTCGATGGCCTAGACGTGCTCATCCACGTTGGTTTGGACACTGTTCAGCTTGAGGGCAAGCACTTTACCGTGCATGCGCAAGTGGGCGACATCGTCCATAAGGGCGATGTGCTCATAGAGTTCGATCGCGAGGCAATCGCTGCCGAGGGCTACGATGTGACGGTTCCTATCTTGGTGTGCAACTCCGTTGAGTTCTCGAGCATCAAGGGCTCTATTGGCGAGCATGTCGAGGAGATGGACCAACTCATCGTCGCTCGCGAGCGCTAGTGAGCGCGCTCGGCCTTTAGCCTACAATTCAAACACGTTTACGGAGGGCGCCCTTGAAAGAGGGCGCCCTCCGTGGCAAGATGGGATTTGTCCGAAGCTAAACAGCTTTGGGTCACCGTGGACGGGCAGGGGCCTCGACGCGGCTAGACACGAGACACATACATTACGCGACCTCGCCCTGGTGGCCGCACACGTTGGTTGCGGCCGACGCGGGCCGCGGGCAAGTGCTTGTAAGGGAGCCTTGCCTCTCTTGTACGAGAAAGGATGCGTAATGAAGATCATTAAAGCTAAAGACTACGAGGATATGAGCCGCAAGGCCGCTAATATCATCTCGGCCCAGGTTATCCTCAAACCCGATTGCGTGCTGGGTCTTGCCACCGGCTCCACCCCGATTGGCGCCTACAAGCAGCTCGCCGCTTGGTACGAGAAGGGTGACGTCGACTTTGCCGAGGTCAGCACCTACAACCTCGACGAGTATCGTGGTCTTTCGCACGACGATCCCCAGAGCTACCACTACTTTATGCGTGAGAACTTCTTCGATCACATCAACATCGACCTGAACAACACGCATGTGCCCGATGGCTCCAATCCCGACGCTGCCGCTGCCTGCTCTGAGTACGACAAGATCGTCGCTGCTGCCGGTTACCCTGATCTGCAGCTGCTCGGCATCGGTAACAACGGTCACATTGGCTTCAACGAGCCCGATGACCACTTCTCCAAGGGTACGCACTGTGTCGACCTTACCGAGAGCACCATTCAGGCCAACAGCCGCCTGTTCGACAGCATCGACGACGTGCCCCGTCAGGCCTACACCATGGGTACCCAGACCATCATGTATGCCCGCATGATCCTGGTCGTCGCTAACGGCGAGGCCAAGGCGCAGGCCGTGCATGACATGTGCTATGGTCCGGTTACGCCCGAGTGCCCTGCCTCGATCCTGCAACTGCACACCAACTGCGTTGTCGTTGCCGACGAGGCCGCCCTTTCGCTCTGCGAGTAGCGAAAGCCTATCACCTCGACATAGCTTTGCCGAAGGCCTCCGCTTTGCGGGGGCCTTTTTGCTGAGCGCGCGCCGTGTGCTTGACGAAAATCTTGCCGCGAACTTGACGGGTGCGTCTGGTGCAGCATGATTCATTCCATAACAGATACTATGCATAAATGCTATGAAAAGGTCGTAGACGGTAGCTGTCGTTAGGTGAGTTGCGCAACACAATTGAACAGCGCTCATTTGAGGTACACTGCCAAAGGATGGGACAAGCTGGCAAGCGCATTGACCTGCGCAAAGACTGATTGGTTGGGGGATAAGTTTCAATCGGACCACGCTGAACAAAAACTTGCCATTTGCGTACCAACAAACATCCTAAACCGTAGTATCGCTCTATTCATCTAGCGATACATATGGTCTAGCGTTACGGTGTCCATGTGGTCGAGTTGAGGAGCGGGCATGGTTAACGATTTGGGCAATATGGACGACCTCGAGCTTATGCCGCTGGGCAGTAGTTATACGGTGCGGCGCGATCGCTTGATGAACGAACTTATCGCCAAGGGCCGAAAGGCCGGCATCGTAGTCCTCTACGCGCCTGATGGCTTTGGGAAAACCTCGGTGCTGCTGCAGTATGCCCAAGAGGTTAAAAACGATCCGACGCGAGGTCCCGTGCGGATCATTGAGGCAGACCGCGCCATTGGGCGCGAGGTGTTTATGCAGCTCGAGGTCGTTACCGAAGAGCTTAAGGGCAAGCCGCACTCCCTGATTGCAATCGATAACGTGCCTAACCTCAGCCAGGGCGAGACCGAGGAGCTGATCGACCGAATCCGAAGCCTGCGTGCTATGGGGGTTGGGGTCTTTATGAGCTGCCGTCCTTCGAATCGCCAGCTGATTCATGGACTGGGCGATTCGATTAAAGTCAACGCGCAGATGCTCAAGGTGCATGCCTATGAGTATTCGGCGTGGGCATCTGCGTTTTCGATCAGCACATCGCTCGACTTCTATCAACTTACGCAGGGCGTGCCCGAGCTCGTCTCGGCTATGCAGTCGGGACTATACGGGCAGGGAGACGTTGCCCAGATGCTCGAAAACGAGATCGTCAATATCTACGGTGCGGCACTTGTTGATCTGGCGTCGCTCGAGAACAACGCCCTGTTTAGTGTGGCATGCTTGATGGTCTTAATGGGTGAGGGCAATATTTCGGAGCTCGAGGCTTGCGGCGTTAGGCTTTCGGCGATTGACCAGTCCTATCTTGTCCGCGATTATCCCATTTTTGGCGTTGATCCGGCAGACCGGAGCTTTACCTGCTTGGGTACCGAGGACAACGCGCGTCTGCGATTGCGCAAGCTGGTCGCCGAAATTCGCCCCGAACTCGTTGTGCGGGCGGCGCGTATATTGATTAAAGCGGGTCGCTGCGATACCGCGATGGACCTCGCCGACGCGTTTTTGGACCGCAGTGCGGTGTTGGAGCTTGCCGGACAGTATGGGGTCGATCTGGCCCTGACGGGGCATGGAGGGGATATCTGCCGCGCGGCGCTGGGAAAGACCGAGGCAGATGGCCGGGCATCGGAGCCGACGCCTGACGAGGCGCTCGGCATCTATCTGGCGGCGGTGAGCGTCTCCAATACAAAGCTCGCGCGGTATATGGCCTCAATTATCGAGCATGCGGGCGAGCAAGCGATTTGCGAGCTCGATCCCGTGTCGTGGAAGGTGGCGCACGCGTTTACGGCTGCCTGTTATGGAGATGGTGGCCTGGGGCTTCCGGCAAGCCATACAGCGCTGGAAAGTGAGGCGTCTTGTGCCGCACTCGACATGCTGTCCGCACATGTCGAGATAAAGCATGGGCTGACCGAGCGGACGAAGGGTGGTGAGATCCTCGCGGGGCTCAAAACGGATAAGGCCTATGATTGCGAGCTCGATATCGCGGGGACGTTTGTGCGGGCGGACCGCATGTTGACGGAGCTATTTGATGGGTCGTATGCAGGGACTGATGAGCGTGATGACGAGATGGCCCTAACGCTCGAGGCGCTCGAAGCGCGTGGAATCCGAGCGCTCGCCATCTGGGTGCGCATGGTGTTATCGGCGCGGCGCCTGCTCGCCGGCATGCCGGTGACCGACGAGCAGGCATTCAATGAGCTCGACCGTTTTGCCGTGCGCGTGCGTGACAATCAGGTTCAGTTGTTTGGCTTGATACTGGAAGGCTGGCAGTCGCTGGCTGAGGGGCGTCCGGTCAATGCCAAATTCCGTGCGGTGCAGGTGCTCAGGCTTGCCGAGGAATCGATTGGATACATACGCGACAACGCACTGCTGCTAGAGCGCGCGGCGTACTTACGCAATACATCGATGGTATCGGTGCGCGAAGAGGCGGAGCTGCTCGATTTGAGTCGGACGCAGGTCGGTGGTGCCGAGGCTTGGATGGTGGCGCTGCATTTGGCCTCCGCTGGCCGCGATAGCGACCTTGCAGCCTGGATGTCCATGAACCGCCCAGGGATTTTGGATCCGTCGTATCGGCTGTTTGCGCGTCTTGCGATGCATTGTCTGGGTGAGCCGGCTGCTAGAATTCGAAAGAAGCTCCCGGTGCGCGAGCTGTCGCGGTATTCGCTGCGTGACGACTTTGAGGGCGAAGGCGAGCGTCTGTTCCAGGCCGGCGATGCCGAGGGTGTCGATGTGATTGGCCATATCGAGATTCGCATGTTTGGGGCGTTTCGCGCCGAGCGCGACGGGTTTCCCATCACGGATAAGATGTGGCGCCGCAAGAAAGCGGCGACGCTTGCCGAGCGGCTTGCGCTGGGCATGGATGCGCTGGTCGACCGCGAGACGCTGGCCATGGAGCTGTGGCCCCATGCCGAGTTCAATAGCGCCCGCAACAACCTGTACTCGACGATATCGCGCCTGCGTTCGGCCTTGGGGCCGACACCGGACGGCAAGTCGTGTGTGCTGATCCAAAACGAGTGCATTGGGCTTAACGGCGATTACGTCAAGACCGACGTGCGGTTGTTTGATCAGATAAGCCGCGAAGTTTTGGGAAATCGCACGGGTGCGCGCGGACCCCATCTGATTGAGCTGTGCCTTAAGATCGAGCAGCTCTACGCCGGCCCGTTGTATGTTCCCAATGGCTGTAATCCCACCTACTTTTTGCGTATGCGGCGCATTATGGAATCTAAGTATATCGACTGCATGATTCGGGGCGCGAATGCCGCCCTAGAAGAAAACGACCTGCAGTCGGCGGTATGGCTGGTGGAGTCGGGGCTGCGGCAAGAGACGGCGCGCGAGGACATGGTGCGTTGCGCTATGCGCGTCTACGGTGCGGCGGGGCGACGACGCGATATCGTCGAGCTGTACAGTGGGCATATGCATCACCTGAGGGAGCAGGTCAATGGCGTGCCCGAGCCCGAGACGCGGCGTCTGTACGAGCGCTTGGTGGAGGGCAGGCTTAACCGCGTGCTCGTCGAGCGATAAAAAATGAGCGTCCGAATTGCTCGGACGCTCGCAATTTTGATGTATGTTGGCTCGTCGGATTGTTGGCTCTTAGACGAGCTTAATCTTCTCGATGTCCTTGCGCGAGGACTCGCGATACAGCGAGAACTTGCGGCCGATAACCTGGACGACCTCGGCATGGCAGCGATCGGCAAGCTCTTCGGCGGCCTCGCGGGCGGAAAGGCTGGAACCATCGAGTACGGAGCACTTAACGAGCTCGTGCTTCTCCAGGTAGGCGACCGTCTGCTCGACGGTGCCCTCGTTGATGTCGGACTTGCCGATGATGATGGCGGGGTTGAGGTGATGGGCCATGCTGCGAAGCTGCTTGACCTGGGCTCCTGTCAGTGCCATGGGTTCTCGCTTTCTATGTATGGGGCGCCCCGCGATGGGGCCTTAATCTACGTGAGCTGTCCCACGATAGCGCAGGAACGGCGTGGTGTGGAGCGCGTTTGCCCAGTTCAAAAAGAATGCGGATGCCGAGTGGGAGAACAGTGCGGGTTACAGGCGGACGCGTACGGCGGCTAAAAGCGGTCTATGGACGGCCCGAAGAGACCGGCTCCCATGCAATAAACGCCCATCGGACCTTGCGAACATGATCGAGCATATAGCGCCCCTGCGGCACGCCCTTGGAGCCCGGCTCACCGGCATGGGGGTTCTCAATCATGTGTTGGGCAATGTAATCGCGCAGACAGTCGATCTTATCCTCGTTACCGTGCTCGAGCATGCGGGAGAAGTCCGCCACACCTGCCTCAAGGCTATCGAAGGTGTCGCGACGAGGCGATTCAAAGTACGTAACCTGCGGCAGGGCACCCATCTGAATGAGGATATTGAAGGCATACACAAAGCCATTACTGCAGGTAACCGAGGCACCGATGGCGTTCATCAGGTGAAGGTCATAGCGCGGGCTGGAGTTGGCAACCATCGTGACAGCACAACGCCGACGAGCCGTACGATCAAGCTTGGCAAGCGCGCCCTTCAGGTCGTTCGTAGTAACCGAGCGACTCGCAAAGGCAACATCCACAGCCTTGGCAACCGGCCCCACCAGATCCCAATCATCATCCCAAGCAAGCTCAAGCGGCGTAATCTGGTCCTCAAGCCCGTAATACTCAATACCAGCATCAAGGGTGCCAAGCATAGCAGGGGAGAAGTCGGCAGCAATCACAGGGTGCCCGGCCTGCGCAAGCGGAATAGCAATCGACCCAGCCCCACACCCCATATCAAGCACCGACTCACCAGGCTGGAGCGCCAACAACTTCATAAAATCGCGAGCATACGGAGCAGTCTCAAGCGGCCGAAAATGCCGAGCCCTTTTGTCCCACTCAAATGAGTCATCAGCCCGATGCCGAGCAGCCTGCAGACGCATCCATTCATCATTCCAATCCACAGAAAGCAGCTCAGAACGAACACCTTCATCAACCACGGGCCAACCTCCTCACAACAAAAAAGCGGCCCCTCCCAAAAAGAAGAGCCGCAACCAGCATATATCAGAAAAAGAACCGTTCCAACGCCAAACCGCCATACCAACAAAGTGGTGCAGGAGCGAAGCAACTGCAATCGGGGCAGAACCCAACCGAGGTCCCGTTGTGCGGGAGCCCCGGGGAGGGCAAATATATAAGGTCGATCGCGAGTTCCGCACGAGCCGGAGAGCACTTAATGTGCTCTCCGCGCGAGTCAGGACTGTCCGAGCAGGCGACCTTATATATTTGCCCTCCCCGGGGCTCCTCGCCCGTATCCCTCAGCTAGTTCTTCAGCGAGTTCAGCGGCGCCGGGAAGCGTCCACCACGGTGGGCAAGCACAGTGCCGGCGTTGGGGTTCACCGGCATGATGGGCGCACGGCCGAACAGGCCGCCGTACTCGACGCAGTCGCCCACGCCCTTGCCGATGGCGGGGATGACGCGGACGGCCGTGGTCTTGTTGTTGATGACGCCGATGGCCATCTCGTCGGCGATGATGCCGGCGATGGTCTCGACCGGGGTGTCGCCGGGGATGGCGATCATGTCCAGGCCGACGGAGCACACGCAGGTCATGGCCTCGAGCTTCTCGAGCGAAAGCGCGCCGGCCTCGACGGCGGCGATCATGCCGGCGTCCTCGGACACGGGGATAAAAGCGCCCGAGAGGCCGCCCACGCTGGAGCTGGCCATGACGCCGCCCTTCTTGACGGCATCGTTGAGCATGGCGAGTGCGCAGGTCGTGCCCGGACCACCGCAGGTGCCAACACCGATGATCTCGAGGATGCGGGCAACGGAGTCGCCGATAGCAGGCGTGGGGGCCAGCGACAGGTCGACGATGCCCTTCTCGACACCCAAGCGATGGGCGGCCTCGCGGCTCATGAGCTCGCCGGCGCGGGTGATCTTAAAGGCGGTCTGCTTAATCTTCTCGGCGACCTCCATCATCGATGCGGAATCGGGCAGTGTCTCCAGGGCTGCGGCCATAACGCCGGGGCCCGAGACGCCTACGTTGATGACGGCGTCGGCCTCGCCACCGCCGTGGACGGCGCCCGCCATAAACGGGGAGTCCTCGACCATGTTGGCAAAGCAGACAAACTTGGAAGCGCCGACGGAGTCCTGGTCGGCCGTGAGCTTAGCGGCGTCGATGATGGTCTGCGCAGCCATGAGTACGGCATCCATGTTGATGCCGGCACGCAGGCTGGCGACGTTGACGCTGGAGCAGACGCGGCTCGTGGTGGCGAGCGCCTGCGGGATGGACTGGATGACGCGGCGATCGGCGTCGCCGATGCCCTTCTGGACGAGCGCGGAGAAGCCACCCAGGTAGTCGATGCCGAGGGTTTCGGCCGCACGGTCGAGGGCATGCGCGATGGGGGTGAGGTCCTCATCCTTGCAGCACGCGGCGATTTGCGCCACCGGGGTGACGGAGACGCGCTTGTTGACGATGGGGATGCCGTACTCGCGCTCGAGGTTCTCGGCGGTCTCGACCAAGTGCTCAGCCGTGTGCGTCACGTGGTCGTAGATCTTCGTGCACATGCGGTCGAGGTTCTCGTCGCCGCAACCCATGAGCGAAACACCCATGGTGATGGTCCTGATGTCGAGGTTCTGCTCCTCAACCATGCCGCGGGTTTCCGCGATTTCTGCGGGCGTGATCGCCATCCTTGCGCTCCTATCTGCCAAAACGAGCATAGTCTTATCTATTCTAACGTGCCGCACGTGCCAAGTGGCGCATGCGGCACGTTTTGGTGCTCGGTTGTTTCCGTTGTGTTACTGCCCAAAGACCTCTTCGGCGATGCGCGCGCTTTCGGCGGCGTCCTTGGCGTAGTAGTCTGCGCCAATCTGTTTGGCGTATTCGGGGGTGAGCACGGCGCCGCCTACGATGATCTTGACGCCCGGCACCTCGGCATGAAGCAGCTTGATGGTCTCCTCCATGGCGACGACCGTGGTAGTCATAAGCGCCGAGAGGCCGACGAGCTTAATGTCACGCTCCTGCACGGTCTTGAGCACCTCTTGCGGGTCGACGTCGCGGCCTAGGTCAAAGACGGTATAGCCGTAGTTATCGAGCAGCATCTTGACGATGTTCTTACCGATGTCGTGGATATCGCCCTTGACGGTGGCCACGCAGATCTTGCCCTTGTCGGCAATCTCGCCGGCGGGCATCAGACGCTTGATGGTGTCGAAGCCCACGCGTGCGGCCTCGGCCGAGGCCATGAGCTGCGGCAAGAAGAACTTGCCCTGGTCAAAGAGGACTCCGACCTCGTCGAGGGCGGGGATAAAGTGATTGTTGATGAGGTCCATGGCGTCGTGATCTGCCAGCAGACGCTCAGTCTCGGCCGCGATTTCGCCTTTGCGGCCCGAGACGACCATGTGGCGGATGGGGTCGTCATCGGCGCTTGCGGTGGTGCTTGCGGCAGGCGCGGCATCGCTCGATACTGCCTGAGCCGCCGCCGGGTTCGCGGCGATCTTGTACGGATCGGTCCAGCCGGCGTAGCGCTCGATGTATCCGGTCGAGCCCTCGTCCTCAACGCTCAGGACGCGATAGCTGTAGACGGTATCCATAAAGCGCTTGGAACCCGGGTTCATGATGGGGGCATCCAGACCTGCACCAAAGGCGGCGGCCAAAAAGACCGAGCCCAGCAGTGGCCGCGCGGGCAGGCCAAAGCTGATGTTCGATACGCCGAGTGCGCACTTGACGCCCAGGCGCTCCTTGCACAGAGACATGGCGCGCAGGATCTGTTCGGCCTGGCGCTGGTTGGTCGAGGCGGTCATGACCAGGCAGTCGATGAGGATGCGGTCCGGGCCGATGCCGTAACGGGCGGCCTCGGCCACGATGCGCTCGGCGATGGCATAGCGTGCCTCGGCGGTATCCGGGATGCCGCCCTCGTCGAGCGTGAGGCCGACGACGTTGGTGCCGTAGTGGGCCACCAGCGGAAAGATCTCATCCATGATCTGTTGTTTGCCATTGACCGAGTTGATGATGGGCTTGCCGGCGTAGCGGCGCACGGCGGCCTCGACGGCTGCGGGGTCGGTGGAGTCGATCTGCAGCGGCAGCAGCGTGGAGCCCTGGAGCTGCTCGGTGGCCTGCTGGATGACCTTGACCTCGTCGATCTCGGGCAGGCCCACGTTGACGTCCAGGATGTCGGCGCCCTGCTCCTGCTGGCTGATGCCCTGACTCACGACGTAGTCCAGGTCGCCGTCGCGCAGGGCCTGCTGCAGGCGCTTTTTGCCGGTGGGGTTGATGCGCTCGCCGATGACGGCGATCTTGTGGCCGTCGCAGGGGAGGTCCACGACCGTCTGGGCGCTCGTGACCGACATGCTGGGCTTGCGGTGGCGCGGGCTGGGCGTGTGGTTGTCGATAAGCGTGCGCAAGGCCGCCATGTGCGCCGGCGTGGTGCCGCAGCAACCGCCCACGACGCTCACGCCGTCCTCGATCATGCCGGCGACGGCCTCGGCGTACTCGGGTGCCTGGATATCAAAGACGGTATTGCCGTCATCGTCCACGCGGGGCAGTCCCGCATTGGCCTGCACCATAACGGGCTTGTCGGTGACGGTGAGCATGCGCGCGGCGAGCCCTCGGAGCTCGGCCGGGCCCTGGCTGCAGTTGATGCCCAGGACGTCGGCGCCGATGGCGTCGAGGGTGATGGCGGCGACCTCGGGGCTCGTGCCCAAGAAGGTGCGGCCGTCTTCCTCAAAGGTCATGGTGGCAAAGACGGGCAGGTCGGAATTCTCGCGGCAGGCGAGGACGGCCGCCTTGATCTCGGCCAGGTCGGTCATAGTCTCGATAATAAAAAGGTCCACACCCGCGGCGACGCCGGCGCGCACCTCCTCGGCAAAGAGGTCGTAGGCCTCGTCAAAGCTGAGGGTGCCCAGGGGGCGCAGCAGCGCGCCGATGGGACCGATATCGCCGGCGACGTAGTGGGCACCGGCCGCGCGGGCGCAGGTGACTGCCGCGGCAAAGACGTCTGCCACGGTGGCGGCGCCGTCGAGCTTGTGGGCGTTGGCGCCAAAGGTGTTGGCGGTGATCACGTCACAGCCAGCCTCGACGTACTGACGCTGAATATCGGTGATGACCTGGGGCTCCTCAAAGTTGAGCAGCTCGGGCAGGGCGCCTGCCTTCATGCCGGCGGCCTGCAACATGGTGCCCATGCCGCCGTCAAACAGCAGGTGCCCGGTGCCCTCGATGGCGGCACGCAGGCGATCGTCCTTAATGCGAAGGTCATCGATCGTGCGCGTTTTGTACGCGGCACCGTTGCAGCGCGCAGCATTGACGGGTGCCGCCAGCGCGGCACCGTCCAGATCATGAGTGATAAGCGGAGTAAACATCGATGGCTCCTAATGGCTGGAATAGCAGGTGGTGTGGGCGGCGCGGAAGCGGCAGTGCTCGCGCATGCGGCAGATATTGCAGGTGGGGCGGCTCTGGGCGTCGTGGACTTCGCCGTCGAACAGACCAATCACCGCGGTCACGCTCTTGGTGGGCATGAGCAGGCTGGTGGGGGTGACGGTAAGTCCAATGAGGCGCGTGGCATTGAGTGCATCCACGATCGAGCGCTGGGCAGAGAGCGGGCAGTCGCCATAGCCGGGACTGAAGCGCCAGTTGCCGGCGAGCCCGTGTGCAGCGGCTGCAGCCTTGACCTGCTGGTCCATCTGCTCGACGGCGGCCTCCACATAGGCAGAGCATGCGGCGTCGAGCACGGCGCCTTCCAGGGGTTGCTGGGCTCCCGTGGTGCGCAGACGGCGTTCGGCAGACATCCCGAGGGTGCAGGCCATGAGCGCCGCCAGGCGGGCGTCTTTGAGATGTCGATAGATATCACGACCCCGCAGCTCAACATTGGTGCCAACCAAGCGGATGCAGGGCTCGCCCTGCTCGTCGACGCCTGCGGCATCGACGGCAAACACACGGCGCACGCCACGGGGCTCAATGTCCAGTTCCAGACGCTCAACGACAAGCTCAATACGCTGCGACAGTTCGGGCTCAATCTGCTGGCCGCCGTAGCCCAGATACCGCAGCATCTCGGCACGGTCGACACGAGGGCGGTGGGCAGCGTCGATACGGTAAAGCGCCGGCGACGCAAGGTCGGCCGGCACTTCAACAACGGTTGTATCGACGTGCGGTTTTTCCATTACCCCAGGCGCTCCATAATGGTCGCGGCGATTGCAGGACGGTTCATAGTGTACAGGTGCAGACCGTCGGCACCGTGCTCCTTAAGGTCGCAAAGCTGACGAGCAGCATAATCTACACCGGCTGCCTGCAGGCTCTCGGGGTCGTTCTCGTACTTGGCGAGAATCTTGATGACGGGGGAGGGTAGCGATGCGCCGCACATAAAGACCATGCGGCTGATTTGCGACTTGCCCATAAACGGCATGATGCCCGCGGTGATAGGCACGGTGATGCCGGCTTTGTCGGCAAGCTCGCGGAAGCGATAGAAGCACTCGTTATCAAAGAAGAGCTGTGTCACAAAGAAGCTCGCGCCGGCGTCTTGCTTTTGCTTGAGGTGCTCGACCGAGAGGTTGAGATCCTCGCAGGCAATGTGGCCTTCGGGGTAGGCTGCGGCGCCCACGCAAAAGCCGGCGTCGACGAGCTCGGGGATGAGGTCGCGGGCGTAGGCGTAGTCAGAGGCGGGCTTGTCGTCCTCGGTCGCGCCAGCGGGAAGATCACCACGTAGGGCCAGGATGTTTTCAACGCCGGCGGTGCGATACTCGTCGATCTTGGCGGCGATATCGGCGTGCGAGCGGCCCACACAGGTAAGGTGTGCCACCGAGGGTGTATCGAATTCGCTCGTAATCATATGTGCGATGGGGGCGGTGGTGGCGCCGTTGCCCGAGCCGCCGGCAGAGCAGGTGACCGAGACAAAGCTCGGCGAAAGCTTGCACAGATTGCCTGCCACCTCGTGAGCCGTGTCGAGGGTAAGCTCGCCCTTGGGCGGGAACATCTCAAACGAAACGGGTGCGGTGCCCTGGGATGCTGCCTGCTTAAAAACCTCGTCGACGCGCATATCGTGCTCCTTTAGATACGCAATAGTGTGATGTGTTTTAAGGATTCTACAGCACCACTGTGTCACGGTGGAGTTTCACTCGCTATTTGGGGATACCAATCGAAAATGCTTTGCTATCGGCATTTCCTATAACAGAGCGGTCAATCTAGGATGGGGCTATATTGAATGGTATTTGATGCGAAATACCAGTTAATAGAGCCCCATCCCAAATTGACTACCCTTAAACTATGGGGAGAGGTCTGCAATTTATACAGTTGATTGGCCATTAAGGGCGGCAGCGCCGCTGTGATGCGGTAACCTCATTGATTGGTTTCGCGACAGCAACATAACGGTAATGTCGCGGAAACACGGCGAGCCTAAGCTATGACTCGTTCGTTAGTAATCAACACCGCTTCTCACGCGGTGCCGATACGAAGGGAGTTCCGTATGGCCGATCTTACTGACCGCTTCGGGACCATGGTGTTCTCTGAGGAAGTCATGAAGGACTACCTCCCCAAGGACATTTGGAAGCGCCTTGCTGCAACCCTCGAGGACGGTGAGCCGCTCGACCTGGATGTGGCCAACGCCGTTGCCCACGCCATGAAGGTCTGGGCCATCTCCAAGGGCGCGACGCACTACGCGCACTGGTTCCAGCCGCTTTCGGGCATTACTTCCGAGAAGCACGACAGCTTCCTCGAGCCCAACCACGACGGCACCGCCATTACCAAGTTTACGGGCAAGAACCTCATCCAGGGCGAGCCGGATGCCTCCAGCTTCCCCAACGGCGGCCTGCGCGCCACCTTCGAGGCCCGTGGCTACACCGCTTGGGATCCTACCAGCCCCGCCTTCATTAAGGACGATGTCCTGTGCATCCCCACGGCCTTCTGCTCCTACACGGGCGAGGCCCTGGACAAGAAGACCCCGCTGCTGCGCTCCATGACCGCGCTCTCGCGTGAGTCCAAGCGCGTTTTGGCGCTGTTTGGTAAGACCCCCAAGAAGGTCGTTCCTTCCGTGGGCGATGAGCAGGAGTACTTCCTGATCAAGAAGGACGCTTACCGCAAGCGCAGGGACCTGGTCATCACCGGCCGCACCCTCTTTGGCGCTGCCCCCTGCAAGGGCCAGGAGCTCGAGGAGCACTACTTTGGCGCTATCCGCCCTACCGTCTCGGCCTATATGAAGGACCTGGACGATGAACTGTGGGCGCTTGGCATTCCCGCCAAGACCAAGCACAACGAGGTCGCTCCCTGCCAGCATGAGCTCGCCCCTGTCTATGGCGAGGTCAACGAGGCCATCGACCAGAACCTGGTCATGATGGAGAAGATGAAGCTCATCGCCTCCCGTCACGACTTGGTCTGCCTGCTGCACGAGAAGCCCTTCGAGGGCATCAACGGTTCGGGCAAGCACAACAACTGGTCGCTTGGCACCGAGTCCGAGAACCTGCTCGACCCGGGCGACACCCCGCTCGACAACCTGCAGTTCATCGTCTTCCTCACCGCGGTGATCGAGGCTGTCGATAACTATCAGGAGCTCCTGCGTGCCTCCGTTGCCTCGGCCGGCAACGATCATCGTCTGGGCGCCAATGAGGCTCCTCCGGCGATTATGTCCATCTTCCTGGGCGACCAGCTTACCGAGGTCGTCGAGAAGATCATCGATGGCAAGGCTTCCGTCCATGCCACGCGCGGCGTGCTCGACCTGGGTGCCGATACCCTGCCCAAGTTGATGCAGGACAACACCGACCGCAACCGCACCTCCCCATTTGCCTTCACCGGCAACAAGTTCGAGTTCCGTGCCTGCGGCTCCGAGCAGAACGTCTCCGACTCCAACCTGGTGCTCGATGCCGCCGTGGCCAAGTCGCTCAAGTCCTTCGCCGACGCACTCGAGGGTACGCCCGAGGATAAGTTCCAGGACGCCGCGCTCGAGTACTGCAAGAAGGTGCTGACCGATCACCAGCGCATCCTGTTCTCCGGCGACGGTTACTCCGACGAGTGGCCCATCGAGGCCGAGAAGCGCGGCCTTGCCAACAACAAGACCACGGCCGACGCCCTGCCCGCCTTTGTTTCCGATAAGGCCATTGCGCTCTTTGAGGAGACGGGTGTCCTGACCAAGGCCGAGGCCCAGTGCCGTTACGACTGCAAGCTCGAGAAGTACAACAAACTCATGAACATCGAGGCTACCACGATGGTTCGCGAGGCGCGTCGTACCTATCGCCCGGTCATTACCGCCTATGCCACCAAGGTCGCGAAGGGCCTTGAGACTATTCGTGCCGCCGGTGCTGAGGCCGCCATGCAGTGCGAGCAGAACACGCTCAACAAGCTCTGCAACGGCATCACCGCCATCAACGACTCTATCAAGGCGCTCGACGCCGTGCATCAGAAGGCCGAGGCTCTCGATGGCCAGGAGCAGGCCAACGTGTATGCACACGAGGTCGTTCCCGCTATGGATACGCTGCGTGCCGCCGTGGATGCCATGGAGGAGATCGTGGCCGCCGACTACTGGCCGGTCCCGACCTACGACGACATCCTGTTCTACGTGTAGAGCGTAACTGACATATCGTCACGGTATTGAGCCGGGGTCCGCATCGTGCGGGCCCCGGCTTTTTGTTTGAGAAGGACGCTTTGGAGTCCGTTTTGCCGCCGATTTGCCTAGGTGTAAAGGGTCGTGGGCAAAAAACGTCAAATATGAGTACTGTCACTAAACTAGTGCCATCTCGAAATGGCAGTTTTTGCCAGGTTAGACCACATATGTCCAGGTATATAGCTGAGGTTTGGCTCAATCTGGGCACCAGGTTGTTGATTTGACATCTGATTCACCATCAAAAAGGCCGAATTCGCTGTTACTAAATCGGTAACAGTACTCATATTTGCCAATTTTTGCACACGGTCCATCGGGAGATGCCGGGATTCGCACCCTGTCGGGTTCGAATCCCGGCGTTGGGGAAGAAAAAGCCCGTCACCGAATTGGTAACGGGCTTCAGATTTCAAATGGTGCCCCCAGCGGGATTCGAACCCGCGATATCCACCTTGAAAGGGTGGCGTCCTTGGCCGCTAGACGATGGGGACAGTGGGAAAGAGTATAGCAGACTTTTTTGCCGGCGCGTATATCGTTGGCAAACTGGAAAACCACCACAAAGGTGCCTTGATTATCAACTTCATCCGAACACTTCCCACATTCATCCGCACATGTACGGA
>CAVCKO010000006.1:76887-85954 GCA_963602825.1 Treponemataceae bacterium | reverse complement strand
GGCTGCGGGAACGGCCTATCAGCTCAATGTGTTCGGCTGAGATCGGAAATCAACCCACCACAAAGGTGCCTGTCCCTTTGTGGTGGCGGGGCGTTAGGGGAGGAGCTTCATGGCGGCGTCGTGAGCGGTGCGCTCGTAGGTGTCGTCGAGGGGCTTGAGCGGCAGCAGGGCTGTGGCCTGCGCATCGCCGCGGCGCTCGAGGGCGTGGGTGATGAGCCAGTCGGCGAGCTCGGGGTTCTTGGGGAGCGCTGGTCCGTGCAGGTACGTGCCGATGACGCCCTTGTAGATGATGCCCTCAAAGCCATCGTCGCCGTTGTTGCCGGTGCCCGCAACGACGGACGTTCCGAGCGGCGTGGCATCTGCGTCGAGCAGGGTGCGGCCGCCGTGGTTCTCGAATCCCACAAAGGGCTCGGGTGCCAGGTCGGTCTTGACGGCGACGTTGCCGATCAGGCGGTCGGAGCCGCGCACGGTTTCGGCGGCAATGACGCCCAGGCCCTCGACGCGATTCTCGCCCATATAGTACGAACGGCCGAGCAGCTGATAGCTGCCGCAGATAGCAAGCAGCGAGCCGCCGTCCTCAACATAGGCCGCGACCTTGTCTTTTTGAGCGAGAAGCTCGTGCGCCACGGCCAGTTGGTCGCGATCGGAGCCGCCGCCCATCATGACGATGTCGGCGTCGGCGAGATCGAGCACCTCGCCCATGCGAACCTCGTCCACGCGAACGGGGATGCCACGCCAGGTGCAGCGGCGTTCGAGCGCGATGACATTGCCGCCGTCGCCGTAGAGGTTGAGGGCGTCGGGATACAGATAGACGATGCGCAGGGGGCGTGAAAGCTCGACCGGCGCGACGCCGACGGGGACGGCGCTGCCATCGGCGCACGTTGCGGCGTGGGCGGCAACCGTAGCCGCATCGGTGTCTTTGAGCCCATCGAGCTCCTTGACCAGCGGCGGAAAGGCCGTGTAGTTGGCGACGGCATAGAAAGTGTCGCCAGCCTCCTCGTCTGCCACGGCGCCGATCGCCTGCTCGATATTCGAGATAATCGTGGCATCGATACCGGCGTACTTGAGGCGCACCTGCATGTCGTGCGCGCGTGTGCCGCCGGCAAAGGCGACAAGTCCCGTTGTGTCGGCGATGCGCTCAAAGTCGACGTCGTAGATCCACGATACATCGTGGCCGTCGGCATCGTTGTCGTTGAGGAAGAAAGCGCAGAGTCTGCCGCCTGCCGTCTTGATGGACTGAATCTGGCGATCGAAACCCACGGGATTCTTGGCCAGGTTGGCCTCGACGGTTCGGCCGGCGATTTCCCAGCGGCCCATACGCCCGCCGGCGGGGATGTAGGCATCGAGCGTGGGCTGCAGATGCGCCGCGTCCACGCCCAACTCGTGGGCGGCGAAGAAGGCTGCGGCTACGTTGTAGACCATATACAGGCCGTTGTAGCGTGTGGCGATGTGTACGGCAGCCGCGTCGGGCGCAGATCCAAAGGCCAGGTCAAAGCCGTAGCCGTCGCAGGTAAGCTCAACGTCCGTCACGCGACGGACAAGCGCAGGGCGGGCCCAGCCGCACGAGGGGCAATGGTAGGCGCCGAGCTGGCCGTATTGCACGTAGTCATACTCCAGCGGCGCGTTGCACTGCGAGCAAAAACGCGAGTCGCTAATGCGATCGGACTCGGTGCCCGTGGCGCCGTCGATGCCAAAGGCGATGCTCGTGTTGGGGACGCGCGCGGCGATCGAGGCGCACAGCGGATCGTCGGCGTTGTAGACGAGCGTTGTCGTCGGAGAGAGCTCCAACGCATGGGCGATGACGTCTTGGGTATGGTCGATCTCGCCGTAGCGGTCTAGCTGGTCGCGGAACAGGTTGAGCAGCACAAAGTACGTCGGTTTGAGCTTGGGCAGGACGCGCACCGTGTAGAGCTCGTCGCACTCAAAAACGCCCACGCGCTTGCCGCTGCTGGTGTGCTTAAGGCCGCCGCGGGCCTCGAGCAGAGCACCCACCACACCAGGCTCCATATTGTTGCCGGCACGGTTGCACACCACGGTAGCGCCGCTGGCAGCAACGGCGTCAGCGATGAGGTTGGAGGTGGTGGTCTTGCCATTAGTACCGGTGATCACCACGCTGCGGTCGACCAGGCTCGCGAGGTCGCTTAGCAGCTCGGGGTCGATCTTCATGGCGATGCGGCCGGGAAGCACGCCACCCTGGCGTTTGAGGACAGAGCGCAGTCCCCAGCGGGCGATATCGCTCGAGGTGCAGGCAAGAGATGAGCGGAAGTTCATGAAGTCGTTCCTAACGTGAATGATATGGTCGGGGCGATCGCGTCGCTAAAAGCCGTAGCGGCGCGCAAATTCCTGGGCGAGCTGCGATACATCTTCGCAGGCGTTGGCCCAGGGGGCAAAGTCGGGGGTGTCCGAGATAATGCCGTCGGCCTCCCAAACTGCCTGGTGCGAAAGATCCCAGGGATCGCGTGGCTCGGGCCGGCAGGGAAGGTACGGTGTCTGGTACATGGGATTCAGCAAGAAGAACGCGCCACCCTCGCAACGGTTAGCGAACTCACGCAGCGCGCGCGTCGCCGGGCGCATCTTGTTTGTTTTGAACAGCAAGATCGTGCGGGCGAGCAGGTACCAAGGAGAGTTTTCGAGTGCGTCTGCCCCCACCTGTTCCTCGAGCTGATGCGCCAGGGCAAAAAAGCCGTCCTGGTCTTCCAAGCGGGCGAGGGCAAGCAATACGGTGCCGGCGGCCCGGGTGGGATAGCCCTCCGCCTTAAGGACACGGCGAGCATAGTTGGCGGCGGCGCGGTAACGAGCGCTCGCCATGCACAGCTGCGAGATGGCCTCGAGCGTGTGGAGCCACCCGATAAGGGCCGGCTCGCTCACGGTAAGGTCCGCTGCGGTGACACCGTCGGCCAAAACATTATTGGCCCAGTAGTGCGGGGCCTCCATATCAAACCCGGGCACGCCCTGTTGCAGGTAGTCGGCCGTGCTCGTCTCGAGCTTCATCAGGTCGCCCAGGCAGGCGTCGACGGGCGTGTCCGCCAAAATGATAGCGAGCAGCTGGGCATCGACGGCCAGCGCATCGATGCGGACGATCTTGAGCAGCTCATCACGCATATCGTCGAACAGGCGGTTGCGCGTCTGCTCAAACTCCTCGTCGCTGCCCATGTCCTCGATGCGATGGAGCTCGTCGAGCAGGTGGCGATGAACACCGGCATAGGACAGCAGCGCCTGAGCATGCTCGGACTGCGCATACTTTTGGGGATTCGCGCTAATGTCGTTATGGACAAGCTCGCGTGCTGCATCGGTGAGCTCGGGGTGCGACGCCAGATAGGTGCGCTCCAGATAGGCGGGGATGTAGACGCTCGGATCCATTAGAGGTCTCCTCCCTTAAACGGCAATCCCTGTTCGGCCGCGCGTAGGATGCGCTCGTCGATTTGGGAGCGCACGATGTCGTTGGTGGCGACCCAGGCGGCAAAGCTGGCGTTGTCGGGCGCGCCTAGGCCCTCCTGCAGCACCGGTGTCGCCTCGGACAGGGCAAGGACAAGCTCGTCGGTGGAGCCCGGACCTACGTTGACGCGGGCATAGACGCCATCGGGAAACTCGGTTTGGAAGTAGAGCGCCTCGGCCGCGTGTGGGCATGAGCGCACCAGGATGCGCAGGTAGTGTTCGGCGCCTTCGTAGTCCAGCTCGCGCCAGGCTGCGCTCATCAGCGCGATGAGCGTC
Source organism: Treponemataceae bacterium (assembly GCA_963602825.1). Taxonomy (GTDB): domain Bacteria; phylum Actinomycetota; class Coriobacteriia; order Coriobacteriales; family Coriobacteriaceae; genus Collinsella. The sequence goes on along the minus strand of CAVCKO010000006.1, from coordinate 82,243 downwards.
CACGGGTCCAGGTCGCGCTCCGCGTCCTTGGGACGGCGGCGCAGCGGCGTGTTGGCAAGATAGGGCACGGAGTGGGCGGAACGAAAACGCTTGAGCTCCTCGGCAGGGTATTCGAGCTTTGCCATGGCAAGCATCGCGGTATGGCGGACGCCAGCGGGGTCGTTGGGCGCAAAGTCCAGGCTGCGATTCGCGACATCCAGCGACATGCGGTAGCGGCCGCTAATGAGCGCGCGCGATGCCAAGGCGGCAAGCCAGCGCAGGTAGGGACGGCGGGTCAGGTCGCCTGCGGCCTCACGCTCGTAGGGGTCCTGCGCCGAGGCGATCTTGAGCGCCAAATCGTGCTCCACCTCGTCGCACTTGGACACCAGATACTGTACGTATTCCTCGTTGGATTCGGCGGTGAGCGCCGTCAGCATGCGCTGGGCATCCCAGTTGGCCGGATCGAGCGCGGCTGCCTCGCGGAGCATGTTCTCGGCTGCGGCTTCTTCTTGCTCTGCCTGGGCGTCGTCGGGGATAAAAGGGATGCGGTAGTCGACGGCCTCGACCACCTTGGCAATGAGGTGCCCGGCTCGGTCGCGGTCGTGCACGATGAGCGGCGCGGGGTTACGGGTGAATTGTTCCATCAGACGCTCTACGGCGGCACCGTCGGTGAGCGGGATATTGTCGCGGCGCAGGGCCTCAAGAACGAGGCGATGGCAATCCTCTTGAACGGGATCGAATGCCATGGGGCCTCCTTTGCTGCGGTTAGGATTCAAATGTCTCTATATAAGGTTCTAGTTTACCCGCATGTGGCACACCGGGGGTGCCGCACTTGGACATGCACCTTTGCACCACGAAGACGGATGTCGCACAAATGTCGGCACCTTGGACGACCGAGTGGTATCACGGTGCCGCAAACGGTCGATTTTTGGCGGCGAACGGGGCGCATTTTGGAGGGGTACCGTCCTGCCCGGGATATGTAGTCAACCTTGATAAAACGTTTGCCCAGCTTGGGAGTATGAATGCCCCACAAGGGTCTTCAGGGATAGAAAAAACGTTTCATCATTGTTGGCTTTAGATGAATAACTGACCAACCAGAACGGTAAAATAGTGTTTGTCTGAGCGTTGAGACGTTTAGACATCGTGCATTGTCATCGCCGGCAATGTGCAAACCGGTCCTAACGGAGCCAATCGGGTGCTCCGTTATATACGCAAGTCTAAGAGGGGCTTGTTTAGGAGGCACAGTATGGGACGTTTTACCAATCCTCGCGATCTGTACTTTGGTGAGGGCGCTCGCCACGAGGTGAAGAACCTCAAGGGCAAGAAGGCCATCATCGTTTCTGGCGGCAGCTCTATGCGCCGCGGCGGGTTCCTGCAGGACGTTGAGGCCGACCTCAAAGAGGGCGGTTTCGAGGTCAAGCTGTTCGAGGGCGTCGAGTCCGACCCGTCCATCGAGACGGTCATGAAGGGCGCCGAGGCCATGCGCGAGTTCGAGCCCGACTGGATTATCGCCATCGGCGGCGGCTCGCCCATCGATGCCGCTAAGGCCATGTGGGTCTTCTACGAGTATCCCGAGGAGTCCTTCGATAACATCATCCAGCCGTTCAGCTTCCCCGAGCTGCGTCAGAAGGCTCATTTCTGCGCCATCTCCTCTACCTCCGGCACCGCTACCGAGGTCACCGCGTTCTCCGTCATTACCGACTACGCCAAGGGCATCAAGTACCCGCTGGCCGACTTCAACATCACCCCTGATGTCGCCATCGTCGACCCCGAGCTCACCTACACCATGCCCGCCAAGCTGTGCGCTCATACCGGCATGGACGCTCTGACCCACTGCATGGAGGCCTACGTTTCCACCTGCGCCTCTATGTTCACCGATGCCAACGCCCTGCACGGCATCCGCGAGATCGTCGAGTGGCTGCCCAAGTCCTATGCTGGCGACCATGAGGCCCGTCAGCACATGCACGAGGCTCAGTGCATCGCCGGTATCGCCTTCTCCTCGGGCCTGCTCGGCATCGTTCACTCCATGGCTCACAAGACCGGTGCAGCCTTTGAGAACGGCCACATCATCCACGGTGCTGCTAACGCCATGTACCTGGGCAAGGTCATCCAGTGGAACTCCAAGGACCCGCGTGCTGCCGAGCGTTACGCTTACGTGGCCAAGGAGATCCTGCACCTTCCCGGCGAGACCAACGAGGAGCTCATCGCCGCGCTCGTTCAGAAGATTCGCGACCTCAACGACCAGCTCAACATTCCGCAGTCCATCAAGGATTACGCGAATGGTGGCGTGAAGGTCGACGCCGAGAACCCGCAGATGGTCTCCGAGGAGGAGTTCCTCGCCAAGCTGCCCGAGATCGCCGCGAACGCCGAGCAGGACGCCTGCACGCCCGAGAACCCGCGTGAGACCAAGGCTGCCGACTTCGAGAAGATCCTCAAGGCCTGCTACTACGACACCGACATCGATTTCTAATCGACTCTTGTTATCGTAACGAGGGGCTCCGCACGTATCTGTACGGAGCCCCTTTCTTTTTTAGAGAATGGGATAAAAATGGCTGCAATTTTCAATAGCCCCAGCAAGTACATCCAGGGCCCGGACGAGCTGGCCAAGCTCGGTTCTTATGTCGAGCCGCTCGGCGCTAAGGCCCTCGTCATCGTGACGCCTTCGGGCAAGAAGCGCGTCGGCGCCAAGATTGAGGGCGGTTTTGCCGAGGCTAAGGCCGAGCTGCTGTTTGAGGACTTTAACGGCGAGTGCTCCAAGGGCGAGGTCGATCGCCTGGTTGCGCTCGCTCGCGACAACGGTTGCGACATCATCGTGGGCGTCGGTGGCGGCAAGATCCTCGATACCGCTAAAGCCGTTGCCTACTACCTGGAGTCCCCGGTTATCATTTGCCCCACCATCGCCTCGACCGATGCACCGTGCTCGGCACTTTCGGTGCTCTACACCGATGACGGCCAGTTCGACAAGTACCTCTTCCTTAAGGCAAACCCCAACATTGTCCTGATGGATACGACGGTTATCGCGGCGAGCCCGGTGCGCCTGACGGTTTCCGGTATGGGCGACGCGCTCGCAACCTACTTTGAGGCCCAGGCGACGCACGATGCCGACGGCGGCACTTGCGCTGGCGGCAAGGGCGGAATGGCCGGCCTGGCGCTCGCCAAGCTCTGCTACGAGACGCTTATGGCCGATGGCGTCAAGGCCAAGGTCGCGCTGGAGAAGGGCGCGCTCACGCCTGCCGTCGAGCACATCATTGAGGCCAACACGCTGCTTTCGGGTATTGGCTTTGAGAGCTCGGGCCTTGCTGCTGCTCATGCCATCCACAATGGCCTGACGATGCTGCCCGAGTGCCATGGCATGTATCACGGCGAGAAGGTCGCCTTTGGCACCATCGTCCAGCTGGTACTCGAGGATGCCCCGACCGAGAAGCTCGAGGAAGTCTTGGGCTTCTGCATTGAGCTGGGCCTGCCGGTCACGATGAAGGAACTTGGCGTCGCCGAGCTTACACGCGAGCAAGCCATGATTGTTGCCGAGGCCGCCTGCGCGCCCGATGACACCATGTGCAATATGCCGTTTGAGGTGACGCCCGAGATGGTCGCAAACGCCATTCTGGGTGCCGACGCGCTGGGTCATTATTACCTTATGGATGAGTAAACTATGGTAAGAAAGGGGCAAAGCCGACAGATGGCTTTGCCCCTTTTTGCTATGGTGCAAAGGGGTTAGGCTACTTTGCACCAATCGTTGTTTGATGAAGGGCGGATTCTCGTATGGCGCTTCCCATGGTTTATGGCGGTCCTGGCCGGTATGTTCAAGGGCCGGGCGAACTTTCGCGTCAGGGCAGGTATTTGTCATGGTTGGGCTGCGCTGCCTATGTCTTGTTTGACCAGGGCACCGAGGATCGGCTGTGCAGGCAGATCGTCGATGGATTTCTGGATGAAGATCTAAGCGAGCCATTCTTTAAAATTTACAACGGTCCGTGTACGGAAGATGCCGTTGTCGAAATGGCCAAGGAAGCCCGGGCCGAGTATTGCGACATGGTGGTGGGTATTGGCGGCGGCAAAATGCTCGATATCGCCAAGGCAGTAGCGTTTTATGCCGAGCTGCCGTTGTGCGTGTGCCCCACGGCGGCTTCGATGGACGGTCCGTGCAGCGCGATTTCGGTGCTGTATCACGAGGATGGGTCGTTCGACCGCTACCTGATGCTCGAGAAGAATCCAGACCTGGTCGTGGTCGATACCAACGTGGTCGCGGCGGCTCCACTGCGTATGACGGTCGCTGGTATGGGCGATGCGCTGGCAACGTACTTCGAGGCGCGTTCGTGCGTCGCGGCGCACGGCGCCAACGAGCATGGTGGCGCGCCGGGACACTTGGCCTTGGTTGCGGCTCGTGCCTGCTATGACACACTCATGGAGTGCGGTGTCGCTGCCAAGCGCGATCTCAAAAAGGGGCGTACATCGCCGGCGGTTGAGCGCCTGATCGAGTGCAATATTCTGCTTTCGGGTGTTGGCTTTGAGAGCGGTGGCTTGGCGTTGGCGCATGCCATCGCCAACGGTCTGACGATTCTGCCCGAGTGCAAGGCCATGCATGGTGAAGCCGTGGCATTTGGCCTGGTGGTGCAGCTGCGCCTGGAGCGTGCACCCGAGCTTGATCACGTGCTCGAGTTTTGCCAGCGCGTTGGTCTGCCGACGACGCTCGAGGAGCTGGGCCTTGGTGAGATCTCCGATGCCGACCTGCAGGGTGTTGCAAACGCTGTCTTTAGAAACGAGCACAACATGGCCAACGAGCAGACCAAGGTGACCAAACAAAAGCTCGTTCAGCTCATGTGCGAGGCATAGCTTGGCGCTTGATCGACCTTGTGCAATCGAGGCGGCGATAGGCCATAGGCTATTTGCCGCAAAGATGCGCCGCGTGTAATTTGCCCGAGGCGTGGGCCGATAGCGTATCATTATCTCTTGCTTGTTTGCACTGCTCAGGGAGGGGCCGCGCATGGCGCAGGAACACGATCTGTTTGATGACATTATCGAGATTAGCAAGGGTTTCGACTTTCTTAAAAACCCGCTTGGTGGCGTGACCGATGCGCTCGATCCGTCGGCGCCGCAGTGGAATCCTGCCGACTACAAGGAGCGTCCGCGCGGCAACACCATTCCGTGCTTGACCTGTAAAAACGAAAAGAGCGGCTGCACCGCGTGCATGGACGTGTGCCCGGTCAACGCTATCGAGGTCGAGGAAGACGCCATCGAGATTCTCGATACCTGTCGCAAGTGCGGCCTGTGCGCTGCCGCCTGTCCGACTGAGGCGATTATTTCGCCGCGCCTGGCGCCCAAAAACCTGTATGACGACATTGTCTCGGCAGCAACGAGCCACGAGACCGCCTACGTTACC
>CAVCKO010000006.1:0-76877 GCA_963602825.1 Treponemataceae bacterium | reverse complement strand
CGCGCGCCCTCAAGCGCATGCCGCGCGAAAACGAAGTCGTCGTCGCCTGCGTGGGCGATATTACGGCCGAGACCTGGTTCTCGGTGCTGGCCGACTATCCCAACGTGAGCGTCTACCTGCCACTGGGCGTGTGCGATAAGTGCCGCAACACCGGTGGCGAGGACATTCTGGGCGAGGCAATTGCGAAGGCCGAGGAGTGGTCTGGTACGGGCATGGGCCTGGAGGTCGACCCCAAGAGCCTCAAGTGCCATAAGCTTCGCGAGTACGAGCGCAAGGAGTACATGGAAAAGATCGCCCGTACGACGGGCCTGACGGTGACCAAGCTCAACCCGGCGACGGCGGCGCTAGCCTCGGTGACGCAAAAGCTCAAGGCCCACCGTCACCAGATCACGCAGCTCGAGCGTACGCTCAACACCATGTGCGGCACCACGACGACCAAGCGTCGCCGTTCGCTCACGCACGGGCGGCAGCTGGTGCTCTCGACGCTGCAAAACCACCCCGAGCTTGCCCAGAACATGCAGGTGAGCACGCCGGAATGCGATTTTGACAAGTGCACGTCGTGCGGCGAGTGCGTCAACGTGTGCCCCACGTTTGCCTGCGATTTGGTGGGAAGCGGTCGCTTTGCACTGGAGTCCACGTATTGCCTAGGTTGCGGAGCCTGCGTCAAGGTGTGCCCCGAGCATGCGCTCAAGCTGGTCGAGCACGATGCGTCCAATCTGGTCGTTGTCGACCCCGAGGCCGAGGAAAAGGCCGCTCAGAAGGCCAAGGCCCACGAGGAGGCCGAGAAGGTCAAGGCCGAGGCAAAGGCCAAGCTTGACAAGATGCTCGATCAGGTGGAGAAGCTCGCGGACTAGCTAAACGAGCGTAAATGATGGCCGGTGGGACAGGTACTGCCCCGCCGGCCAAAAAAGTTGCGGTGGGATAGTTCCTGTTTTGCCCTTAAGCTGGCCATTCTAGGAACTATCCCACCGCAACTAATAGATGGTTAGCTCATACTGCTCTGATGGGTCTCGCTGCCGTTATTGCGGCGGGTGACCGTTTCGTGGAGTAAAAAGAAGCTGGGAACCTGCTTTGTCTCGGTGTATTCCATAAGGATGCCGTCGGCGTTGTAGGTCTGTCCGCGTACAACGGCGAGTGCGTTAAAGTCGTCGAGATCGAGCACGCGTGCATCCTCGGGCGTGGGATGCTCAATCGTTACATCGCGTTTGCCCGTGGCAATCTTAATGCCAAGGCCTTCTTCGAGGTAACGATAAATCGAATCGTTGACAATCTCGGGTGTCAGCCCCGGTACCTGTGAGCTTAGGTAATAGGAGTCGTCGGAGCACACGGCTTGTCCGTCTGCATAACGGATGCGTTTGGCACGCGTGAGCTCACAGCCTTCAGGAAACCCGGTAATCTTGGAGAGCGCCTTGTTACAGACGAGGAGCTCAAAGACAGTGGTGACCGTTTTGAGCTCAAAGCCTCGACTGGCTGCGATTTCCTTAAAGGTCTCGAGTCCGCCGCCGCCACGACTCGTCTCGTCACTGATGTTGCGAATGACGCGCATACCCTTGCCTTGCTGGGGGAGCACGTAGCCATCTGCCGCAAGCATCGAGATGGCGCGACGGACCGTCATGCGCGAACAGTCAAATAGCTGCGTGAGCTCAGTCTCCGAAGGCAGATAGCTCTGATAAGCGTATGTGCCGTCGTCAATCGACTGCTTCACGTTGTCATAAATAGTTTGGAAGATGGCTCGCGCCATGACGGTCTCCTAGAGCTGAGTGCGCGAGCGGTGGATGAGGGCCGCCCGCGCAGGTGTCAAGCGATTTACTTGCTGGGGTCGATTATATATTTGCCCATGGCACGCAGGGCCGGGTCTGACAGGATGGCGCCGAGTTCGTCGAGGGAGGCTACCTTTGCGACCATCGAGGATACGTCGAGCCTGCCAGAGTCGATGAGCTCGAGCGCACGACGCTGCGTATAAGGGTTAATGTAGGACGAGGTAAGCACAAGCTCCTTCTGGAAGACCTCGAAGGGCTTGACGGTGATTGTCTCATCGGGCTTGGTGAGGCCGAACATCATGACCGTAGCCTTGTGGCCGGCGATCTGGATGGCCTGCTCGATGGTGACGGGCTTGCCAACACACTCGATAACGACATCGACGTTGCCGACGCCCTCCTGCTTCAGGCGGGCCGGGACGTCCTCGTGGATGGAATCAATTGCCAGGTCGGCGCCGAGTTTGAGCGCAACCTCGCGCTTGCCTTCGACAGGCTCAAGCAAGACAACCTTGGTGGCGCCGGCGTTTTTGGCGAGCTGCATCATGAGCAGACCGATCATGCCACCGCCGATAACGACAACTGTGCTGCCGGGCTTGATGTTGCACATATCGATGCCGTGCAGACAGCAGGCGACGGGCTCGGTCATAGCACCCTGCTCAAAGCTGGTGTGATCGCCCAACTTGTAGACTTGCTGCATATCGACGGAGCAGTACTCGGCAAAGCCGCCGTTAACGGTGGTGCCGTAACCGGTCATATGCTCGCAGTAGTGGTTGATTCCGTCGCGGCAGGGTTCACAGCAGCCGCAGGGATGGTTTGGGTCGATGCACACGCGATCGCCCGGTTTAAAGCCGGAGACGTCGCTGCCCACGGCCTCGACAACGCCCGCAAACTCATGACCAAGGATCGTGGGCGGGGTAACGTCGGCTGCACCCTTGTCGCCTTCATAGATATGAACGTCGGTACCGCAGACGCCGCAAGCTTTGACGTTGATCAGAACGTCGCGCCTGCCCACGGCCGGCTTTGCCGATTCCTCGACTCTGAGGTCGTGCTTTCCATAGAAGACCGCGCTTTTCATGGTGACTCCTTAACGTGGCGGTGAATGTTGTAATGAAGTATAGGCATGTATATAGATATAGACAAGCACATCTAGACAAGTCGAAAAGAAATTTAAAATGCAGCTATCAGCTATGTCAGATTTAGCAGGCGAAATACTGGATATATACCGTTTACGGCCAATAATCAACCGTTTACCGACCGTAGTCTTTATGCTAACTTGTCTAGATAAGTGATGTGATAAAACGTAAGTGCAAGAAGTCAGGGACACGGGCCCACCCGTCCTATTGCACGAGGTACACGCAAACGGCGCGTCTGCGGTCTCGAGTGAAGCCAAAACCGCAGCGCTCCGAATGAAGAGAGGGGGATTCCCCGTCATGATGCAAAAGATACAACGTTTCGGCGGTGCAATGTACACGCCTGCAATTCTTTTCGCATTTTCCGGAATCGTCGTCGGCCTGGGTACGTTGTTTACCACCGAGGCGATCTTTGGCGAGATGGCCACAGCGGGTCATCTTTGGTTTGATTGCTGGAATGTGCTGCTCCAGGGTGGTTGGACGCTCTTTAACCAGATGCCGTTGCTGTTTTGCGTAGCGTTGCCAATCTCGCTCGCGAACAAGCAGAACGCTCGCTGCTGCATGGAGGCTTTGGCCATCTACCTTACCTTCAACTACTTTGTAAGCACAATCTTGGGGCAGTGGGGCCCTGTCTTTGGGGTCGACTACTCTGTCGAGGCGGGCAGCGGTACTGGTCTTGCCACTATCGCAAGCATCAAAACGCTTGATATGGGCATCATGGGCGCGCTTATCATTTCTGGTATCGCCACGATGCTTCACAACAAGTACTTCGACACCGAACTTCCTGAGTGGCTGGGCGTGTTCTCGGGCTCCGTGTTCATCTATATGATCGGTTTCTTCGTTATGGTTCCGGTCGCTCTTATCGCCTGCCTGGTGTGGCCGCATGTTCAGGCTGCTATCTCCGCCTTCCAGGGATTCATCCTTTCCGCCGGTACGTTCGGCGTGGGCGTCTTTGCTTTCTTCGAGCGCGTGCTGATTCCTACAGGCCTGCACCACTTTATCTATACGCCGTTCTATTACGACAACGCGGCGGTCAACGGCGGCATCTTTGCTGCTTGGGCCAACATCCTGCCCCAACTGGCTGCCGATCCGAGCATTGCTCTTAAGGATGCCGCACCCTGGGCTGCCTATACCTGCCCTGGTTGGACTAAGGTCTTCGGCTCGCTTGGCGTCGCCATTGCGTTTTATATGACCGCCAAACCCGAGCGCAAGCAGCGCGTCAAGGCTCTGCTCATTCCCGTCACCCTTACCGCTATGCTTTGCGGTATCACCGAGCCGCTTGACTTCACCTTCCTGTTCATCGCGCCCGGCCTGTTCGTCGTCCACTGCGTGCTCGGAGCGCTCGGCTGCATGGCTCAAAACCTCCTTGGCGTCGTGGGCATCTTCGACGGCGGCATCATCTCGATGCTCTCGTGGGACTGGCTGCCCCTTTGGGCCGCACACGGTCTGCAGTACGCCATCTCCATCCTTGTCGGTCTGTGCTTTACCGCTCTTTGGGTCGTGGTCTTTCGTTTCCTGATCGTCAAGTTCGACTTTAAGACCCCCGGTCGCGAGGATGACGATGTTGAGGTCGAGCTCAAGTCCAAGGCCGACTACAAGCAAAAGCAGGGCGGTGCTGCTGCTGGCAAATCGGTCGCCCAGAGTAAAGATGATGAGCGCTTGGTGCTTGCCGAGAACATCCTCGATCTGCTCGGTGGCACGGATAACATCATCGATGTAACTAACTGCGCTACCCGTCTGCGCGTTAACGTCAAGGACAAGAGCGTCGTTGCACCCGAGGCTTCCTTCAAGGCGATCGGTACGCATGGCTTGGTGGTCCAAGGTCAGTCGATCCAGGTCATCATCGGCCTTACCGTCCCGCAGGTTCGCGAGAAGTTCGAGAGTCTTCTGAAGTTCGAGAGTCTTCTGTAAACCATCGTCCATCGAAACAATCGGCCTTGCAGAGCCGGTATGCACCGCAAGGCCGATTCTAGAGATAAAAAACTCCACTTCTAGGTAACAATTCCAAACCGTACAGGCCGCGTGCGGGGATGGATTGAGCAAGCGGCCAGAATGAGGAGGACATCATGTCCAAGAAAAACTATGCCGTGACCATTGCCGGCGGTGGCTCTACCTTCACTCCGGGCATTGCCCTGATGCTGCTTGAGGAGCGCGACCGCTTCCCGGTCAACAAGGTGACCTTCTACGACAACAACGCCGAGCGCCAGGAGATCGTGGCAAAGGCCTGCGAGATCTACTTCCACGAGAACGCACCCGAGGTTGAGTTTAGCTACACCACCGACCCCGAAACCGCTTTTACCGGTACTGACTTCGTCCTTGCTCACATCCGCGTGGGTCTCTACGCTATGCGCGAGCTCGACGAGAAGATTCCTCTCAAGTACGGCTGCGTTGGTCAAGAAACCTGCGGTGCCGGCGGTATCGCCTACGGCATGCGCTCCATCGGTGGTGTCATCGAGATCCTCGACTACATGGAGAAGTACAGCCCCAACGCCTGGATGCTCAACTACTCCAACCCCGCGGCCATCGTCGCCGAGGCCTGCCGCGTGCTGCGCCCCAACAGCCGTATCATCAACATCTGCGACATGCCGATCGACCTCATGGATAAGATGAGCCGTATGTGCGGCATCAAGGATCGTCGCGAGCTGCAGTATAGCTACTACGGCCTCAACCACTTTGGTTGGTGGAGCAAGATCTACGACAAGGACGGCAACGACCTCATGCCGCAGATTAAGGAGCACATGGCAAAGAACGGCTACTTGGACGGCATTGAGCACGAGGCCGGTAAGGAGCAGCACGTCGAGGAGAGCTGGATTCACACCTTCGGCAAGGCCAAGGATGTCTATGCTGTCGATCCCGAGACGATTCCCAACACCTACCTCAAGTACTACCTGTACCCGGACTATGTTGTCGAGACGTCTGACCCCAACTACACTCGTGCCAATGAGGTTATGGACGGCCGCGAGAAGAAGGTCTTTGGCGCTTGCCGCGACATCATCGCCAAGGGTACTGCCAAGGACGGCGGCTTTGAGCCCGACGTACACGCCAACTACATCGTCGACCTTGCCTGCGCGCTGGCCGAGAACACGCTCGAGCGCTTCCTGCTGATTGTCCCCAACGATGGTGCTGTGCCCAACTTCGACCCGACGGCCATGGTCGAGGTGCCTTGCATCGTCGGCTCCAACGGCTTTGAGAAGATCTGCCAGGGCCCGATCCCGCAGTTCCAGAAGGGCCTGATGGAGCAGCAGGTTTCCGTCGAGAAGCTCGTTGTCCAGGCTTGGGTCGAGGGCAGCTACCAGAAGCTCTGGCAGGCGCTCACGCTCTCCAAGACCATTCCTTCGGCAAGCGTTGCTAAGCAGATCCTGGACGAGCTCATCGAGGCCAACAAGGATTTCTGGCCCGAGCTTAAGTAAGGACTACTGTCTAGAACTCTCACGCATCTCTGCTTCATTTGCGCCGCCGCGGTGTCCGGATTCGCCCGGATGCTGCGGCGGCGCTATACTTATGAAGTTTGAAGTACCTGTACCAAAAGGAGCTGTCGTGTCCCTTTCCATCGGTATCGTGGGCCTGCCCAACGTGGGCAAGTCGACGCTGTTCACCGCGCTTACCAAAAAGACCGGCCTTGCCGCCAACTACCCGTTTGCCACGATCGACCCCAACGTGGGTATCGTCGATGTGCCCGATAGCCGCCTGCAAAAGCTCGCCGACATCGTCAACCCCGGCCGCATTGTGCCGGCGACGGTCGAGTTTGTCGACATCGCAGGTCTGGTGAAGGGCGCTAACGAGGGCGAGGGCCTGGGCAACCAGTTCTTGGCAAACATCCGCGAGACCGACGCTATCTGCGAGGTCGTGCGCTACTTTAAGGACCCCAACGTCATGCGTGAGGTGGGCCGCACGGGCGAGTTCGTCGATCCCGCCGGCGATGCCGACACCATCATGACCGAGCTCATCCTGGCCGACATGGGCACGCTCGAGAAGCAGCTGCCCAAGCTCGAGAAGGAGGCCAAGCGCGACAAGGAGCTCATGCCCAAGTTCGAGGTGGCCAAGCGCCTGCTTGCCTGGCTCAACGAGGGCAAGCGCGCCGCATCCATGGAGATGACCGACGAGGAGCGTGCTGCCGCCAAGGGTCTGTTCCTGCTCACCATGAAGCCCATCCTGTATGTGGCCAACGTGGACGAGGATATGCTCAACGAGGACCTGGCGCCCATCGATGGTGTCAAGCCGCTGCCCATCTGCGCCAAGATCGAGGCCGAGCTTTCCGAGCTCGATCCCAAGGACGCCGCCGACTACCTGGAGAGCCTGGGCCTGGAGCAGCCCGGTCTGGACGTGCTCGCGCAGGCGGCCTATAAGCTGCTCGGCCTGCAGTCGTTCTTTACGGCCGGCGAGATGGAGGTCAAGGCCTGGACGGTTCGTCAGGGCGCGACCGCCCCGCAGGCCGCCGGCGTCATCCACACCGATTTTGAACGCGGCTTTATTAAGGCCGAGGTTATTGGCTACGACGATTACATCGAGCTCGGCGGCGAGCAGGGCGCCAAGGCCGCCGGCAAGCTGCGTATTGAGGGCAAGGACTATGTCATGGCCGATGGCGACGTCGTGCACTTCCGCTTTAACGTGTAAGGACGACGCATATGTTTAAATATGGCAAAAAAGCTGGCTACATGGGTATTGCGCTGCTCGTACTTGCGGTGATTCCGCTGGTGGTTGCAGCGTGTGTTATCCCCAACATTGGCCCCGAGGTGGCAACGAAGTTTAACGCAGCCGGCGAGGTGACGCGCTGGGGTAAGAGCTACGAGCTGCTGGCACTGCCGGTGCTCAACCTGCTGCTGAGCGTGGCGACGTACTTTACGGCGGGACGCCAGGCAAAGAACAACGAGGACTCCGCTGTGATGGCACGTCTTGCGTGCGAGCGCTACCTGCGTAACGGCTGCATCACGGGCGTGTTCCTCAACGTAATCAACGTCTACTTTATGTATTCGGCGATTACTGGAACGGGCTTTGGCTTTGGTTTCTAGCTTGTCCTTTTAGGCAACGAGCCTGCACGCATATTCAATGGCTGCTGCGAGGCCGCCGCTCGATCGTGGTTTAAAGACCATGTCGGCGGCGGCCTCGTTTTCGTATCCGGCGCCGCGAAGAGTGAGTGCGATACCGGCTTCTAGGAGAAGGGGCAGGCCACGCTGGCTGGTTGCGATTACGGCAGCCTGATTGAGCGAGCAGCTGTGCGCCTGGCATTGGACGGCAAGTTCGCCTTGCGCCGGGCAAGGGGCCAGAACGGCGGCGACGCGACTTGATAGCAATGCAAATGCTGTGCGCTCATCGGGCGAAAGGCATTCTGCTTCAACGACGACGAGCGTGGGTGGTGCGCTGTTTGTGCAAGGCGTGGCTCGGTACATGCGGACCGAAGAACCCGACATAGAAAACTCCTGTGTATTCGGCAAAACGTAAACTATAGTTTACGTTTATGTTCGGCTCCATTTCAAACTCGGCTGCATGGACGAACGTGCGAAACAGATTCTTGGCAGGCGGGTCGAAGAGACACGCAGGGACCTTGGTATCTCCAAGGTTGATTTTTGTGTGGCAACAGGAATCAGCCGACCCTACCTCGACCGAATCGAAGATGGGACGGCAAATTTCACGCTCAAGGTTCTATTTAAGATCGCGCCCGCACTTGGCATGACGGTGTCAGAACTTCTCGAGGGTATCGAATAGGGGATACCCGTCGACAACCGAATTACGCCATCGGGATGCGGTCGTGGTTGACTTGGCTGTAGAACAGGCGCTGGATCTCGGCGGCATCGCGTGACTGGCCGAGTGCCCACATGGTCTTGGCCACGAGCGTCTCGGTGGTCATGTCGTCGCCGCGCAGAATGCCCGGATGATCGGCGTAAGCACGGCCGACCTCATAAACGCCCAGATCGAGGCCCTCTTCGGGGACCTGCGTGGTCATAACGACAGTGCGGCCCGAATCGACCCAGCGGAAAATTGCCTCTTGGAATGACTCGCCCGACTCACCAAACTCGGGGATACCGCCAATGCCAAAGGTCTCCAGAATCACGGCGTCGTAGCTATCGGCAAGGGCGTCGAGGATGCCCGGGTTTACGCCGGGCGTAAGCTTGAGTACAAATACGCGCGGATCGATGCTGTCGTAGAAACGAACTGGGTTTTCGCCCTGACGAGTGCCGTGAAGCCCGTTGCGCACAATGCGGTCGTTGCGGATATAGGCGATGGGCGGATAGTTGACGCTAATGAACGCGTTAAAGCTCATGGTGCGCTGCTTGCGGGCGCGCGTGCCGGCAATGGCGACGCCGCCAAACACAATCGACACATCGTGCGAATGCTCGTCGAGCGCATAGAGCAGACTCTGGTACAGGTTGAGCTTTGCGTCGGTAAAGGGGTTGCCCATGGGCTTTTGCGAGCCGGTGAGCACGATGGGCTTGGGGCTGTCCTGAATCAGGTAGGAAAGCGCTGCCGCGGTGTAGCTCATGGTGTCGGTGCCGTGCAGAATTACGAAGCCGTCGTGGTCGGCATAACCCTCGACGATGACGTCGCGGATACGCATCCAGTCACTGGGGCGCATATTGGTGCTGTCGATGTTCATGGGCTGCACCACGTCGAGCTCGCAGAGGCCCGAGATCTCGGGGACACTCTGGGCGAGCTCCTCACCGGTCAGGGCGGGGGAGAGGCCGTTGCCGTCCTCGGTCGATGCGATGGTGCCGCCCGTGGCGATGAGAAGGATGCGCTTCATGCTGGTATTCCTATCGTATTTGCCGCCGCAGAGGCGGAGTCGTTCGGCAGTATTGTGGCACAGGGCGTCCAATGTTCAAACGTATTACATCATCTGTAACGTTTGGTAACACTTCGATTGCCGTCAAATAGGGACCCAGGTCGTGCGTTTGCCGTGCGCTGATGGCTGCGAGGGACGAGAAACCCCATATAACGTGTACACTATGAAAGTTATTCTCGTTTATTCGCGCGGGTGGGCACCGGCTCCCCGCCAACAAGAGGGGGAACCATGGATCAAAAGGCTTCCGCAAAGGTCCTCGTACTCGACTTTGGTGCGCAGTACGGTCAGCTCATTGCCCGTCGCGTCCGCGACCTCAACGTGTATTCCGAGATTGTCCCCTGCGACATCTCGGCCGACGAGATTCGCGAGATGAACGCCTCTGCGCTCATCCTTTCTGGCGGTCCGGCCTCCGTGTACGCCGAGGACGCTCCGTCCATCGATCCCGCCATCTTTGACTTGGGCCTTCCCGTCCTGGGCTTTTGCTACGGCCATCAGATCACGGCCGTGACGCTCGGCGGCAAGGTCGGTCACTCCGAGGTGGGCGAGTACGGTCGCGCTACCATCACGCGCACGGCCGGCGCCAAGCTCTTTAACTCCACGCCCATGGAGCAGACCGTGTGGATGAGCCATCGCGACGCCGTGTCCGAGGTGCCCGAGGGCTTTACCGTTACCGCCAGCACCGACGTGTGCCCGGTTGCCGCCATGGAGTGCCCCGAGCGCAAGATCTTCACCACGCAGTTCCACCCCGAGGTCAAGCACTCCGAGTACGGTCAGCAGCTGCTGAGCAACTTCCTGTTTGAGATCTGCGGCCTGGAGCCCAACTGGAGCATGGACAACCTGGTCGAGACCATGACGGTCGAGTTCCGCGAGAAGGTCGGCGACGACCGCGTGATTCTGGCCCTGTCCGGCGGCGTCGACTCCTCCGTCGTGGCTGCGTTGGGCGCCCGCGCCGTGGGCAAGCAGATGACCTGTGTGTTCATCAACCACGGCCTGCTGCGCAAGGGCGAGCCCGAGCAGGTGGAGGAGGTCTTTACCAAGCAGTTTGACGTCGACTTTATTCACGTTCACGCCGAGGACCGCTATGCCGAGCTTCTGGCCGGCGTGACCGAGCCCGAGGAGAAGCGCCGCATCATCGGTACGCAGTTCTGGAAAGAGTTCTTCGCCGTGGCGCAGCAGCTCGAGACCGATGGCAAGCCGGTCAAGTACCTGGCTCAGGGCACCATCTACCCCGACATCATCGAGTCCGGCGCTCGCAAGACGGGCGGCAAGACGGCCACCATCAAGAGCCACCACAACCTGATTCCGTTCCCCGAGGGCGTGCACTTCGACCTTATCGAGCCGCTCGACCACTTCTTTAAGGACGAGGTCCGCGCACTTGGCCTGGCGTTAGGCCTGCCGGGTCACATCGTGTTCCGTCAGCCTTTCCCGGGCCCGGGTCTGGCCATCCGCATCATCGGTGCGGTCGACAAGGAGAAGCTCGAGATTCTCAAGAATGCCGACGCCATCGTGCGCGAGGAGCTGGACGCCTACAACCAGCGTCTGTTTGAGCAGACCGGCGAGCGCAACTCCGAGCACAGCTGCTGGCAGTATTTCGCGGTCCTGCCCGACATTAAGTCCGTTGGCGTTATGGGCGACGAGCGCACCTATCAGCGCCCGATCATCCTGCGCGCCGTCGAGTCCAGCGACGCTATGACCGCCGACTGGGCCAAGCTGCCCTACGACGTACTGGCCCGCATCTCCGGCCGCATCGTTGCCGAGGTTCCCGGCGCCAACCGCGTGTGCTACGACATCACGTCCAAGCCGCCCGCGACGATTGAGTGGGAATAGAACAGACGTTCGATAAAATAATATAGTATCAGATAGCGGGCACGGTTTCAATTGAATCCGTGCCCGCTGCTGCATGCGTGTCCTTGCACGCCCAATATGCGCCGTAAAAGCCGTCTTCTTCGACGTCAAAGTGAATGCGCTTCGTTTTTGCCTCTTAAAATCTTATTTTCACGATTTGCATTTTCATCCCGTTGTCACCGACCCTTGCGAGAAACCGGAAAAAGCCGCTGACAGAAGGGTCTCTCAAATCGTTGTAGCCCAGCATATAGCCGCGACTTGTGACCTGCAGACGGCTGTCCCACGTGCCGATTTCCTTGGCGGCATCCGAAACCGCAAAATATGCCCCCACATCCTTGATTTTTGCGGTCTTTAGCCATGTTTTTGCGATCATCTTTACTGCCGCCCGATTGGCAGCATCAAAGACCAGCACACTGCCGGGGAAAGCGTCCGCCATCCCCCGCACCAGTTCCCGGACCTGCTGGGTCAGAAAGTAATAGAACACCCCGGAGGCAAAGAACACCGCCCCGCGGGAGGCATCGATTTTGCTAAACCATGCGGTGTCTTTCAGGTCGCAGGGGATATTTTGTTCTCGATCCCCGGCGGGCAGTAGCTGCTGCCGCAAGGCAATCACATCCGGGAAGTCCAGATTGTAGATCTTGCATCTACCGTTGTCGCAGGTTCTGCCGGTGTTGTCCAGCCCGCAGCCCAGATTGACCACCGCCGCATTGGGGTGGCCTTTCAGGTAATCCCACACCTCGAAAGCAAGATCACTCTGCCGTGTGGCCACCTCCAGCGCACCAAAGCGCTGCATCAGGCTGCGGGAGTTTTTCTCTGCCTCTGAAAAGTCGTAGTCGATCTGGTCGAGCAGACGAACCGCTGTTTCATCCCTGTAAAGGTTCGGGTACAACTCCGTACACAGCTTCCGGGAATACAGCGGGAGGATCAGCGTCTCCTGCACGGTGTTTTTCTCAATTTTACATTTCATAGGTTTCTTCCTCAGTGAATAAAAACTGTCATAATTGCCGCCAGCATAGCCGCTATGACCGTCATGCCTATCGCCATGTGCAGGATGGGTGCAAAAATACCCGTGCTTGATGCCCCTACTTCCGCGCCGTGACGCAGAGCCACTTTTTCTTTTTGTGTATCTGCACCTCGTGAAAACCCGCCCGCTCCAGACATGCCTTTAATTCAATGTCCTTGTAGATGGTCATGCCGCCGATGATCTCCGTCCACCTCTCGTCCTTGTCCGTATCGCCATTGCTCTCGTTGCAGATAAGAATTGTCCCGCCTGGCTTCAGCGTCCGCCAGACCTCGTGGAAGCATCGGGGCAAATCAGGCCAAAAATAGACGGTCTCAAAGGCCGTGGCGGCATCGAAGTAGCTATCCTCAAACGTCATATCCGCCACACTGCCTTGCAGAACGGCGCAACGCCCCTCCTGAATTGCAGTTCGGTTGAGCTTTCTAGCCTTCTCCACGCTGACGGGCGAATAGTCGATGCCCTTGACGACGCCATACGGGCATTTTTTCAGCAGCCGTTTTATGTTTGCCCCGCCGCCGCAGCCGCAATCCAGCACCTTTGCGTTTGGCGTAAGTCGTAGAAATCGAAGCCCCCACCGCGCCACAGGGCTGTGGCCCAGATTCATCATGGCAACCATAAGTTTTCCGCCGAGGCCCACGGGCTTGCGGGTGTTTTCAAAGAACGACATCTGGCCCCTCCGATTTCGTGCATTCCGCATAGGTCAACGGGAACGAGGCCTTCAGCACCACGCTTTTCTGCACCGCCCAGCCGTTTTGACGCAGGAAACGTAGGTATTCCTCGCTTGTCCACCTGCTGTGGAGGGGGAATCCCGCCATACTCATGAAAAAGGCTTTTGCCTTGCCGGAAACCGAGCTCCCCGCGTGGGTGAAGGTTGGCGCGATGAGCACGCCGTCGTCCTTCAGCACCCGCCTGATTTCTTGCAGGGCCTTTTCCGGATGCGGCACTATGTGAAGCGCGTTGGACGCGATCACCACTTCGAAGGACTTCTGTGCATAGGGCAGGCGGAACATATCTTGTACGGAAAAGTGCAGCTTTGCGGATTGATTGTCCCGTTTTGCTTCAAGGATCATCTTTGCAGAAGCGTCCGTAGCCTCGATGTGCGCCGCCGCATTCACGATGCTCTTTGCGATAAGCCCCGTGCCGGTGGCAACCTCCAGCACGGTTTTTGCTTTCACTACCGGCCGGATCAGCCCATACATCTTCTCATACGCCGCCCGGTCGTTTCGCATGAAACGGTCATACCGACCGGCATTCTTGTCCCAGAAACCCTTGCGTTCGTGCATGGCTGTCGCCCCCAAACAGTTAGAGCTATCTAACTATAACACACGAATCATACAGTAAGATAAGGCTAACCTTATTCTCTTGGCTAAGACGCATCTCTTCGGTTTTCGCTTATAGCGGCGCGAGTCAGATGCTAGGCTGGAGCTGAAGAAGGAGCTTGGCGGACAGGTAGGTCGATACCGGTTCCCGGAACGGTGATCCAGCCAATTACACCAGGGCTCTAGTCATGGAGGTAAACCCAATCCATGACGGGCAATAGGTCCTTTTCTCTAGCTCGACGTCTTTCGGAGCTTGACGATTTGGACTGATGGAGGCGAGAAGTCCCTCACCGCGCCAATACCAGACGATTGCGCTATAGGCATCTCTCCGACCCTTTGAATCACCCCTTTTTACGCCATCCGCTACGAACTCCGGTGGAACCAGGGAGTGATTGAAGGAGCGACCTGCGGTTTTGCGAATCAATTGAGTCATTCCCTAAATCGCGAATCAAGGGCCTGATTCGCCCAGATTGTGCACGAATCAGCCTTTGGGCGGCACGATGCGACACGCATCGACAACACTCGGACTGGATTAGACACTGAGTGGGAGTGCTTGAAACGAGGCGATTGAATAACTCCATCCATTTTGGTTAAAACAAAAAAATGCCGCGCGCCTGCGGCATGAAGAAGGGAAATTCTTATGCATATCGTTGTATTGAGCGGCAGCCCGCGTAAGGGCGCCAATACCGATACCATGGTCGAGGCGTTTGCCGAGACCGCGCGTGAGGGCGGTAATACGGTTGAGGTCGTTCGCGTTGCCAGCAAGAAGATCGCCGGCTGCTTGGGATGCCAGTACTGCTTCGCCCATGGGGGCGTCTGCGTGCAGAAGGATGACATGGCCAACGTGATCGAGTCGCTGAAAGATGCAGATATGGTCGTCTTTGCTTCGCCTATCTACTGGTTCGATATCACCGCGCAGGAAAAGGCCGCCATCGACCGTCTGTACGCTTTCGGTGCCACGGGATTCCCGTTCACCAAGACGGCCCTTCTGCTCGATAGCCACAGCCAGGGCGTCTATGACGCGGCGATCGCCATGTACAAGTCAACCTGCGCTTACTGCAAGTGGGCGGACCAGGGCATTGTCACCATCAGCGGTATGACCGAGCGCGACAGCATGGCATCCTCGCCCAAGTTGAAAGAGGTGCGCGAGCTCGCTCGCAAGCTGGCCTAAGGACAAGAAGAGCGCATGGCAATCAGCACTAGCGGAAATGCTTGCTGCCCTTACCAAGAGGAGTGCTGATTGCCATGCGTTGATGCTCCCGCGGACAATTCCGTCAGCCACCGCTTGCATCCATTTTGGCTAGCTCTGCATACCGAACATGGCGTTGAAGAGCGTGTTCTGCTCCGAGGTGAGCTGTGCAATGCCGTTTTTATCGTTCTGCATCGGGTCCCTTTCGCTGGCGTCTCGTGCAATCGAATGTAGCGCGAGTATATGAATAGGGGCGCATTTCCTCAAGCGCCGTATAGAACAATTTTTAAACGCAGAAAAATAACTGAAAACAAATTAATCCGCGTTAAAATATTGTCAAACAGAAGTTCATGAGGGAAGGTTGCGTATGCGTCGCAAGGCAGACGAGCTACTTAGGGAATGGCGAGACAGAGCTGATAGAAAACCTTTGCTGGTCAAAGGCGTGCGCCAGTGTGGCAAGACCTATTTGCTCAGAACGTACGCCCAGGATCTTTTCGAATCGGTTGTCTACGTTAATCTTGAGAACGACCGGTCGGCGCGAGCGGATTTTTCGGGCGGTCTTGACCCTCATTCGATTGTACGCGCGATCGAGGCTCGTACGGGACAGCGTATCGTGCCTGGCAAAACCTTACTGTTCATTGACGAGATCCAGGCATGCGAGGAAGCGCTCACTTCCCTTAAATACTTTTGCGAAGATGCTCCCGAGTATTACGTTGCGGCTGCTGGGTCGCTTCTTGGGGTTGCCATTAACCATCAGTCGTATTCGTTCCCCGTCGGAAAGACCGACTTGATCGAGATGACTCCACTCGATTTCGAGGAGTTTCTCTGGGCAATGGGGCACGATCAGCTGGTCGACGAGATACGCTCGTCATTCGAGTTAATGGGTCCTCTTGCGCCAAGCCTTCATGAAAAGGCGCTTGGGCTCTATCGACAGTATCTTGTTGTTGGCGGAATGCCCGAGGCGGTCCAAACGTATATCGATGATCAGTCAATCATTGATGTGGCCGAAAAGCATCGGATTATTCTCGACGGATACTCCGCCGACACCAATAAATATGCTGATGAACGCTTGAGCGCAAAGACGCGTGCGTGCTTCGATTCCATTCCACAGCAGCTTGCCAAAGAGAATCGCAAATTTCAATACAAGGTAGTGCGAGCGGGGGGCAATGCGTCTCTCTTTGGAGACGCTCTCGACTGGCTTGTATTGTCGGGTACGGTGGCGCGCTGCAGCCTAGTCGGGCAGATCGAAAGCCCTTTAGAGGCCTTCGTTAACCCTTCTGCTTTTAAAATCTATCAGGCGGATACAGGGCTGCTCGTCTCCAAGGCCGGTGCTCAACGCGCCGATATTCTTGCCGGCATCGGCGGCACATTCATGGGTGCACTTACCGAAAACTACGTCGCCCAACAGCTTTCAGCCATGGGCTATCCGCTGCATTATTGGGCGCGAGATAATCGTGCGGAAATCGACTTTGTAGTAGAGAAGCAGGGATGCTTGTCTGCGATTGAAGTCAAGGCGGGAGAGAACACAAGATCTCGAAGCCTGTCCTCACTTAAAAAGACCCATCCGGGCGTGCGCCTTATCAGGCTATCGACTAAGCCCTTTGGAATGAATGATGGGCTGATGTCTGTTCCACTTTATGCGGCATTTTGTCTATAGGGATGATGCTGCTGTAATGCATGGGGCCCGGAGCGCGATGTTGCTGCGCTCCGGGCCCCACCGTTTTGAGAGCTTATGGCGGTTCTGCCGTCGTCCTAGTCAAACAAGCTCGGCATGTCGTTTTCCTTCATGAGGGCACCGGCAGAGGGGAGGCTCTGCGCAGTGAACTTTTCGGCCGAGACGCCGGCGCCAAGGATTTCCTCGGTCGTGCCGACGGTGGTGACCGAGCGGCCCTTCTTGGCCGTAAAGGCCTGGACGCCCTGCGTGTTGGTGGTCGTCTTGGTCTTGAGCAGCGACGTGTTGAAGTTCATCAGACGGTAGTCGCTCGAGACCAGCGCGAGGTCACGGTCCTCCTTGAGCACCTGCGCATACAGCAGTTTACTGCCGCCGTAGATGGCGTTCTTAAGGCGCTTGCGGTTGGTCTTGGTGACGTATCCAGAAAGCGCGACGCGGACCACGCGGCCGTTCTCAAAGACGAACAGCACGTCGGCCTTATAGTCCTCGGGGTCGATGATCCAAATCACGCTCTCGTCGGGTTCCATTTCAAGATCGGTCGGCAGGTACGAGCCCAGCTGGGCCGACTTGGTGTCCTCAAACGCCGCAACCTTGCACTTGTATACCTGGCTCTTGTTGGTAAACACGAGCAGTTCGTGCGTGTTGGCGGACGGGAACTCGATAAAGGGCTTGTCGCCGTCCTTGTACTTGAGCGTGGTCGCCTTCTTGAGCACGCGGTCCGTCATCTTCTTAAGGTAGCCATCGCGCGAGAGCATGATGGTGACCGGGTACTCCTCGACCTCGGGCTCCAAGCTTACCTCGATAACCTCATGGGGCTCGATCCTGCCCGTGCGGCGCGGCATCACGTACTTCTTGTTGACTGCGGCCAGCTCGTCGCTGATGACCTTCTTGATGTTGTCTTCGCTCGAGAGGATCTCCTCGAGCTCGGCAATCTCGCCCTCGAGCTTGGCAATGTCCTTGGTGCGGTTGAGGATGTATTCCTCGTTGATGTTGCGGAGCTTGAGCTCGGCGACAAACTCGGCCTGGGTCTCGTCGATGTCGAAGCCGCGCATAAGGTTGGGCACGACCT
The DNA here is from genome assembly GCA_963602825.1 of Treponemataceae bacterium. Lineage (GTDB taxonomy): Bacteria > Actinomycetota > Coriobacteriia > Coriobacteriales > Coriobacteriaceae > Collinsella. The sequence goes on along the minus strand of CAVCKO010000006.1, from coordinate 59,097 downwards.
CGGCCTCGAGCTTGGTGCCGCGGATGATGGCGATCGCCTTGTCGATGTCGAGCAGGATCGCCTCGAGGCCGTGCAGCAGGTGCAGGCGCTCGGACTTTTTGCCCAGGTCAAAGTTAATGCGGCGACGCGTGGACTCAATACGCCACTTGACCCACTCGTGCAGGATCTGGCGCACGCCCATAACACGGGGATAGCCGTCGACCAGCACGTTGAAGTTGCACGAGAACGAATCCTGCAGCGCGGTCGAGCGATAGAGCTTAGCCATGAGCTTGTCGGGGTCGACGCCGCGCTTAAGATCGATGGCGATACGCAGGCCCGAAAGGTCGGTCTCGTCACGGATGTCGGCGATCTCCTTGACCTTGCCCTCTTTGGAGAGCTTGACGATGCGCTCGATGATGACATCGGTCTTGGTGGTGTAGGGAATCTCGTACACTTCGATGATGCGCTCTTCGGGAATCCAGCGCCAGCGGGAGCGGATTTGGAAGCTGCCAAGGCCGGTCTCGACGATCTTCTCCATCTCCTCGCGGCGGTAGATAATCTCGCCGCCGGTCGAGAAGTCGGGCATGGGCATATATTCGAGCAGGTCGCAGTCGGGATCCTGCAGGTAGTGCATCGTGGCGGTGCAGACCTCGTTGAGGTTGAAACCGCAAATATCGGACGCCATAGCGACGCCGATGCCCTTGTTGGCCGAGACAAGGATGTTGGGGAACGTGGTGGGCAGCAGGCGCGGCTCCTTCATGGCGCCGTCGTAGCTGTCGACGAAGTCGACCGGGTCCTTGTCGATGTCCTTGAAGATCTCGGCGCTGATGGGGGAGAGCTTGGCCTCGGTATAGCGCGAGGCGGCGTAGCTCAGGTCGCCCGAATAGTACTTGCCAAAGTTGCCCTTCGACTCCACGAAGGGGGCGAGCAGCGCCTCGTTGCCGGTGGCCAGGCGCACCATCGTCTCGTAGATGGCGGCATCGCCGTGCGGGTTGAGCTTCATGGTCTGGCCCACGATGTTGGCGCTCTTCTGGCGCTCGCCCTTGAGCAGACCCATCTTGTACATGGTGTAGAGCAGTTTGCGATGCGAGGGCTTAAAGCCGTCGATCTCGGGGAATGCGCGCGAGACGTTGACGCTCATGGCATAGGGCATGTAGTTGACCTCGAGCGTCTGCGTGATCGGCTGATCGGTGACCTCGGAGTGCAGGCCGATGACGTTCTCGGCGTTGACCTGCTTTTTCTTTGGCTGGTTCTTCGTCTTCTTCTTTGTCACGATTTCCTCTTGAACTTCTTATGGGCCGTCGTTATCGATTTGCTGCTATTGCAGGTCCAGCTGGTCCAGGTATTCCTTGCCGTGCTCGGAGATGTGGCGCTTGCGGCCCGCCTCGTCGTTGCCCAGCAGCAGGTTGAACATGGTCTCCATCTTGGTGACGTCCTCGGGCTCCACCTTGATCAGGCGACGCGTCTCGGGGTTCATGGTGGTGAGCCACATCATGTCCGGATCGTTCTCACCAAGACCTTTGGAGCGGTTGATTGAGCACTTCTGGTCGCCGATCTCCTTGAGGATGCCGTTCTTCTCGAGCTCGGTGTAGGCAAAGTAGGTCTTCTCTTTGCAGTTGATCTCGTAGAGCGGCGACTCGGCGATATAGACGTAGCCCTCGTCGATAAGCGTGGGCACCAGGCGGTAGAGCATGGTGAGTACGAGCGTGCGGATGTGATAACCGTCGACGTCGGCGTCCGTACAGATGATGACCTTGTTCCAGTTGAGATTATCCAGGTCAAAGGCGCCAAGGTTCTTGATGCGCTTGTCCTTGATCTCCACACCGCAGCCCAGCACGCGCATGAGGTCCATGATGATGTCGGACTTAAAGATGCGCGGGTAATCCTCCTTCAGGCAGTTGAGGATCTTGCCGCGGACGGGCATAACGCCCTGGAACTCGGCATCGCGCGACGTGCGGATGGCACCTGCTGCCGAGTCGCCCTCTACGATGTAGATCTCGCGACGGTTCTTGTCCTTGGAGCGGCAGTCGATGAACTTCTGCACGCGGTTGGCCATGTCGGTCTTCTGCTGCAGGTTGGTCTTGATGCTCTGACGCGTCTTCTCGGCGTTCTCGCGCGAGCGCTTGTTAATGAGCACCTGCTCCATAATCTTGTTGGCGGCGTCTTTGTTCTCGATCAGATAGGTCGAGAGGCGCTCCTTAAAGAATGCCGTCATCGCCTGCTGGATAAAGCGGTTGTTGATGGCCTTCTTGGTCTGGTTTTCGTAGGACGTCTGGGTGGAGAAACAGTTGGTCACCAGCACCAGGCAGTCCTGGACGTCCTGCCATTTGATGCCGCTCTCGTTTTTGTTGTACTTGCCCTGTTGCTTAATGTAGGCATCGATGGCGCTGGTCAGAGCGCTACGGGTGGCCTTCTCGGGTGAGCCGCCGTTCTCGAGCCAGGAGGAGTTGTGGTAGTACTCCTGCATCATGAAGGTGCGCGAGAAGCACATGCACGCGGTGATCTTTACGTTGTAGTCGGGCAGGTCCTCGCGGTCGCGACCGCGACGGTCGGCCTCGATAAAGAAGGGCTCGGTAAGGTAGTCGGTACCGACCTTCTCGAGCACGTAGTCCTCGATGCCCTTGGGATAGCAGAAGTCCTCTTCGGAAAACTCGCCATCGTCGCCCTCGATACGCAGACGGAAGGTCACGTTGGCATTGACCACGGCCTGGCGGCGCATGGTCTCGCGATACCAATCGTGGGGAATGCTGATGGAGGTAAAGACCTCAAGATCGGGGCGCCACTTGATGGTGGTGCCGGTGTGGTTCTCGTCGCTGGGCTCAATCTCGAGTGCCTTCTTTTTGGCACCGACGACCTTGCCCTTCTTAAAGTGCAGGGAGTACTTGTTGCCGTCGCGCCAAACCGTGACGTCCATGTATTCGGAAGCGTACTGGGTCGCGCAGGAGCCCAGGCCGTTGGTGCCGAGCGAGAAGTCGTAGTCGCCGCCCTGGTTGTTATTGTATTTGCCGCCGGCGTAGAGCTCGCAAAAGACGAGTTCCCAGTTAAAGCGCTTTTCGGAAGGGTTCCAGTCGAGCGGGCAGCCACGGCCGTTATCCTCTACCTGGATAGAGCCATCGCGAAAGGCGGTAAGGGTGATGAGCTTGCCGTAGCCCTGGCGCGCCTCGTCAACGGCGTTGGACAGGATCTCGAAGGCGGCATGCGCGCAGCCGTCGAGTCCGTCCGAGCCAAAGATGACGGCGGGGCGCAGGCGTACGCGCTCCTCGTCCTTGAGCTGGCGGATACTGTCGTTACCATAGTTTGCGGTGTTTTTTGCCATACTCGCTCTCTCGGTGCTCCTTTGCTGCGTTTAAGTCATATAGATAGTCAAGGTAGCATAGCCCAGCCCATAGGCGATTCCAACTAACACGAAATCCATCGAACAACCGTTCGGATTAACAGGGATAGTGTTTAGTGGTAGCGCGGCATTGTTAAACAAATTTGGATACAGATGATTTTTATTTAATAGGGATCTAGTTTTACTAAACAAAATCGAACGATGCTGATCGCACGAGCGGGCACATCGATCGACTATCAATCACGTTTACTCGGAGAAACCCGAGTCGGTTTTGTCCGAGTAAGTTTGAATGGCGAATTGAAATTGGTATGTCTGCATGGCGATGACAGACATGGTTTTCATAATGACAGATATAGTTGACATCTTCTGATAGATGCAATATATTTCTGTCATGTTGCAACGGATATCTGTCCATTACTACGAAAGGAACTCCATGCCGGGCAAAAAGAACCTACGCATGAAGGCGGCGCGCGCGGCGGCTGGCCTTTCGCAAGCTGACTTAGCCCAGGCCGTGGGCGTTACGCGCCAAACCATCGGCCTGATCGAGGCGGGCGGCTATAACCCCACGCTCAACTTGTGCGTGGCGATTTGCAAAGCGCTGCGCGTCACGTTGAACGACCTGTTTTGGGAAGACGAGACCGACGTCGACCCTAACGCTCTTTAGGAGTCGCTATGAAATTTGAAGATTTAAAACTCGTGCAAAAGTGGCACGAATATGCCGGTCCAAAGGATGAGCGTCTGGAAGCTGAGAACGCGAAGATCTGCAAGATTGGTTTCATGCTGCTTTCGTTTGGCATGCTGATGATCCTTTTCTACGAGATCATTGCTCGGCAGGTTGCGTGGGTCCACAGTGACGCCAGCGAAATGCCACATCTCTTTGCAACGCCGGCCGAGGCGGCCATGTATGCGTGGCTTGTTATCGTGATGCTGATTTGCGTGGTATTGCAGACGCGAAAGGGCTATGTCGATACCAACCGTTTTGGGCAAACCGAGCATCTTCCTGTCGGATATTTCCTGCTCGTCTGCGGTATCAGCGGGGTCACGAGCACACTTGTCATCGCGGCGATGCGCTGTATTGCGGAGGTACAGATTGTGCCGTTCGAAAGCGTCTATTGGGCAGCGAATTTGGCGACGGGTGCGGTCTGCGGCATGATGATTTTCATAGCCACATTCGCCGCTCTGTGCGCAACGTTTTTCTCGGCGAAAAAGCGTCGCGCCAAGATCGAGGCGGAGCTCGACGGTACCGACGATATCTAATGCGCAAGTGGCTGGCTCTGGGTTATCAGAGCCAGCCCCCTTTTTTGTTCGACGAACAGGGTCAGCGCAGCTTAAAAAAGCGGCTGAGAGCTAGCGGGACCCAACCGCACCGGCTTCATCGCTGCCGCTGCGCTCGAGTGCGGTGCGGCGGACGCTGTAGGCGACAAGGCCGGCACCAGCTGCGGCGAGTGCTGCTGCGGCTGCGGTTAGGGGGACGTTGCTGTCGCCCGTGCCGGCGAGCGCGCCCGCTTTTCTGGAGCGCTTGTTATTGCCGTGATCCTTGCCGCTGCCAGAGCCACTGCCGCCACCGGAGCTGCTTCCGTCGGAACCACCTCCACTCGAGCCACCATCGCCGTCTACCGTCATTGGGGCGTCGTGAAGTCCTGTCGTATCCGCGCTGTCGCATACGCCGACCTGAACTTCTGAGCGTTCGCATGCCGCGTCGGGCACATGAAGCTCGTGCAGAACGGCACTCAGCGCCGAGTTTGCGCCCGGTCGGATCTCCTCGAGCGTTACGGGATCGAGCGCCACCAGATTACGCGCCTTCACATACAGCGTGACGCGTTTGCCCACTTCGTCGCTCCAGCTCTCGGGGATGGCGAAGCTCATGCGGAACTGTGCCGTGCAACCCGGTGACAGCACGGCGTTGCCGTTGTCGGCTACCAGCGGGTGCGTTGCAAAACGTGCGCCCAGCGTCTCGAGCGCGTACTTTACGTGTGCCATGTCGTTGGCCGAAGCGTCTTCGGCAAGCTCTGGATCGTAGATCGAAGCCATGCGTGCGTTCGCTCCGAATCCGATGGATGCGCTGGAGAACGGCTGGCTGGAGCCCTCTCGGTACAGATCGATTGTGCCGGCAGTCAGCAAAGTGTTGCCGTCGTTTCGCACCGTGATCATGAAGGATTCGCCTGCTGCTCCGGGCACCACCGCGCCCGAGGTAGCGACCGCGCCCGTCGGAGTGGCACACGCCACCAGAGGCACTTCGATGCCGTGCAGCTCTGCCTCGCTCTTCTCCGCGCTCACAATGTGCGTGGCGAGCGCGGAGAGCATGCCTCCCGACGTCAAAAATGTCGTTATCTGATCGACGGGATGGTCCAGCTCGCACATCACGAACGGCTCCGTGAACAGATCGCCTGCCAAGGTGCTGGCGAAGATGCGGAAGTGCTTGCCCATTACTGCTACCGGGTTGCCTTCTTCGTCGTAGGTTTGCCCCACCTTGCCATCGGTGTTCTCTACATAGAGCGCGCACCTGCCGTTGTTGCTTACGCTAAACGATGCCGGGCCACAGCCTGCGGCACCCACGGGCTGCGTTGCAAATGCCGATGCGCCTCGCGTCCAAGTAATATGCTGCAGCTGCTCGTTGACGGTGGCCAAAAAGCCCGAATGTTGTGGCCACGGCACCGCATGGGGCACCGTGGCGTCTGGTGGCATAACGCCCCAGCCCGCAATGGACTGGCCGATCACGGCGTACGATGCGCAGCCGCAACCGTCTGCGGTCTCGTACGCAACGGGCACCACCATTTTGCCGTTGATATTCTCGGGCTCGCTCAGCTCGATACTCGACGGTGCTTGCGGAAAGCGAAGAACTTGGCGGAACGTCAGGCTGTCGCCCAAATCATCCGACCACAGGGTAAAGCATTCCAGCGCAACCTCGGCCTCGCTGCCGAGCGCCTTCTCTGCGGTGGTTCCGCGGCGGTGGAGGTAGGCACCCGACAGGCGTCCGTCGACCAGCGTCTTGCCTACCGTGATGCGCGGGCACTGCAGGCAATGGTAGCCATCCTCTTGCAGGCGGCCGCGCGAGATGCTGCGCCATGACGTATGCGACACCACGCGGATCTCGTCATTACTTATGCGCAGGCGCACAACGGACAGTATGCCGGCTGTGCTTGCCGTATCGAAAAGGGTGTTGTCGCCGGCGGGGCGCTCGCCCGAGACCAGCAGCACGTAGGCGTCCTGGTTTCCTCTTCCGTCCGTATATTCCACCACGTCGAAGTCGTAATCGAATATGCCGTCGCGCTCCACGTCGCCCTCGCCAAACCCAAGGGGAAAGTCCACGGGCGTGGGAGCGGACCACGTGCCGTTTGCCTTTGTGTGCACCACCAGTCGCGAGCGGCCATTGTCGCCGTAGCGCACCGAGGCGATACGGAACAGGCATTCTACGCCGGCAATCATCGTTAGCTTCATGTGGGCTTCGCTGAGCACGCCGGAAAACAGCACGTTGTCGCTCGAGGGTTTTATGCCGCCACGCTCGTCCTCCGACACGCCGGCAGAATTGGCGTTCGGGTCCGCAACGGCGTTCGTTGACTGACCGATGTAGGTGTACTCATACATCGGCGCGGCATTTTCGTCGTTCTCCATCAGCGCGTGGACGAAATGTTCGACCTGTCCCGTGTCGTCGCTCTCCGCGTTCGTCTCGAGCTCAATGCGCGTGACCGCTTGATCCCAATCGCGCACGACAGGCGCGGCGTTTACGGCAGTGGCCTTAACCTCGGCGCGTGCGAGCAGCTCGGCGTTGGTGACGATGGTGGCCGATGCGATAAACTGCGGCACACCACCTGCCTCGGCGTTGCCGGCCGAGCCGAAGCAGGCATCCAGCGTATAAGGCGTATCTCCACCCAATGCCAGCTCAGAGCGTTGGAGCACATACTGGTCGCCATTGTTCACCGACATATTCCACGAATCGATGAGTGTGGGCCACGACCCCGACCAAGCCTTGGTGGTCCACTTGAACATTACGAACTGGAGTATCACATCGACATCGACGTCTGCACCCACGCGCAGCCGCGGAAGCTGGTGTCCATCTGCCTTCTCGTACCCAATGAACAGCGTGAGGGATGCGGCACCGCGCACGGCAGACGAAGCGACGCCTGCAACGCCGGCTCCAAAGGTGACGGCAAGTCCGATCTGGATGGTGAACGAGCCCGACGTGTTGGAATAGTCGAGCGAAATGTTCTTGAAAAACGCCGCGCCGCTGCCGTGCGTGTGGGCACCCACAGCGAGCGCCAGCTTCGCCAGCACCCAAGGGTTGACGTTTAGGAAAAATGGCACCGGTCCTAGGGTAAACTGCTCGGTCCAATTGAGGTCAGTTCTTACCTGGAAGAGGGCCTTAATATTGCCGTATGCGGGGTCGTTGTTGTTACCCCAGGTTTTGCCCACCCAATCGTAGGCGAGCGAGCCGTACAGCTGTGTGGCGATATCCATCGTGAACAGCGGCGTGCAATGGTGGCGAAGGAGCTTGGTGTTTCTTGGATCGGTGCCCGAACCGGCACTCATACTTTTGTACTGATTCCACTTCCCCTCCATTTCGTCGAGGTAGCGGTTTGCCTGCTTGGCGCCCGACTCGCGCGGTGACTTCTTCCAGTACTCCGGATCCGGATTGCCCGAATCGTTCATATGGCTGGCTGGTTTGTATCCTCCGCCAAACAGCACGTATCCAGCAAACGAGAAATCGAAGAGGATCGGAAATGTGGGTATCCAGCACGTGAACTTATTGCCGCCGATGCCGGGAAACGCCGCGGGGAAATCAAACGGAGTGACCTCTTGGTCCATGGTAGTGGGGACGATAGTGGTCGAGCCCGATTCCGCCTTTGCGGCCGGCGCGGTGACAACGGCCATGGGGGATGAGAGCGTGTAGGTTTTGCCCTGATAGTCGAGGACAAAGCGCAGCTTGCACCCTTCCTCCAGAAGGCCCGATGCCGCGTCGAGAAACTTGTCTTCGAGTGTGAACGTCGCCAGATTATCCGCGCCTGATGCGCTGGCCTTGATCTGGCCGATCTGCGTGACGGTTTCGGGCGAGCTACCCGTGGCGGGCATTACCTTGTTGATGTGCAGCGTTGCCTGTCCACCCTGTGGCAGATGTGCCTGTACAATAAAGGCATGCGTGTCGGGTTGGTCGTTTGCCGCGTCGTCCTTCGGCAATGCCATGAACGTGGCATCAGCGTACTGGATGTCCCATTCGTCGAATGTGAGCTGGCGGAAGTACGGCTCGCCGTCGGACAGCGGACGCGTGGGCGCGGTTATGGCGGTGCCGCCCTGGATACGCGCAAGGGGAATCTCGACATCGCGGTAGCCCGCCATGCTAATGGAGATGCCGCCGTTAAAGTCGTACGCGTCGAGAAGCGTTGCCTCGTCCACGTAGTCTTCCGAAAGAGGGGCGACCTCAAAGATGGCCGTGCCTTCGTCATCGGTCGTGGCGGTGAGCTGCTTGCCTACGGCATAGCGCGATGTGAGCGTGACCTGGGCACCTGCGATGGGCGTATTCTTGTTGGCGACGTCGACCACGACCACACCAAACATGGTGCGCGAGAGAACGAGCACCTTGAAGGGATCTTCTTCGTCGGCATAGGCCGCGGTGGGCGCGAACGGCAGCAGGAAGGCATTTTCGCTTCCCGGCACGCGAGGCAACATAATGCTCGCCAGCGAGGACGCTCCAGCAACAAGTAACGAACGGCGATCAAGCATCTTGGGCTCCCATCCCGCAAATATCGGTGGAAATAATCCAATTTTGCGAGAAGACGCTTCGTGGCGGTAGTGCCGTTCAAGGGTCAAAATGTCCAAATTGATCGAGCGAAGCGCCGGGTTCCGGAACGCGTTCGATGCGCTTGGCAGCCCGGTCGCTAACGCAACATGTGCGCGACCAGCTCGGCGCGTGTGCCGATGCCAAGCTTTGCGTATACGCCGGATAGGCGGTTTTTGACGGTGCCCGGCGATACTCCCATATGGCCTGCGATTTCAGCGTTGGTCCATCCGCGGCAGGCGAGCATGGCCATGGTGAACTCTGTGGTCGTTAAATCGTCGGCAACGTCCTCGCCCGAATCGGGGTTGTGGATGCGCCGCCAGCCGTAGCTGAAGCGGTACGTGATCTCGATGATGCGTGCGAAGTCGTCAGGGTATTGCGTTTTTAGGCATGCCTCGATGAGCCCCTGCAAAAGGCCGTGGTGCTCGCCAATGAGCTCGATAAGTCCGTCGGGGCGCGCAATGTCCCAAGCGGCTCCAAAATGCGCTTTTGCGGCGTCGATGTCCTTGAGGCTCATGCATGCCATGGAAGCTGCCAGGTGCAGGAACAGTTCCGAGATGGGATAGCTTCCCTGTTTCATAATTAGGGCGTTTTCCGCCATGCCCAGACTGCGGCCATATTCGCCGCGCAGGTACAGGGCATGCGCCATCACGTAGCTGGCGAACAGGCGCAGGCCTTCGGGCAGATGCGCCGCAAGCGGATAAAACTCTTCGGCAGAATACGGGGAAGGCAAGTGCAGCAGGACGCTCGCGGCCGAGGCGAACAGGATATGCGTGGCGTGGACGGCGGGTGATTCCTCGTCGGCCGGCGTATCGAGGATGCCAGCAAGGCAACGGCGGGCATCGGCGATACGGTTGAGCGACAGACTGGCATATCCGCAGATAAAGCATGCGGAATAGCGCAGTGCGGGGTCGGTGGCGTCAAGATAGGGGCGTGCTGTCTTGGCGGCGAGTGCGGCCTGTCCGCGAAAGTACAGCGCTTCTGCCGTGGCGATGGCGCGTGAATCGGGGTCGGAAATGCCTGCAACCGCAGCGTCAATCTGCCCCGGCACAAAGGCGGTGCACATCAACGGCATGGGAACGCATGGGTAGCCATCGCAGTCCATCTTCCATCTCCCAACAGCTGGCAACACTAGCAGCAATTGTACTCTTGTTGCTCGGGACTGGAATTTGTGGGTATCGCCTACGATTGTGCCGAACGTATAAAGGGAGGTCCCCGGTATCTGCCGCGTGTGCTACGACCTCACGCCGAAGCCCGTCGGCACCGTTGAGTGGGAGTAAGCTTCTACTCTTTTGGACGAATTGCATTGACAGGGAGGGGCCCCGCGCAAACGTGTGCGGGACCCCTTTCGTTTTACTGTTCGGCTAACGCTACAGATCATTTTGGAAGGCTTACGAGCATGGTGGTCCCGTCCTCGGAACTTGCTTCGACCTCTACGGCGCCACCGTGAAGCGCTGCAATCTCCCAAACGAGCGCTAGCCCGAGTCCTGCGCCGCCGTATGCCCTGCTGCGGGATTTATCCAGGCGAAAGAACGGTTGGAAGATGCTCTCACGGTACTGTTTGGGTATTCCCGGGCCCTGGTCCTCGACTCGCAGGAACACGTGGCTGTCGTTGTCGCAGATGGAGACGTTGACAGTCGAGCCGGGGCGGCTGTAACGGATGGCATTTTCGACCAGGTTAAACACCAGCCGATAGAGGAGCGTGTCGCTCCCGATTACTAAAGCGTCTCCAGCACAATTGAGGGCTATGCCCTTATTTTCGGCAAGTGGCGCAAGGTCGGTGAGGACCTCTTCGGACAAGGGACCAAGTTCCACATCGTCCTCGCAAGGAACGCTGCGCAGCTCACTCATCTCGAGCAATACCTTGGCCATTCGAGACATGCGCTCGGTTTGTTCTTGTAGCAGGCCGAGCAGCTCGGCTGTTTCGGGTTGCAAACCGGAGTGTTCGGAGATGAATAGTTCAATCTGTGCTTGCATAAGGGCGAGCGGGGTGCGCAGCTCGTGTGCGGCGTTGCCGGTAAACTGACGCTGTGCAGAGAACCCTTCGCCAAGACGAGCGATCATGTCGTTGAAAGAGGCGCTGCATCGTTGTAGCTCGGTGGGCACATCTTCATTGAGTCTGATTTCGCTTAGGTTGTCAGGTTGCACACGCTCAACCTGAGCTGCAAAAGCCCGTAGCGGTTTGAGTGCACGGCCGCTCACAAAGTATGCCAGCGCGCCGCCAAGGAGTGTGACTCCAGCCGTGATGTACCAGGCTGTCGTGCCAAAAGACTCCTGTGCGTCGTTTACGACGATCGTGACCTTGTCATCGAGGGCTGCTTTCGTTGGGTCGAACGCCTGGAGCGAATCTTCGCCGGTTGCGTTAAAGGCCGAGACGTCGCTGCCGATGGCATCCATGTAGCGCATGCCCGTATAGCCGACCAGGCAGTTCGTCAGAGCGCATGCCATACACGTTAACAGTGCCGTCATGATTGTTATGCGCCATTGCAGCGAAAGCCGTTTCATTCGCTATCCTCCATAACGTAGCCCTCTCCAATCCGATTGCGAATCGGGTCGTATCCCAAAGCGCCGCGCAACTTTTTTCGGAGCGACGAGATGTGAACGCGGGTTGCGTTGCTAAAGCTGTTCACGGTGCTATCCCAAACGTGCTCTATAAGCTCCTCTTGGCTTACCGGTCGCCCCTGATTAAGCATCAGGTATTCCAAGATTCCCGTTTCCTTGCGTGTAAGAGATAGAGCCTCACTGTCCACGGAAGCGATGCGCGCCTTGGTGTCAAAGTTGAGCTTTCCGCAGGTTAATACTATGTCGCTTTGTGCGAAGCGCCTGAGGGTAAGGCTGCGGATCCTTGCCGCAAGTTCGTCCAGATGAAACGGCTTGGTAAGGTAATCGTTGGCGCCGGCATCGAGTCCGGCGACTTTATCGGATACTTCGCCACGTGCGGACAGAATCAGTACCTTGGTCTCGCAGTCGGTTTTCCTAAGTTCCCTGAGCACGGTCATGCCGTCGATACGGGGGAGATTGAGGTCGAGCACCACGAGGTCAAAGACTTCGACGCCCAGCAGGTCGAGCGCCTCCTGTCCATCGTGACAGCAGTCGACGCTGTACGCCAAGTTTCGCAAGCTGCGCGCGATTGCATCGCACAGTGCTCGCTCGTCTTCGACGATCAAAATACGCATAACAGTCTCCTTGCACATTCCATATCGCGCTTAACACGGATTTTATAGCCGATATGGTCCAATGGTCGCGTAACGAAAGGAGTGGTCGTGTTGTTCAAAGCGGTAAAACCCGTGGTACAGGTCGCTTTGTTGATCGTCGGAATTACCATGGTGTGCTTTGGTGTTATGCGTGGCGAGGCGGATGCCGTGCTGGCCAAAGCGATTAGGCTGTGCTTGGAGTGTATCGGAATTGGATAAAAGAGAAAACACTGCGTCGCATGTTTTGGCCCGATTTCGCGGATTCATTCAGGCGGCGGCGACGCTGGTCACCAATATTCACCTGCCAAACTTTGCCAAAGGCGGCATCTATCAGGGCGCGGGAAAAACAGTCTGCGTACCTGGGCTTAATTGCTATTCGTGCCCCGCGGCATCGGGTGCGTGCCCCATCGGGTCGTTCCAGTCGGTGGTAGGTTCATCCAAGTTCAACTTTTCTTACTATGTTACCGGTACGCTCATTTTGCTCGGCGTGCTGCTGGGACGCTTTGTATGCGGCTTTCTGTGTCCGTTTGGCTGGCTGCAGGAGCTGCTTCATAAGATTCCCGGCAAAAAGTTCTCCACGAAAAAGCTCAAGCCGCTCACGTACATCAAGTACGTCGTGCTGCTGTTTGCCGTGGTGCTGCTGCCCGTCTTGGTGGTTAACGACGTGGGCATGGGCGACCCGTTCTTTTGTAAGTACATCTGTCCGCAGGGTGTGCTCGAGGGCGCCATTCCGCTGGCCATTGCCAATGCCGGCATTCGATCTGCGTTGGGGCAGCTCTTTACTTGGAAACTTGCCGTTCTCATTGCCGTGGTAGTGCTGAGCGTTTTGTTCTACCGCCCCTTCTGCAAATGGATTTGTCCACTCGGCGCATTCTATGCGCTCATGAATAGGGTGTCCCTGCTGGGGATTCAGGTTGACGCGTGCAAATGCGTCTCGTGCGGCAAGTGCTCAAAGGTTTGTCAGATGGACGTTGATGTGGTCCGCGCGCCCAATCATGCCGAATGCATCCGGTGCGGAAAGTGCATCGGGGCCTGTCCTGTCGATGCCATCAGCTATCGCTATGGCCTGGATGTGTCGGCGGAAAAGCTTCCCTTGACCGCCGATAAAAAGTAAAACAAGCTTCGACAAAACGGAGGAATGACCATGAAGCTTACTAAGATTGCGGCCCTGTTTATGGTGCCGGTGTTGGCCTTGTGCCTCGTGGCATGTTCGGCGCCCGACAGCAACGCCGGCGAATCTACCGGTTCCGATCCCGAGATTGCGGAGCTCATCGCGCAAGAGCCGGCCAATGCCGACGAGGCCGCCGAGCTCTATGCGAAGCTCATGAAAAAGGAGAACGATATCCTTTCGAGCGATAATGCGCTGTGGGAAAAGGTATTCAATGCAGCAAATAAAGAGTCGACAATGATTGAGGACGGTAGCAATTACGGCGATTTCCTGCTCAAGACCATCGACGGCGCCAAGGATGAGTTTACGGCGGATGAGCTCAAGACACTCAAGGCCGGTGCGCAGCAAATCAAAGAGATCGAGGACAAGCTCGAGAGCCTGGAAAAGAAGTTTCCCGGCTGTGGAAACACGCCGAGCGCAGGCGAGAGCGTGGACGCTTCGGCCGCTGGCATGACGGCTGGCGCCGATACTTCGAGCAAGGAGACGAAGTTCCCCAGCTTTACGGGCAAGGACCTGGACGGCAACGACGTGAGCAGCGATGAGCTGTTCTCTAAGAACAAGGTTACTGTCATGAACTTCTGGTTCACCACTTGCAAGCCGTGCGTGGGCGAGCTGGGCGATCTTGAGAACCTGAATAAGGAGCTTGCCGAGAAGGGCGGCCAGGTCGTGGGCGTCAATTCCTTTACGCTCGATGGCAACAAGGACGAGATTGCAGATGCTAAAGACGTGTTGAGCAAGAAGGGTGTGACGTATAAGAACATCTGGTTCAAGTCGGACAGCGAGGCCGGCAAGTTTACGTCAAATCTGTTCTCGTTCCCGACTACCTACGTTATCGATCAGAACGGCAACATCGTAGGGGAGCCCATCGTGGGCGCCATCAGCTCCGCCGAGCAGCGCGCGGCGCTCGACAAGCTTATCGACCGGGCGATTGCGAATAGCGAGAAATAAAGGCTGAGTACACGTAATGTGACAAAGGGACAGTCCCTTTGTCACATTGTCGATGTTGTGTGCGGGACGGTGCGCTGTGTGGCGTGCCGTCCCGTTCGTTTTGGCGCGGTTCGTGACGTTTCTCACTGGTGTGGACTAAAAAACGGAATAGAGTAGGACAAACGCGTCGAATACGAACGGCGGGGGAGAGCGGGCGAGTGCGCCCGCGCGGGAGAGGTTGCCGTCCATGCTGGAGCTCAAAGATATTTGCAAAAGGTACGTCACGCAGTCGTTTACGCAGGTGGCGCTCGATAACGTGACCCTGGCGTTTCGCGATAACGAGTTCGTGGCCATTCTGGGTCCTTCGGGTTCGGGTAAAACTACGATGCTCAACGTCATTGGCGGTCTGGACCATTTCGATTCCGGCGATCTGCTGATCGACGGTATTTCGACCAAGGACTTCCGCGACCGCGATTGGGATGCCTACCGCAACAACCGCATCGGCTTTGTATTCCAGAGCTATAACCTCATTCCGCATCAGACCATCTTGGAAAACGTGGAGCTGGCGCTTACGCTTACGGGTGTGGGCCATGCCGAGCGTCGTCAGCGTGCGCGCGAGGCGCTTGAGGCAGTTGGCCTGGGCGAGCATGTGAACAAGCGCCCGAGCCAGCTTTCGGGCGGACAGATGCAGCGCGTGGCCATTGCTCGTGCTCTGATCAACGACCCCGAGATCGTGTTGGCAGATGAGCCGACCGGCGCCCTGGACTCGACGACGTCCGTGCAGGTCATGGACTTGCTCAAGGAGGTTGCGCGCGACCGCCTGGTCATCATGGTCACGCATAATCCCGAGCTGGCGTACCAATACGCCACGCGCATCGTCAACCTCGCAGACGGAAAGATCACCGACGATTCCGATCCCTTCGATGTCGCTGAGGCTGCGCGTCGCGAGGCAAAGCCTACGCGCAAAACCTCGATGAGTTTTGTGACGGCGTTGGGACTTTCGGCGCGCAATCTCATGACCAAGAAGGGCCGTACGGCTATGACGGCCTTTGCGGGCTCGATCGGCATTATCGGCATTGCGGCGATCCTGGCGCTCTCCAACGGTGTGAACAACTACATTAAAAAGGTCGAGGAGGATACGCTTTCGAGCTACCCGCTTACCATCTCCAAGCAGGATTACGACCTGTCGTCCATGATGGGCGGGCAGGGGACCACGGAGGATGGTGAGGATGCTGGCGGAACTTCCGATAGCGAGAACGGTTCGGCCAAGAAGTCCGATAAGATTCCCGTGGTCACGGCCGTAAAGGATATGTTTGCGAGCGTTAAGTCCAACGACATGACGAGCTTTAAGGCGTGGCTCGATGACGGGGGCGACGGAATCGACAAAGAGGTCAACGCCATTCAGTACAGCTATGGCGTGACGCCGGTCGTGTATCGCGCGGGCAAGGGCGACGAGAAGCCCGTGCGCCTGGTGCCCAACGCGATGACCGAGGCCATGAGCGGCGGGGCGAGCTCGGCGGCGATGGCGAGCATGGACTCCATGGGAAGCTCGGTCTTTAACGAGATGATTGACGACCAGAGCCTGCTCGACAGCCAGTACGATGTCGTCGCTGGCCATTGGCCCACGTCTGCCAATGAGGCCGTGATGGTGCTTTCGAGCCGTGGCACGGTGGGCGACTATACGCTCTATAGCATCGGCGCGCTGGATATTGATGAGCTCAACGACTTGGTCAACAGCGCTATGACGGCCGACGGCGGGATTGAAGCGCCGCAGACCGCTGCCGACTTTACGTACGAGGACGCGCTGTCCACAACGTTTAAGGTGCTGTCGCCGGCCGATGCCTATCGCAAAAACGATGAGACCGGCATGTGGACCGATATGTCCAACGATGCCGACTATATGGCCGCCAAGGTTGCCGACGGTATCGACGTGCGCATCGTTGGCGTGGTGCAGCCCAACGAGACCGCCAACGCAAGCGCGTTGTCTCCGGGTATTGCCTACACGCATGCGCTGACTCGCCAGCTTATGGAGCGCGCAGCTGATTCGCAGATCGTTCAGGAGCAGCTTGCTCATCCCGAGACGGATGTCTTTACCGGCAAGACGTTTAACGAGCTGCAGGGCGAGGCCAAGCAGGGCGTGGACCTGAGCAGCATGTTCAGTGTTGATGAGGCGGCGCTCAAGAGCGCGTTCTCGTTCGATACGTCTGCGCTTTCGGGTGCGGCCGGTGGCATGGACCTTTCGGGCATCGATTTGTCGGGCCTGGACATCGACCTTTCTGGCGTGGGCAAGGATATCGACTTTAGCGGCATCATGGCCAAGGCGCCGACCCCCGATTTCTCGGGTGTCTTTGATGACCTGGAGCTTACGCCCGAGCAGATGCAGCAGGTGGGAACACTTGCCAACCAGCTGTTTGAGGGCTTTATGCAGTCCGATCAGTTTAAGGCCCTGACGCCCGAGGACCTTAAGGACGCATCGAAGCTCGCTGCTGCGTTCTCGGCGTATCTGGAGAACGATGCCACAGCGCAGCAATGCCTGGCGCAACTCAAGGCGTTGGGCGGAGATGCGCTTGCTGAGCGGCTGCAGCAGGCGATGACCGACTACGTGCAAAAGCAGCTCGCACCCTATTTGCAGCAGGCTATGGACCAGGTGATGCAATCGCTCAGCAACCAAATCGCAGCGACGGTGTCTACCCAGCTCAAAGCGGGTGCGGCGGGACTTATCGACCAGATGGCGACGCAGATGTCGTCGAGTTTTGCCAACCTGGCGAGCGCCATGCACGTGGATGCGAGTGCGTTTGCCCGCGCTATCCACTTCAACATGGACGCCGAGGACCTGAGCTCGCTCATGATGAGCTACGCGAAGGCGTCGAAGCTCACCTACGACAACAACCTGACCACGCTGGGCTATGCTGACGAGGCCGACCCCATCTCGGTCAAGATCTTCCCGCGCGACTTTGAGGCCAAGGAGCGTGTGCTCGACCATATCGATGCGTATAACAAGCAGGCCAAAGCCGCCGGGCACGATGAGCAGGCCATCTCGTACACCGACTATATGGGCATCATCATGGGCTCAGTGACCGATATCGTAAACACCATCAGCTTGGTACTCATCGCGTTTGTAAGCATCAGCCTGGTTGTGAGCTCTATCATGATTGGCATCATCACCTACATCAGTGTGCTGGAGCGCAAAAAGGAGATCGGTATCTTGCGCGCGATCGGCGCGTCGAAGCGCAACGTGGCCAACGTGTTCAACGCCGAGACCTTCATCGAAGGTCTCATTGCCGGCGTCTTTGCCGTTGCCGTCGTGGTGCTCGTAAGCTTTCCGGTTAATGCCTGGGCGCTTGCGGCCAAACAGGTGCCCAATCTGATGAGCCTGCCCGTGCAGGATGCGCTGGTGCTCATCGCGATTTCGGTGCTGCTGACGGTCGTTGCCGGCCTGCTGCCGGCCCGCAGCGCATCCAAGAAAGACCCCGTGGAGGCCCTACGCTCCGAATAATGTGACAAAAGGACAGTCCCCTTGTCACATTTCTCTCCTGCGCCTAGCTTGTTCTGCCCATCAGCGTGATGCGGATGGTTGGATGGGTGTACTCGTCAAACTCGTCCTCGGGATCCGTGTCAAACGAGTAATACGCTTTGATGGGGTCGTCACTCGTCCTGATAGAGACTCTCTCGTAGAGCGAGCCGTTCAAAAAAGCCTGCCTAAACTCTTCGGGGAGCTCCTGCGGTGCTAGGAGCTCGGGGCTTGCGGTCTTGACGCCTATGGTTTGGACAACAGAGGAAAGCGCGTCAAGGTCGAGCTCGATACGGGCAAGGTTGTCCTCGAGGCTCGCGTCGGGGTCAATCTCTGCCGCGTAGCTCACTTCCGTGAGCGTTCCCTTGTTGTCAAAATCCATGTACGTATAGGTCTTTTGGGTATCGGAGTCGCCGTCGTGCAGATAACCGCGGACGTGATAGCCGTAATCTTGATATCGCTCGTAGGGGTCATCGGCGGACACGTACTCGCATGAGGGCTCTAATGCCTTGCGTGCGATGGCGATCTGCTCGGCCGCGGCCGCGGCGTTCTCCTGCATCTCGATGTTTCCCTGCGCCAGCTGCGGGATATAGGCGCCGCATACGATCGCGAGGGGCAGCGCCACAAGCGCGACGACCCACTTCTTTGCACGGGGGACAGACACGCCACAGGCCTCTGCCATAGCCTTCGCGTTGGCGAAGCTCTCGGTAAGCACGTCTGCCGCGGTGGCGACGGCGCCTACGGCAGCGGCGACTTCTGCCGCGCCGCCCAGGTTGCGCGCGGTCTCGTTGTCGCTGTTCTTGAGCAGGCGCGCGGCGGCCTGCGTGCCAACAACGCCTGCGATTTGTGCCGAGCGGTCTTTCTCGCTCTGCTCGACGGCGAGCCGGCGCTGCATTTCCTTCCACTGCTTGCCACGCATGCCAAAGCGCGGGGCGAGAGCGCAGTAGCAGAATATAACGAGCTCGATGGCGGTGAGCACCAAGGCGGTCATCATGCCTGTCTCTTGGAAGCCTTCGTGATGGAAGACGATGTCGTCGACCATTTCGAAAGGAATGATCGATAAGGGCAGCACGAATGCCATGGCAAGCGCCGCGCCGGCAACCTTGGGGCAAATGCAGTATCGCTGGATGCGCTTACGTTCTTGTTCGGAGAGTGTTGCCATAGCTGGTCCTTGGTGTCGTGGCGGTCATTACGGCGCGCGGCGCGCGGGATGTATCAGTCTGAGCTAGCGCTGGATAAGAACATAGAGCAAAATACTCAGCGCGATGAGCAAGATACCCGCGATGTTAAACATCAGCGTGGCAAAGTCGCCCACGATAGGGCGCTCGACATAGCTCTTGTCTGGGCTGCTGGGGTTGTAGTGCACAGTCATTTGGCTGCCGAGGGGCCAAAGCTGCTCTGCGAGAGTATCTAGGCGTGCGATGGGTCCTGTCTGTACGTGCAACCAGCCCTTGGCGTCTTCGTACGCCGCGCTTTGCGTGCGGACGGGGAGTCCCGACAAGCTTTTGGTCTTTACGCCGCGGAATTGTTTTCTCACGTGGTACCGCGTGCCGTCGACGGTGTACTCCAAAACGGGATACATTCTGCCTTCGCCCATAAAGCGGTGGTCAATGACCGTTCCCATGATCATAGCGGTGCAGGCCTTGGCTTTCCTGCGGGCGGCGGCTTTCATGAGCGTGCTCATTCCGATAAGCAGGATGCCGATGCCTCCAACCGAGATGAGCGCGAGCAGGGATATCTGCGACGTGGTCACGGCGTTCTCCTTTGGCGCGATACCGTCATATGTGACTCAGTATAGAGAATCCCGCCATCGATGAGTGCATGGTCATGCGGCTAAAGTGTCATGGCAGCTCGATGGGTTTGCCATGTCGGCTTGCCAGATGGTCCTGCCGAGCATACGATGCGCTGCCTGGGCGTTGGCAAGGATGCTTTTCGCGCCCGTCGCAATGGGACGTCTCTCCTTGCCATCACTGCTTTTTGCCTGATACCGAGCGCGTTTTCATGCATGTGGAATCGGTTTTAGCTGTTGGATTCAACTCTTATGGAATGCGTGCCCCTTACAGTCCTCGGATGGATTCTGCCAGTGACAATAGGGCGCCTCGTTATGCGGCAGGAGACTGCCCCTTTGCCATATTGGGGCCCTTGCGAAATCGATGTCAAATACTTTTCCCGAGAAGTGAACGAGTGAAAACGGACCCCCGAAGCATCGGCACTTTTGGCGTGCAATTTCCTGCGGTTTTGCCAGTCGAATCCTGCGATTTTAACGTCTAAAAATGTCGATGTTTCGGGGGCCCAAATACAGCCGTTCACTTCTCGGGAAAAGTATTAGACCTCGAGATGTAGACGGCGTTTGAGAGCAGCAGCTAGAGTGTAAACCTGCTTGCAGCTCCTTTCACTGTTTGTCCTGCATCCCAAAGCGCGGTGCAAGGGCGCATTAGCAAAAGATGGTGAGTGCGATTGCGGGGAGTGTGATTGCGGAATACATTCCCGCTGGTTGGAAACCCTTTTGGCGAAATACGATGTCGTTGGTCATGCGGAGTGGCAGCCTCAGCAGACATACTGCGAACGCCATGACGAGGACAGTTGCTGCGATTTTGGGTATGTGCAGTATCACTGGATGCACTTCTTGTCATGTTCGGTGAGCTGCTGCGCGAAGCCCTCGATCCCCATCGTTTTCCGTCTGTGGCGTACACATGTCCCTGAGCGTAAATGATTAGCAGGCGTTTGTTCTTTGTGTGCGGTAACCGGAAATCAAGGAATAAGGCAAAGGGGCCGTTCCTGTGTCACATGTGTTGCATGTAAAAGCAAGGAAGTCGCAAGGAGTGGGGCGGGGATACCGGTATATGCCTCGGATACAATCGAATCCATGCTAGAAAGAGGCTCTGATGATTAAAAAATCATTTTTCAATCCGTTCTCGTCCCTGTTGCTTGCGCTGGCCGGTTTGGCTTTTTTGGTCGATGTCGTTCCGCAGGCGCAGGGCCAGACGGGGGTGTTCGCGCCTACTGTGTTGTTTGCAATGTGGCTGGTCGGCGGCTTGGTGCGTCTGTTCTATGAAAATGAGGCTATGCGCACCTTCAATCGCCATATGCTGAGGGCGAGCCATGCGGCCGTTTGGAAGCGTGTTGACGCATGCTGGGTTCAAATCAATGCCGACCGGCTTGTGCCTGGCGATGTGATTCGCTTGTACGCTGGCATGCTCTGCCCGGTCGATGCGATTCTTGCCCAGGGCAATCACATTCTTGTTTCCGAGTCATCGCTTACAGGCGAGAGTGGCCAGACCGCAAAGCGGGAGGGCGAGACCGTTCGCGCAGGGACGACTATTGTTGATGGCAAGGCCTCGGCAACCGTTCTTGCATGTGCCGACAAGGATGAGGCCGTGCCGTGCCGGCGCGCCCGCCCTGCCACGCAGTTTAATGTTGGGGCCAAGAGCATTTGCGCGGCTTTAGTCAAGTGCATGCTGATTGTGTTGCCGTTTGTCATTACGATTCGTGGCGTCGTGTTGGGCGACTGGGCGCAAGCGCTGCTGTTTGCTTTGGGAACGGCCGTTGGTCTGGTTCCCGAAATGCTTCCAGTCGTTACGAGCGTCTGTCTGTCGGGCAGCGCCCGTCGTCTCAAAAACAAGCAAGTCATCGTTAAGAACGTCGATGCCATGGAGTCGCTGGGCTCCATGGACGTAGTGTGCGTGGACAAGACGGGAACGCTGACAGAAGATGTCGCGGTGCTTGAGTACTACACCGATATCCTGGGCAACGAGAGCGAGCAGACCCTCAACTTGGCGTATCTCGAGAGTATGAATCAGGGGACCGTCGCCAATCAACTTAACCGGGCTATTGCCGATGCGTGTGCCGCACCCGAGCTTCGCCTTGCTGCCAAAGATCTTGGTCATTCATTTACCCTGTATGCGTCCGATCCCTTTGATCACGTTGTCAAGGCGTCGGGCGTTAAGCTCGGCACCACACCGGGGGCACTTGGGTGTCTGGGGCTGCCTGCTCGTCCCGACAGTCGCCTGACCATCGTTAAGGGCGAGGTCGAAAGCGTTTGCGCACATTGCGACTGGGCGAGCTTTAAAGGCGAGCTCGTTCCCATGAATGAAGAAGGGCGCCAGAGCGCCTACGAGGTTGCCGAGGATATGCGTGCCGATGGCATCAAAGTGCTCGCTGTCGCCTACAGTACGACGGCGGCGGGTTGGGACGGTCTGGTGCTGTGCGGTTTTCTGGGCTTCTTCGACCGACCAAAGGCTAGCGCCCACGCTGCCATTCGGTCACTTTCCGACCTGTCTGTCGAGGTGCGCGTGCTGACCGGTGATTCGGCGTCGGTCGCTCGTTCTACCTGTAAACGCCTTGGGATTCCCGCCGGTAACGTCATCACGGGTGCCATGCTCGATGCCATGGAGGAGTCCGAGGCGCTTATCCAGGTGGGGCAGACTCGCGTCTTTGCCGAGCTCACGCCCGCGCAAAAGGCGCGTATCGTAGGGCTCATCCGGCTTTCGGGCCATGCCGTCGGCTATATCGGCGACGGCGTGAATGACGTGCCGGCGCTTACGGCGGCAGACGTCGGTATCGTTGTGGATTCTGCCGCCGCCGAGTCCAAGAAGGTTGCCGACCTCGTGCTGCTCGAGCGCGACCTGGGCGTCGTTGCCGAGGGCGTACGCGAGGGCAGGGCCTCGTTCGCCAACGCCTCCAAGTACATCCGCATCGCGTCGAGTTCTAACTTTGGCAATATTTGTTCGGTGGCTGCCGCCAGCATCTTCTTGCCCTTTGTGCCGGCGACCGCTACTCAGCTGCTTTTGCTCAACTTGTTTTACGACGCGACCTGCCTGGCGTTGTCGTGGGATAACGTTGACGGCGAGGAGATTGCTCGCCCCAAGGCATGGTCGGGCAAGGGCCTGGGTGGCTTTATGCTCCATTTTGGCTTTGCGAGCTCGGCCTTTGACATCATCACCTTTGCCATTTTGTTCTTTGGCGTGTGCCCCGCCGTATGCGGTGCATCTTTTATGGCGTTGGACGACGCGGGTAGGGCGGCCTTTATTGCCATGTTCCAAGCAGGTTGGCTGCTGGAGTGCGCATGGACCGAGTCGCTGGTGCTTTTGGTCTTGCGAACACGATGCGTTCGCGGGGCTGATCGCCCGCGCCGTTTGCTCGCGATGATGGTCGGCATCATGCTTGTCGCGTCTGCCTTACTCGCACTGGGTCCGGCGGTGCAACTGATCGGTCTTGCCGCTTTACCGGCGTGGTATTTGGGCGTCGTCGCACTGCTCAGTGTGCTGTACCTTGTTGTCGTTTCGGTCATCAAGCGGGTCTACCTGTCCCGTGCGAGCAGTTTGTTCTAGGGTGGTTCTATGCAAACGAACAGAACCAACATAGCGATCACGCCCGCCGAGGCCGCCGAGCTCAGCGGTGCGCTGTTCTCGTCCGGCAGTGCCGCCGCCCACGAGCTTGCGCCTATATTTGCCGATATCGCGTCGGGCAGACTCACATCCGTCGAACTCATGCTCGCGGGTTCGCAGCCGGGTTCCGCCGCAGAGCCCATCGTTATCGACGGGCTGTCGATTGACCTGGCTTCGCGCACCGTGAAGGTCTTGGGTGTACCCGCCTCGCTCACGCCCAAGGAGTTTGACATCCTTGCCTTTTTGGCCACCAATAGGGGCACGGTCCTTAGCAAGGAAGAAATCTATCGAGCGGTGTGGCGGGACGAGTATTTGCTCGACGACAGCAACATCATGGCCTTTGTCCGAAAGATTCGAAAGAAGATCGAGCCCGAGCCCGACAACCCGCGCTACCTGCTAACCGTGTGGGGCGTGGGCTACAAGATGACGGAATGACGCTTTGGCCTATTGCCCCCGCCAATAGAAAGCAGCAGAACAATCCTTGCCGAATCGCAAGAAAGCCGCAAGAAACCAGCCATGTGCCTGGTCTTGCGGCTTTTCTATGCTGTGAACAGTCGCAGACGCGAAGGAGAGGTGAGGACCTTGAGCGGCAGTGACAGTACCGGAAGCGCAGGGCGGTGTGCGTCGCCGCGGTCCCATCTTGTTAAGGACCGCCGCAGCTAAGTTGCTCTGCATGCAATCGATAGAACGGAGCGTAGTAAGTGAAGATGTTAACCATGCACCGTGCGGCTTCGACGGCTCAAGCGCAGCACGATTTGATTCGGCATCGTGCGGAGGGGCGCATCCAGTATGCGGCGACCATTCCGCTGAGCGATGCTATGACATGGGTCGGGTCCAACCTGGGTGGTCTGGATCGCGACGAGGTCGCACACAGTGAGGCGGACAACGGGCGCAACGTGGTCACGCGCGGCAAGAATAAGTCGCTGGCCCGCAGGCTCGCAGACGCCTTCGTCAACCCCTTTACGGCAATCCTATTTTTCCTGGCCATTATCTCGGCGGCAACGGACATGGTGTTTCCCGCCCTTTCGCTTATGGGGAGCGTGCCGGAAGATTTCGATCCGCTGACCGTGATTATCATCACCACGATGGTGGTGCTTTCGGGCACGTTGCGCTATATCCAGGAGGCGCGTAGCGGCAACGCGGCCGAAAAGCTGCTCGACATGATCACGACGACCGTGACGGTCACTCGAAAGGGTGCTCCCAAGGAGGAGATTCCCATCGACGATGTGGTGGTCGGCGACATTGTGCACCTTTCCGCTGGCGACATGATCCCTGCGGATGTGAGAATCATCGAGGCCAAGGACCTCTTTGTGAGCCAGGCCAGCCTGACGGGTGAGAGCGAGCCTGTCGAGAAAATGCCCACGACCTGTGTAGAATCCGATTCGGCAACGTCGTTCGAGAATATCGCCCTTATGGGCAGCAGCGTGATCTCGGGCAGCGCGACCGCAGCCGTCTTTAGCGTGGGCGAGCAGACTCTGTTTGGTTCGATGGCGTCGAGCCTTTCGGATGACGCCGTGGAGACCAGCTTTTCCAAAGGCGTCAATGGCGTCTCGTGGGTGCTCATCCGCTTTATGATGGTGATGGTCCCATTCGTCTTTTTGATTAACGGCGTTACCAAGGGCAACTGGCTCGATGCCGGCCTCTTTGCCATCAGCATTGCCGTGGGTCTTACGCCCGAGATGCTGCCCATGATTGTCACCACGTGCCTTGCCAAGGGCGCAGTTGCCATGAGCAAAAAACAGACCATCGTTAAGAACCTCAACTCGATTCAGAACTTTGGCGCCATGGACGTGCTGTGCACGGACAAGACCGGCACGCTGACGCAGGACCAGGTGGTGCTGGAGTATCACTGGAATATCAACGGTCAGGAGGATTCGCGCGTTTTGCGCCACGCCTATCTCAACAGCTATTTCCAGACGGGCTACAAGAACCTCATGGACCTGGCGATTATCAAGTGCACCGAGGAAGAGGAGCAAAACGACCCGAGTCTCACCGATCTTTCGGAGGCATACGTAAAGGTCGACGAGGTGCCGTTTGATTTTGCGCGCCGTCGCCTTACCACCGTGGTGCGCGATCGCAGCGGCAAGACTCAGATGGTCACCAAGGGCGCTGTCGAGGAAATGCTCTCGGTGTGCTCGCATGCCGAGATCGATGGTGCGGTTCGCGTGCTGGATGGCAAAGTGCGCGAGCGCATCCTTGCAACGGTCGCCGATCTGAACGACGACGGTTTTCGCGTGTTGGCGATTGCGCAAAAGTCCAATCCTTCGCCGGTCGGCGCCTTTAGCGCCCAAGACGAGTGCGATATGGTCCTAATCGGCTATCTGGCGTTTTTGGATCCGCCTAAAGAGTCGACGGCCGATGCTATCGAGGCACTGCGCAATCATGGCGTCGCCACCAAGATTTTGACCGGAGACAACGAGAAGGTCACGCGTACCATCTGCAAGCAGGTGGGGCTGCAGGTCAACAACATGCTGCTGGGCAGCGATATTGCCGCCATGGATGATGCGGAGCTCGCCCGCCGCGCCGAGGACGTGCAGGTGTTTGCCAAGCTCACGCCCGACCAAAAGGCGCGTGTCGTCTCCGTTCTGCGCGACAACGGGCATGTTGTGGGCTATATGGGTGACGGCATCAACGATGCCTCGGCCATGAAGTCGTCCGATATCGGAATCTCGGTCGATACCGCTGTCGACGTTGCCAAGGAGTCGGCGGACATTATTTTGCTCGAGAAGGACCTGATGGTGCTCGAGGAGGGCATCATCGAGGGGCGTAAGACCTACGCTAACATGATCAAGTACATCAAAATGACCGCGAGCTCTAACTTCGGCAACATGTTTAGCGTGCTTGCCGCGTCTGCCCTGCTGCCGTTTTTGCCCATGATGAGCATCCAGCTGATTTTGCTCAACTTGATTTATGACTGCAGCTGCCTGGCGATTCCCTGGGATAA
Organism: Treponemataceae bacterium; assembly: GCA_963602825.1. GTDB lineage: Bacteria > Actinomycetota > Coriobacteriia > Coriobacteriales > Coriobacteriaceae > Collinsella. Next base: position 32,883 of record CAVCKO010000006.1, on the reverse strand, counting down.
CGTGGACGAGGAGTTCCTGCGCGTGCCGCGTACCTGGGATGCGTCGAGTGTCGGCAGGTTCATGATCTGGATCGGTCCCACCAGCTCCATCTTCGACTTTATGACCTACATCTTTATGTACTTTGTTTTCTGCCCGCTGTTTGTGAGCCACGGCGTGCTGTTTAACGATCTGGCGCATGTTTACTCGGGCGCTGCGCTGGGGCAGATGCAGCTGGCATATATCGCGCTGTTCCAGGCCGGTTGGTTTGTCGAGTCCATGTGGAGCCAGACGCTGGTTATTCATATGATCCGCACGCCCAAGCTGCCGTTTATCCAGAGCCGCGCCTCGGCGCCGGTGATGCTGCTCACGATGACGGGCATCGCGCTGCTCACGGCGATTCCATTTAGCCCGCTTGGACCCACGTTGGGTCTGGGTGCCTTGCCCATTGAGTACTTCCTGTTCCTGATTCCGTGCGTCTTGCTGTACATGGCGCTGGCGACAAGCCTTAAGAAGGCATATGTCAAGCGCTATGGCGAGTTGCTGTAACAGGGGATTTGACATGAGAGGAGCGTTCGCATGAACTGGACGCAGATTTGGATTGACCTGTTTGGTACCTCGGAGTGGCTCGGCCTCGATATGGGCTTTTGGGTGGCCAACGGCGTCGTGCTCGTCATTGTCGTCATTATGAACGTCGTCTTTTGGAGCATGAAGCCACTGCCGAAGGACAAATAACATGCATGGGGTCATTTGCTCTGCTGTGCCAAAATAATCACTCGAATGATGATTTGCGAATGTGACAAAGGGACTGTCCCTTTGTCACATTGTGAGTTGAGAGTGGATGTCGATGTATTTATCGCTGGCCCCTATGGAGGGGATTACCGGGCATGTGTTCCGTCGCGTGCATGCGGAGTGCTTCGGTGCGCTCAATTGTTATTACACGCCGTTTTTGCCGCCGCCGCGGGTGGGTAACCGCTTTGGCGGCAAGGCGTTTAAAGAGGTGAACCCTGCCAATAACCAGGGGCTTAACGTGGTGCCTCAGCTGATGTCCAAGAACGCAGACGAGTTTGTGTGGGCGGCGCAGGTGCTCGCCGATATGGGTTACCGCGAGGTCAATCTCAACCTTGGCTGCCCCTCGGGTACGGTTGTCGCTAAAGGCAAGGGTTCGGGCTTTTTGCGCAACCTGGATGAGCTCGAGGTGTTCTTGAGCGACGTGTGTGAACGCTCGCCGTTGCCGGTGTCGGTCAAGACCAGGCTGGGATTGGAGAACGACGACGAATACGAGCGCGTGCTCGACCTCTATTGCCGCATGCCGTTGGCAGAGCTGATCGTGCATCCGCGCGTGCAAAAGGACCGCTATACGGGCTCGCCGCGCAAAGAGTTTTACGGCGAGACGCTGGAGCGGGCGCCGTTTCCCGTGGCCTATAACGGCGACATCTTTGATCTTGAGGACATGGATGCGCTGGTGGAGGCCTATCCCGGAACGCGTCACGTAATGTTGGGGCGCGGCTTGCTTGCGAACCCCGCACTGGCTCGCATGGTTAAGGGCGGTCCTGCTGCCACGGCAGCTGAGCTGCAGCGCTTCCACGACACGCTGTTCGCAGCCTATGCGGATGAGATTGGCGGCAATGCAGTCTTTCGCATGAAGGAGTGGTGGTTCTACGCCAAGTGCGCCTTCGCCGATCCCGCTACCGTTCACAAGATCGTGCGCAAGACCAAAAAGGTCGACGAATACCGCGCCGCCGTCGAGCGCGTCTTTCGCGAGCAGCCTCTGGCGCCCATAGCCCGCTTTCACGGCTAGTTAGTCATTGGGGACGTTCTTTAACGACTACTCATTTAAGTGCGTCCCCAATGAGTGGAACTACTCATTTAAGTGCGTCCCCAATGAGTACTAGATCAGGTTCTCCTGTACCCAGGCGATGATGTCGCTCGATTCGTAGAGTGGCTTGCCGTCGATGAACAGGCAGGGAACCTGGCGTTTTCCGCCGACGGCGATGAGCGTCTGCTCGGCATCGGGGTCGGTCGAGATATTGCGCTCGGGAATGGTCACGCCGTTATCGGCCAAAAAGTGCTTGACCCTTATGCAGTACGGGCAGCCGGTCATAACGTACAGTGCGAGCTCGTGATCAGTAGCCATGGGTCTCCAATCGGTTGAGGTTTCGATTGAAATACCCAAAGCCGCTGCGGTCTATGCGTGAGCCGACGACGACTCGATTGCCTGGACCAGAAAAGCCGTGGCTCCGGTGCCGCAGGGCTTGTCATAGTAGTCGATAAAGCGCTGATCGGCAAGATAGCCGTGGGCGAGGCCTAGGTATGCTTCGTCTTGAGGTTCGTGCCCCCAGTTAAGGCCAATCCATCGACGGTGCATTGCGACAAGCTTGCGCGCCTCGCTTCCATCCGGTTCGCTGTCGCCCATGGCGATCGAGAGCTGGCCCAGAATAGCGCGTTCAAGTTCCTTCATGTCGTTCCATGTCTCGGGGTCCATGTCCAGCAGTGCCTCGTTTGCTGCATCGACGGCCTCGTCGCCATAGCGCGCCCGCGCCTCAGCACCGTAGCGCTCCTCGTTTTCCTGCACGGTACGCCAGCGCTCCAGTTGCGGCAGGACAGCGCCCATAAGCGAGACGGCTTCGTCGAGCGACATGCCGGTGTTTTGTGCCAGCCGCGGGGCACAGTCCTCGATCATGGCCTCCATCGTGGTCTCGTAGGTGTACTTGCCGTGGTCGTAGCACCACTTGCAGTAATGGTCGGTCTTGGCGCCGTGGGCATCGGTACCGCAGTCGTCGGGCGTGAGTATCATGCCGCAGCTCTGGCAATAGTGCTCGGGCATTTCGAGCAGATGAGACAGTGGCTCGCCGGTCACGGCGGCAATGAGCTTCATCATGTCGATGCCCGGGGTGACCTCGCCGCGCTCCCAACGGCTGACGGCTTGGCGTGTGACGAAGAGCTTGGCGGCGAGCTGCTCCTGAGTAAGGTGATGGGCACGACGGACGGCGATGAGCTTTTCTGCAAAGGCCATAACGGCTCCTTTCTGCTGGTTGATGGCTTAAGCATAAGCGGCGGCGGGCGCCCTTCCAAGCAACCGTTGGTTGCACGACGGGGGACCGCGGCGAAGAATTGCGCGTAACGTCCCACACCTCCATGCCGTACAATGACCGACATGGAACCTATCGCACACATACATACCGACCTGCCGCAGAAGTTCGGCATCCCGCGCAACAGCTTTTTGGCGCCTCACCTGCAGGGACGCATCGTTTTTGAGCCGGAATTTGCCTTCAACGCAGCGGTTGAGGGTCTGGACTCCTTCTCTCACCTATGGCTGCTCTGGCGCTTCGAAAACGGCACGCCCGGCGGCACGGCTAAGGATATTGCCGCCGATGCCAAAACGCAGGACAGGTCCGGCACCAACGCAAAATGGTCGAAAACCGTGCGTCCGCCGCGTCTGGGCGGAGCCGAGCGCGTGGGCGTGTTTGCCACGCGCAGTCCGTTTCGCCCTAATCCCATCGGGCTCACCTGTGTCAAGCTCGATCGTGTCGAGCTCACTGACGATGGTCCCATCATTCATGTGCTGGGGGCCGATCTGCGTGACGGCACGCCCATCTACGATGTCAAGCCCTACATTCCGTTTGCGGACTGTCACCCGGATGCGACCGGCGGCTGGATTGAGGATGCGCCGTGGCAAGAGCTCGACGTCGAGTTTCCGCAAGCGCTGCAGGATATGGTCCCGCCCGCAAAGATTTCTGGCTTGGTTGAGGTTCTTCACCAGGATCCGCGCCGCGCGGGCAGCAAGCACGAGCCAAACCGCATTTACCATTTGGCTTACGCTGGGCTCGACATATCGTTTACGGTCGACGGAACCAGGTTGACGATAACCGCCATCACCGACGCGCAAGACTAACCAGCCATTCGTCCGCACCCGTCAAATTAAGCGCCAAGCCCCATGCCAAAACCGCCCACGCTGGTGGACAATAACGCCCACCAAAACAATCCGCTTTGCACGGGAGCTCAGCATGAAATACGACTTTACCTCGCTTATCGACCGCCACGGAATGGACTCCATCGCCGTTGACTCCTGGGGTGAGATTCCCGGTATGGCTCCGAACGCACCCGACGAGGGCTTCGACCGCATCCCCATGTGGGTAGCGGACATGAACTTTGCCACGGTGCCCACGGTTCAGGAGCACATCATTCAGCGCGCCCAGCATCCCATGTTTGGCTATTTCGATCCGCGCGACGAGTACTTTGACCGCATCATCGAATGGCAGAGCCGTCGCAACGGCGTTGAGGGCTTGGCGCCGGAGCATATCGGCTACGAAAACGGTGTGCTGGGCGGTGTCGTGTCGACGCTGCGCGCGTACGTCCAGCCGGGCGATGCGGTGCTGGTCCACAGCCCCACCTACATCGGCTTTACCAAGTCTATCGAAGCCGCGGGCTATCGCATTGTCCACAGCCCGCTTAGGCTCGACGACCAAGGCGTGTGGCGTATGGACTTTGAGGACATGGAGCAAAAGCTCGCCCAAAACCACATCCATGCCGCGGTGTTCTGCTCGCCGCACAATCCCTGCGGCCGCGTATGGGAGCGCGATGAGATCGAACGCGCCATGGACATCTATCGCCAGCACGATTGCGTGGTGATATCGGACGAGATTTGGTCCGATATCATCCTGCCGGGTCACAAGCATATCCCGACGCAGTCGGTGAGCGAGGATGCCCGCATGCGCACGGTTGCCCTCTACGCGCCCAGCAAGACGTTTAACCTGGCGGGCCTGGTCGGCAGCTACCACATCATCTATAACGAGACGCTGCGCGACCGCGTGTGCGCCGTGTCCAACAAGACCCACTACAACGAGATGAATGTCCTCTCCATGCATGCGCTTATCGGTGCCTACCAGCCGCAAGGCTACGAGTGGGTTGATGAGCTCAACCAGGTGCTTGCCGGTAATATCGAGTACTTCTGCAGTTACGTGGACGAGCATTTTGAGGGCGTGTCCTATTCGCGCCCGCAGGGCACGTACATGGTGTTCCTGGACTGCACCGAGTGGTGTCGCGAGCATGGCCGCGATATTCAGTGGTTGCTCGACGAGGGGGCGCGCGTGGGCGTGGGGTATCAGGACGGCCGTCCGTTCCACGGACCCTGCCACATTCGCGTGAATCTGGCGCTGCCGCTTTCGCGGGTAAAGGAGGCGTGTGAGCGCCTGGACCGCTACGTTTTTGGGGTATAGGGGACGCTCGATTCGAGTGCTGCCCCATGTGCCCACGCCGTCAAAATGCGTGGGCACATGGGGCGCAGAGGGTAGCGAGCGCGTTTTCCGCATTCGCTACTTTTCATGAATCTGCTTGCCGCAAAGATGTTCAATCGAAATCTCGTAGAGTTGGACGCCCTTTATGTCTTTGGCGATCTCCTCCTCGACTTCTTCGGCAGAAGGGTAGTACTTAATCGCGAGCTGACGGACTTTGTCCTCGATAAACGCGGGCGCTTCATCTACCAGGCGACAACGACCAAAGACAACGGTACTCATAACGTAGGGAGCCCAGTCGCCGTCCTTGTACCACTCGTTGCCGTAAACGGTAAAGCAGACTTTATCATCATGCCTGAGTGAATCGACCTTGTGGCCAGCCTTGGCGCCATGGAAATAAATCTTGTCGTGCTCGGCGTCAAAGAAGTAGTTGACGGGAATGGCATAGGGGTAGCCATCATCGCCATTGACGGCAAAGACGCCGCGCTTGCAGGTAGCGAGCAGTTCGCGCGCTTCCTCGTCGGCGATGGCGCGTTTCTTTCGACGTAAGGGCCTAAACATCGTTGGCTTCCTTTCTGCTGCGCATGGTGGTTGAGCACAAACTATAGCGAAACAGCCCCTTTTTTCTTGATACAGGCGAGTATGTTTTTGAGCTTGTTAAAGTCGAGCGGTTTGGGCAGATGGGCGTTCATGCCGGCGTCGTGTGCCGCCTTGGCGTCTTCGGCAAAGGCGTTGGCGGTGAGCGCGATGATGGGGATGTCGGCCGCATCGGCCTTTTCGCTCAGGCGGATCGCGCGGGTTGCCTCGTAGCCGTCCATGCCCGGCATCATGATGTCCATTAGAATCGCATCGAAGCTACCCGCGGGACGGCCAACGTATAGGTCGACCGCTTCGTTGCCGTCGGCGGCGCGAGTTACGACGATGCCCTCGCTTTCGAGCAGAGCCTGGGCAATCTCGGCATTGAGCTCGTTATCTTCTGCCAAAAGGACGTTCATGCCGGCGAGCGAGCAGCTGCTTACCTGCGTGTCTGCACATTCTTTTATCTGAGGGTTCTTGTCGATATCGAGCGGAATCCGGACGTCAAACGTACTCCCCACGCCAACCTCACTCGAAATCTCAATCGTGCCGCCCATCATATCGATGAGCGATTTGACGATAGACATGCCAATGCCGGTTCCTTGGAACTTGCTGCGCGCATCGTCGCCTTCCTGGGCAAACGGCTCGTAAATGTGTGCCAAAAACTCGGATGTCATACCAATGCCGGTATCCGAGACGCTAAAGCAAAACACGGCGTGCTCGTCGTCGACCGGTTTGATGGTCGATGAGAACGTGACGGTGCCTCCGTGCTTGTTGTACTTGATGCTGTTGTCGAGCAGGTTGACAAGGATCTGCCGAATATGGGTGGGGCTGCCGATCATATATTGGTCGACAGCGTAGGGCTCGCTGGTGTCGAGCATGGTTATGCCGCGGTCCGATGCGCGGAGCTTGCACAGTACGAGCGCATTGTCGCACAGCTCTTTAAGGTTGAATGATTCGTGCTCGAGCGTCACTTTGCGCTCCTCGATCCTGCCTATCTCGAGGATATCGTTGATTAGCGAGAGCAGGTGATTGGCGGCAACGCGCGCCTTGGCGCGGCTTTCGCGGGCGACCTGCATGTCGCCTTCTCTCAATTCCTCAATTTCGATAAGGCCCAGGATGCCGTTGAGCGGCGTGCGGATGTCGTGGCTCATGCGCGTGAGGAAAGCGGTTTTGGCGGTGTTGGCGGCATCGGCTTTCTGCCGTTCCTCCTGTGCGCGGTAAAGCGACCAGACAAGGATGACGATGCCGGTGAGCAAAATGCAGATGACGACTGCCGCAATGACGATGCGGTTGCGGTAGAGAAGTCGGAACGCATCCGATTCTTGCGCCGAGTACGATGTGGGGAAATAGCTGTTTGCAGAGAGCGATTCACCTGCATTGACGATGCCCTTATTGATGATTCCCAGCAGCTCGGGCTTGCCGCGCGAAATTAAACACGATAGTTGCGCCGTGTTGGTGAGTTCCTGTGTTTCGAAATCCTCGATGTCGTAGATGTCGCGGAGAGTTTCCAGGCGCGTGCTGGGGACAATGATGCAACGTGCCTTCCCCTCATTGAGGGCTTTGAGCACCTCGCCGTCATTCGAATACTCGGTTACCGTTGCGTTCGGAAAGAGACTTTCGAGCTCAAAACGGTTAACGATTGTGCTCTTTGTACAAGCGATGTTCTTAAGGTCTCTGTTCAGGTTTTTGCCACTGTGAATGGCGGTCAGCGAAACCGTTCCCATCGAGTTTGACTGGATGACCCCTGTCTGCTCGGCGAGCCAGTAGTCGCGAAACAACGGCAGGGCGACATCGATGGTTCCGTTGGAAAGGGCTTTGATCATTTGCTTGTTGTTCGAGAGTGCGATTGTTTTGACCGTAATGCCAAACTTGTCGTGCAACGTCGTTGCAAGCGAGGCGAGCGACCCTTCCATCTCGCCGTCGTCATTTTGCGTACAGTAGGGAAGTTGGTTTTTAAGATAGCCGAGCGTGATGGTATTGCCGTTTTCTTTGAGCCAGGTGGTCTCGGTACCGGTGAGCGATGACGAGCCACTGTTTTGGGTCGAGTAACTCGATTTGACTTCCTCGTTATAGCGCGGGTTATCGCGGGCGATGGTCGTCATGGCGGCGTTGATGTCGTTCATCAGGTCAGGGCGGCTTTTGGGAACGGCAAAATAGTAGTCGCTCGAGCCTACATAGAACATGGGTGACGCATCGGGCGACGAAATGGTGTCGTTCATGATGACGGCGTCGACCTCGCCGTCTGCAAGCGCCTCAAAGAGGGCACTGCCGGTGTCGATTTCTTTATAGGTGCAGGTAACGCCTTCGTCGGCGAGCCACTGCTGGCCGACGATAGTTTGCACAACGCCAGAGTTGCAGCCGATGGTGAGGCCTTGGAGCGCCTGGGGGTCACCCTTGGCCAGGTCGTCGCGGTCGGGCCTGGCGTAGATGTAGTAGCGCTCGGTGCCCTCGGGGTTCGAGGAAAAGAGCAGCTTCTGCTCGCGTTCTGCCGAATGCGAGATGTTGGGCATGAGGTCGATTTCGCCTGCCTCGAGCATGTCCATAAGCTCGGAGAAGGTGCCGCTAACGTATTCGTATCGCCAGCCCTTTGTGTAATACGAGAGGGTCTGGAGGTACTCGTAGCCCCATCCCGAGAGTCGCTCGCCCGGTATGCCTTCCTGGAAGCCTTTGTTGTTGACGAGCCAGCCAACGCGGACCGTCTTGACCTGCTGGTCGGAGTCGGCGGCAAAGGCGGGGGCGGGCATGACGGCGCTCAGTACGGCGAGCGCGGCAAGCGCGACGGCCAGGGTGCGATATAGAGCCAAACGAAGGACGGCGGAAGGTTTCACATGAAATCCTATCGAGTCGAGACGATATCACATAAGGATACCAGCTCAACCTGCCCACTCAGCCACCGCACCGCTAAACGGTCACTCCCGGCAGTTGGGGACAGTTCCTTTCTGCCGGCAGTTGTAGTCATTGGGGACGTTCTTAAATGACTAGTCAAACAAGAACGTCCCCAATGACTAGTTCCGTTTGCGGGGGAGGCGTGGGACAATACCGAGCGAATGTGATTGGGCGTCTGGGAAAAGGGGTCGCGATGAACAAGTTGAGGACGCTTGCCGACGTGTTGCGCCAGGCTGGCTTTGCGCGCATCACGGGCCTGTTCCTTATCTTCTATCTGCTGTGCTCGACGGCTGTCTGGCTGTCCGAGCCCACGACCCTTACGTTTGGCGACGGCCTCTGGTTTAGCTTTGAGACCGTATCGACGATCGGCTTCGGTGATATCCCGGCCGAGACGCCGGTTGCCCGCGCGATTACCGTTGTCCTGAGCGTCATCAGCATCTTCTACATCGCCATGCTCACGGGCGTGGCGGTGAACTACTGCAACACGCTCATCAAGATGCGCCAAAAGGACACCATGGCGCGCTTTATGGATGATCTGGAGCATTTGGAAGAGCTCGATCGTGACGAGCTTGCCGATCTATCGCGCCGTGTGCGCGAATATCGCCGACGCCAACGCTAGAGGGGGCGCTGCGCGTCACGACGAGGGGGACTGAATATGAATATCACGGTATACCTGGGCGCCAGCGTCGGTAACGACCCAGCGTTTCTGCCTGCAGTGCAAGAGCTGGGCAACTGGATTGGCTCCAACGGGCACGCGCTGGTATACGGCGGGTCCAAATCGGGCCTGATGGGCGCTCTTGCCGATAGCGTACTCGAGGCAGGTGGACACGTGACGGGTGTTGAACCGAGCTTTTTTATCGAGGCCGAGTTTCAGCACGATGGCATCGACGACCTTATCGTGACGAGCGGCATGACCGAGCGTAAGGCCAAGATGATCGAGCTCGGCGACGCGTTCATCGCCTTCCCGGGCGGTACGGGCACGCTCGAGGAGATTGCCGAGGTCATGTCCGCTGTGTCGTTGGGGCATCTCGATGCGCCGTGCATCCTGTACAACCTCGGGGGCTACTACAACGACCTCAAGGCGTTGCTCGAGCATATGATCGATAAGGGCCTATCGAGCCCGCAGCGCCAGCAGGGGATTTACTTTGCCGATAACCTGCACCAAATCGCATCGATTATCGACAACTAGGCCTCGGGCCTGCCGCGCGTGCGGCGCCCAACGGTGTCGTTCGCGGCGCAGATGGTTAGCCCGCCCGCGCCGTGCCCGCCCTACAATAAAACGTAACTATGTCGACTTTGACCGCGGGAGGACCCGATGGATAACCTTGCCAAACCCACAAACCGCGCGCTGTTTTTAGTTAGCGTTGCCGTGACCGGTGCGTTCGCAGGTGCCGCGGTCTGGCTGTTCTTTTTCGCGATGGAGCACGGCATCGACTATCTATGGACCGAGATTCCGCACGCGCTGGGCGTCGCTTCGCCCGAGCTTGCCAGTGGCCCGTTTGGCTTTTTGCCGTACCCGTTTTTCGTCTGCCTGCTGGGCGGTCTGCTCATTGGCCTGTACGAAAAGGTGACCGGCACCAAGACCGACGACCTCAACCAGGTGATGGCCAAGGTCAAGCAAGACGGACGCTATCCGTATGACAATCTGGGCAAGCTTTCGCTCGCGGCATTGCTGCCGCTGCTGTTTGGCGGAAGTATTGGACCGGAGGCCGGATTGACCGGCGTTATCGCGGGCCTGTGCAGCTGGGTCGGCGACCGCATGCGTCGCTTCGGCGCCGAGTTTAGGGAGCTTACGCTGCTGGGTACCCAGGCCGCGTTGACGGCGCTCTTTACCGCGCCCGTCTTTGGCTTTGTGGCACCGCTTGCCGGTAGCGCCGACGGCCAGGGCGAAGACGCCGACGATGAGTCCACGTCCGGCGAGATCACCATCAGGCTGCCCAAGGCGCAAAAGACCGTGGTTTACGGCATCGCGATTGCCGGCGGCCTGGGCACCTACCTGCTGCTCGGCCAGCTTATGGGCGGCGGCATGGGTATGCCGAGGTTCGAGGCTGCCGTGGTGGGCAACCTGGAGCTTACCTGGCTCATTCCTCTGTCGCTGATTGGAACAATCTGCGGCTGGCTGTACTTTGTCTCTGAGCACGCGAGCGAAGCGTTTGCCCGTGCCATAGGAGAGCGTCCTGTCGTTAAGGCAATGCTGGCTGGTCTGGCGCTCGCCATCTGCGGCACGGTCCTGCCCTACACCATGTTTGCCGGCGAGACCCAGGCCGACGTGCTCATGGAGACCTATCTGACCATCCCCGCCGGTGTGCTTATCGCGACCGGTCTGGTCAAGGCCATGCTGACGCCCGCCCTCATCAACCTTGGTTGGCGCGGCGGTCACTTCTTCCCGGTTATCTTCTCGGGCGTAAGTCTGGGCTATGGCCTTGCCATCCTCACCGGCGCCGATCCGGTCTTTTGCGTTGCCGTCTGCACGGCATCGACGATGGGTGCGGTCATGCGTCAGCCGGTCATGGTTGTGGGCCTGCTGCTCATGTGCTTCCCGCTCAAGGGTATCGTCTGCATGATCATCGCCGCCGTCATTGCGGCAGGCATTCCGCTGCCCAAACCGCTGCGCAAGTAGCACGGTGGCGCACGGTCAATGCAAACATCTTAAGCCCGGTGTGGGCGCTGTGTCACGGATTTGCGGGTGGACTGAATCTCGCCTGGCACCGACGCTACTTCCAAATCGCGAGCGCGGCGGTGCCCAGCACGATGAGGAAAAGGCCGATGGCGCTTCGATGCGACAGCTTTTCGTTGAAGGCCAGTCGTGCGAACAGCACCGATACGACAATCGATAGTTTGTCGATTTGCACGACGACGCTCACCTGGCCTGCAACGATGGCGTAGTAGTACAGCAGCCACGACGCGCCGGTCGCAATGCCCGATGCCGCGAGAAATGCGAGTTCGCGCGGGTCAATGCGCGCGACCTGCTCCAGCTTTCCCTTGGCAGCCACGATTGCCCATGCCATAAAAAGTACCACACAGGTACGGATCGCCGTGGCCAGGTTTGACTCGACACCTTCGATGCCGATCTTGGCGAGGACGGAGGTGAGTGCCGCGAACACGGCGGCGCCGAGGGCGTAAGCGAGCCAGGCTCGGTCTTGCTTTTGCTCTGCGCCGATGGACTGCTTTTTCTCGATCATCAAAAACGTGCCGAGCGTGATGACGGCGGTTCCCACGAGCTTGACCGCCAGGTTGCCTGTCTCACCAAAAAGCACTATGGCGATCAGCACGGCGAGCACGGTGCTCATCTTGTCGACGGGTACAACCTTGTTGACGTCTCCGATGCTGAGCGCCTTAAAGTAACAGATCCACGAGGCGCCGGTGGCGAGTCCCGAGAGGGTGAGGAATAGCCAGGCTTTGGCGGGAATGGTGCCGATTGCTCCGATGGATCCAGAAATGCCCGCCATTGCCCAGGAAAATACGAGCACCACGCAAGTACGGATGGCGGTTGCAACGTCGGAGTCGGTGTGCCTGATGCCGCATTTGGCCAAAATGGATGTGATGCCGGCAAAGAAAGCTGATGCAAATGCTGCTGTAACCCACGACACGGGTTGAGCGCCTCCTCATAAAAGACCGCGCCAGATCTGCGGCGCATGCCCGATGATACCGCGCTTGCCTACAGGTCACGTGTCCGGTAGACCTTGGCGCTGACGATGCAGCTAAGTGCACATAGCACGAGGGCCAATACCGCGATTCCTGCACACAGGCAGCCGAGGACGGCGGGATCGGGATTCGCCCCGGCAATCGACATGAGCCAGTTGCTGATGGGGTTGGAGGAGCTCAGCGCTGCCATGGCAAGGCACCCGAGCAGGGCAAACAGGCCGACGGAAAGGCGCAGCGCCTCCATGTGTCCAAATCGAAAGAACAGCGGCTGTGCCAAAAACACCATCATGAGGGAGATGAGCATCGATGCGGCGGAGGCTATTGTGGTCTCAAAGACGGTCTGTCCCGTCGAGGGAATACCCGCGCTGTTGAAGAGCGGGATGGAGACGATGCTCAAAAGCGCGGCGGCGCACGCCATGACGGCTGAGAAGACAATGATGCTCAGGTAGCGTGCACAGATGATGTCTTTGCGCGAGATGGGCAGCGTTGCCCGATAGCGCTCCCATCCGTTTTGATTGTCGTAGCCGGCCAGCGAGTTCATGACCATGATGGGTGACATGGCACTGACCGCGCAGGCGCCAGCACTCATGCCAGAGTCACCGTCCGATGCGTTGGCGAGGGTCAACACGACGAAGATGAACAGGCCGACACCCGCGATGCTCGGGACGAGCGTGCGGACGATGGCGAGCTCAGACATAAAGGCGCGTTTCATTTCGAAGCCCCTTTCAGCGTGAGGCGAAGATAGTCATCAATGGTTGCCCGGTCGCAGGGAATCTCGGGGAAGGCCTCGAGCACATCGCGACGGTTGGGCACGAGCACGTCCACGCTATAGGCGTGGTGGGCGGCACGGGCGCCTTCGACGCAAGCCATGAGCTCTGCGGCCTGTGCTTGGGTGCAGTGGGCGATGCCGGCTCGGTCGGTAATGTCCTCGCGCGGCAGGTCAAACACAATCGATCCGTTATCGATGCAGATGACGCGGTCGGCAGTGCGATCGAGGTCGGACGTAATATGGCTCGAGAGCAGCACGCTGCGTTGGCCGTCGGAAACAAAGGCGAGCAACTCGTCGAGCAGTTCCTCGCGCGCCATGGGATCAAGGCCTGCGGTGGCTTCGTCCAAAACGAGCAGCTTGGCATGGTGGCTGAGCGCACAGGCGAGCTGCAGCTTCATGCCCATGCCGCGGGAGAGGTCCTTGACCTTTGTCTTGGGGTCGAGGCCAAATCGGTCGATGAATCCGGCGAACGTTTCGCAGCTCCACGTGGGGTATGCCGGGCCTACGAGCCTCTCGACCTGGCCTACCTTGAGCGTGGAGGGGAAGGGACACGTGTCCAGGACGAGGCCGATGCGGGAGCGCAGGTGGCGCTGCGTCTCGTCGGGCGCGTCGGCGCCATAGCGCTGCCCAAACAGGTGCACCTCGCCGGCATCGAGCTTTATAAGCCCAAGCGCGGCGCGAATGGTCGTCGTCTTGCCGGCGCCATTTGCGCCCACAAAGCCAACGATCTGGCCGGGCTCCACGGCAAGCGTGACGTCGCGCAGTGAAAAGCGGTCGCTCACGCGGCGCGATACACCTTTGAGTTCTAGCAACTTTTGCATGGTATAGCCTTTCTTGCAGATGGCTACTGTATGGTTTCGGGGGCTACGAGGTCGAGCATCTCGTGCAGCTTGTCGCGCGTGACGCCCAAGGCTTCGGCTTGGCTCGCCGCTTTCGCAAGCAGCTCTTCGATATGGCAGAGCTGGTTTTCGCGCAAGAGTTCTTGGTTGCCCTCGGCGACAAAACAGCCCTTGCCCTGCACGGTGCAGATAAAGCCGAGTTGCTCCAGGTCGGCGTAGGCGCGCTTGGTGGTGATGACACTCACGCCAAGATCGCTCGCGAGTGCACGGATGCTGGGGAGTTTGGCTCCCGCAGCGAGCACGCCCGAAAGGATCTGAGCTTTGACCTGCGAGGATATCTGTTCGTAGATAGGCTTATCGCTCGAATTGGATAGGATGATGTCCACAGCGGCTCCTTAGCTGTTGGGCTACACGTGTATATAACCGGTAAGCACAGTATATATACACTATGCACAGTTACGCAAGAGACAAATGTGGAATAGCCCGCCGGTGCCGCGCTTGCTCCAAAACAATCTCAATCTGTAACACCTGGGTCCGTTTTGGGTCGCCTGCTGTTACAGATCGAGATCTTATTTGCCCGTCTGCCTATTTGTCTCAATCTGTAACAGTAAGAGTCGATTTGCGCGGCTAGATGTTACAGATCGAGACATTGGTTGCCTGCCTTCCTGTTTATCTCGATTTGTAACAGTTAGACCTGATTTGGGCGGCTAGATGTTACAGATTGAGATTGTGCCGGCGGGCCTGCCAGTTTGTCTTGATCTGTAACAGGTAGGGGCTCAAAACCCGTCTTACTGTTACAAATCGAGATAATCCTTGAGCCGGCTGCCCGGTGCACAGCGAGCTCGGCTGATGAATTTGTCCTGATAGGTGCCCTATGGCGGGATTTCGCGGCTACAATAGGGCGGTTACAACGACGTAATGCACTCAATGCAAGAAAGGATCCGCATGGCAAGCCTGTCGGATGAAATCTCGTCGCGCCGCACATTCGCGATCATCAGCCACCCGGACGCCGGTAAGACCACGCTTACCGAGAAGCTGCTGCTCTATACCGGCAGCATCCAGACCGCCGGCTCGGTCAAGGGCAAGAGCTCGGCCAAGCACGCCGTCTCGGACTGGATGGACATCGAGAAGGAGCGCGGCATCTCCGTTACCTCCTCGGTGCTGCAGTTCACCTACAACGGTGCCTGCGTCAACATTCTCGATACCCCCGGCCACCAGGACTTCTCGGAGGATACCTACCGTACCCTTATGGCCGCCGACGCCGCGGTCATGGTCATCGACGGCGCTAAGGGCGTCGAGGCTCAGACCAAGAAGCTCTTTAAGGTCTGCACGCTGCGCCACATCCCTATCTTCACCTTTGTGAACAAGCTCGACCACGAGGCTCGCGATCCGTTTGAGCTCATGGAAGAGATCGAGAACGTTCTGGGTATCAACACGTACCCCATGAACTGGCCGATTGGTAGCGGCCGCAACTTCCGCGGCGTGTTCGATCGCCAGACCCGTCGCGTCATCGCCTTTGAGGGCGACGGGCACGCCAACGCCACCAAGAAAGTCGCCGAGGTCGAGGCCGAGCTGGGTGACCCTTCCATGGACGAGCTCATCGGCGAGGAGAACCACAAGAACCTGATGGACGACATCGAGCTGCTCGATGGCGCCGGCGACGAGCTGGACCTGGATGCCGTGGCCTGCGGCAAGCTGAGCCCGGCGTTCTTTGGCTCGGCGCTCACCAACTTTGGTGTGGAGCCCTTCCTTAAGGAGTTCTTGCGCCTGGCCCCGACGCCGCGTGCCTATACCGACACGCTTACGAGCGAGCCGGTCGACCCTTGTCGCGACGACTTTAGCGGCTTCGTCTTTAAGATCCAGGCCAACATGGACAAGAACCACCGCGACCGTATCGCCTTTGTGCGCATCTGTTCGGGCAAGTTCGAGCGCGGCATGGATGCCTTCCATATGCAGGGCAACCGAAAGCTCAAGCTTGCCACGGGCACCTCGATGATGGCCGACGACCGCGCCATCGTGGACGAGGCATACGCGGGCGATATCGTGGGCCTGTTCGACCCGGGCATCTTTAGCATCGGCGACACCGTGTGTTCCGGCAAGCATCACGTGCAGTATCCGCAGATCCCGACGTTCGCGCCCGAGATGTTCGCCCGCATTACGCAGGTCGATACGCTCAAGCGCAAACAGTTCGTGAAGGGTATGGAGGAGCTTGCTCAGGAGGGCGCCATCCAGATCTTCCGCGAGCTGGGTGCCGGTATGGAGAGCGTTATCGTCGGTGTGGTGGGCGTGCTGCAGTTTGAGGTGCTCGAGCGCCGTCTGAAGGCCGAGTATCGCGTTGAGGTGCGTCGCCAGCCGCTGCCCTACACCGACATCCGCTGGATCCAAAACGACCCTGATACCATCGATATCCCGGGCCTTTCGCTTACGCGCGACACCCTGCGTGTCGAGGATATGCGCGGCGGCAAGCTGCTGCTGTTCACGAGTCCGTGGAACGTGGATTGGGCAACCGACCACAACCCCGACCTGATCCTGTCGGAGTTTGGCAACGTAACGTTTTAGCGCATCGGCGCGGTGGCCTTACGGGGCTGCCGCGCCCTTTGCTTGCCTGCCGCCGGCGGAGCGGCTATCATACCCACCGTCGCCTCAAGACCGGGGCGGCCGAGCAGTTCGGGTCCGATATCCTGCTCGTTAAACCTAAAACCAAAGGAGTACATAATGATCAAGAAGGTCATGGAGGACTACAAAGTCCTGTTGCGGAGCATTCCCGCGGCAACGGTTTCGCTGTTTATCGTGAGCGTCATCATGATGAACCTGCTGGCCAACAAAGAGCTTATCAGCCTGCCGTATCTGGCACTCGACTGCGGCTTTGTCGTGAGCTGGGTCTCGTTTTTGTGCCAGGACATGATCTGCAAGCGCTTTGGCGCCAAGGCATCCATCAAAATCTCTATCCTCGCACTGCTGGTTAACCTTGCCGTGAGCCTGTGCTTTTGGCTGTGCTCGCTCACGCCCGGTATGTGGGGCGCCTACTACGACACGGGCATGATCGAGGTCAACACCGCCCTCAACGCCACGATCGGCGGCACCTGGTACGTGGTGTTTGGTTCGTCGCTGGCCATGCTCACCTCTGCCGTGGTCAACTCCACGCTCAACCAGTCGCTCGGCCGCATGCTCAAAAAGAATAACTTTGCGAGCTTTGCCTTCCGCTCCTATGTGTCCACGGGCATTGGCCAGTTTATCGATAACCTGGTCTTCGCCATTGTGGTGAGCCACACGTTCTTTGGCTGGACGTGGGTGCAGGTGTTTATGTGCTCGCTGACCGGCGCTATCGCCGAGCTGCTGTGCGAGGTCTTCCTGAGCCCCGTGGGCTACAAGGTCGTGCGCAGCTGGGAACGCGAGAACGTGGGTGCCGAGTACCTCGAGCGTCACGCAACTGCTTAAGGAGCCAATATGCAGGTGTTGATCACGGGCGCTTCGGGCGGCATCGGCGCCGCATGCGTGCAGCGCTTTTTGGACGAGGGCCACGAGGTGGTGGGTTTCGACTTGCTGCCGGCTGCGGTCGAGCATGAGCGCTACCGCCATCTGATTGTGGACGTCCGTGAGCCGGACACGTTTCCGGAAGACCTTGAGCCCCAGGTGATCGTGAACGTTGCCGGCACGCAGGATTCGGCCGATGACATCGCCGCCAACCTGACGGGCACGATCAACGTGACCGAGCACTATGCCTTTGTGGGGGAGGGCCTAGCCGCTAAGCCGGCGCCGGCCATTCGCTCCGTAGTCAACGTGGGCTCGGCGAGCGGGCACACGGGGTCGGAGTTCCCTGCATACGCGGCTAGCAAGGGCGGCATTATCGCCTATACCAAGAACCTTGCGAATCGTCTGGCGCCGCAGGCCATCGCCAACAGCGTGGACCCGGGCGGCGTCATCACGCCGCTCAACCGTTGCGTGATGGAAGACGAGCACCTGTGGGCTCAGATTATGGAGCTCACCCCGCTCAAGCGCTGGGCAACGGCGCAAGAGATCGCCGAGTGGATCTACTTTGTGGGTGTGACCAACCGGTTTATGACCGGGCAGAGTCTGCTCATCGATGGCGGCGAGGCCGGCCGCACCCAGTTTATTTGGCCCGAGTAATAAACGCGCCCGATGGCAAAGCCGTCGGGCGCGTTTTTTCGGCCATATAGGTTAACTTTAGTTTGCCTTTATCTGCGTAAAGCGCCTTTGAGCTGGTAAAATAATACCTTAAAACAGAACAAGGGGGTAAATTGGGGCTGTTCGGTTCACACGAGAGGCGCGACGCGGACCGGGCGCGCCAGCTTTTTGAGGCGGCGCTTGCAGAGCAGGGGCTCAATGTTGGGTTTGTTTTGCGTGCCAGCGACTTGCTTCCCCTTTATATCACGCCAAATTTTGAGCGTGTGTTCGGCGTATCGCCGGAGCGGTATCGTGACGATATCGAGACACTCTACCGGTACATTCCCGATGACGATCGCGTTCGCATACAGCGACAGATAAGGGATTGGGACCACGCGGCCCCCTTGGATCTGATTTGTTCCTACAACGGGCCTGGGCAGGAAAAGCCGCGCAATATCCGCTTCTCGCTTGCGCTCGTTCAAAACGCAACGCAATATCTCATCACGGCGGTTGACGTGACCGCCGAAACCGCGCGCATCGCTAAGGCGGAGTCCGAGCGCGACCGCGCCGTCGAGACCGCCAACGCTCGCACGGACTTTATGAACCAGATGAGCCACGAGATTCGCACCCCGCTCAATGGCATCGAGGGCATGATTTCGCTTGCCCGCGAGCATCATGCGGACGAGCCACGTCTGATGGATGACCTGTCCCGTGCTTCGCAGCTCTCGGCGTACCTGCTGTCGCTCATTAACGACATGCTCGACATGAGCCGCCTGAACAGCGGGCGGGTTCGAATCGATGAGGCGCCGTTCGACATGCGCCTGTTCGCCGCCGAGCTCGAGCGCATGTTTACCTCGCAGGCGGCCGATAAGGGGCTTAAGTATTCGGTTGCGCTCGAGGACTGCGAAAACGTCTTTGTGGTGGGCGACCGCATGCGCCTGTCGCAGGTCGTGATCAACTTTATCTCCAACGCGCTCAAGTTTACCGAGAGCGGCGGTAGCGTTGCCGTCAGCATTCGCGAGATGTATCGCTCGGAAAACGGCGTGAGCTTTATGCTGCGCGTGCGCGATACGGGCAAGGGCATGGACCCGCGCTACATCAGCAAGATCTTTAAGCCGTTTGAGCAGGAGGACCGCACCATTGCGCGTCGCTACGGCGGAACGGGCCTGGGCATGGCCATTACGAGCGCGCTCGTCGACCTTATGGGCGGCGAGATCGTCGTGGACACCGAGCCCGGTCGCGGCTCGACGTTTTCGGCCTACATTCCACTGCGCTTGGCGACGCCAGAGCAGGTTGAGGACCTTAAGCTCAAAGAGCAGACGTTCGAGACGGCGCCCGATACCATCGGTTCGTCGTTTACCTACCAGTTTGATGGCAAGCGGTTCCTGCTGGCAGAGGATAACGAGATCAATGCCATGATTGTGGTTGAGCTGATGGCCAGGCGGGGTGCCGCCGTCGACCGCGCCGAGAACGGCCAGGCGGTCGTCGACCGGTTCCGAAGCATGCCCGTGGGCACGTACGACGCGATCCTCATGGATATCCAGATGCCCGTGCTCAACGGTTGGGGAGCGGCAGAGCAAATCCGAGCCCTCGAGCGCGAGGACGCCGCCGCCATTCCCATCATCGCGCTTTCGGCCAATGACTACACCGAGGACGTGGAGCGTTCGCATAAGGCCGGCATGAACGGACACGTGGGCAAGCCGATTGACCTAAATGTTTTGAAAGCCCAGCTGGCGGCCGCGACGGCCGAGGCAGCTTACCGAGGAAATGAGTAACCGTGATCGTCGAACAGTCCAACAGCATCATCAACGAAGTGAGCCGTGCCCTGCTGGGCAAGCGCGATGTGGTCGAGAAGGCCCTGATGGCCATCTATGCCGGTGGCCACATTCTGCTTGAGGATGTGCCCGGTACCGGCAAGACCACGCTGGCCCTGGCGCTGTCCCGCGCACTGGGCTTGGATTTTAAGCGCGTGCAGTTTACGCCCGATACCCTGCCTTCGGACATCACCGGCTTTACGATGTACGATCGCGATTCTAGTACGTTCCGCTTTGTGTGGGGCGCGGTGAACTGCAACCTGCTGCTGGGCGACGAGATCAACCGTACGAGCGCAAAGACGCAGTCGGCCCTGCTCGAGGTGATGGAAGAGCGTGCCGTGACGATCGATGGCCAGACGCATCCGGTGCCGCGCCCCTTTGTGTGCGTGGCGACCGAGAACCCGGTGGGCTCGGCGGGCACCCAGCCCCTGCCCGATAGCCAGCTCGACCGCTTTATGGTTCGTCTGTCCGTGGGCTATCCGTTGCGCCAGGACCAGATTGATATCCTCAAGGCCCGCCGTTATTCCAACCCGCTCGATGACATTAAGCCCATGGTCGCCCGCGATGACTTGCTCGATATCCAAAACTACCTGGGCAACGTGCAGGTCGTCGATACGGTGCTGGACTATATCGTTCGCCTGTGCGAGGCGACTCGCGAGGATACGCTGGTGGAGCTGGGCGTGAGCCCCCGCGGCGTTATCGCCCTTACCCGTATGGCGCGTGCCTGCGCACTCATTCGCGAGCGCGACTACGTGGTGCCCGAGGATGTGCGCGAGGTCTTTACATCCGTCTGCGCCCACCGTCTTGTTTTGCGCCCCCAGGCCCGAATCGAGTCGATTACCGCCGAGGACGTTCTCGACCGTATTCTGGCTGCCGTTCCCGCTCCGTCCATGGGTCAGGTTCGCGGTCGCTCCTAGCGACGCGTAGCTGCCCGCGCCTGCTGTAACGCCCATGATTATCAACAAGATCACTTATGTAGCATCCGTCGTGCTCCTGCTCGTCGTGTTTGTGCTTACCGCCAATGCGGCTGCACTCGCGGCGGCATTGGCATTGATAGCCATGCCCGTCATTACGGTGGTCGCATGCCGCGCGAGCGTGGCCTCGCTCAAGATTGGCTTTGAACTTCCCCGTTCATGCGTTGTGAACTCGCCGCTGGTGCTTCGTATGACGCTTGACCGCCCCGCGCTGTTTCGTGGTCGCGTGGAGCTGGTGTTCTCGGTGCGCAACCTGCTGACGGGGGCACTTACGACCTATCCGGTCAGCTTGGCGCCCGCCGCCGGCAGGCCGGCTGAGTTTAACCTTGAGCTTGATTCGTCGATTTGCGGCGCGCGCGTCATTGCACTCGATACCGCACGCCTTGTCGACGAGATGGGCTTTACCTCGCTTGCGCTCGACGGCGTTTCGTATCGCGAGACCTTTACCGTGTATCCCCAGGTGGTTGATATTCAGGTTGATCCTCGCCAAAGCGCGTCCGCTAGCCTTGAGGGCGTAAGCTATGATCCCCATCGCAGCGGCCAGGACCCTTCCGAGGTCTTTGATCTGCGTTCGTATCGCGAAGGCGATTCGGTCAAATCGATTCATTGGAAGCTGTCGACGCGTTTTGACGATGTGCTGGTGCGAGAGGCATCGCGCCCGCAAGACCATGCCATCGCCATTCTGTTTGGGATATTCGCGCACGATTTTGAGGAATCTGAGCGGCCCCAGGTGCTGTCCGCCGCGCTGGGCCTTACCGCATCGGTGAGCCTGTCGCTCATGCGTCTTGGCTACCACCATGTGGTAGTGGCGACAGGAGGCAGCGCTTTGACTGCATATCCGGTCGACAACCGCCGTGGATTCAACGAGATGCTCGATGCCCTTGCTTCGACTCCGCTTGCGCTGGATTATCCCACGTCGTATGAGCGGTATTCGAAGATTGTGGCAAGCAGGGGTATTAGCAAAACCGTGCTGGTGACAGCCGGCGCTGATGATGCCGCTTTTATTGATATGGGCAAAATGACTGACCTGTCAGTGCTCCATGTGTCGGATTCCGTTGAGTCGTATAGCGTCGAGCGTGGCCCCAGCTACCTCATCACCCACTGCCCAGCCTCAATGGATCCTGCTCGCATAAAGAGCCTGGAGGTCTAGCATGAACTTTAGGACTCTCACCTCGGCAGATGGCATCGGCTCCAACCATCGCATCGTCGACGTCTTCCTGTCAATCGTCCCGACGGCTTTGCTCGCCGCGGCCTTTTCCTGCGCGATCGGCAATTGTTTTAGTGCTGCCTGTTTGGGAATGTTGCTGACGGCAAGTGTCATTACGTCTGTTGTGATGAGCGCCATGGGCGTTTTGCTTGCTTCGAGGCAACCGTCCCGTACCGTGGCGATAATCGTTGCGTCCGCGACGCTCGTCTGCATGTTGATGCTCCCGCCGGCGCGTGCGGGCTTCTATGCGTTCATCAACGTTATCATCGCTCACCTCAATTCGATATTCGGTTTGTACCTTCCGCTTGTCGCCGGTGCTGGCTTGCTGTGCGAATCGATGGTGTTTTCCCTGCTGGGCGGTCTGTTTGCCGGCTCGTGCAGCTGGCTGTTTGCAAGTCTGACCGTTTCGTGGCCCACGCTTTTAATCGTCGTTGTCTGCGGTGTCGAATCCATGGTGCTGCAGCTTGGTGATTCCGCAGTGGCGATGGCATTGGGCGTTGCAGGCTGGTTGGTCCAGTGCCGCGCGTACGAGCTGCAGGGTTCTACCGTTCGGCTGACCCAGGTTGTTGTCGGACTCGGTGGCCTTTGCGCCGCCTGCGGCATCCTGTTCTCACTGACATCTGCCTTTGTGCAGCCTATTCCTGCGCTGTCCACCATGTCTTCAGCGGTTTTCGGCGCTATCGAGGAGTTCCGATTTGGTAGCGACACGTTGCCCGAGGGTGACCTTTCCCAGGCGTCGGATATGAATGAGGGCACTACGACCACCTTGTCGCTTACGACAGACAGGGCACTTGGCGACGACCTGCTCATGAAGGGTTTTGTGGGCAGTACGTTCGATGGCACCTCTTGGCATCGCGGGGATTGGGTGTCCTATGAGGGCGAATGGTCTGGTGTGCGCGAATGGATGCGGAAGAATGGCCTGACAGTCGCCGAGCAGCGTGCGGCATTTGATACCACGGCAGAGCGCGAGGGCAAAGATGCCGTCGAGACGGCAAAGATCTCGGTCAACGCTTCGGGTGCCAACCGCCGATACGCCTATGCGCCTTATACGCTGCGTTCGCTAAGCGGTGTCGATGCAATGCTTACCGGCTCTACGATTACGTGCTCCGGCTTGATGCCTTCGAAGACATATGCGGTAATCGTGGACGATGTGCCCGCGGCGAGCGCCATTACCGATTCGACGTGGCTAGCATCGTCGAAGAGCGCGTACGCAAAGAGTGAACGGGTCTATGCCTCCTTTGTCCGCGAGCACTATCTGGATATAGACGATGACGAGCGCGGCGCAGTCGAGGAGTACCTGTTCGCGAGCGATAGCTGGGATGCGAACGCGAATGTATCGGAGGCGGCTGTCGTTAGCCGTGTGCGTACCATGCTTTCTGCGCTTGCAAGTGATACGGATAATCCGCCGACATATGCCGAAGCCGGGACGTTCACCAAGTGGTTTTTGGGTACGGCCCACGAGGGCAATTCGGCCTATTTTTCCACGGTGGCAACGCTTGCGTTTCGGTCGCAGGGGATTCCAGCGCGCTATGTCGAGGGGTATCGGGCTTCGGACGAACGAATCGCCCGCGCATATCATTCCGGCAGTACGCTTTACTTGACGGCTGCCGATGCCCATGCCTGGACCGAGGTGTATCTGGATGGCCAGGGCTGGACTCCCATCGAGGTCACGCCCGGATACTACAGCCAAACGCTCGATGCCGACAAGATTGTTGACGTGGGTGAGGCATGGAGTAACGGAACCGACGACACGACGCTCGATGTGGGCGCGGTCGCCGGCAAGGCCCAGAAAAAGCGCGACAAATCTGCCGCCGAATCGCGTAAGGTGCCCGCTGTGGTTAAGGTCGGGGCCGTTGTGTTGGCCCTGGTCGCCTCCGTGGCACTTGTCCTGCTCGTTCGCATGTTCGCGCTTCGGTATCGTCGCGCGCAAGACATTGCGAACGACAATCAAGACATTTGCGTGCCGACCCTCTATAGGTATCTGGTGCTGGTGCTGGAGCAGAGCGATGTTGCGGACTTTGATGAAACCAAGCCGCTCGATTGTCTTGCTGCCTTTGCCCAGACGTTCCCGACAATTGATTCTCGGGAATACACTCGAGTTATTCAGCTTTACCAGGCCTATGCCTTTGGCGGGCGTGCGCTTAAGCCCAACGAGCTGCGCACCCTTCGCCGCTTTGCCGAGCGTCTGCATCAGAACATGCCGGCGCCAAAGAATGTAATTGAACACTTCCGTCGCTGCGTGCTGTATGCGTTATAGAGGGAGTAGATCTGCGTGATATCTAAGAAGCCTCAACATATGGCCTCGCGCAAAAGCGCCGCCGCCGCACGTCTTAAAAAGCCCCAGGGCGAGCGCTCGCAGGGTGCTGGCGAGCGCGTTGTCGATCAACTTACGCACCGCGTTGCGCTGCCCTCTGCCTCGCGCATAGTTGCCGTGGCGGCTTCGGTGGCAGCAGTCGGTGCATTTGGCGTTGGTGCGTTTGAGCTGGCACAAAATGGCCTGAACTTTGACCCTTCCTCATATATTGCGACCTATGCCCATGGTGATGCCGCATCTGACGAGGCCTATCGAATCAGTTCGACTTCGACCGCCGCCGAGGCGAATCGGCACGACGACCAGAGCGATCGTGAAGAAACGAGCGCCCGCGAGCAGGAGGCCTCGCTTGCCGATGTGCCGACGCAGACCAATTTGACGAGCCAAAGCGGAACGACTGCCTATAACGTTACGGGCAATGCCAATGGCTCCGGCGTAACGGTTGCAGGAGGCGCGGGCGGCAATGGAACGGGTGGCGGTGCCTCTGCGGGTGGCGTTCTTGGTCCCGTGATCAACGCTGGTGGCGGCGCGGGCGGCAACGGCGGTAGTGGAGGCGGTTCTGGCACCGGTGGTGGATCTGGTGCAGGCGGCTCGAACAGCTCGACAGCGAATTCCTATAAGTACCTGCTGCAGGATCCTACGCCTCAAAAGGGTGCGCCTAATGGTGATATGCAACAATTTGTGCAATTTAACGGTAGCACCGGTGTGGTAGAGCCTGCCGAAGTGGAAATCGCGCTCAAGACGGATGCGATCTACGACGGCCAGATGCTCGATGCTTGGACCCTGTTCTGTGCTATGGATGTCCATTGGGGAGGCGACCCCATCGGCTATTTCCTTTCTTGCACCAAGGACGAATTCGCCACGTTCCCGTACTTTCGCGTTAACTCGTGGACTAACGCTGCCGGCGAGCAGAATCCGGTGCTGTGCTCGGGCCAGCCACTGACAGTGAGTGTTTCGCTGCGCCTGTCGCAGGATGCAGCGTGGACGACACGCACCGTTACCATCAAGCCGGCGCAGTCGTGCCTCTTTGTGGTCGGTCAGCCCGATTCGTTGGGACAACGCAGTGTAATTTGGAGCTCAATGAGCTCCAAGGCGAATCTGCTGGGCGTTAATGCGCAAGAAGCCTTTATGAAGCAGACGGGCCATGTCGATTCGGAGGGGTACCTCAATGCCCTTCTGCTGGGCTGGCGCGAGAACGAGGCGTATATTCCGTATTTCTATACGTTGACGCCCGGTCGTCATGTAGTCGTTCCCGGCGACGTTGCTCCGATTGATTCCGCCTACAAGGTGCGTTTCCAGGGTTATACCCTCGAGGATGACTACAGTCTGAGCGATGATCCTTCCGGCCAAAATAGTTCGCGCCTGCAGACGCTCGTCGATGTCGATGAGGCAGCAGTGTCGATTGATGGCGGTGTCGAGACCCTGAGTGTTCCGCAAGGCGTGCAGGCGGTCGACGCCTATACCGATAGCCGCCAGCGCGAAGGCTTTACCTGGCAGGTCAACAACCTTGAGCTGCCATCTTCGGTGTACTACGTCAACGTCAACGCCGGCTTTCAGGTGCTCGACGCCTATCGCGTCGCGGCGGACAATCCTGTCTATGCGGCTACCGACGAAGGCATCCTGACCTCTCATGATGGGCAGGAGTATCTGGGCGTTCCGTATAACACGCGTGAGTTCGATGTGAGTGCCGATATTACCAAGGTTGTCATTCCCGACCGCAATAAACTCGATCGCATTGTGCTGCATGCGACCGAAGAGGGTGAACTGCCCCAGATTGACGTGGGCAATCTGCAGGACTGCACCCTTGTCGTTGACGATGACATCCTGCTCGATTTCATCGCCGAGCATGCGAGCGAGTTGGAGGACGCCTACAGCGTGTATATAACGCCTGCAAGCCAGCCCAACGTCCAGCTCATGTACTCGCAGGGTCTGGTGTACAACATGAACTCGCAGCTCGAAAGCGACCTGTGCTACGTGCTCGATACGGGTTCCAATACCGCCTTGGTGCAGATTTCCAACAAGATCCTCAAAGGCGCTTTTACGGGCAATACTTCGGTCGATACGTTGGTACTTATGCCGTGGTTTGGCGACGAGATTACGTTTGAGGATGGCTGCCTTGCGGGCGGCTCCGTGCAGACTATCGTGTGTGCTACGGATGACCAAGTTGCGTATGCCGAGCAGCATAAGGCGGCCGCCGGCGCGCCCAATGCGCGCGTGATTAAGATGAGCCTGTCGCAGGAGGGATACCTGTATTACGACAACGGCGGCAAGACGATTTTGCTGTCTGCTGCTGGCGACGAGGACGGCAACCTGCCTGCGACCTTTGATGGCACCCTGCTCACCGACGACGGCAAACATCTCGAGGTCGATAGCATTGCGCCGTACGCCTTCTCGGGCGATGAAGAGCTTACGTTTGTCAATCTGGGTGAGCGCACGAGCGAGATCGGTCGCAACGCGTTCGAGAACTGCAAAAACCTCCAGGGCGTGTTTATCGGCACGTCCGATAGCATCGAGGTGGGGGCCGACGCCTTTAAGGGCTGCACGGGTCTGGGCTTTGTGGCGTCGCGTGCCAAAAAGGGCGTCTTTGCCACGACCGAGAATCCCAACCCGGCTGGCTGCACCTGGTATGCGCGCGATGGCGAGATTCAGGGCTATGACAGCCGCTTTACCACCATCAAGGGTATTTACGATTTTGATTGCGATGCCCAAAGTGACGACGCCACCCTGCTCTACGGATACTACGCAGGCGACGAAGAGGGCAAGCCCAGCATTCTGCTCGGTGCTCCCTCGGAGCTTAGCGGTACGATTGATCTGCTGCCGAGTACGATTGAGATCTTTGGCGGCTATTCCTCGTCCGGTGCCAAGGACCTGCCGGGTGCGTTTGAAGGAACTGGCGGCTCGTGGAGCATCGACTGGTCTTCGGCGCCCAATCTGGAATACATCGACCGCTATGCCTTTAGGAACTCCGGTATCGCCGGCGACCTGAATATCGATCTTCCCAAAAACGACATCACGGTCGGCGTTTCGGCGTTCGACGGCTGTACGAACCTTACGTCCGCGTCGCTCCATGCGGCAACGCTCGAGGTCAACGACCAGGCATTTACTAATTGCCTCAGACTCACGAGCGCATCGTTCGTGGCGGACAGCAATGGCGACTACGATAGCGCCACGGGCCTGGGCTCTCAAAACTATTTGGCGTCCTCGGTGTTTGGCAGTGATGCTAACTTTACGAGCCTGACGGTCGGCGCCGGCATTGCGACGCTGGGCTATCCGTCGCCGGGTGTGGGCTTCTTCTTTGACGGCGCGACTGACGCCGAGGAGGAGGCGAGCCGCATTCGTCTGTCGGTGCCGAGCGGCATGGAGCAGGACTACCTGAACACCTGGGTCTACGGCTTTATTGGCTACGACGACTACGATGCCTATTTCGAAGAAGTCTATTGGAATATGTTCATGGACTTCTATATGGGGGTGGGCCCAGAGCCGACGGTTGAGGTGGTCGAGGCACAGATGGCCGAGAACCTGCTGGAGCCCGAGAACCGTTTGCGCGCCATGATGGGGCTGCCGTTGGTTGAGGCGTCTACGGTTATCAAAACGGGCGGTGATGTGCCCGAGAACACTGAATGGAAGATCGAGGACAATGGCGGCGGAACCGCCACACTGGTCTCGGCGCCGTCCGACATTGAGCAGGCTGAGTTGTCGAGAGTGTTGACGGGTCCAACCGTAATCGCTTCGAATGCCTTTTCGCGCTGCTCGAATCTTACCGAGATCGTGCTGTGCGATAAGGTGGTCGGCATCCAAAGCGGCGCGTTTATCGGCTGTAGTGGTGTGACGGTGACGCTGCCTTCTGGTTGTCCGCTGCCGGAGTTGCTGGGCGGGATGGAGAACACGCCGTTCTCGTTTGGCGGTAGTGTGACGCTCAATGTTGCCGAGGCCGATCGCGAACTGCTGCTCAAGACGCGGTCTCGTCAGATGGTGGGGATTACCGCAGACGACGAGGAGCTTGACTACGTCGAGAGCAAGTGGTTCAGCAACGTCAACATGGATACATTTGAGTCGCCGACATTCGATGTGCTCAATAAGGCAGTGAACGAGCCACTTATGGACTGCGAGAACCGCCTGCGCTCGCTGATGGGCATGGAGGCCATTAGCGATATCAGCGAGCTTGCCGCTCCCATCGATATCAACAACTACCCGCAGTATTGGATCGCCGATTAGGCGCGTTATTGAGTGAGGCAGCCCCAGTCGATGGGGCTGCTGCCGTTTTGCTCGAGCAGATGGTTAGTGGCCGAGAAGGGGCGCGACCCCATAAAAGCCGAGAGCTCCGCCGTGGCCCGGTTGGCCGAAAGCGGCGAAGGGTGCGTGGAGGCCAGGCAGAACTTGCCGGTCGCCTCGCCCGTGCCGGTTGCGGCGAGCTTGCCTTCGACCATCTGCTGGGCAAAGCGTCCCCAGGCCAAAAAGACTACGGGCTGCGGCAACAGGCAGCAGCGCTCGATGACGTAGTCGGTCAGGGTGCTCCAGCCTAGCTTGGCGTGTGAGTTGGCGGCATGCTCACGCACAGTGAGCGTGGTGTTAAGGAGCAAGACGCCCTGCTGCGCCCATTGCGTTAGGTCACCCGTGGCGGGGATGGGGCAGCCCAGGTCCGCATTGAGCTCCTTATAGATGTTACGCAGGCTCGGCGGTAGCTTGGTCTGAGTCGCGGGAACCGAGAACGACAGCCCCATGGCCTGGTTGGGTCCGTGATACGGGTCTTGCCCCAAGATAACGACCTTGACTTGGTCTGCCGGCGTGTAGGCGAGGGCATTGAGAATGTCATCTTGCGCCGGGTAGATCGTCTGCTCGGCACGCAAAAGGGCGATGCGCTCGAGCAACTGGTTCGTGGTGTCACGTACCGGCTGAGGCGCATCGCCCAACCAAGTTGCTATGTTGCGGTCGCGAGTTGCGGTGTCCATGGAGCTCCTTTGCGGCAGATGCTTTGCTGGCATCTATTGTAAGGGCGTCCGATGGCCTTTACGCTGCGACTGTGCGAGGAGCGGGGATTAGGAGACGTGCTCGGGCGTTCCGGCCATGCGAGCATGGCTGCGGGCGCGAAGGCACGGAAGCTCGACCGTTGCCACCATGACGCCGGTGAGGATGAGGGCGGCGCCAAAGAAGGCGATGGGGCTCAGGACCTCGCCAACTAGGAAGAACGAGAAGACGGCGGAGCAGACGGGCTCCAGCGAGAAGGCGAAGCCGGTTGTCTCGGCGGGCACGTGAGGCTGCACGAGCGTCTGGGTGATAAAGCCGTAGGCCGAGCAGATGAGTGCGAGGGCGACGACAACCACGATCTCGCTCGGGGTGCCGGGGAGCGTAAAGCCGCCAAAAGCGCATGCGGCAATGCCCGAGAACAGACCGGCAAAGCCCAGCTGCCAAACGCCCAGGCCCAGGGGGTCGACTTCCTCGACAAAGCGCTTGGCGACGATGATATGGCCGGCATACACAAAGGCCGAGAGCAGCATGATGATCGCGCCGGGGTTGAGGCTGGTAAAGTCGGCGCCCGAGAGCAGCAGCATGCCGCAGGTGACGATGGCGGTGCCGACGAGCACCTTGCGCTCGGGGGCGCGGCGCAACAGGGCGGCGTTGGCAAACGGCACGATCACGACCGTCAGGCTCTGCAAAAAGCCGGCGGTGGAGGCGGAGGTGAGGCTAGAGCCTAAACACATGCAGGTGAGCTCAGTTGCCATGATGGCGCCGATGATGGCGGAGCGGACCATAAGGTCGCGGTTGATGCGGAAGGCGCGCTTATGGAAGAGCAGCAGACAGGCCGCGAAGGCGATGATGCAGCGCAGCGCGACGATGCTCGTGGCGTTCATGCTGTCCATGCCAATCTTCATAAGGGGGTACGAAAAGCCCCATGCGACGGGAACGGAAAATGAGAGCGCGATTGCTTTTTTGCGATCCATGGGACTCCTTTTGTTACAGAACGGTTTCGCACAAAGGATTCTGCTCCCAGATATGGATGTAGTAAAACGAATGTATCTTACGTATGATTAAGCAAAGCTAAAGTAGGCGCGAAAAGCGCTGGCAAAACGTTTTACGGCTGCATCGTTGTGGAGGCAAGATGGCATCCCGGTATCAGATTGTGTGTATGGTGGTCGATCGCGGCAGCCTGAAGGGCGCGGCCGATGAGCTGGGCTATACGCAAAGCGCGGTGAGCCAGGCCGTCAAAGCGCTCGAACGCGAGCTGGGCACCACGCTTATTGAGCGCGGCAAGCAGGGTGTTTCGCTTACGCGCGACGGCAAACAGTACTTGCCGTATCTGCGCCAGATTGTGACGGCCGAGGCCGAACTCGAGGGTAAACGCCAGGAGCTGCTGGGCCTGTCCTCGACCGACATTCGCATTGCGACGTTTACCAACGTGAGCCGAACCGTGCTGCCGCGCGTGATCCGCGATTTTGGAACGCTGCACCCGGGCGTGCACTTTACGCTCAAGCAGGGCGATTACACGCGCAACGCCCAATGGGTGCACGATGGCGTGGTTGATTTTTGCTTTACGGCACGTGGGTTTACCGCGGGGCTCCAGAAGCGCGTGGTGTATCACGACGAGCTGGTGGCGCTCTTGCCGGCGGCGCATCCGTTGGCGGCAAAGGAAAAAGTGACGCTCGCCGATTTAGCGTCCGAGCCGTTTGTGTTGCTGGATGAGGGCGAGCAGAGCCTGGTGCTCGATGCCTTTGCCGCGCACGGGCTATCGCCGCATGTAACGAGCGAGGTCACCGACGATTACACCATTATGGCGATGGTGGAGGAGGGCCTAGGCGTGAGTATGCTCTACCGCCGTACCGTCGAGGGCATGCGGGCCGATATTCGCGTGCGTCCCATCGTGCATGCCCCTTCGCGCGACGTGGTGGCGGCTTGGCGCAGCTGGGACACCATGCCCATTGCCACCAGGCGCTTTATCGACTACATGAGCTCGCATATCGTCAATTAGCGATTGCGCGGCGCCTGGGGGTTTATGTCTAGCGCGCCTCTGCCTTGGCTTGGGCCAGGCGGTAGGTGCGCGCGGGGTGACAGAGCAGCACGGCTACGACCATAAAGAACGCCGTGGTTCCCAGACTGATGGGGTAGACCATCATGATGTTCGCAAAGGTACGGAAGTTGGGGAACACGCAGAACACCCAGTAGAAGCGAATGCCGCAGACGCAGATCATGGTAATGAGGGCGGGCATGAGCGAGATGCCAAAGCCGCGCAGGTAGCCGGACATGTTTTCGTAGAACATGCTAAAGGCGTATGCAGGGAAGATCGAGCACACGCGGATATAGCCGATCGAGACGATATTGGGATCGCTGTTGAAAAGCGACAGGATCTCGCGCCCCAGACCGACAATGATGACGATGGTGGTGAGCGCGACAATGCCGCCTTCGACCAGGCAGACCTTGAGCGTCTTGGTGCAGCGGTCGATCTGGCGCGCGCCGTGGTTTTGTCCCACAAAGGTGGTGCAGGCCTGGCTAAAGCTGTTGAGTAGGTTGTAGCACACGTACTCTAGGCTCATTGCCGCGCTGGAGGCTGCCATGACCTCGGTGCCCAGGCTGTTGATGGCAGACTGGATAATGATGTTGGCGACGGCAAAGACGGCGCTCTGGATACCGGCGGGCAGGCCAATCTTGACGATGCGCTTGAGGGCGACAGGGTCGATGGCCAGTTCGCGCGGGGTGACGCGGACGACGGAGTCGGTCTTGAGCAGGCGGATAAAGAGCGTGACGGCACTCGTCGTATAGGCGATGGCGGTGGCGATAGCGACGCCTGCCACGCCCCAATGGAGCACGGGAACAAAGATGAGGTCCAGGCCAATATTGAGGACGGTGGACACGGCGAGCGCTTGGAGCGGCATGCGGGTGATACCGACGGAGCGGAAGATGGCGGCTTCGAAGTTGTAGAGCAAGATCGAGGGCATGCTCAGCAAAAAGACGCGCAGGTAGAGTGAAGCGAGCGGCATGGTCTCGGCCGGAACATTGAGCGAGGCGAGCATGGGCTCGGCAAATAGCTCGCCGAGCGCGATGACGACAAAGCCCACGAGCGCCATAAGGATTGAGGTGTGGACGGCGCGCTTGACCATGTTTTGGTCGTTGCGGCCGATGGCGTTGGCGATAACCACGTTGGAGCCGAGCGACAGGCCGATAAACAGGTTGATCATCAGGCTGGTAAGCGGAACGTTGGAGCCGACCGCCGCCATGGCCAGGGTTCCCTGGTCGCCCGAGAAGTTGCCGATAATGACTGTGGCGATGAGGTTCGACAGTTGCTCGAGGATGCTTGTCGCGGCAACGGGAAAGGCGAACAGGGGAATGTTGCGCCACAGCGAGCCGGTCGTCATGTCAATGTGCTAAGATGCGGTATCAGCCATACGCTCTCAATCTCTTATATGCGCTTCAATGCTAATTTGCGCAGACGATGATACTCCTAATACGACCACCCGGCACTTGGGGACGTTCCTTTTCTGCCGGCACTTGGGGACGTTCCTAAAGTGCCGGCACAAAAGGAACGTCCCCAAG